>JBJEVD010000042.1:0-85170 GCA_051884175.1 Candidatus Coproplasma sp.
CGGATATGTACGACAGAATGGCAAGGGAGGCTGACGAAGAGGGCTTCCACGATTTAGCAAAGCAGTTCAGAGGCGTTGCCGCAATCGAGAAGGCTCACGAAGAGAGATATCGTGCATTGCTTAATAACGTAGAAACCAAGCAGGTGTTTGAAAAGGCAGGCGTTCAGGTTTGGGAGTGCCGCAACTGCGGACATATCGTAGTAGGCACAGCCGCACCCGAAGTCTGCCCCGTATGCAATCACCCTCAGGCATTCTTTGAAGTGAGAAAGGAAAACTATTAATAGAAATAGCGGTCGGCATTTGAATTGGACATTTATTTATACAATCAATGAATAAAAATTGCCCTGCCCCTTTGCAATTTAGCTTTGGAGCAGGGCTTTAAGTTTTGCCTGAATCTGTTGACTACAACACTTTTTTGTTGTCGGCGCCCGGCGTGGTTACAATGACCTTTTGCGGCGTAATGATAAGTGCGCCCTTTGCAGTGGCTGCACCGTTAAACATTTTTTCAACCATTGCTTTAAATTGTTCAACTGTTTTGCCTTCTGTCAAATAGACTGCCGTTCCTTGAATCTGATAGCCTTCCAAAGTATTAGCGTCGTAAACCGAAACGGCAATTTTACCGCCGTTCATCTTTACGTTTTTTAAGGTGGTGTCAAGGAATACGTCGCCAACCGCCAGCTTGCCGTCGTCAGTTACAAACTTGAATGCGACGGGAACGACGTTAGGGTCTCCGTTTGCACAGGTTGCCAGATCCCACATGCTCTTTTCAAGTACTCTTAATACATGGTCGTTTAACATATAAAAACCTCCGAATTAGATTTACGCATTTGCGATGATTGAATTATATGTTGTCAGCTCAAAAAAAGCAATATATTAGCAAATTTATAAGTTACTAATAAATTTAATAGTAACTTGAAATTGACGAAGTTTAATATATAATAAAAATAAAGGATATATTTGGAGATTAAGGATATGTATCAAAAAAAATTAGAAAAAGATATACGCTGCCCGTTAGAATACGGTTTAGAAATATTCGGAGGGAAGTGGCACTCAAGGATAATCTGCGTTTTGGCTGCCAAAAATGTTTTGCGCTACAGCGAACTGAGAAAAGAAATGGGTAACATCACTGACGCTGTATTAGCGTCTTCTCTAAAGGATCTGATTGCAAATGAAATCGTAATTCGCCAGTCTTACGATGAAATTCCTCCCCGTGTTGAATATTCGCTTTCCGAAAAAGGAATATCCGTTGTGCCTATTTTGCAGAGTATCTGCAAATGGGCGGGACATTTTTATAAAGAGGAGAATGATAATACAATGATTCAATGTCGAAAATGCGATTATCGTTAAAATATTGCGCTAATTAATTTAATAGTATCTTGTATTTGCCAAATACCTGTGCTAAAATCGACTGCGAAATTAAAACGGAGGTATTAAAATGGCGGAAAAATGTTCTCATAACTGTTCGGAATGTAGTAGCGACTGCAATGAACGAACTGCTCTTAAGAGTAAATCGGAAAAACAGAACGTCAAATCGTCGGTAAAAACGGTTATCGGAATTGTAAGCGGTAAAGGCGGCGTCGGAAAATCACTAATTACAGCATTGTTGGCGTCAGGTATGCAGAAAAGAGGATATCGGACTGCTGTACTTGATGCAGACGTTACGGGACCGTCTGTTCCTAAGATGTTCGGTGTTAAGGGAAAATCAGGAGGGACAAAAGACGGCATACAGCCGGCTGTAACGGCAAATGGAATAAAAATAATGTCAATCAATCTCTTGCTTGATAATGACAGCGACCCTGTCGTATGGCGAGGTCCGATAATATCAAATGTTGTAAAGCAGTTCTGGACAGACGTTATTTGGGGTGACGTGGACTATATGTTTGTGGATATGCCTCCCGGAACGGGAGACGTACCCTTGACTGTATTTCAGTCCTTGCCGATAGCAGGAATCATTGTAGTTACTTCTCCGCAGGAGTTGGTAGAAATGATTGTATGCAAAGCTGTCAAAATGGCTGAAATGATGAAAATTCCCGTGCTCGGAATTGTTGAAAATATGTCTTTTTTTCAATGCCCTAAATGTAATGAAAAACATAGTATATTCGGCGAAAGCTGTGTTGATAAATTAGCGGCAGAATATCGGATAGATACGGTTGCAAAACTTCCTATAAGGTCGGAGATTGCCCGTTTGTGTGACGATGGTAAAGTCGAGGATATTGAAGAAAATGGATTAAACGATATAATAAATAAAATATCAAAAATATAAAGGAGAATTTTATTATGGAACCGAAATTTTATATTTGTAATCACTGTGGGAATATTATTATAAAGGTTAAAGATGCCAAAGTACCCGTTGTATGTTGTGGTGAAAAAATGACTGCGCTCGTACCTAATACTTCTGAGGGCGCAGGAGAAAAGCACTTACCTTTCGTTACGGTAGAGGAGGGAAACGTTCACGTAAACGTAGGTGAGGTTACTCATCCTATGGCGACTGAACATTATATTCAGTGGATTTATTTGGAGACCGAAAACGGCGGACAGTACAGAACGTTAAAGCCTTCTGACGCACCCGAAGTTACGTTTGCAGTTTGCAACGACAAGCCCGTTGCCGTCTATGCTTATTGTAATCTTCACGGTCTTTGGAAAACTGAAATTAAATAAGAAATACTATAAAAAAGTTCTAAAACGGTCAACTGTCCAAGAACGAGGACAGTTGACCGTTGACTTTTTTAGAGTAGTGTTGTATGATGAGTTTACCTGAAGGCATTATGCAATCTCGCAGTTAAGAAGAGAGGGCAATGCAACCTAGGCTAAAAAAATTTTTAGGGTTAATTTTGCAGGATAATACACGCTTTTTGCATTAAAAAGCCTTGTTTTTGTAAAATAACGGTTTTAAGCATAGGGGTGAAATTTTGTTGCTAGTGAAGGGGTAAAATGGCGAAAAAAGGTTACGGATACTTCTATTTTATAGATGATAACAGCACCCTTCAGATACGAAAGCTAACGGGCAGAAAACGCAAGCAAGTTCTTGTCAATTATCTTCGTCGGCGCAGTGGGCGCGAAATGAAAGTGGAGAGTATTGCTAAGGCTTTCAATGTTTCAGTGCGCTCTATGCAAAAGCTCTTAAAGGAGTTGGAAGAAGAGAGTGTTATCCGTCGTGAAAGAGTGTATGACGAGGATGGCAAGCAAAGGGCAAACCGAATAATTTATATTGGTGAAAGACCTCGTTTGACGGGCAAGGAAATGCAGATTGAAAAGGTATGTGCCGAGGGTAACCCTTTGAAACTTCGTAACTTCCGCTGGGAAGGTTTTTGGCAGTTGGATGACGATGAGATGTTCTTCAACTATGAAGATTACTATGGTTGCGACGGAACCATTCCCGAACTCAACGCCAGAGCAAGGCGGAACGGATGTGTGTCAGAGTACGAGAACCCTGACGAGTATTACGACGTAGGCAGTATGCGGACAAGCAAGCCGAGCAAATCAACGCCCAATTAAAGAGCTTTGCCAAGAAGAAGAGGAAGAAAAGTAAATAGATAGATTAACAAAAGTACATTGAATGATTAACCATCATAGAGCAATTAGAACTTGCTAAATACGGTTTAAGTCGGTGAAACGTTATGTTTTGTCGGCTTTTTTGTATCCTTTTTTGGTGATTAAACAGCTCTATGTCAGGGATAATACAACAAAACAATTCAAGGAGGTGATGCCTATGTGCTAACTAAAAGGCAAGCGGACAAGCCTAATAATAGTCCGCAAACAGCAAGCAAAATACAAGCCAAAAACAAACGAAATTCAAACAATAGGAGGAGTATAAAATTGCAACAAATTTTTAAAAGTGAGAGGCAGGTAAAGGGTTTTGCCACAGATAGTCAAAACCGACACTATTCGCCATGGCGAAAGGAAGAATCGGGAACCCAGATTTACAGGAGGTGATGAACGAATAAAACTATTGACAATTAGGTAAAAATATAGTATGGTATATATACGACACGCAATTTTTACCGACAACAGCGGAATGTAGAATTAATAATTCTATACTTAATACACCCGTAATGTCGGGAATTGATAAGGAGACAAAAAATGTGTAGGGCAAACGTTGCTTATCTTTCCGTTAAAAGCATAGTTTGCAAAACCTATATAAAACTAAAATGATAAGGAGAATTGAAACAACAAAATAATGAACTAACAAAAGAGGCAAAGATTTATAAACAAAATCAAAACTACAATGCGTTTATCGGAATGATGGCGCAGCTTATGCAAAAATACGGCGAAAGAGTATTAAACGGAGTTGACGAAAAACAGGAGGTAAAAAGTGAACAGAGAGGGTAAAAAATGTTTTTTATATTCTCGTGTAAGTACGGAAATGCAAGTTGACGGGTATAGCCTTGAGGCACAGAAAAACTGCTTAAAAAAGTTTGCGGAAAGGGAAGAAATAATTATATCGGATACATACGAAGATGCAGGCAAGTCCGGTAAGTCCATATCCGGACGACCTGCATTTCAGGCAATGCTTTCGGATATTAAAAGCGGAACGCAAATTGATTACATACTCGTTTACAAACTTTCCCGTTTCGGAAGAAATGCGGCGGACATATTAAGCTCGCTTCAGACGGTGCAGGATTACGGCGTTAATCTTATCAGCGTCGAAGAGGGTATCGATTCGTCGCAGACAAGCGGGAAGTTGCTCATTTCCGTACTTTCCGCCGTTGCGGAAATCGAGCGAGAAAATATTCTTGAACAGACGATGAACGGCAGACGAGAAAAGGCACGGCAAGGTAAGTGGAACGGTGGACCTGCTCCATACGGATATTCGATTAAAAACGAGACTCTTCAAATAGACGAAGGAGAGGCTGAAATTGTCAGATTGATATTCGATAAGTACGTCAATACGAGGATGGGCTATGGGGGAATTGCAAAATTTCTCAATTTACAGGGGATAAAAAAGAAACCGAGAAAAGAAACTGATATTGAAGGATTCAGCGCACACTTTATTCAACAACTCCTAGATAATCCCGTTTACTGCGGAAAGATTGCTTACGGCAGAAGAAAACACGAAAGGGTTAAGGGCAAGAAAAGTGAATACCGTCTTGTGAGGCAGAAAGATTATTGTCTTGTGGATGGTAAACACGAAGGTATCGTCAGTGAAAAGTTGTGGCAGCAGGCGCACGAAAAACGACTTGCCACGGGCGTAAAATTTGCGTCAAAGTACGGGAAGGACCGAGCACATTTGCTGACAGGAATAATAAAATGTCCGAAGTGCGGTTCAGGAATGTATGCAAACAGGGTTTGTTGGACGAAAAAAGATGGAACGTACAAGGAAGTAATGTATTACGCTTGTAGCAGAAATAAGTTACATAGGGGACATTCCTGCGATTATAGTGCGAATCTGAAAAAGACTGATATAGAACCGTTGGTTGTGGAAGTAATCAAGCATTTCGTTCAGGACGAGAAATTTGCCGCAAGCATAAAGAGCCGTATCGGTATTCAGGCGGATACCGCTAAAATCGATGTGGAAATCGACAATTATGAAAGCAAATTGAACGAGGTGGAGCTTAATAAGTCTCGGCTTGAACGAGAACTTGATTCTTTGCCCGTAGACGCAAATCACAGGGAAAGAAAAATTCACGATATAACAATAAGGCTTGATTCGCTATACGATACGATTGCAGAAATCGAAGAAAAGATTGCAGACGCCAGGCTTAGGAAACGGGCGATTGAAACGAAATCTCTGACAATGGAAAATATTTATCGTATTTTAGAGCATTTTTCCGAATTGTATGATATAATGAGCGATGAGGAAAGAAAGGAATTGCTTGCCGAGTTAATTCAAGAAATTCAAATCTATCCCGAAGGCGAAAGCGATTGCCCGTTAAAATCGATAAAATTCAACTTTCCCGTATTGCAGGACGGCAAAGAGGTAGAAGAAATTTTTTTGAACAAACAGCTGAATGTCGAGACGTTGGTAGTGCTACAACGCAAGGACGTGTAAAATACACGGAAATTCTTCATTTTTCAATGTTTTCAAGCCATTTTGCCTTTAACGTTGACGAACACGGTTATCGTGAAAAGGTACTCAAAACCACACGTACGGTCAGGCTGCTTGTGCAACCGGACTGTGGGAACACATAATAGGCTTGTACCTCGTAACTGGGAACACAATTAAATAGAATTAAACAATCCGACGGACAACCAATCTCCGTCGGATTATTTGTTGTACCATTTTCAGTACCTTAATTATAGAGTTTACCAATCACCGAGCATTACACTATGCAGAAACAACTGCAAAGATTTTTCTTGAACTTATACAATTATAGTTCACAAAACGGCACATATATAAAACCTTTATTCTATAATGTGATTGTACCGAAAATGGTACAAGCATTGTGTTATTATGCTACCGAGGTGAAGGAAAATGGAAAGCTACGAACCTAAAAAACTGTTGATTTTAAGGATACTTGAAATTCTTACCGAGTACTCAGACTGCGACCATAAGTTAAGACAGGGCGATATAATTTCGCTTTTGAAGGTTTTGTACGGCATAGAGTGCGAACGTAAAGCCGTTGCACGCAATATTGAGTTTCTGCAACAGGCAGGGTATGATATTGTTTCCGACAATTCGGGTAGTTATCTCGCCACAAAGAAATATGAGACGGGCGAGCTTCGTCTTTTAATAGATTCGGTTTTGTCTAACCGCAATATCTGCAAGGCGCACACTAAAGAGCTTATTGAAAAGTTGACTGCCGAAGGTGGTAAGTATTTTAAAAACTATGCTCGCCACGTTGCCAATTTAGACGATTGGCAGAAGGACGATAACCGTGATTATTTTTACAATATCGAACTACTCTGTGAAGCGATAGATAAGAAAATTAAAGTTGAGTTTGCCTACGGTGATTACGGTATAGATAAAAAGCTACACCTGCGCAGAGAGCAAAAATCGCTGGTCAATCCTTACCAACTCTTTCTAAAAAACGGGCGGTACTATTTAGCGTGCAATTACGATAAATACGACGGCTTGGTGTACTGCAGAATAGACCGTATTTCGGGCATATCCCCCACCCAATTACCCGTAAAGCCGTTAAACGAAGTTAAGGGTTGCGAAAACGGAATAAATCTCGGAAAACTCAATAACCGCCTTCCCTACCTGTATGCAGACGAGCCGACGAGAATAGAATTTATAACGGCTAACAGCGCAGAAAATATGATCGACTACGTTCTCGATTGGTTTGGTCGTGACGTGCAGATAACTAAGCTTGCGGACGGGAATTTAAAATTTACGTTAACGGCAAGTCCAAGGGCTATGCGTTTCTGGCTTTTGCAGTTCGGAAAATACGTCAAGGTGCTTTCTCCGCAGTCCTTGGTTGATAAAATCAAGGACGATATTGACGAAATGAAAAAATTATATGAGGAGTAAAATGGCTGATTTTAGGAATACTTGCTTTACGGTTTTGGAATTTGCTGCCGCAACAGAAGTTATTGATAAGAAAACGGAAAATCGTATCACCCTGAACAGACCGAGCATAGTAGAAATTGCCGCCGTAAAAATAGAAAAAGGTAAAATAGTTGAGCATTATTCAACGTTCGTTGCGCCCGAAGGACTGACTTGGGGGAGCTATAAATTTATTGAAGACGAAGATTTGGACTTGAAAGGAGTTACTACTGCGCACCTTATCGGCGCATCTTGCTTAAAGGACGTTATCGGCAGACTTTTTGAATTTATAGAAGGTAGTACGGTGATTCTGCGCAGATATTATATTTGTGACAAAGACAGTGCCTACAATCTTTTAAAGGAGCATGCCCTGTCTTACGGCTATCTTTTCAACAACCCCGTAATTGATATTAACAGCGTGATAAGAGCTGGAAAGCTGAAAGAAAAACTCGACCTTGCCGAGCAAAACAAGCCGTCGGCGTTGGAGATAGCGAAAACGCTTTCTGAACCCGAGAGCGGGGACGAGACGTTAATTGCCTACGATATTCCTTTTGAAACTGAAAGAAATGTTTACGTCTTCAACAGAGACGACAGCCTCGGCTGGGCATTGGCGATAGCGCAACTTGCAACCAAGCTCTTGTGTGAAATAAAACTTGAAGATATTGACGATGAAGACCCGTTTTGATATAATGGGGAAGAGGAGGAAAGCATTATGGATAAAAATATAAACAATGAATTATTGGAATTGCAAGAAAAATGGCAAGAATCATGCTATAGTCCTCTACGTGAAGAATACCAAAACAATGAAGCGGAATGGGGTAAGTTATCCTGCGCATTTAGTTTTGGCGTTTCAAGGCAGTATATAGAAAGCGATAAAAAAATAATGATTATCGGACAGGAAGCAAACGACCATACTTACGATTATGAAAAATGGTGTTTAAGTGAGTGGCAGGCGTGGGCTATTTCGTATCTTAACAGGCAGGTGAATAAAGAAAAGAATAAAGAAATGGATTATAACAGGTCTCCGTTTTGGCGTTTTTTCAGAAAATTCGCAAAGGGGGGATATGCGCCTTGCTGGAACAATCTTGATAAAGTCAGAACTTACGTTAAAAAAGATGGAAAAGATTGGAAAGAAGATTTCTTACCTTACAAAACAGGGAGTAATGAAAGGGAGATTCTTCACGGAAAAATTTTTGACGGTAATTCAAAATCTCTACTTAAAAAGGAAATAGAGATAGCAAAGTCGGATATTGTCGTTTTTGCTGTCGGTCCAAATAATCCGTATTATCATTCATTAAGTTTAGCTTTTTTTATCGGAGAAGAGGTTGATAAGAGGCTTGAAGCGGTTTACCCTAAACCTAATAAAAATGAATGTTGTCAAGAAATTTCAGGCATCTTAGGGTTAAACGTTCCTGCATATTGGACGTATCACCCTAATCTATTAAGCAGAAAGAAATGGCTTGATACAGTGGTAGATAATATTATTAGCGATAATAAATAAATTAGATTTCATAAGTCTATTACTAATACAACGAATATGCCAAACTCCCTTTGAAGTAAATATTCAAAGGGTTTTTTAATTAAGGTGGAATATGAATTTCAGTAGACTAGACTATGTTTCATTCAGGTATTGCCCCAAATTAAGTTGGCTTAAAAAGTATAAGAGTCAAGAGTTTAAAATGAATGAGACCGTTCAAAAAATGCTTGGTAAAGACGATCAAGCTTGCCGACTTGCCAAGGGGTTGTTTGACGGATATCACGAAGTAACCACGTTAAAAGAGAATGGCTCACTTGACCTATCGGCAATGACTTCGGTTACCCAAAGCCTAATAGAGCAGGGTGCGGAAAACATATTCAACACAACTTTTTCGTGTGGCGGTCTTAACTGTATTGTGGATATTTTGCATAGAGAAAAAGACGGTTACGCTATCTATAAAGTAATAGGTGCTTACGACGTGCGTTATATTGACAGTGTTGATATTGCCTATCAAAAGTACGTTCTGCAAAAATGCGGAGTTAAAGTTACGGCCACTTGCGTTGCCTGTCTTGATATTGACAAGGCAACTCTTGACATTAGTAAATCATTCAAATTTAGCGACGTTTCGCTCTTTGTCAACGAAGAAGAGAAGTTGGTTGAGAAAGCCCTTAAATCTGCCGAAAAATTTCTTGCCGACCCAAACGAGCCTGAATTTGAAATTGGCAGTCGCTGTACTTGCTGTCCCTTCTGGGATTACTGCACAAGTCATTGCTCTTCCACTTTACATTGAACTCTTTTCAGTACAATGAATATGATAGAATTCCCTTAGAATAAACATTCGGAGGGAATTTTTTATGATTAAGAACAAAAAGAAATGGATTGTCGTGGTGGCGTTTGCGCTGATTTTTGCGGCGGTGGCTAACTTTACAGGGTGCGGTCTGTTTGGAGACGGAGCTTCAAATAAAATCGAAGTGATAGAACAGCCAAGCCTGAAATACCGTATAGTCGGCAACAGATACAGTCCTGCGGTTAAGGTTGTGGTAAAAAACAAGACCAACGGCACGTTAAAAATGGAAATGACCTGCGTAGTATATGCGAGTGACGGAAGCGTTACCACGGGCTTAAAGTCGAGTTACACTACTTTGGTTGCGGGCGAAACGGTAACGCTCACCGCCACAACTTCTTATACTTATTCATTAGTAAGCTATGGCGAGACTTGCGCAAGCTTCGGTAAAGTTGAGTACAAGTTTTATTAAGTTGATTTACAATCTCGCAGTTAAGTGGAGAGGGTAATCAACCTATGCTAAAATATTTTTTAAGGTTTTATTTTGCAATGAAACGACGGCGAAGAGCAGGTAACCACTCAAATCAGCGTTTCGGGTATAAAATATGGCTCAACGGTTAGAATTCGTGCCGTATGCGTAAGTGGTCAATATGAAAGGGACGGTGAGTGGAGCGAATATTTCACTCGTGAAAATGCTTAGAACGCAAATTGACAAACCCGATAGGCGAGGTAGTATTCACTAATTCCTTTACTAACTTAATAGTATTATAAGGCGGTGGGCTTCGGTTCACCGCTTACTTTGTATTATATTTTAGTTGGTACGACAAACCGATTTGCAGTCCCTTTTTTATCAGACCTCTGCCAATACCTTCTGGTTTTAAAATTTGTCTCTAACTTATTTTGCATACTTTCTGCATACTTTAGTTTTATATAATAGGTATAATTAATTTTAATAAGGTTATATAAAAGATAGTTAATTAAATTTATTCAAAACTGAAAATTCATTTTAAGGTGATTACAAATATATGAAAATCATTAAAAAAATTGCAGCGTCGGTTACGAGCTTTAATATGGAGGTAACCATATCGATGGCTGCATTCTCCACGGCGGCTCTCTATTAATTAAAGACGGAAATAATAAAACAGGGTGCAGTGTCTTATTAGGTATTGCACCTTTATTTTAGGTCTGTTGACTGCATAAGGGCGAAAATATCTCAATCGGCTATTGACTAAACCGTTCGTTTAATGTAAAATATATAAGGGAATTCAGTTATTCCGACGGAGAAGAATATGAAAGAAAAGCAAGTAAAAAAATACGACTTTAGCCGCAAGCCTAAAAGGGCAAGCGCGCTGTGGATGTGGATAGCCAGAACGTTTGTAATTTCCTACAGAATGAGGGGCATTAAAGCCGAGATTAAAAAAGTCAATATGGAGGGGCTTAAACCCCCGTATATGCTGCTTGCAACGCACGCCAGCGAGATGGATTTCTGCCTGCAATACAAGGCAATACTGCCCTACAAACGCGTAAACAACGTCGTTGCTATAGACGCCATAAGGGATATGGGCGATTGGCTTATGAGAATTTTAGGGTGTATTTGCAAGCGCAAGTTTGTAAGGGATTACGACCTTATCCGCAATATGCGTCACTGCGTAAAAAATTACGGAGATATTGTGTGTATGTATCCCGAAGCGAGGTACTCTATAGACGGCTGTGCCTCTTACGTTCCCCCTTCGGTGGGCAAACTGTGTAAGCTTTTAGGTATACCCGTGGTAGTTTTGAATATGCAGGGTACTTACATCATAGGACCGCAGTGGAATAAGACGAGGCAACCCTGCCCTCAAAGGGCTACAATCGAGCAAATTGTAACCGCAGACGAGGTTAAAACCCTCTCCGCAGACGTCATTAACGAAAGAATTTTAAAGGCGTTTGAAAGGGACGATTTTAAGTACCAGTACGAAAACGGCATTGAGAATAACTATGAAAACCGTGCCCACGGCTTACACAACGTACTCTATCAATGCCCTCACTGCAAAAAGGAGTTTGAAATGTACTCTGAGGGCACCCGTCTTTGGTGCGGAAGCTGCGGCAAGGGTTGGCAGATGACCAACCTCGGAAGGCTTCAAGCCGAGGAGGGGGAGACCGAGTTTGAGCATATCCCCGACTGGTTCAAGTGGGAGAGAGCGAACGTCAGAGAAGAGGTTCGTTCGGGCATATACCGCTACGAAGGCGAGGTAGAGGTGCATACATTGCCCAATGCAAAGGCGTTTGAACACCACGGTAAGGGCAGATTAGTGCAGACTACGGACGGCACCGTTTTAGACGGCACAATCTACGGCAAGCCTACGCATATCGAGTGGAAGGCGGCAGAGCTGGATAGCATACATATCGAGTACGACTACCCGTTTTTCAAGAGGTGGAAAAACCGCCATCACTTCTTAGGCGACTGCGTGGATATATCCACGGGCGACGACAGCTACTGGCTGCACCCCTCTACGCAGAGGGATCAGCTTACAAAGCTATCCATTGCAACCGAAGAAATTCACTTCCTCGCTTTGGAAAAGTTAAAGAGTAAAGATTAAACATGGTAACGTTTGACAGTCAAGAGATTAAAAAATATATTGCAAGGATAAGGCTGTTTTCTTCTTTTTCTACGGGTGCGTTTGTCATTGCTTTTTGTGCCGGAATATGTTCCGCGGTGGCGGTAGGCAGTATGAAAGAGCAGGCAGTACTTATTACGGTAACCTGGATTATTGCAGCCGTCTTTGCGGTAGTGTTAGTAGTATTTTTTACCTTATTAATGCTAACCGAAAAGCGGCTAAATAAGTGTGTATGCGACGTGCTTGTTACGGCAATGGAAGAAAATTCCGACCTGTATTCAGGCGATAGCGAAATAGCGTTAATAGCCGAATATGAGGGAGATAAGGTAACTTTATACAGACAAAACTCCTTTAAGAAAATTGTCTTTGATCTGTCGGGTATTGAAAAATCAACAAGGATGCATTCCAATTTCGGTACTCGGCTATTGGAGTATTTAGAGGCGTACTACTCTCTGTATGGCGAGGGGTATTCAAACGTAACTATAGCCGATAAATACGATAAACACGATAATAACGTTGACAATTATAACATTATACAAAACGGAGAAGTTTACGTTTACCGCCCCGATAAAAATTACTTTTTGAAAAGAGGACTAATAAAATGACCGATCTATCCTCGCCCGAGATACAGGCAACCTTTAAAAGCAACAGGGTTGCAACCATATTAACCAACTTAGCAATGGCAGTGCTTGCATTTCTTGCCGCAGGACTAGCCATATGGGTTGCGGTGGAAAAGACGAGATTAAAACTTACCGACTGGTCGGTGTGGGTATTCGTTGCTCTGCTTGCAGTCATCGCGCTTTTGTTTGCCTTTGTAATCGTGTGGGAGCTGTTCTTTAAAAGACCGTACCGCCGAATTGTTCACAGATATATTGCGGATAACTTTGACGAGCATACCGCAATTTTACAGGCGAACGGCAATGCGGAATTCGAATTGAGTATTGTCGGAGATAAGCTTGCCTTATTCAGACAGGGGTGTCAGGAATTTGTTCAATTTGATTTAACGCATATCAAAAAATACCCCAACGTCTGCATTTATGCCGAGGGGCTTATAAAGAGATATTTAACCGACTACTACGCTTTAAACGGGGATACTTTGGGGGTAACGCAGGTTATACTCACCGATAAGGTTCACGGCAGGGCAAAGGTTAAAAAACTGTTAACGCCTGAAAAAGGTGTTAAAAATTCAAATAACAGCTTTTTCATCTCAAGCGGAATGATAGGAAAACTTTGATAAAAACTGTAAAACAGACGCCGCCGACGGAATTTTCCGTCGGCGGCGTTGTCCTCATTTTGCCGTTAGTTAAAGCATATTCCCTATCCAATCAGGAATTGAATTGCTTGTGAAACTTTGCGAGTTCGTCCAAATCCAATTCCATATGCTGCAGCGCGCCCGTACACTCGTTCGCGCTTGCGGCGTGGTCCAAACAGTCCTCAACACATTTTTTACAGTTTTTCTTACTCATACTCTGAGTATGGGCAGACTGCCAAAAAATTATTCACAGCATAATATATCGGGGTTATTCCGCATTGAGGGTTAGCCCACCGTCATTGCAGTCCAAAACTAACGTGGTATCGGGCTTGGGGTTGTTCTCTATGATATACCTTGCAATAGGCGTTTCGGCATGCTTTTGCAGATACCTCTTCAAAGGTCTTGCGCCGTACACGCTGTCGCTGCCGTTCTCCGCGATATACGTCTTAGCGGAGTCGGTTACCTTAAGGTATAAATTTTCCTCTGCAAGCCTTGCGCTAAGGCGTTTTAAAAGTATGTCCACAATGCCCACCATATTGTCGGCGGTCAGGGGCTTGAATATGATTATCTCGTCAAGTCTGTTCAAGAATTCAGGGCGGAAGGACTGTTTAAGCAATGCGCCGACCCTCTCTTTTGCCTCTTTGGAAATCTCGCCGTCCTCGATTCCCTCGATTATATCTGCAGAGCCTAGATTGCTGGTTAAGATTATTATGGTGTTTTTAAAGTCCACCGTCCGCCCCTGCGAATCGGTAACCCTGCCGTCGTCCAAAATCTGCAAAAGTATATTGAACACGTCGGGGTGTGCCTTCTCAATCTCGTCGAAGAGTACTATGGAGTAGGGCTTTCTGCGTACCGCCTCGGTCAGCGTTCCGCCCTCCTCGTAGCCGACGTATCCCGGAGGCGCACCGACTAAACGGGAGACGGAGAACTTCTCCATATACTCCGACATATCTATCCTTACTATATTCTTCTCATCGTCGAAGAGATTTTCAGCAAGAGATTTTGCAAGCTCGGTCTTGCCCACGCCCGTAGGACCTAAGAATAGGAAGGAGCCGATAGGTCTTGCGGGGTCGGATATGCCTGCCCTTGCCCTTAAGATAGCCTCGGAAACCTTGGTTACCGCCTCGTCCTGACCTATCACACGCTTGTGTAAATCGTCTGCAAGGTGCAAAATTTTCTGTCGTTCGCCCTCTTTTAACTTGGCTACGGGTATGCCCGTCCAGCGTGATACTATGCGGTTAATCTGCTCCTCGTTTACCTCGTCCTGAAGTAGCTCTCCGCTTTGCTTTGCCTTTATGCTTTCAAGCTCCTTTTCAAGCGAGGGTAACTCTCCGTAGCGCAGCCTTGCAGCCTTTTCAAAATCGCCGGAGTTGGTCGCGCTGTCAATCTCGCCTTTAGTTTCGTCAATTTTTGCCTTTAACTGCTTTTCACGGTCAATGCTCGACTTCTCGTCATCCCATTGTGCTTTAAGGGCGGAGAACTGTTCCTTGCACTCTGCAAGCTCTTTTTTCAACGCCTCTAAACGGGATTGTGAAATATTGTCCTTTTCCTTGGATAACGCCTTTTCTTCGATTTCAAGCTGAATGATTTTTCTGTTTAAGGCGTCCATATCCGAGGGCATGGAGTCAATTTCGGTTCTGAGCATTGCCGCAGCCTCGTCCACCAGGTCGATAGCCTTATCGGGCAGAAAACGGTCGGTAATATACCTGTTTGAAAGGGTTGCAGCCGCAACCAACGCGTCGTCGTGTATGCGTACGCCGTGGAATATTTCAAACCTTTCTTTCAACCCTCTTAAGATAGATATAGTGTCCTCGACGGTGGGTTCGTTTACGGTTACGGGCTGGAAACGCCTTGCAAGTGCGGCATCCTTTTCAATGTACTTTCTGTACTCGTCCAAGGTGGTTGCACCGATGCAGTGCAGCTCGCCCCTTGCAAGCATGGGTTTTAACAGGTTGCCTGCGTCCATTGCGCCGTCGCTCTTGCCTGCGCCTACTATGGTGTGCAGCTCGTCGATAAAGAGCAGTATTCTGCCCTCCGACTTAGCTACTTCCGAAAGCACCGCCTTTAACCTCTCTTCAAACTCGCCCCTGTACTTCGCGCCTGCGACCAGCGCACCCATATCGAGGGCGAAAAGCGTCTTGTCCTTAAGTCCCTCGGGTACGTCGCCTTTTACAATTCGCTGGGCAAGTCCCTCGGCAATAGCCGTCTTGCCAACGCCCGGTTCGCCTATAAGAACAGGGTTATTCTTGGTCTTTCGGGAGAGAATTCGAATTACGTTTCTTATCTCCTCATCCCTGCCTATGACGGGTTCCAACTTGTGTTTTCTCGCCGCTGCGGTCAAATCGCTCCCGTACTTTTCAAGAGCCTCGTAGGTGTCCTCCGGGTTATCAGTTTTAACGTTAGTGTTGCCCCTCACTTTTTTAAGCTCCACTAAAAAGCCCTGCTTGGTTACGCTGAAGCGTTCAAACAGTCTTTTAATAGTATCGCCGCCGCAGTCGAACAGGCTTAAAAACAGATGCTCGACCGAGACGTAGTCGTCCTTCATAGATTGAGCAAGTCTCTCTGCGGAAGTAAAGACCTTGTTCACCTCGCCGGAAATGTATACGCCGCTCTGCCCGAATACCTTAGGCAGTTTGTCAATCTCGTCCTCGCAGGCGTCTTTAAGTCCGTTTGCGTCAATCCCCATACGGGTGAGCATACGGTATATCAGCCCGTCGCTATTTAGCAGGGCATAAAGCAGGTGTACGCCCATAAGCTGACCGTTGCCGTGGCTGTCGGCAATGCCCTCTGCGTCGTTTAACGCCTGTAAGCTGTTTTTCGTGTATTTTTCAGCATCCATAATAATACCTCCTACCCTAAACCTTTGTTCAGTAAAATTATAAAGCTAATTTTTGCATTTTAAACAGGTTGCAAAATATTTCACACATTTTTAAACTTTACCCGACTAAATTGATAAAGCAAATTAAATAATTAAAAAAATGTATTGATTTTATATTACAAATGTTGTAAAATAATATCCGTATACGACATACGTTGCCGTTTACGTAAATTTAAAAATTAACGGAGATAAAATTATGAAGCTTATGATTGTAGGCGGTACGGGTCTTTTAGGGCACGAAGCCGCTAACGTTGCGCTGGAAAGGGGGTATGAGGTTACCTCGCTTGCCATTCCCGACGTACCCATGGACGGGTGGTATCCCGAACAGATTAAAAGGATTGAGGGCGACGTGTTCGAACTCTCTCAAAAGGAGCTTGCAGAAATTTTCAAGGGCTACGACGCTATGATCTACGCCGTAGGTCCCGATGACAGAATTACCCCTGCGGAAGATGCCTATGAGTTCTTTAAGTTAAGGCTGGTTGACCACTGCGCAAAGGTGTTCCGTGCGGCGAGGGATGCAGGTATTAAAAAGGCAGCGGTGTGCAGTTCCTATTTTCTCTATTTTGACAGAAAATTCCCCGAAAAGAAGCTTGCTGAAATTCACCCCTACATAAAGGTCAGAAAGGAGCAGGCAGAGCTGTTATTGAAGGAAGCGGTTGAGGAGAGGGACGGCTTGCCCAAACTTGACGTATGTATTATGGAGCTGCCCTACATATTCGGTACCTGCCCTCACAGGGCTCCTTTGTGGAGAGCAGTATTTCTGGATAACTTCGTAAACGGCAAAAAGACCATTATGTTCCCCAAGGGCGGTTCGGTTATGACGACAACCAGGCACATCGGCGAAGCTCTTGTAGGCGCGATAGAGTACGGCGTTGGCGGTAAGAGCTATGCAATAGGCGACGAGAACCACGACTTCAACTGGATGCTCGATAATATGCTTATCGGCATTCAGGGTAAACCCAGAAAGATATGGAACCCCCCTCGCAAGCTCTGCGCAATGGGTGCCAATATGATGGCTAAGGCAGATAAGAAGAAGGGGCTTCACCACGGACTTGACTACAAGCACGTTATGTTAGACATTCAGACCGATTACTTCTACTATCCCGAAGAGGAGATTGCCGCAACCTATTCCGAACTGCACATTGACCGCGGCGGTGTAGAGGCTGCAATTGTGGAGACGGGGAAGGCGTGCTATGCCCCCGGCGAGTTTAAGTAATTCTCTTCATATATACTTCGCAATAGTTCGTCGGGCTGCGTTTTTCTCGGGTCATTTACGATATAGTAAACTCCCCGTCGAAAAGCCTCGCCTTCCTGCTCTTGCTCGCATCTATGAAGAGAGATGTGCTTTAGGCATACCCAAATAAGGTTAACATTATTTTCACCACAACTACCACAACAACTACAACCAATTAAAACATATGAAAAAGTGTATTATATATTGTTTTTCGGGAACGGGAAACACTAACCGCATATGCAAAATGATTTTGTCCGAGCTGTCCTCTTACGACTACGAGGGCGAAATTTTTGCTATAACTTACGAAACTTACAAGGCTAAAAAATTCCCCGACCCCAACGCCTACGACCTTATCGGCGTTGCATATCCCGGTCATGCGTTCAACGCCCCTCAGCTTTTCAACAAGTTTGTAAAGCTTCTGCCCAAGGCGGAGAGGGGACAACAGGCGTTTATAATCAAGAGCAGCGGAGAACCGTTTTCGGTTAACAACTCCTCTTCCAACGCCGCCAAGCGTTATCTGAAGAAGAAGGGGTATAACTTCACTTACGAAAAGCACTACCTTATGCCCTATAACATTATGTTCCGCTACCCCGAAGGGCTGGCTAAACAGATGTATTTATACTCCCAACAGATGGCAAAGTCCTCCGCAAAAAAGATAGCTGAGGGCGAAAAGGAGTGCCTTAAAAGCAACGTAGCAAGCCTTATAATGTGCTTTTTAGGTAAGATTGAGTGGTTCGGAGCCTGGTTCAACGGACTGTTTTATAAGGTAAATAAGAAGAAGTGCATAGACTGCGGTATGTGCGCAAAAAACTGCCCTGCGCAAAATATTACCAAAAAGGACGGTAAATACCGCTTCGGCGGTCATTGCACGCTGTGCTGCAGGTGCACTATGAACTGCCCCAAAGACGCCATATCCATGGGGCTTTTAAACGGGTTAAGGGTTAACGGCGCGTACAACTTTGAAAGACTTGTAAAAGATGAAAGCGTTAGCGGCAACTACGTCAACGATAAAACCATAGGCTATTACAAGAAGTTCAATAAATACTACAACAAGATTGACCGTGAGCTATTATCTCTCGGCTTGACGCCGCCCCGTACCCTCTTTGAACCCGATAAATACGCCGTAATGACCAAGAAGCAAAAGAAGGCGTACAAGAAACAGCAACAGGCGGAAGCGGATAATTAAGTTGTAACTATATGAAAAAGTGTTGGCTTTACGATAAAACTGTAATAATAACGGGCGGTGCAAGCGGTATCGGCGGCGGTATCGCCCGTTTGCTTATTTCAAAGTATAACTGCTCTGTCATTGCGGTTGTAATAAACGATTCAGGTATAGAGGAAACTATAACCGCCCTCGGCGAAAAAAAGGATAAATTTACGTACCTGTACTACGACGTATCCTTGTACGAAAGCTGGGTGGAGCTTAAAAAGTATTTAGAGGATAACGCCATTCAAGCGGATATACTCATAAACAACGCAGGGATATTCCCCCCGTTTGAACGGTTCGAGGTCACTTCAAAAGAAAAGCTTGAAAGGTGTATTAACATAGATTTTTATTCGGTTGCGTATTCTCTGCAGGTTATGTACCCCCACATCAGCAAATCGGCAACGCCGGGGTTTGTTACCGTATCCAGCTCTGCCGCGCTTGCACCCCTTGCAGGCACCTCGCTGTACACGGCGGCAAAGTCGGCAAGCAAGGCTTTATGCGAGTGCTTTTCCTGCGAACACCCCGAGATATACGTCGGTTTAGTATGTCCAGGGTTTACCAAGACCAACCTCTTCTCCCAGCAAAAGGACGATATGTCACAAAACAAATTAATTTCCGCGTTTATGTCGGACAGGGATAAGATGGTTAAGAAGATAGTCAAGGGCATTAAGCGCGAAAAGCGTCGAATGGTGTTCGGCGCAGATGCTAAAATAATGAGTTTTTTATATAAACTGTTCCCCAAAAGTTCGCCAAAGTTCTTTCGCCGGATAATGAAAATTTCCAAGCAAAAGGTGTTTGAAGATATTTTTGCAGGGCAAGTATAAAGGTTAATTAAAATGGACGAAATTTTTCAGCAGGGCTATAAGGCGGTGAAAGAATTAATCGAAGCTGCCCGTCTTAGTAGCGGAAGTATATTGATAGTAGGCTGTTCGACAAGCGAGGTGTGCGGAAGCAGAATAGGCACAAACTCCAACGAGGAGGTCGCTTCAAGCCTGTTCGACGGCATATATGCCGCAACCAACGAAAAGGGCGTGTACCTTGCGGTGCAGTGCTGCGAACACCTTAACCGAGCTGTCGTGGCAGAAAAAGCCGCAGTGCCGTTTGCCGAGTACGTAAACGCCGTACCGCAGAAAAAGGCGGGCGGTTCGCTTGCGACCAAGGCGTATCACAGCTTTAAGCAGCCCGTTTTGGTTGAAAGCATAAAGGCGGATGCCGGCATTGATATAGGCGGTACCTTAATCGGTATGCACTTAAAGCAGGTCGCCGTTCCCGTTCGGTTAAGTATTGATAAAATCGGTCAGGCAAATATAATTTGCGCAAGGACAAGACCGAAATTTATCGGCGGTGAAAGGGCAATTTACGATATTAATTTACTTTAATTAAGGAGATAAAATTATGTTACAAGTAGGTCAAAAAGCACCCGACTTTACCCTTCCCGATAAGGACGGAAACCCCGTTACTCTATCAAATTTTTTGGGTAAAAAAATGGTTCTGTACTTCTACCCCAAGGACAACACCCCCGGCTGTACAAGGCAGGCGTGTGCGTTCGCCACGGCATATTCGGCGTTTAAAGCCAAGGATATCGTCGTAATCGGCGTAAGCAAGGACAGCGTGGCGTCGCATGCAAAGTTTGCGGAGAAGTACTCGCTTCCCTTTATCTTAATTTCCGATACCGAGCGCGTGGCAATCGATGCGTACGGCGTATGGCAGGAAAAGGTTATGTGCGGTAAGAAGGGTATGGGCGTTGTGCGCACCACGTTTGTCATAGACGAGCAGGGCAATATCCAGGCGGTAATGCCCAAGGTTAAGCCCGACACCAACGCGCAAGAAATTCTTTCAATGCTTTAAGCGGTATGTTCAAGCTTCTGTGTACCGACGTCTCTGACCTTTCGGAAAGTGAGTTTGAAAGGATTTGTAAGTTGCTTTCTGCCGAACGGCTAAAAAAAGTTGTGGCGCAAAAGCAGGATAAAGATAAGTATCTTTCAGCGGCGGCAGGGTATCTTTTACAGACTGCATTAAATAGTTTAGGCGTGGTTAATCCCCATATATATTGCAACGAACACGGAAAACCCTATCTTAAAGAGGGTGAAATTTACTATAACCTTTCGCATAGCGGAACGATAGCAGTTTGCGCCCTTTCCTCTGCGGAGGTGGGGGTAGACGTCCAGCAGGTTAAGCCTGTAAGCGAAGGATTAATTAAGCGTATCTGCACGAAAGACGAGTACGCCTTCGTTACGCAGGGCGGCGCAGAGATTGACCAAAGGTTTTGCAGGCTTTGGGCGGTTAAAGAGAGCGTAATAAAATGTTTAGGCAAAGGGCTTTCGCTCTCCCCGTCAAGGGTAGAGGTTAAACTTTCACCCCCTCACGGCATAAGTATAGACGGGGCGGAAACTAGTTTGCACTTCAAAGAATATACGGTTAACGGTTGCCGTATTGCCGTTTGCAGTGCGGTTGATAATTTTTCATTTGAAATCAACAAAATACCTATCTGATCCTGTTATATTATTAGGAGCAATACTATGAAAAAGCGGATATTGATATTATTTTTTTCGCTCGTTTGCGTGCTTTGCGCAGGAATTGGGTTTGCAGGGTGCGATTGGCTTTCGGGCTTAGACCCCAACCATGAACACAAACCCACGTCGAGCTGGAGCGGAGATTCTGTTTACCATTGGCACGAATGTGTCGGTTTAGGCTGTAGCGAGCAGTTGGATAAGGCGGAGCACACTCTTGTACACGTGGAGGCAAAGCAGGTAACCTGTACGGACGACGGCAACGTTGAGTATTGGTATTGTTCAGGCTGCGAAAAGAAATATTCCGACGCAGGCGCAACGACGGTTATCAAGTCGGTTGTAATCAGTGCGACGGGGCATAAAATCGTGACAAAACACGATGAGTCCACCCATTGGAAGGAGTGCGAAACCTGCCATACGGTTACCGTTTCTGCGCAGGCGCACACCTCATCAACCTATATAAAGAACAAGGAAGGTCATTACAAAATCTGTTCGGAGTGCGGCGTAAGATATGACGAGGGAACGCACGTTGACGGGGAAGAATGTTTAATTTGCGGTTACACCCCCAACTATGTCGATAGGTGTGCTTCCGACTACGGCTATAACTACTTAGGCACGCTTGAAAACGGGGCAAAATACCAAAGCTTTTACGAGGCAATGGACGAGGTGGCAAAAGATTTCCACGGCAACGATACAAAGACGGCAACGCCCGTATCGGTATCGGGCGGAACTGTATACGTTGCCGGGTCTGTAAATTATTCGTCGTTAGGGTTAACCGACTCTCAGGCGCAGTGCGTTTGGGCGACGTACAGGCACGACCATCCGCTTTACTATTGGCTGTTAGGTCAGGTGGTGTACAGTCAGCAATCACTTTCGCTGTGCGTGGATAGCGAGTATATCGACGGCAGTGAAAGAGCTGCGCAGAATGAATTGATTTATATGGCAATAGACGGGTACTTAACCGCCGTAGAGGGTGAAACTTCGGCATACCAGACGGCGTTTGCCTTCCACGATATGATAATCGACGATATCGACTATGCCCTTAACGAAAGCGGAAACCCCGAAACGGCAAATTGGGCACACAGTATATTGGGTGTATTGAACGGCACAAGCGCGGTATGCGAGGGATATGCCAAGGCGTTTACCCTTCTTTTAAACGCAAGCGGCATAGAAAACGTATACGTAACGGGTTCAAGCAAGGGTGTAGGTCACGCCTGGAATATGGTTAAGCTTGACGGCAGCTGGTATTGGTACGACTTAACCTGGGACGACCAGCCCACTATAGGAAGGGGAGTCGTATACACCTATATGTGTCAACCCGGGGAGACTTTTGTCGACCATACGGTAAATACGGCAGGCAATACCTCTAACCCTATGAACTTCTTATATTCCCTGCCTACGGCGGCGACGGCTGAGTACAACACGTCCTCGCTTGAGTGTGGGGAGCAGTTTACTTTAAGCGGCATTACCTACGAAGTATGCGGTTATAACAAGGTCTCAATCGAGCGATCCTCTTCGCTTACGGGGGCGGTGGTTTTGTCCGAAAGCGTAACCTATAACGAGCGCACGTATACGCTTACGGAAATAGGTACGAACGCCTTTACAAACAACAGACAGATAACAAGCCTGGCAATACCTAAAACGGTAAGGGTTATATATAATTTTGCGTTCAGCGGCTGTTCAAAGCTGAGCAGCGTAACGTTTGAAGATAAGACGGGGTGGAGCAGAACCTCCACTAACGGCACGGAGCAAATTGAAGAAAGCTCCCTTCAAAACGCGGCGGACGCGGCAACTATATTAAAGGAGACGTACACAAATTGGGTTACAAAGTACGAATACACCTGGGTTAAAGCTATTTCGTCTTAAAAGGAAAATAATAAAAATCAAATTCCCACGGGCTGACCCTGTGGGAATTTTTGACGTATGGAAAAAGTCATACGCTACAAAGTGTCGGTTTTTCTCCGTTTATTATTATGCAATTATAATACGGCTTTTGCCGTTATTAAAAAAAAATGGTTTTTAAATACGATTATTTAATTAAAAATCTTGATTTATGTTCTAAGAAGTGATAGAATAAGTTAAACGTATTTATCTAATAATACAAAAAAAACAAGAGAGGTAAAGGTAAATGATTGTATTCGAAGTTGTGGGCATATTACTTGGTGTAATCACGTTTGCCCTTGAGCTGGTCGGGCTTTTGGTTTATACAAGCGTAGCGTTATCAATGCTGAAAGTCATCTTCTACGTGTCTATTGCTATAATAATTCTTCTTATCGTAGTATTCGGTTTCGGTATTAGTGATGAGCTATTCGGCATCTGGGGCATATCGGGCATTCTGGTTATAGCTCTTATAACCATAGGCATTGTAACATTAGCAGGCGGCAGATTAGGTTTTAAATCTTTTACTGTAAGCGAGCAGTACGGCGTTGTGTACGTTGAGACTAAAACCGAATATCGTGTCTGGAAGATAGAGGATAAAGTTGAAGACGTGTATATTATGACCTCTATAGACGGTAAGAACGTCACTGAAATCAATAAAAAAGCCGCAAGGGGCAACGAAAAGATTGTATCGTTGACTTTTGAAGAGGGAAATTTGATAATTGGGAAAAACGCATTTAAGGATTGCGGAAGGTTAGAAACAATTAGCTTTGCAGACAATTCAAAGTACACACTAGATGATGGAGTATTTGAAGGTTGTATCCGCTTGAAGGAAATTGACGCAGGCAGTGCTGAAATATCCAACTTGAGTGCTTCCGGTAACGCAACTTTAAAGATTGACGGCGGTAACGTATCTTCATCAAGCTCAATGAATACGGTTATAGTCAGCAATAATAAATCAGTATTTTCTTTTGGAAAGTATGTCGACCCTGTAACCCCCAAGACGGTTGTATTTGAAGACGGGTTTAACTTTGGCGACGGAACCTATGAAAGCTATTATTATACGACAGGCTTTTTCACAAAAACCTATCATTATACCTCTATAGGTCAAACAATCTATCTCCCTGATACTATAACAACGATACCCGACTATTTCTTCGGCGACGAGGGGTCAAGTTGCAAGGTGTACTACGCAGGCTCTGCAGAGGATTGGGCAAAGCTTTCAATAGGTAGCACGGGCAACTCCAACTACTCCAACGGCAAAATTAAAATGGAGTACAACACCCCTTATACAGCAGGTTAATTTTTAAGAGGTAAAAATATGTTTATTCTTGCAATAGTGAGTGTAATTCTCGGTGCAATAACGTTCGCACTTGAGTTGGGTGGCATGTTTATCTATTCAAATGCCGGCTTAATGCTGGTTAAAGTAATGTTCTTTATCTCCATTGCCGTGCTTATTGCGCTTTTAGTGGCTTTCATCTTCCATGTTTATGTTTGTGCCAATTATGAGGGGGAAGTAAGAGACGTAGTTGGTTGGATAGCTACAGCAATTATAGGAGTTGCCATCATAGTATTAGGGATTGTAACCTTGGCAAGCGGTAGAATGGCGTTTAAATCAATTACCGTAAGTGAACAGTATGGCGTTGTCTACGTGGAGACCAAGACCGAATATCAGGTCTGGAAGATAGAGGACAAGGTAGAGGACGTAGTTATTATGTCCGAAATTGATGAAAAGAGAGTTACTAAAATCAGGAAAAGAGCGTCAAAGGGTAACGAAAGTATCAGAACTTTGTCTTTTGAGGTGGGCTCAATGACAATAGAGAAGGGTGCTTTCTCCGATTGCGGAAGGCTTACAACCGTTACTTTTGCTGATAATTCGGAATATTATTTAGGTCAATATGCCTTTTCAGGTTGTATCAATCTTAAGGAATTTAACGTAGGCAGTGCAATAGTCAAGCCTATTGATACTAATAGCGATGACTATTTTATTGGTACTCATCCGCAAACGATTAAACTGAATGGTGGCTCTATTGAGTTAATGGATAGTGTAGGCACGATAATATGTGATAATAATTCTTCCTTTACTGTAAAGGAATATTATGATCCGGTTTACGTTGATACGGTTGTATTTGTTGACGGATTTGATTTTTCTGATGAGAAAGAATATTATAATTATCATACAACAGACTTCTTTCTGTCTAAACGTAGTTATACCGCAGTAGCTAAGACGATTTATATTCCTTCGTCTGTAACCTACATTCCCGACTATTTATTCGGTGACGAGGGCGAAGGTTGCAAGGTGTACTACGCAGGCTCTGCAGAGGATTGGGCAAAGCTTTCAATAGGTACCACGGGCAACTCCAACTACTCCAACGGCAAAGTTAAAATGGAGTATAACACTCCTTACACAGCAGGTTAATCACATTTAAATCCAATCAATGCGGAGTGCACGTCAAACGTTCACTCCGTTTTTTAGTAAAATTAAACAACCGTATTGACGGGATTAACCTAATGTGATAGAATAAATACAAGTATTTTTTAGGGCAAAAAAGAGAAAACGGGCGTGGGCAATTTGACGGATTTTGAGATTGAAAACGGGGTATTGATAAAATACAAAGGCAATGGCGGAGAGGTCACCGTTCCCGACGGCGTGGAAGAAATAGGACGGAAGGCGTTTTGCGAATGTGAAAGCGTTACTTTCGTTACAATTCCCGACAGCGTTAAAGCCGTCAGGTATGCCGCGTTTGCCGGTTGTATTAATCTTAAAGGCATTAATCTACCCGTCGGTCTGACGGCTATCGAAGAATGTGCTTTCCAATTTTGTAAAAGCCTGACGAGCGTAATTATCCCCGGCGGTGTGAAGGTAATCGGATATTATGCCTTTAGAAAATGCACGGGACTTACAAGTGTAACTATCCTCAACGGGGTGACAAGAATTGATAAATTTGCGTTCTACGGTTGTGAAAGCCTTGTAAGCTTAACCCTCCCCGAGGGTTTGGAGTGTATAGCTTGGTATGGCTTTTGCAGTTGCTCAAGTCTTACAAGCTTAACCCTCCCCGAGGGGTTAAAACGGCTTGATTTCGGTGCATTCCGTGAGTGTAAACGCCTTGAAAGCGTAACCTTCCCCGACAGCATGGAAAAAGTCGGCGAACAAGCTTTCTACGAATGTGAAAGGCTTTCACGCATAACAATTCCTGCAAGCGTCACAAGCGTCGGCGAAAAGGCTTTTAACTGTTGCAGAAATTTGAAAGTCGCCTACGTTCCAAATAAGTGTGAATTAGGTTTACAAGCCTTTCCTAAAGCCTGCAACGTTGTAAGAAGAGATTATAAATAGATATAGAGGCAATTGCTATTTAATTTATAAAAATAAAATTAAGGCGGTTTAAATATGGAAGAAGATTTTGTTATCGAATTAAACGAAAAAGGCGAGAAGGTTTTGGTTAAATGCAACGTCAACGAGGGAACGGCAATAATCCCCGACGGCGTCGTACATATCGGAAGTTATGCGTTTAAAAATAATTGCGTTAATAAAGTAATAGTTCCGTCAAGCGTAAGGACTATTAAGAACGGAGCCTTCTACTATTGTAAAATGAAAGAAATCGTACTTTCGGAGGGGCTTGAAGTAATTGAAAAAGAAGCTTTCGACAGTTGTCAGAAATTAACGAGCGTAATTATTCCGCACGGCGTAAAGAGTATAGGAAGATTTGCATTCTCAATGTGTTCAAACCTTAAAAAAATTTTCATTCCTGAAACCGTTGAGGTCATGGAAGAAAACGTGTTCAGCTTGTGTATGAGGCTTAAAATCTACCTCGAAGGCAAACCTGCAGAGAGTTGGGTGAACGGATCAGACGATAAAATAACCTATTCCGAAGACGTAACGGAAGGCTTTAATTTCCACCGTTCCGCAGGGTCTTTCGACGATTCTTACGTAGTTACGAGGTCTGAATACCTTTTTGACAGTTTTAACCCCGAAAGACGTCCCGTATACTTCAACGTTTCGTTGGAAGATTTTTTAAAGTTCCCCGAAGAGGAGTAGGAGTTCGTCATTAGAAATAAGAAGAAAGTACAATTAGTTTTTAAAATAAACGTTGCGGTCAAAGAAAGCTATCGCAACGTTTTTTAATTTAAGAGAAAAGCTCACAGCAAAAAAAGAATGGGTTCTGCAAAACGCAGAACCCATTTTCACCTTTAGTTATTTAGCTGTTTGTGCCAACATTGTATTCGATTTCCGACTGCATCTTATAGTAGAATTCGTCTACGTTATCCTGATAGTTGCAAGTCAGTGCGTAGTTGAACAGAGGGCCGGGAAGCATAGTGCCGAGATATTCACCCGAATTGTGACCGCAAATCGCATCCACCTGGCAATAAACCGTTCTGGCAATTGCGGTACCCGTCTTTTGAGTTGTCTCCGCCTTTACGTTGATCGTGTTGGTACCCTTGCTGCCTGCGCTGCAACTGTCAATGGTCGCCGAGTTATAACCGCAAATCTGACCGAAGTAAATGGTGTCAATCGAACGGGTTACGTAATTCTTATATTGAACCTTATCGGAATTAAACAGCTTATTGGCTGCCTGCCAGAACCAGTTGTAATCGGTCTTGAAGGTTGTTCTTGCAGTGTTGTTGTAGGTGTTGTTATACTCTGCCGAGCTGGAGCAGGAGGCGATTATACCGCCGCGGTCGTTGACGCCGACGATACCGCCGATTGTGTTGGTTATTACGCTTGCCTTGGTTGAAACCTCGTTGGTCTCCAATTCGCACGTAACGGTAATGTTAACCGTACCCGATACCACGCACGCCATAATCTTACCGCGGTTATATGCCGCAATGCCACCGAATACGCAATCGGAATTGTTAACCGTCATGGTAAATCCGTCAAGGGTAATACCGCTTATAAAGCCGTAGTTATAACCGAACAATCCGCCAACTTCGGCATTGGTAGAAGTAAGACCGGAAATGGTGTAGCCGTTGCCGAACAACCTACCCCTGAAGGGAGCTTCCTCGGTGCCGATAGGCGTCCAGTCGCCTGTAATCGTGATATTTGCAGTTAATACGTAGGTTCCCATCAGATCGTCTGCAATTGCCTTCAATCCTTCAGGGGTGCTTATCTTAACGTATTCTTCCTCTGTCAATTCGTCATCGTCGCTATTGAGGAAGGTATGGCAGACGTCGCATCTGTAGTCACCGTTTACGTCTACGTGGTCAAGCATGGGGAACTCTTCGCTCACCAGCACGTAACCGCACATTTCACACGTTGCCGTACCTGAACCTACCTGTGTACAAGTGGGGTCTACAGTGTAGTTATAGGTGAAGTGGTGGTGGGGTTCAATAACCTCGCTTGCCTTGATAACCTCTCCGCAGGTATGGCAGGAAATCTCCGCCGTATGCCCGCCGATCGTTATGTATTCAGACGTTTCAGCATTATAGTAGCAGCTTGCGTTAACTTCTGCAATCGATACGTACTCGTCATGCCCTAAAGCAGGGGTGATAACCGTGAACTCTTTATTGCATACGCTGCAAATATAAGTCGTTCTGCCCTCTTCGGTACAGGTTGCCGCGTAGGTCTTATCCTTTCCGTCGGAAGCCGTTCCGTAGACAACCTCGCCTGCGGTGTGTCCTAACGGCTCGTAGGTCTCTGCAATGTATATCTTGCCGTGTTCCTCGGTGCAGCCCTCTCTTTGGCATGCGTAGTATTTATATCCGCTTTCGGTACAGGTCGCTTCCTTAATAACAGGGGTTGAAGGGAAGTCGTGACCTAAAGGTTCAACAATGTCGCGTACGAAGAAACGTGTGCAGTCGTTGCAGAGGTATAACGTATATCCGTAGTAATCACACGTGGGCTCGAATACGTATGTGTCGTAATCGTGGAATACCGCAATTTCCCAATCGAAGATGGGGTCCTCGTCGGTTAAGATTATCCAACCGTCCTCGCTCGTCCAGAACAGCTCTTCGGTTAAGAAGGCTTCGCTCCAGATATCGTAACAGAATTTACCGTCAATCGTTCCGTCTAATTCGGATGATACGTCTACGGGGACTCCGTTGTAGGTGAGGCGAGCGTCTTTCATAAAGTAGCAATCAGAAATTGCTGCTGCGGAAGAGCCTACGAAAAGCCCCGCCGTACCGCCGTTGGTGGTAACGTCGCCGCAGGAATAGCAGTTGGAAATCGAACCGCCCGCATTTGTGCAGTTGCCGATAAATCCGCCCATTGTACCGCCGGCAGTTGCCGTTATATTGCCCGAAGAGTAACAGCCTGCAATATTAGCACCGTCGTTCTGACCTATGAAACCGCCTATGTTACCGCCTGAATTAGCGTTTACGTCCACTGTTGAATAACAGTTATAAATATTTGAAGTGCTGTTGTTAAGTCCGACAAATCCGCCACAATATTGAGTATCAGCACTGCCGCTTAACGTTATTGCACCGTTGGCGAATGAATTTTGTGCAGTTGCGCCACTTCTGTTGTAAGCTACAAATCCACCAAAGTAAGTATTTACTGTTCCTCTACCATTTTTATTTTGAGATAATGAAATATCTGTAACTGAGTAGCACTTTGTTATTGTCTTTGTGTTATCGCCAACCAAACCTCCAAGGCGGATGTGGTTAGTCATCCATCTATCGCGGTAATTGGTGTAGTATCCATAAGCAGTATTGTTGACAATTAATGTATTATCAGACCATACGCTCTCCAGTGTTCCGTTGTTTTCTCCAACAAGTCCACCTATAAAGTAATAGATATCAAAATTGCCAGAGTTAGCTTGTGCCGTAATATTTACAGTGGTATCTATTTTAGTAGAACAGTCGTATATGGTACCGGAATTGTAGCCTACAAGCGTACCTAAATAGTAGCTTGTGCTGATATTCCAGACGTCAATTGTATAGCTTATCGTACCGTCAAGCAGGTGGCAGTTTTTGATTGTCCCGTTATTATTACCTGCAATTATGCCCGAACGGTAATCTCCGCCTGAAGTAATCTTCTGCGTGTACGTTACACGGCTGAAATTGAGGTTTTCAATCGTACCGTCATTCGTCTTTACAAAGCCGTAGCTTGCATTATCGCCGAGCGTGAAGGATATGTTGATAATGGAATATCCGTTGCCGTTTAAAATACCGCTGAAGGTATCGATCGTCGTCCATACCTTGTTGCTGTTGGGCAGGGTGATATCCTTGGTTAAGTGATAGTTTAGCGTGGGGTCGTCTGCAATTGCAAACAGCTCGGCAGCGGTGGAAATGGCAGTACTCTGCGTCCACTTAGCCTTTAAGGTAACCGTCTGTCTTATCAGGGTGGAGAAGGTGTATTCTTCACCGCCCTCGGTGTACCAGCCGTCGAATATGTAACCCGTCTTTGTGGGCTGATCTACAATGCCGTCAAGGTTGAATGCCGAGCCGTAGGGCAGTGCAATTGCCTTGGTCGGCTGTCCGTTATCGAAGTCAATGGTTATATCTACCTTGGGTGCAGACCACTGTGCATAGTAGTTCTTGTTGCCTGCATAGTCATAGGGTATAAGGCATTGACCCTCATCGTCGGTGTACTGCGTAGCCGTTGAGGAGGTGGAGGAGAACCAGCCTACAAATACGTACCCCTCATAGGTGGGAATAGGTAACGTGTAGGAAGTGTGGAAGGTTACCTTGTATTCCTTACTACCCGTCAAAGTGCCGTTGCCGGCATTTAACGTTATGGTGTATGTATTAGCGGTATAAACTGCGTTTACCTCTACGTTGCCCTTAAGGATGTAGTTCTGCCAACCGACAATTGTGTAACCGTCTTTTGCAGGTATGGTGGGTTCAACGATATTCTTGTTGCTTGCTGTATAAGTCTGTTCGTCAAACAGCACTCCGTCTACGTAGAACTTAATTGTATAAACCTCTTCGTCACCGCATGAGGAGCAGACGCCGTCAACGTAGTCGTGTGCCTTTAAAGGAAGGGTTTGTTGCGCTTCAATTATCTCGCCGCACGTTTCACACTTTATACCTGCGGTGTGACCTGCTTTAGTACAGGTGGATTCCTCCGCTTCCCCAATGGGCACTTCGGTATGCCCCGTAGCAGGTACGGGTTCGGTCTTGGTGTGACTGCATACCGAACAGGTGTAGGTCTTAACGCCTGCCTCCGTACAAGTAGGCTGGGTGGTTATAACGCCCTCGTCATAACTGTGCCCTGTAGCGGGTACGGGTTCCGTGTAATAATCTCCGCAGTCACCATGGGTGCAGGTGTAGGTCTTAACGCCTGCCTCCGTACAGGTAGGCTGGGTGGTTATAACGCCCTCGTCATAACTGTGCCCCGTAGCAGGTACGGGTTCGGTCTTGGTGTGACCGCATACCGAACAGGTGTAGGTCTTAACGCCTGCCTCCGTACAGGTAGGCTGGGTGGTTATAACTCCTTCGTCATAACTGTGACCGTTTGCAGGTACGGATTCGGTTCTCAACGCCTCGTGACACTCTGAACAGTAGTAGGTCTTAACGCCTGGCTCCGTACAGGTGGGTTGGGTGGTTATAACGCCCTCCGCACTTTCAGTATGCCCCGTAGCAGGTACGGGTTCGGTCTTAGTGTGACTGCATACCGAACAGGTGTAGGTTTTAACGCCTGCCTCCGTACAGGTGGGCTCGGTAGTTACAACGCCGTCGTCATAGTGATGCCCCGTAGCAGGTACGGGTTCGGTCTTGGTGTCACCGCAGTCAGCGCAGGTGTAGGTTTTAACGCCTGCCTCCGTACAGGTGGGCTCGGTAGTTACAACGCCGTCGTTATAGTGATGCCCCGTAGCAGGAATTGTTTCCGTCCTGGTGAGTCCGCAGTCAACGCAGGTGTAGGTTTTAACGCCTGCCTCCGTACAGGTGGGCTCGGTGGTTACAACGCCGTCGTTATAGTGATGACCCGTTGCAGGAATTGTTTCCGTCCTGGTGAGTCCGCAGTCAACGCAGGTGTAGGTCTTAACGCCTGCCTCCGTACAGGTGGGCAGAGTTGTAATTACGCCGTTATCGTCATGGTGTCCTTTTGCAGGAATAGTTGTCTGCGCAATTATAACCTTTTGACAGCCGGAGCAAATCTTGCCGTCTGTCAAACCGGGTTCGGTACAGGTAGCCGCTACCCCCGGCAGTATAACCTCTGTATGTCCGGTTGCCGGAATACGGACAATTATATCCTGTTTGCAGTTATTGCAATGGAATTTCTGGCTTCCTGCTTCCGTACAGGTTGCGGCGATATCCTCAATCAAAACCTTATCGGTATGCTCGCAGGAGCTGCCACAGCCAAACAACGCGGAAAGCGAACAGGAAAGTGCGATTAGAAATACGAATAACAATGAAAATTTTCTTTTATTCATACTATACCCCGTCTTTTTTTTGTTTAGTTAAAGCCTGAATGTAAAAATTATACATTAATGACATTATATATCGCTATTATTATACTATTGTATAAATTCATCGTCAAGCATAAATGTCAAAAAAGTTAATTTTAAACATATTTATTTTTAACTAATTCGGCTAAGCACACCAAATCATGCTAAATTTCCTCGTGCTATTGACCTTCTTTCTCAAATCGACTATAATATAAAATATATTAAATGGAATGAAACAACGGTTCTTAAGAGGATAAACGCAGTTTTCGCAGGCGTGCCGATACACGTTGCAGAAAATTAAAGACGGTTAAAATTTTTAAAGGGGGTGCGAAATGGCTTATAACGAACTCATTAAAAACTTTGAGAAAATCAGAGCATATATGAGAGAATTTTACGTCTACGGCTTTAAGAGCCGCGACCAATTCGACAAAAAGAGCCTTCGTTCCTATGACGATGAAAGGCGCAGGCTGGAGAGTTGGCTTGGCGAGCATATGAGTTTTGTCCGCACCCTTGAGGGTAAGAACGTCTTTATTTCCATTGACAGCCGTAACTCTAATCACAACCCTTTATATAATGCATTCAAAGCCAAAAGCTTTACCGATTGCGATATAACCCTTCACTTCATTATATTCGACGTATTATATAATGAAGACAATGCGTATTCTCTGCCGCAGCTTATGGTCAAAATAAACGAGGAGTATCTCAGTCGTTTTGAAGAACCGATGATTTTTGACGAGTCCACTCTCAGGAAGAAGTTGAAAGAATATATCGAAGAGGGGATTATAGTCAGCGAAAAACAGGGCAAGCGTCTTGTTTACCGCAGGGCTAAATACTTGGATTTAGGGGGCTTACACGACGTTATCGATTTCTATTCGGAAATCGCGCCTTGCGGCGTTATCGGTTCTTTTTTACACGATAAAGAGGACGGGCACGACGAAGCTTTTTCATTTAAGCATCACTATATAACTAGCGCGATCGACAGCGACGTTTTATGCTCCTTATTCTTAGCTATGCGGAGCAAGAGCGTCATTACGGTTAATAATTTAGGCAGAAAGGCAGCCGAACCGAGAAAAAACAGGGTGGTACCGCTTAGAATACGTATCAGCGTACAGGACGGCAAGCAATATTTAATGGCGTATCAACCCGATTTTAATTGCATTAAATCGTTCAGAATAGACTATTTATCCAACGTAAAGATAGAGGAGCCTACACCGAGATTTGACGAGCTGAGAGAGATTCTCGACGATATGGAGTCGAAGACGTGGGGTGTAACCTGCAGGGGAAGCCTGAGCAGAGAAGAACGCCTTGAACACGTTGAGTTTACCGTTAAAATCGAAAATGGCGAAGAGTACATAGTAAAACGCCTGCAGAGGGAGAAGAGAATAGGCAGGGTTGAGAAAGTTGACGACTTTACATACCGTTTTACGGCTGACGTGTACGATACGAGCGAGCTTATCCCCTGGATAAGAACCTTTATCAGCAGAATCGAAAAGATGAATTTCTCCAACCGTAAGATTGAAAATATGTTCAAACAGGACGTTAAAGAGATGTATAGGATATACGGTATTGAAGACGGGGGTGAAACCGATGGTATTCAGTGAACTGTATTCGGCGTATTACGATACCGTAGCTAAAATCATAAAGGCAATTATCGGTGGGTGTGCGGATAAAGCCGCGATACACAAAATCATTCAGGAAAACGCCTTTGAGGAAAGCATTTTAAATATTCTGCCTGCCATCAGGGAAGAGCGGTGGCAGGTAATCACAAAAGATTATCAAACGCCTATTAAACACGTTCCCTCAATGCCTTTGACCGTTTTGCAGAAGCGTTGGTTGAAATCTATCCTTGCGGATGAACGGATAAAACTGTTCGACGTTCAAATTGAAGGGTTAGACGACGTTGAACCGTTATTTACCAAGGAAGATTATCGCGTTTATGATAAATATTCGGACGGGGATAACTATCAGGACGAGGAATATATAGCGAGGTTTAAGGTTATCCTCTACGCATTGCATAACAGATTGCCTGTAAAAGCAGAAATGTTAAACAGGAGGGGGGAGAAGGTCTACGCAAAATTTATCCCTCAAAGAATAGAGTACTCCGAAAAGGACGATAAGTTCAGGGTGATTACGGGCGGCTGCCGTTACGTTGCGACTATCAATTTAGCAAGGCTGACCAAATGCAGTCTGTACGACGGAAGCTGTAGGTTGGGGCATACCCGAAGGAATACAGTCCGCTCTGCCGTAACGATAACGGTCAAAGACGAGCGAAACGCGTTGGAAAGAACAATGCTTCATTTTGCTCATTTTGAAAAGCAGGCGGAGAAGATAGACGATAAGAATTATAAGCTAATCATCAAGTATGATAAAGACGACGAACCGGAAATGGTCATTCGCATTTTATCGTTCGGACCGCTTGTGGAAGTCGTGGAACCGTCGGAGTTCAGGGAATTAATCAAAGAAAAATTAAAAAAACAGCAAAGTTGCGGGCTCAAATGATGAGTTCGCAACTTTTTTTCCGTGCAAAAATGGAAAAATCATCATAAAATGGAATTACAAAAGACGCAGACAGCAATTTTCTGAGACAGAGGTTTTGTAAAGGCGTCTTGAAAAATTAAAGACACCTACAGCAAATAAAGGCGAAGATTAGATCTGTGGTTCAAATCCAACGGTGTCTTGTAAAAATCGATAAAGGCACTTACAGCAATAACGATTAGCTAAGTGGTAAAAGCACGGAACCCAAAGTTCCGGACGCGGGTTCGAATCCTGCATCAATAGTGCCTTGTTAAATTAATAAATTCTTAAAGGAGAGAGGTTATGTTACAATATCTTAAGAAAGAAGCTAACGTTGTTTATACCGAAAACGGTGCGGTAACCAATGCGACCAGCGGCTCTTATTGTCTTGATCTGTTCGCGACTATCGGCGCGCTTCGGAGAGAGAGCGACGGCGAAATAGAGTCGCGTTTTGTAAGGGCATATACCGAAGACAGAGATATTGCAACGAAAATCCTGTTTTTTGCCCGTGATATACGCGGCGGCCTCGGCGAACGCAGAGTGTTCCGCGTTATACTAAAATGGCTCGCGGAAAATGAAAGTCAGACCGTAAGGAAAAACCTTGCCTACGTGGCTGAATACGGCAGATACGACGATCTGCTCGTCTTGTTTAATACGCCCTGCGAAAGCGATATGTTGGCTGTTTTGAAAGCTCGGTTCGACGCGGATATTAAGGCTATGGAAGAGAACGGGGAAGTATCCTTGCTTGCCAAGTGGCTTCCTTCGGTCAACGCATCAAATAAAGAAACGGTTATGATGGCAAAGAAAATCGCAAAATATTTCGCTATGACCGACGCCGCTTACAGAAAAGCCCTGTCAAAACTCCGTGCCTACATAAAAATCATAGAGAATAATCTCCGCGAAAAGGATTATACCTTCGACTACGAAAAGCAGCCTTCAAAGGCATTGTTTAAGTACAGAAAGGCGTTTATCCGCAACGACGATGAGAGGTATAATGATTTTATCAACAAAGCGGAAAGGGGAGAGGCGAAATTAAACGCCTCTACGCTTGCCCCTTACGAGTTAGTCGCCCCCTTAATGCAAGGCGGTTCTATGAGAAGGCTTACCGGACAGGAAAAAGCGTCTGTCAATGCAACCTGGAACTCCCTCCCCGATTACGGTTCGGACGAAAACGCCCTTGCGGTAATTGATACTTCCGGTTCGATGTATTGCTACGGTAACCCCATTCCGGCATCGGTCGCGCTTTCGCTGGGCATTTACTTTGCAGAACGAAGCAAGGGTTATTTCAGAAATCACTTTATCGAGTTTTCTGCAAGACCTCAACTTATCGAAATTAAAGGGGAGACCTTTGCCGATAAACTTCGGTATCTTGCATCCTTCAACGAGGTTGCAAATACTAATTTGGAGGCGGTTTTCGACTTGATATTGAAAACAGCGGTTAAAAACAAACTGTCTCAGAGTCAGTTGCCCGACAGGCTCTATCTCATTTCCGATATGGAATTCGATATGGCGGTTGACAACGCCGACCTTACCAACTTTGAAAACGCGAAAAAGAAGTTTGAAAAGGCGGGATACAAACTCCCCGAAATCGTATTCTGGAACGTGGCAAGCCGTAACAGGCAACAGCCCGTCACTAAGCACGATAACGGCGTAGTGTTGATATCCGGTTGTACCCCTAAACTCTTTTCGATGGTAGCAGGCGGCAAAACCAATCCTCTTGTATTTATGCAGGAAGTAATCGAGAGCGAACGTTATGCAAAAATCGTCGCGTAACGGGTAAGGGGCGGATAAAAGGATTTAAAGGTGATAGTATGATAGAAATAAACGGAAAATATAATAATGCTAAATGCTTTACGAATACTCTGGAAACAACGGCGCGTGAGCAAATACAGGCAGTTTGTGACCAGCAGGCTTTTGCAGGGTCGAAAATCAGAATTATGCCGGACGTTCACGCCGGTAAGGGCTGTACTATCGGTACGACTATGACCATAATCGATAAGGTCGTTCCGGGAATGGTCGGCGTGGATATCGGCTGTGGAATGGAAACGGTGCGCATTGCAGAAAAGCAAGTCGATTTTGACAGGCTTGACAAGATTATCCGCAAGCATATTCCCTGTGGGCGTGACGTAAGAAATGTACCCCATAAATTGAATAATGAAATCGATTTGGATCAACTGCGTTGCGCTGGCGAAGTTAAATTAGATAGAGCAAGACACAGCATAGGAACTCTTGGCGGCGGCAATCACTTTATCGAAGTTGACAAGGACGAGGACGGCAACGTATATATCGTCGTTCACTCCGGCTCACGCCACCTCGGAACGGAGGTTGCCGAGTTCTACCAGAACGAGGGAAGAAAGGCTATGTGGGGCGGTGCAAGGTACCAGGTGCAGGAGTTGATTACGAGGTTAAAAGAGGAAGGGAGATTTTCTGAAATTCAGACCGAAGTGGAAAAACTCAAAGCCGAACACCAAATAAATATTCCGACTGAACTAGCCTACGTAGAGGGTAAACTATTCGACGATTATATACACGATATGAAAATCGTTCAAAGGTTTGCTACCTTAAACAGAAAGGCAATGATGGATACTATTATGGTCGGTATGCGTTTTACCAAAGTTGAAGAGTTTACTACGATACATAATTATATCGATACGGACGCTATGATTTTAAGAAAGGGTTCAGTATCCGCGAAGTTGGGGGAAAAGCTCTTAATCCCTATCAATATGCGTGACGGAAGTCTTATCTGTATAGGTAAAGGCAACGAGGATTGGAACTTCTCTGCACCCCACGGGGCAGGAAGATTGATGTCCCGTTCCGCAGCCTTTGAACGCCTTACTATGGAAGAGTATCAAAAGCAAATGCAGGGTATATATTCCACCTGTATAAACGTTGCAACCTTGGATGAATCGCCCATGGCTTATAAGCCAATGGATGAAATCGTAGGGCAAATACAGCCCACTGCGGAGATAATTGCAAAAATTATGCCCGTCTACAATTTCAAGGCTTCGGAGTAAACGGGGAATAATAAAATAAATTTAATAATAATTAGCTCGTCGGCAGCACTTTTATTAAAAGTGGCGTATCAATGGGAATATAGCGTTGACATGGCAGATTTTAAACGGCTTGGAAGGGGAGAGATAATCCCTGCCAATAGCCGTTTTTTTGCTATTTGCATACCTTTTGCATAACCTGACTAAGCTTGGCGATTTTGCTTTTTACGGCTGTAAAAATATCGGGTATAACGTATACGGCAACGCAAAATATATCGGCAGCACCTCAAATCCCCGCCTTGTGCTTGTTGAGGCGCAGTCGCAGGATATAATTACTTGCGACGTATACCCCGATACTCAATTTATTTGTAACGAAGCTTTCTTTGATTGCAAATCCCTTACGGACGTAACCATACCCTCAGGCATTAACGAAATCAGCAACCTTACGTTCAGCGGCTGTAGCTCACTTAAAAACGTTACCCTTCCCGATAGCATAACTTACGTAGCTTCAAGCTTGTTCAACGGTTGCACCTCGCTGGAAAGTCTTATAATCCCCCAAAGCGTAAAGGAGATATACAATGGGGCTTTCAAGGGCTGTACTGCGTTTAAAACCGTATATTTTAAGGGAACTGCCGAGCAGTGGGAGCAGGTTAAAATAGGAAAGTATAATAACCAAAGCGTTACGGAAGCTACCGTGTATTTCTACAGCGAAAGCTCACCCTTGCAACAGGGCAATTTCTGGCACTACGATACGGACGGTAAAACCGCCATAGTATGGGGTTAATTGCCGTTGACGGACGCTTATCGGCAGTGGGAACAGTCGGGCGGCTTACCTGCATTGGCAACGTTGGGGTGCTTTCTGCTTGATTTTCTTTGTATCCATCCATTCTCGGACGGTAACGGCCGCACGACAAGGCTTTTGCTTGTGCTGTTGCTGTTGCGTATGGGGTTTCCCGGCGCCGTGTACCTCGATGCGGAAAGTTATCTGCATATACCCTGTCACCGTGTAGCTATGGTAAAAGCTCAGCGCAGCTCTATGCAGGGTTGGTATGAGGGGCAGAACGATTACCGTCCTATAGCGGAGTTTTGGCTGGAAACAGTCCTCGAACTGTATAAGGAAGCTGTGGAAGATATTTGAAAACTGCACAACACTTTTAAAAACCTGTATTCTATACAAATGCTAAAACGGCAACTATTAGTTGCCGTTTTTACTATGGTTATTAAAGAGTCAGAGGCAAATCGGCTATTAAAAAAATGACCGTTTTGAGCCTTTTTAAGCAAAAAACACCGAATTTTAAGCATTTTTGAAAATCGTTTCCCCAAATTTCCCCAATTGGGTTTCCCCAATTTCAGCCACTCGTATTTGCGAGTGGCTTTTAGAGACAGAATAACCGAGATGTATTTAACCTAAAATTATCCAACAATACCCGTTGACATTTTTAATTTTGTAGGGTATAATAATTATAGGTGATAAAGATGAGTGTACTTGCCGCTTTGCTTTCAAGAGAAGAAAACAGAAATGAAATTATGATTGCCGAATACAATCGTGAGTTAGAAACTCTGCCGAAAGGCAGTATCAAGCCGAAGAAGGTTAAAGGCAAAGTCTATTACTATCTGACCTTCCGAGAGGGTGATAAAGTTATAACCAAATACATCGGCAAAGACGAGCAGTCTTTAATTACAATTCGTGAACAACTTGCAAGAAGAAAGCAGGTAGAGGAAATAATCAAAAAGCTCAAGGAAGAAAAGGCTCAAATTAAGAAGTTGGAGGCTGTATTATGATTTTATATCACGGCAGTAATATGGTTGTTGACCAGCCTAAGCTCATTGAACAAAACAGGTTTTTAGACTTTGGCTACGGCTTTTACACCACAACCAATAAAGCGCAAGCAGAAAATTTTGCTAAAAAGGTAGTAGTACGCAGAGGCGGCAAACCAATTGTGAACGTGTATGAGCTTGACGAAAATGCGTATATTGACATAATGAAAATTAAGAGCTTTTCCGCCCCCGACGAGGAATGGTTAGACTTTGTTACTGCACATAGAAGCGGAACTTATGACGGAGATCGGTACGACCTGATTATCGGTGCAGTTGCAAACGATGACGTGTATAGAACACTTCAAGTCTATTCAACGGGGTTGTTGACTAAAGAACAGGCGCTTGAAGCTTTGAAGATAAAGAAGCTGTTTAATCAATATGTGTTTGCAACCCCCAAAGCACTTGAACTTTTAAAATTCGTTAAGGCAATAGAGGTGTGAAAATGGATGAGAAATTCAACTCGGTATTGAGTATAGCATTGATACCGCAGACAGTAGCATTGATAGCAGAAAATCAAGGACTTGACGACATAACCGCCTTGAATGAGTTTTATCAGTCCAAGGTCTATGAATTGCTGTCAAAGGAAGAGACGAAGATGTGGCATTACAGCCCGATGACCGTCTATATGATGTGGAAACATGAAAAAGAGACGGGAGAGATAATTTTTCCGGAGGAATAATATATGAGTAAAGAATTACCGTTTATCGTGCTTTGCGTAGAGGAATATAAGCACCAAAAGGGAATGACTGGTAGAGAAGTTATGGATTTATTTAATAAGTATTCCGTATGCGAGTACATTCAATCGTTCTACGAAGTGTTGCACACAACGGGAACGAGATATATCGTCAACGACATAGATTTGTATATTAAATCCCGTCAAACGGCGTAAATACAAAATAGTATCAGAGGGAAGGACTTGGCTCGAAAAAGCAAGTCCTTTTTTATTGCCTTGTTGCACTTTTGTTGCACTTTATATGGCAAGATAATAAACGGATAAATATAGTTAATAAAATATTTAACTATACAGAGGGATTTATATGAACGACAAATTATTCCGTAAAAAGAGCGTTGACAGAATGTCGTCGCCCGAACAACTGAACGACTACATAAAGGTAACAAACCCCGGCGTCTGGATGGTGCTTGCGGCGATAGCCATACTGCTTTTAGGTATATGTATATGGGGCTTTTTCGGCAAGCTTGAAACCAAGTTAAACGTTGCGGCGGTAAGCGAAAACGGGCAGATAGTCTGCTACGTAAAGGAAGAGAACGTATCTAAGATTAAGGAAAACTTAACCGTGCGCATTAACGAAAAGGAATATACCGTAACTTCGGTTGCCTCACGCCCCGTAGCGGTATCGGAAGAGTTCAGCGAGTACGCCCTGCACGTCGGCGAACTCAAGATTGGTGAATGGGTGTACGTCGTCAATCTCAACGGTCAGCTTGAAGAGGGAGATTACAAGGCGCAGATTATCATAAACAGCGTATCCCCTATGTCGTTCGTGTTTAATTAAAGGGTGGTTTAAAAATGAGCAAGAGTGTAAAAATAAAACGCCCTTTAACAAAAGGTGCGGCAAAGGTTCCCGTGGTTATGCAGATGGAAGCGTTGGAGTGCGGTGCCGCCTCGCTCGCAATGGTTATGGCTTATTACGGCAAGTGGATAGCCCTTGAACAAATACGAATTGACTGCGGAGTGTCGAGAGACGGCTCTAACGCAAAAAATATTTTAGTTGCCGCACGCAGCTATGGATTTGTTGCCAAAGGTTATAGATACGAGCCTGAAGACTTAAAAAAGAACGGTAAATTCCCCTGTATCATTCATTGGAATTTTAACCACTTTGTAGTGCTGTGCGGATTTAAGGGTAAAAAGGCGGTTATAAACGACCCCGCCAAGGGAAACTATTCGGTGTCGATGGAAGTGTTCGATAAATCGTTCACGGGCATATGTCTTATGTTCGAGCCAAAGGAAGATTTCGCACCTTCCGGCAAGAGAAAGAGCGTTGCCGCCTTTGCATTAAGCAGGCTTAAAGGAGCAAAAACAGCCATCGTGTTCGTCGTGCTAACAACGCTTATCGCCGCATTGATAGGCGTGATTACGCCTGCGTTCTCCCGTATATTTATGGATAGACTATTAACGCACGAAAGTCCGGAGTGGTTCTATCCGTTTATGATAGCGTTGACGGCAATGTCGGCTTTACAGCTGATAATATCCGCAATCGAAACCTATTACAACAACCGCATTAACGGCAAGCTTGCAACCGTTGGCAGCTCCACGTTTTTATGGAAGGTACTGCACCTGCCTATGGAGTTCTTCTCCCAGAGGCTTGCAGGCGATATACAGGGTAGGCAGAGTTCAAACGCAGGTATTGCTAACATCATAGTAAACACCTTTGCACCCTTAGCGTTAAACGCCATAATGATGGTGTTCTACCTCGTGGTTATGATACGCTACAGCTGGATATTGACGCTTGTGGGTTTATCGTCTCTGTTTATTAACGCCTTCCTTTCCCGCATAATATCCAAAAAGCGCATTAACATAACCCGTGTTATGATGAGGGATTCGGGCAAGCTTGCAGGCGCAACCGTTGCAGGGGTGGAGATGATAGAGACCATAAAGTCAAGCGGAGCGGAGAACGGCTTTTTTGAAAGGTGGTCGGGCTATCAGGCAAGCGTCAATTCGCAAAAGACCAAGTATGCAAAAATCAATCAGTATTTAGGTATGATACCCTCCGTCGTCTCCACAATTACAGGCATTGCCGTGTTAATGCTCGGCGTGTGGTTTGCAATGGAGGGGTCGTTTACGGTGGGCATGATAATGGCGTTTCAGGGAATGCTGAACTCGTTCAGCGCACCTGCTATGACCTTTATATCCGCAGGGCAGACAATTCAGGAAATGCGTACCCAGATGGAGAGGGTAGAGGACGTAATGCGCTATCCCGACGACCCCTGCTATGCAACCGAGGCAAAAGAAGAGAACTATTCAAAGCTTAAAGGCGAGATAGAGATAAAAAACCTGACCTTCGGATATTCACGCCTTGCTCAGCCTGTAATAAAGGACTTTAATTTAACCTTAAAGCCGGGCGGAAGGGTTGCTTTAGTCGGTGCATCGGGTTGCGGTAAATCAACCATATCCAAGCTCGTATCGGGCTTGTATCAGCCCTGGAGCGGAGAAATTTTATACGACGGAAAACACCTTAACGAGATAGACAGAAACGTGTTCACAGGCTCTGTTGCGGTGGTTGATCAGGACATAACGCTGTTTGAAGGCGGCATATCCGACAATATCAAAATGTGGGATGATTCCATTGAAGATTTCGAAGTTATAATGGCAGCCCGTGACGCCCAACTGCATGAGGAGATTATGCGCAGGGACGGCGGTTATAATTACAAAATAGCCGAGGGAGGCAAGGACTTTTCGGGAGGTCAGCGGCAGAGGTTGGAAATTGCCCGTGCGCTTGCGCAGGACCCCACGGTTTTGATTTTGGACGAAGCCACCAGCGCACTCGATTCAAAGACCGAATACGACGTAGTAAAAGCGGTTAAGGACAGAGGAATAACCTGTATAGTAGTAGCTCACAGGCTCTCAACAGTCAGGGATTGCGACGAGATAATAGTTTTAGACAAAGGCGTTGCGGTAGAGCGTGGCACACACGAAGAGCTGTACGCCAAGGGCGGAATTTACACAAAGCTTATTTCCAATGATTAAAGGGGCAGATTATGGGCTGGTTTGATGAACAGATAAAGATGCGCAAGGATAAAGACGACGAGGCTTTAGACGAATCTTTAAAAGGCGTATCTGCGGTTATAGAGGGTAAAAAACGCTATACCTTCGGGGACGATAGGGAAAAAATCAAGTGTGTGCTGGACGAAATTCTGGCGTTTTATCATATCAAATCCCGTGATATTCCGCCCGAGATTAAGGACTTGAACGAGCAGATGGAGTACCTCTGCCGTCCGCACGGAATAATGTACCGTTCGGTAAAGTTGGAAAAGGGTTGGTATAAAAACGCCACGGGCGCAATGCTCGGCAAATTAAAGACGGGCGAGGCGGTAGCTCTTCTGCCCGACAAATTAGGGTTTTACAGTTTTTACGACCCGACTCTGCAAAAGAAGGTAAGGCTCAATCACAAGACTCAAAATTTACTAGACGAGGACGCCTTCTGCTTTTACAAGCCCTTTCCGTTGAGAAAGATAGGCATCAAGGATTTGATAAAATATATCGTCGGTACGGTTTCGCCGTCTACGATAGTCTATATAGTGTTGATAACGCTATGCGCCACTTTGGTGGGTATGCTTACGCCTAAAATCACCAAGCTGCTCTTTTCCGAAGTATTGCTTAGCGGCAGTGCAAAAATACTTGTTGCCATTGCCGTACTGTATACCAGCGTAAGCTTGAGCTTACTGCTCATAGGCGGAATTAAGTCGCTATTAATGAATAAAATCAACGTGCAGATGGATATATCCGTCCAGGCGGCGACAATGGCGAGAGTACTGTCTCTCCCCACCGATTTTTTCAAGGATTACAGCTCGGGCGAAATTACCTCTAAGGCGCAGTATATAAACACGTTGTGTACGACTTTGGTTCAGACCTTTTTATCTACGGGTTTAACTTCGGTATTCTCGCTTGCCTACATATCGCAGATTTTCGTCTATGCAAAAGAGTTGGTAATTCCCGCACTGTGCATAACGCTTGCAACGCTGCTGTTCTCTATTATTACATCGCTTGCGCAGATGAAGATAAGCAAAAGGCAGATGGAGCTTTCAAGCAAGATGAGCGGTTTGACCTATCAGATGTTGACGGGCGTGCAGAAGATCAAGCTTTCGGGCAGCGAAAAGCGAATGTTTTCCCGTTGGATGAACAAATACACCGAAGAGGCAAAGCTTGCGTACAATCCGCCTAAATTCTTGCTTTTCAATGGCGTTATATCCTCTGCGATTTCGCTTATAGGCACGATAGTTATGTACTATTTTGCAGTGAGAAGTAACGTAACGGTTGCGGACTATACCGCTTTCAATTCGGCTTACGGTATGCTTTCGGGTGCGCTTATGAGCGTTGCAAGCATTGCCCTTACCGCCGCAAGGATAAAACCCGTAATAGAGATGGCAAAGCCGATTATGGACGCTCAGCCTGAAATATCGGAGGGCAAGCATATAGTCACAAGCGTATCGGGCGGAATAGAACTCAACAACGTAAGTTTCCGCTACAACGAAAATTCTCCCATGGTGTTGGACGATTTAAGTTTAAAAATCCGTCCGGGGCAGTACGTTGCAATAGTCGGCAAAACGGGTTGCGGCAAGTCCACCCTATTAAGGCTGTTACTCGGCTTTGAAACTCCGCAAAAGGGCGCAATATATTACGACGGCAAGGATATAAACACGCTTGATTTAAAATCTCTCCGCAAAAAGATAGGCGTGGTTATGCAGAACGGCAAGCTCTTTCAGGGCGATATTTATTCCAATATAATTATCTCTGCGCCCCATCTTTCTGTGGACGATGCGTGGAAGGCGGCGGAGATTGCAGACATTGCGGACGATATCAAGGCAATGCCCATGGGTATGCACACTATGATTTCCGAGGGCTCGGGTGGAATTTCAGGCGGACAGAAGCAGAGGCTTATGATAGCCCGTGCGGTTGCTCCCAACCCTAAAATTTTAATGTTCGACGAGGCGACAAGCGCACTCGATAACATAACGCAGAAAAAGGTTTCGGAAGCGTTGGATTCATTAAAGTGTACCCGTATCGTAATAGCCCACCGCCTTTCAACTATTAAGCAGTGCGACAGGATAATAGTACTTGACGGCGGTAAGATTGCCGAAGACGGTACGTACGAACAGCTTATTGAAAAGAAGGGGTACTTTTACGAGCTTGTCGAACGCCAACGCCTTGACTGAAAAATATTTTTAAAAATTTTTTGCAACAGCGTGAAAACGACCGTATAAATAAGTGAAAGACGAAATAAAAAACAGAGCGTCGTTCATTTTAAATAAAAATAAATTAAATCGGAGGACAATTTATGAACATTTCAGAAGACCTTTTGGAAAAGGCAAAAACAGCAAAGACGGCAGAAGAACTTCTTGCAATGGCAAAAGAGGAAAACATTGAACTGACCGCAGAACAGGCGGCAAAGGCGTTTGCCGAACTGAATAAGACGGGCGAGCTTGCCGACGAAGAGCTTGACAACGTCGCAGGCGGCGCCAGTTGCATGTTTCCAGAGTATAAGTACAATGTTGGGGAAACGGTGTATATATATGGTTCAGACGTAATTTACAGAATTACAAGTCGGTATTTATCGGCACAAAAAAAGCTCTGCTACGCTTTGGAAGAGAAGTATGATACCAGTAAAACAACAGCTGTTTTCGAGAGTTCGATAAAAGAAAGAGTTAATTCATATAGATCGGATATGGGCTATTAAGACGTAAGGAGAAAAATAATGAAATTCACAAACGAAATGCTTGAAAAGGCAAAAACGGCAAAATCGGCTGAAGAGCTGTTAGAGTTGGCAAAGGCGGAAAATATCGAACTTTCCGCAGAACAGGCGGCAAAGGCGTTTGCCGAGCTTAACAAGAACGGTGAACTGTCCGACGAAGAGTTGGACAACGTAGCAGGCGGCAGTAGTTTCTGTGACTACGTTATTCCTCGGTTATTCTGAGTGCTCGCGCAATCCTGAGAGCCAAGTGTATAGGTAAAGAATCAATCGGTTTTCGCTAAAAAGGAAAATCGACGGTAAAAATCAAGCGTAAGGCGATTCGAGAGAATCGCAAACAACAAAATTTTATTCGGAGGTATTAGAATGAACATCTCAAAAGAACTTTTGGAAAAGGCAAAAACGGCAAAGACTTCAGAGGAACTGCTTGAAATGGCAAAGGCGGAAAATATCGAGCTTTCCGCAGAACAGGCGGCAAAGGCGTTTGCCGAGCTTAACAAGAACGGTGAACTGTCCGACGAAGAGCTTGACAACGTAGCAGGCGGCTGCGGAGGCAGTTCTGCCAACGGACCGAAATACAGTGTTGGAGACTGGGTCACGGTTGATATTAATTACGGCGGTTATCGGCCTACATGCAAGGTTATTTCTGTTTGGAGAGAAGCTCCACCTTATGGTTATATGTACAATCTCAAGGGATACGTGCAAAGAGCCGACGGCAGGAAAATGGATGTGTTTTTAACGGCAATCTCTGAATCTTCTCTGTGGTAATTAAAAAGGTAAATAAAAATTCGGTTAAGGAGAAAATGATATGAACGTCTCAAAAGAACTTTTAGAAAAGGCAAAAACGGCGAAATCGGCAGAAGAACTGCTTGCGCTTGCAAAGGCAGAAAATATAGAACTGACCGAAGGACAGGCGGCAAAGGCGTTTGCGCAACTGAACAAGAACGGTGAACTGTCCGACGAAGAGTTGGACAACGTAGCAGGCGGCGGTAAATGCGATAATAGCTATAATTTTAAGTATAACGTTGGCGACCATGTGATAGTAAAAGGGCAACTCAGTACTAATGGCGATTTTTCCGCCGTTATTGAACAGCAACTGCCTCATTTCGGAGAAACCTGGTATCACATGACAATGACGCATAATTCTTACGGAGAGTTTCAAAAAAGTACAATTAACGGGAAACCGTGGACGTTTGAACTTCCCGAGTCACAAATAATCGGATTACACCCAGTCAAATTTCAATAAAAAATCAGTTTTTAATTTGGAGGGACTAAAAATGAACGTCTCAAAAGATCTTTTAGAAAAAGCCAAGACGGCGAAAACGGCAGAAGAACTGCTTGCACTTGCAAAGGCAGAAAATATCGAACTGACCGAAGAAGAAGCTGCAAAGGCGTTTGAAAGGCTTAATGCATGTGCAGAGCTTTCGGACGAAGAGCTGGATAACGTTTCGGGCGGTTGCGGCAGCGAACCTGAAAAGCCTACGGTTAATAAATTCAACGTTGGGGACAGGGTGCTAATCGACAATATGGTTAGCGGCACGGTTACGGGTTTCAAGACGTACGAATACAGATACAAAACTCATTATTTGTACGACGTAAAATATACGGTGCCCCATTCCAGCGGTGCAGGCGGCGGCACGTTTGAAGAAGAAAGGCTTAGTCGTTATTGACAGATTAATGCTGCCAAGGAGAAGATGATATGATTATCTCAAAAGATCTTTTAGAAAAGGCAAAACAAGAAAAAACAGTTTCCGAAAAGCAAACGGACCAAGCGTTTGACAACCTTAATACAAACGCCGAACTTTCTAACGACGAGCTTGAGCAGACTTTTGGCGGCACAATGGAAACGGCGATAGAGATAGACGAATTGTTTCCCGATAACGGCGAAGCAAATTATAAATACGAGGTCGGGCAGGTAGTCGACGCCTTTTACCAAGGCGTAGCTATACGTAAAGCAAAAATCGTAAGAAGATATACCGTTCGTTTGGGGATAATGTGGAATCTGCCTATGTACTTCGTGGAGTATAGCGGCGGTTGTGCTGAAATCGAAGAAAACAGCATTATTTGTGCAGTTTAAAAAGGAGTAAGAATGTCGACAAAAGAACTCATTTGCCGTTTTCAAAACGACGTTGCGGGTTATTACATACCGAAAAATCAAATGAACTGCGTCGGAGAGATGGTCGGCAAAACGTTTGCCGACGACGGGGCGTTACGTTACCTGCTTGGCGATATTTCCGAAAAGGTGCGCAGCCGTTACTGCAAAACAACGTATCAGGCTATGCTCGGCGATGCAATAATGATTTCGTCGGATTCGGATATAGATAACTTGATTGTTCTATGTCCGCCCGGATACCGTGGAATACCGACAATGCGTTTTCTGTTAAACGGCGGTATTAGTACGCTTTGCGGAGTAGGGCTTAGCGCAATTAAGCGTTCTGTTGCGTTTGAGAAAAATGCCGTCGAAGTGCGGAAACGCTTTTCGGACGACCGCACTTGGTATCTGATGACGTTTGCTGTCAGGGAAGGAAAGAAGGGGCAAAGGCTTGGTTCTAAGATTTTGCGCCCCGTATTGGAATGGATGGATAATAATCGTTACTCCGTTTATCTGGAAACTCATAAGAAGGTAAACGTGGAGATATACGAGCATTTCGGCTTTAAAACGGTGGATACCTGCACTATTCCGGGGTCTGAAATTAAGCAATACGGGCTTTTGCGCCCATCAAGATAAAATCAATCGGTGAATAAATATGTATTACGTTCTTAACAAAAATATTGCCCTTCGTTCGTGGCGGTTGGTGCCCTATGCCTATTACGTAAGGCACGACCGCACGGCACACGGCTTGAAAAGAGAAGAGTTTGAACTGCTGTCTTTATGCGACGGTCTGCACGAAATAGCCGAGAGCGAGCTGACAAAAAACCTTGAACGTAGGGGAATGATATTCCCCGTTCAAAGGGGCGAGGAAACGCTTACCGATTGGCAGAAGCCGCTTGTGTGCGACAACCGCTATATGCCCTCTATGAATTGGATGATAACGGGCAGGTGCAATTATAACTGTCTGCACTGCTTCAATGCGAAAGACAATGCACCGTTGCAGAGCGAGTGGTCGCTTGAAGAGGCGAACGCCCTATTGGACGAAGCGCAGAAGTGCGGTATTAACGGCTTTACCATAACGGGCGGCGAGCCCATGGCACACAAGCATTTCTTTGAGATATTGCAGGGCATATATAGCCGTGGTATGTACGTTTTTGAGCTCAACACCAACGGCTTTTACATAGACCAGACCGCCCTCGATAAATTTAAGCAGATAGGCTGTTATCCGTTAATCAAAATCTCGTTTGACGGCTTCGGCTATCACGATTGGATGCGGAACAGAGTCGGTGCAGAAGAGGACGCAATCCGCGCCATAAAGCTGTGCATAGAGAACGGTTTCAGGGTAATGGTGCAGACCAATATCAACCGTAAGAATAAGGACAGCATTTTAAAGAGCCTTGAATACCTCGACAGTCTGGGTGTGGAACGCACGAGGGTTATCTGCACTACCGAGTCTACCCGTTGGGCGGAAAACGCCGCAGGGCAGTCGTTCACCGTCCCCGAATATTACGAGGCTTGCCTAAAAATTGCGGAGGGTTATATAAAAAATTCCCACGGTATGGAAGTGGTTTTCTGGCAGTTTTTAACGCTTTCCCCTAAGAGCAGTACCTTTACTTTAACCCCTGCCGCCGGTTGTCTGGACAGATACAGGGAGTCCCGACCGCTGTGTCAGGGTAACAGGGGTATGATAGCCGTTGCGGCAAACGGGGAGGTGTACCCCTGTATGCAGATGTCGGGCTGGATGGAAGCGCATAAAATTTCGTTTGGCAACGTAAAGAAAGACGGCTTGCAATCTATCTTGCAGAGCGGAGTCTATATGGACGAGGTGTGTGCAACAATTGGGGATATGCTCAAGGTAAACAAAAAGTGTGCCGAATGTCCTCACCTTACCTATTGCCGCGGCGGTTGCCGTGCCTTGGGCGGACTTACGCACAACGGTGATTTAAGGGCACCAGACCTCTGGAAGTGCTTTTTCTTTGAAAACGGCTACGATAAAAAATGCGAACAAGCCCTTGCACCCTATAAAAATTTAACTAAGATAGGTTAAAAATTATGGATATTGCTTTCAAGTTAAAAAGGCTTTTCGACTTTCAGCGTTTCGAAGGCAACGAAGAATTGCAATCGCTCATTGACGATACCGACAGCAGATGCAATAACGAACTTGCAGACGACGACTTAGAATGGGTTAGTGCGGCAGGCGAGGAGACCGACCTTAAAGACAAGAAGGACGGCGACGGCAATGAGTGAACCCGACTGCGGAGAAATCTACGAAAAGTACCGCAATAAAGTGTTCGGCTATGCGCTTTCAAAAGTCCGCAACTCAACCGAAGCGGAAGATATCGTGCAGACGGTATTTTTAAAGGTGTTCAGAAATTTAGGTACATACGACAAATCTAAGGCTTCGCTTTCCACGTGGATATATACGATTACCCGCAACACCGTTTACGATTACATAAGTAAAGCTCGTGTACATGAAGAGCTTGCAGTTGCCGAGAATATGAGCGAACAGACTGAAACTGCTGACGAGTGTATTGAAAAAAAGGAATCGCTTAAAGCCCTTGTTACGGCGTTGGAAAAACTTCCGACAGACGAGAGAGACGTCATAATTCTTATATATTATCACGGCAAAAGCAAAAAAGAGACGGCGGAGATTCTCGGTTTAACTTACGGGCAGCTGCGCTATATTCACGACAGGGCGTTAAGTAGCCTTAGTGAGTTGATATAAAAAATTTTAGGAGAAAAGAATGGAACTTTCAAAGGAACTTATCGAAAAGGCAAAACAGGCTAAGACGGCAGAGGAACTATCAAAGATAGCTAAAGCCGAAAATATCGAACTTACCGCGCAGCAAGCGGCTAAAGTGTATGCAGAACTAAATAAGAGCGGTGAGCTTTCGGACGAGGAACTCGATAACGTGTCGGGCGGTTGCGGAAGAGATTATGAGGAGAGCGGCGATACGCCGAAATTCCACGTTGGCGATAGGTTGGCAATGGTTCATCCGGTTATAGGACGACATATAGCAGTAAGAATAACCTATGTTTCAAGCGGGAAATCGTGTATGAACGGCGTCAACGTGTTTACCTACAACACTGAGAGCATAGGCACAAAGGACTCGTTCACAAACGTGGCTGAATATGACTTGAGTATAGCAGAATGGGTTAAATAATTCGTATTGTCGATTTTATGTTATAATATCTGAAAGCATAAGGGGAATAATTAAGCAGAAAAAAATTATAAGGGATAAATATATGAAGCTATTTAAAAAAATCGTTACGGTATTTACGGCAATGGTCTGCGTATTGGGCGTCTGCGCCCTTTCTGCCTGCAACTTAGCCAAAAACGAAGAAGCCAACAATATAGACGTTTCAGGTTATATCTATATTGACGGGCAACAGCCTTTGTTTATTGAAGGGCAGCCGTCCTTGAATGATGACGAGGCTGCACGTTTCAAAGATACAATATCCGCATCGGACATTGTTTTGGGCGGAGAGCTTGCAGGTAAGACGGTTGCGAGTGTGGAGTACAAGGACGAGTCCTCTTTGGTCGTATACCTTGACGGTAGGGCACGTGATTTTGAGGGCGACAGCGTATACTGTAAGCTTACGGTTAAAGGCAGTGCTACGAAAGACGGCAAAAATTCCTACGGTTACGTAATCTTACGCAAACCCAAGCTTACCTGTACGGGCGGTATGTATTTTAATCAAACGCTTAAAAGCAAATTGTCGTTACCATACGGCGAGTTCATAGAGTCCAACGTTACGCTTGAAAATATCACTGCTGTTGAACCTGCGGGGGCTAAGGTGGAAGAGGTTGTTCTTTCAGACGGGAATCTCTACGTTACGGTATCAGGGCTTGCCGACAGGTATGATTATCCCACTATAAGCATTTCGGCTTCGGTTACAAGTTTTAACAAGCAAATAACAATAACTTTATCTGCATACAGTACGGCAGAATTATATTAAATTAACGTGCAAACGCTTATGTATATGTAGATAGGCACTAAGGATTCGTTCACAAACGGGTTAAATAATTCGTATTGCCGATTTTTTTAAAATGTGTTACAATATTTGAAAGCGTAAGGGGAATATATAGTATTAAAACGGGTAAGGCTATATGATATTGAATGAAATGAACTATATGAGCGCAGGGCTTGAATTATTCTCTGCGGTTGTGACGGCGGTTATGCTTATAGGGTGTTTTCTTGAAAGAAAGTATCTCGGCAAAGCCGGTAAATTATTTATAGGGGTGTTATCTGCAAATGCTGCGTTGATGCTGGTAGATGCGCCTATATGGATTCTCCTTGATAATCCTGCGCCTGAAAAGGTTCTTTCAATAAAAATATTGTCCTTCTTTTCAAATGCGTCTTTAAGTGCGCTTATTGCTCTTTATGCTTTCTGCCTTACGGCGTATATCCGTGAGAGAAAAAAGATATCGTATCGTTATGCAATAATCATCTCTGCGTTAAGCGGTGTTCTGCTCCTTCTATGGTTCATATCGTCGTTTAACGGAATGTTTATCTATTACGACGAAACGGGGCTTGACCAGACGGGTCCTTTGTACCTGTTAAGTCAGATTATTACGGTTTTACTTCCTGCTATGACAATGGTGCTTGCATTCTGCAATCACAAAGCTCTCGGCTGGCGTGATACGCTGATTATGGCATTGTATGGGGTGATACCTATTATCGGCGTTCCTCTTCAAATATATTGGGCGGTAACTCCCGTCTGTCTTGCAACGACCATTTCGCTCGTTCTCGTCTATACGCTTATACACGTTGACCAATTAAAACGTAAAGAGAGTATTGAAAGGGAGCTTATCGAAAAGAAACTTGCTCTGTCGGAGAGTAATAACTCGCTTTTGCTTTCTCAGATACAGCCTCATTTTTTGTATAACGCACTGACCTCTATTTATCGCCTGTGCGACGTTAAGCCTCAAGAGGCAAAGCAGGCGGTCAGCGATTTTTCAAAGTATCTGCGAGGAAATCTCGACAGTATAAAGAAAAGCGAAATGATATCCTTTTCAAACGAGTTAAAGCATATTCAGGCGTATCTGGCACTTGAAAAGATACGCTATGACGACGAGCTTGAAATTGTATATAACGTGCCTGTTACAGAGTTTTTCGTTCCGCCGCTTACCGTTCAGCCGCTTGTGGAAAACGCCGTAAATCACGGCGTCAGCGATTTGCCTAACGGCGGAAGGGTGACTATTTCAACTGAGGAAAAGACGGATTGTTACGAAATACGGGTAAGCGACAACGGCGTTGGCTTTGACCCGCAATCGGTAGTTGAGGACGAACGTTCTCACGTCGGTATCAACAACGTAAGAAGCAGACTTGCCGTTATGTGTCAAGGCACTCTCGAAATATTAAGCTCGCCCAATGAAGGTACTACGGCAATTATTAAAATACCCAAAGGTGATAACGACAGATGAGAATTATTGCGGTTGACGACGAAAAACTTGCGTTGGAAGTTTTAGTAAGTTCTATTGAAAAAACAGTACCCGATACCGAAATACACGGTTTCCGCAAACCGGACGAGGCTATTGATTACGTCTGCAAAAACGGGTGCGACGTTGCGTTTTTAGACATTAAAATGCGGGGAATGACGGGGTTAGAGCTTGCAAGGCGAATAAAAGACGTCAGCGGAGGGGTGAATATCGTATTCGTAACGGGGTATTCGGAGTATACGCTCGATGCGTTTCGTCTGTATGCAAGCGATTATCTCCTTAAGCCCGTGACGCCGGAAGCGGTTCAACAGGCACTTGAACATCTGCGCTGTCCCCTAAAGCCTAAGCAAAAAAGCAGAATATGGGTGCAGTGCTTCGGCAATTTTGAGGTTTTTGCAGACGGTAAGCCCGTTGTTTTCAATCGCCGTAAGGCGAAAGAGATATTTGCTTATCTTGTCGACCGCAGAGGCGCAACTGTGACGATGGGCGATTTAATGACGGTTATCTGGGAAGAGGGCCCCGATACGCTTTCCAGAAGGAGTAATTTGCGTAATCTTATTCACGAGATGAAACGTGCGCTTGCCGAAGTCGGCGGGGAAGAAATTATCGTTAAAGGTCGCAATACAATATCTCTTAACTGTAACGCAGTTGACTGCGATTATTTTGATTTTCTCAATCAAATCCCGTATGCGGTAAACGCATATCACGGCGAATATATGTTGCAGTATTCCTGGGCGGAAATTACCACCGGTTCAATTACAAAATAAGGGGCTATTTTGTCATACAATTTTTTAGGAGATTTAACACATAAATTAACAATCTAACTTAATCGAATGGCTAACTACCATAGAGCAATCAAAACAGCTAAATAAGGTTCAAGTCGGTGAAACGTTCATGGTTTTATCGACTTTTTTATGTTCTTTTTTGGGTGGGTATACAGCTATATGTCAAGGATAATAAAACAAAAAATTCAAGGGAGGTGGTGCTTATGCGCTAACTAAAAGGCGAGCGGACAAGCCTAATAATAGTCCGCAAACAGCAAGCCAAATGCAAGCCAAAAACAAACGAAATCCAATAAAGGGGAGGTATATAAAATTTCAACAAATTTTAAAAAGTGATAGGCAGGTAAAGGGTTTTGCAATAGTTTGTCAAAACCGACACTTTTCGCTACGGCGAAAGGAAGAATCGGGAAACCCGATTTTCAAGGGGAGGTGAAAGAATAAATCTATTGACAAATAGGTAAAAGTGTACTATTGTATATATACGACAGTACAATTTTTACCGACAACAGTGGAATGTAGTATTAGCAATGCTATACTTAATACACCCGTAATGCCGGGAATTGATAAGGAGACAAAAAATATGTAGGGTAGACGAAACTACCCCCACCGCTAATTGTTCTAAGCGAAAAATTCTTTGATAAACCTGCGGTAGTCCTTTTGCCGTGCGTCCAGCACGACTGCAAGAACTCCCACAACTTTCTTTTTGAATTTTTCAGCTTATAACCGCAAAGCGTCTTGAATAGAAGATTTTTAGACATCTGTCAAGGCGAGTGGGTGCAGATGTACAAGGACGTACATCAAGACCGCTCAACGCAGACAGTGGCAAAAAGCTTCATTCAAGAAATTAGTGCTGAGGGTGGTTTCGTCTAAACCGTGCTTATCTTTCCGTTAAAAGCAGGGTTTGCACAACCTATATAAAATTAAAATGATAAGGAGAATTGAATAACCAAGAATTAGATAACATTTTAAAGACTTTAAAAGCATTGCCGGAAGGCAACGACGAAATGGCAAGGGCTGTTTTAAAAGCAGCATCGGATTCAATCACGCTTGAAACCTTGCAAAAGTTGTTACCTACGGCACAAGCGGCTACTGCCCAGCAGGGAGCCGAAAGAGAAAGGGGCAGAAGTTCAAAAGTCGGTTTTACTTTCACGAAAAAGGAGATGAAACAAATACCGACTATGTATAAGAAAATTTTTGCATGTAACAACAAAATAATACCCGATCGTTACCACAAAGGAGTTTACGAGGCTCACTACCGCCGACACGGGTTAGACGTGTTTGCCTGCGCTAAGGACTTTGACGAGATGAAACGCAAGTTTATAGCTAAATTAACCGAAATGGCAGGGGACAATGTAACGCCTGTAACAGAGCGAAATAAGCCTGTAATTAAACCCAAGGAAGTCAGGAAAGAGAACGGAGTACTCTTTACAGACTACGTTAACCAATGGCTTGAAATCAAGCGTAAGACGACCAAACCGACCACGTTCAAGGAATATGAGCGGTTATGCCGATTTAACCTTGAAGCAACGTTTAAAGGAATGGCAGTAGGCGAGATGACGAGAGCGGTAATACAGGAATACCTGTTCAAAATCGTAGACGAGGGCAAGCACCGTACGGCAGAGAAGTTATCGCAGATAATGACCTACATCTTCGATTTAGCTTGTGAGGACTTAAATATTCCCTCGCCTATGAAGAAAATCGTATTGCCCTACTACGAAACCAAGAAAGGCACTGCACTGACCAAGGAAGAAGAAAACCGTCTTGTCAGGTTCTGTTTAGATAATCCCGACCATGCGGCAAGCTCTGCGCTGTTGGTTTTGCTGTACTTCGGTTTAAGGAAGTCTGAACTCTGCACTATTAATGTAGAGGGTGAAAAACTAACCTGTACCACAAGCAAGACAAGGTTAGGCAGGGGAGAGGTGAAAAGGAGTATTCACTTTACGCCTGTTTTCAAGAGAGTTCTTCCCTATGTGGACTTTGAGAAAGCCAAAAACACCAACGTACATACGATAGAGACAACGTTCAAAAGACTGTTTCCAACTCACCATCCGCACGAGTTGCGCTATAACTTCATAACAAGGGCAAAAGAATGTGGAGTTGCCGGCGAGGTGGTAATGCTATGGGCAGGACATACCTTCGACAAAGACGTTAAGACTTCGGCGGTTGACAGAGGTTACACGACTTACAGCGAGGAGTTCTTGCTCAAAGAAGCAGAGAAGGTCAACTACGAATTATCCTAATAATTAGGACACGCCCGATAAAAGGGCGAAAATTTAAGCCGTTATTTTAATACCAATTGTCTCGGCGGCTGTAAGGAAAAACAGCCGACCTCGGTCACCGTTCGCACGGGACGGATGTGCTCACTCATCTCGTGACGATAAAACAGCGCACTGTGCTGTTTAAGAAATCGCCACTCGTCCCACAATTTCCCCACGATTTACCCCACAATTTCAGGGTATGAGAGGATAAGGAAAAACATAAAAGAGGCGGTTTTTAACGAAAATTCGCTAAAAACCGCCCAAAAATGGCTGGGGTAGCTGGATTTGAACCAACGAATGACGGAGTCAGAGGAAAACGTGCAACTCAAAAACAAGCCAAAATCGGGCAAATTTAGCCCAAAAACCAGTTATTTTCGATGATTTCAGTTAACCTACTCTCAAATATACTCCCAAATTTTTAACCCCTTTCGGGAGTCAAAAAAAGTCATTTTTCAACAACATTTGAATGACGGACTTGTTTCCCAAGTCCGTCATTCATTTTAGGCAAAATTAGTTAATTTTGCTTATCGATTACGACTAATCTGGAATTCAATTCGAGATTAGTCGTTTTGTAGGTAAACTTTATAAATGGCAGAGGAGATAATAGATAGAGTGGTTTGACAAAATAAGCGTAAAGGCGACAATATTTGTTCTTTCACGGATGTACTTTATGGATAATTTCGGTTCCGATAATTTATTTAAAATCCTACTTACAGTACCTTGTTTTTTAAAAATAACGGTTTATAATATAATCAAGAATCGATTCAATAAATCTTTGAGAGGTAAAATACATGTCAACGAAAAATTATAGCTCTTTAGGCAAAAACATTCAAATTTACATAGAGAATCAAAAAATCACGAAATCTGAGTTCATTGACCGATTAAGCAACGTCTTAGGCGGAGACGGCGAAATTTCGGAAAAGGCTGTTTATAAGTGGGAATGTGGAGTATCTCATCCCAATATAAAAAACATGGTCGCTATTTCCAGATTACTCAATGTGAGCCTCGACCGACTGCTGAGAGAAGAAGTAACGCAATACGACGGGCTGTCTGCAAAGACGACGCTGGGGACGGCGCTTGAAATCTGTACCGAAGAGGCAAAATCGACTTTGAGAAAGCTCTGTAAATGCTATTCAGACGGTTCGTGCAGCGTTTATTTTAAAGTCGTTACCGATGCGCGTGAAGTTGCTATTCTGAGCGATAATCTGTATTCGAGAGACGATATGGTCAAGTCGTACGTTTATTACCGCACAAACAGTTTAAAACGCGAAAGAGCGCAGGATTTTATAAACTACGTTAAGGCTAACAGAGATAGTTTCAGTCAAGAGCAAATCGCCGAATTACCGAACGAGCTGTGCAGATACTTAAGCGTAGGATTAATCGAAAGCGAAGATGATATTGAACCTATCTATTATGACGGCAACTTGAACGTAGAATATCCCGCAATCAATCGCCAGTATAACTTTGAAATTATAGACGAGGACGGTGCTGTTCTGGACCGTGGCAGGGATAATGCCTACGTCGTGAGGGAAGGGCAAAGCGCATGGAATATCGAGGGCTTTCACGAAATCGGCTCTATCGGCAATGATATAACTTTATGCAATATTAAAGTGTCGGAACCCTTTGAACAGGAATTGATACAGCAGTCCGTAGATAATCAGGTCGAAAAAATTAAAGAGAAATATTTTAAGGAATTGATTGAAATCGGAAAAGTTGAAATTATTGATTCTGGGTTCAGTGCGTTTGTCGAGTCCGCGCAAGAGCCCGATCCGAAAAACGACTACGTTTCTTATAAGTTTAGGGTAAAGCTAAACCTGACCGGGGACGAGATAGCGGCATATGCCGCAGGGCTTATCTGTCCCCAAAAAAATCAGAATGACGATAGGGAGGAAAAATAAATGGATAAGACCAAACAGCTTATTCTGGCAGATTTAAATAAATTGAATTTAACCCAGACCGACGCGGTCTTCCGTTGCGAAGTACCCGGCGGCGGGGCGGTGGGGGCTATTATTTCGACGGCGACTACTCAATTCTGTTGCTTGGGCGAAAACTGTCTGCACTTTTTTAAAATCAAGCAGGTGTTTTCGTATAAAGGCATAAATACTGAAAGTATTCAGACAATCAGATTTGAAGATATACTTGACTTTTATTACGACCCGTCTAGCCCATTTCATCTTGGCCATTTTGTTTTAAAGCATAAAGGAGGTACGATTAACAAGTATTTAACCAACACAACGGGCAACGAGGAAGATTTTAACGTGATTTATAATAAATTTTTGCAATATAAAGAAGGAAATTGCTGAATTTTATCGTATATAAAGATAAAAAATTCGGAGGTATAAAAATGGACACAAAAGAAAGGTTATTAGATGCAAACAAGGTAAAAGAAGATTTTGATAATTATAATTGTGGAAGAGGTGCAGTTCCAGCATGGACAAAGACTGACATGTTGCTGGTAAATTATGAAAATCAGTATGTTTCTGTAATAGAAGTTGCTAGTTCTAACAAATGGTTGGGGGAACCACATAATTCGTTGATGGATAAAATGTGGAGTATAATAGTAGATGTCAAAAAGGATTTTACAAATTTACCTACATTCAGGAGTCTGTTACAGGCCGGATTAAATTTAGGTATCACACCTGTATTAAAAGGAAAACATAAAGGGAAATTTGGAATCAGGATTTATGGCATGAAAAAGGAACCCAATCAACATTTATTGAAAGAGCTGCTTGATTTTATTTTTGAATCATAATTTTGAGTAAAATCCATATAAGAGTAACGGCGGCAAGGTGAACCTTGCCGCCGTCGTTAACAAATTAAATAGCTTGATTTAAACCTTTTAAGGCTTGCAACTTATTTTAATTGTTCGGTTGATTTCATTCTCGGCAGAGAAAATTAAATAACCGTTGATTATAAAAGCTGTTTGTGATACTATATTAACAGCATATCGGTTGTCGAATGCTACGGGGGAATGAGAATGAATTATACGTTTAATTACAGCTTAATAAACGAACAGGGAAGAACGTTTATTGAAATACCCTTTAACGTCTGGGAGACACTTGGTATAAAAGGGAATATACCCGTAAGTGTTAATATTAATTCCGTTTCTTTCGAGTGCAAACTGTTGCCTAAAGGACAGGGGAAATACTATATTCCTGTTAAAAAAGATATAGCGTTAAAAATAGATGAAAGCGGAGAAGTCTCCTTTGAAGTTATAAAATCATTGACAAGGATAAATAACAATAGCCCCTATAGCATTGAAAATCCTATAAGAAAAATTGATTGCATTAACGAAATGGATGTTAAGTCGGGGTTATGCGGTCAGACCTGTATTGCTATGCTTGCCGATATTGAAGTTGACGAAGTCGTTAAGATTATGGGTAGACAAATTTCCTGGTCTAAAATAATTGAAACGCTGGATTATTATGGTATCAAACATTCGGAGAGAATGGTTTATCCTAAGAGGAAAAACGTTGCATACCCGCAATGCTTTATTGCCTATGTGAACGGTGAATTTGCCCTTTACTATAAGGATAGATTTTACGGCAATAAGAGTGCGGATATCAACGACGTAACTAGCTTTTTGGAAATTGTTTTGTAAAAAATATCTGGCGGAAAAGCCGAAGGGTGAGAGAGATGGCGTGTTATTTTATGATTGACACCTATATTCCCGACGGAGGTAATCGGGAAGGATACGATTATTACATAGAAAAGGTCAGACCGATTGTAGAGAGCTACGGTGGCGAATATCTTGTCAGGACGGAAGAGGTAAGGTGCCTGTCGGATAAGAGAGTACCCCAGCGAGTTATACTGATTAAATTTCCTTCAAAAGAAAGGCTGGAAGAGTGTTTTGCCTCTCAGGAATACAGGGCAATTATGTCTAAGCGTGTAAATAACGTAGACGCCAGAGCGGTTATCGTGGAGGGTGAAGATTGATTATGAAACCGAAAATTCACCAGATTAAGATTGATTTTAACGTCACCCCAGAAATTAAACGTTACGTCTACGTTTATTTGATTGAGGGCAAGTCGTGTTGGTTGGTTGATTCAGGCGTGGACGGAACCGAGAAAATAATTGCTGATTATATGAGCTCTATCGGTCGTTCGTTGGAGGATATTCGTGGGGTATTGCTTACTCACGCTCACCCTGACCATATCGGTTGCGTTGCTAAATTGAAGGAGTTGACGGGTTGTAAAGTCTACGCCAGCGCAGGCGAAAGAGCTTGGGTAGAGTACGTTGAACTGCAATTTGCCCAGCGACCTATTCCCAATTTCCATACGTTAGTCAATAGGTCTGTTCCCGTGGACGAGGTTTTAAAGGGAGGGGATATTGTTGGGTTGGAAGACGGCTTGACAATAGAAGTGGTTGCAACTCCCGGTCATTCGGTTGACGAATTGTCTTACAAGCTTGTGGAAGAACGCTGTATATTCGTCGGCGATGCAATTCCCGTTGTGGGCGATATACCCATCTGGATTAATGCGCAAGATAGCCTGAACAGTTTAATTAAGTTGAAAGATTTACAAGGCGTCGACACTTTCTACCCTGCGTGGGGCGTAACCTACAACCGCACTCAGGCATTGCAAAAGATAGACTCTGCGATTGAGTTAATCAACAAAATCGTGCAAGCTGTCAACGCTTGCAAAGCCGAAGCCAATTCCCTTGACGACTTAGTCCTTCGTGTGTGTGCAACTATGGGTACACCTCACTTCACCCAAAATCCCCTGTTCAAAAGAACAGTAGCAAGCTTTATTGAATAGGAGTAAATTTAATATTGTACAACGGCGGGCGTTTTCCAAACGCCCGCCGTTGCATTTTCGTTAAGGGATAAACTAAGCAAAATGGCGTTTTGTGCTATAATTTTTTATTTAAAATATGACAAGGTTGGCGGGTTACTATATTTAATGAGACATTTGTTGAAATAATTCACGTCAAACTATTGAATTTATATGGCGTTTACTATATAATAATAGCATATAAAATACATATGGACAGAACAGGTGTATAAATATGGAATTCAAGGATCAATTGAAATTCGTCAGAAATAAACTTCATATAAGTCAGACAGATTTAGGAAAAATGCTGGGGTTAAATTTTACAACAATTAACAGGCTTGAGAATGGAAAGTCAAATCCGAGTTACCGTACACTCCGGGCTTTTGAAAAAATTTGCAAGGAGTATTCTATTATTGTTCCTGAGGTTGATTAAGTTCGCAGTAATTGACAGATGTGTCAGGGGAAATTAAAATTAAGATAAGAAATATGGTGGCTTATGATGAAATACGATGAGAAATGTCTTAGGGAAAATAAACCGACCGCTGATGTTCTGATGTCGTCGATGCGCTCAATGGGTTATACCTTTGAGGCAGCGATTGCGGATATTATTGATAACAGTATAAGCGTACAGTCTACGCTGATTCAAGTGAAATTCCCCATAGATCCGGTGGATATTTATGTTGCTGTCTGTGATAATGGTAAGGGAATGACGAAAGATGAACTTTTTGATGCAATGAAGTATGGAAGTGCATTAAAAAGAGGTTGCAGGAGTGAAGATGAGCTGGGAAGGTTTGGTCTTGGGTTGAAATCAGCATCATTATCTCAGTGCAGGAAGCTTACTGTAGTAAGCAAGAAAGATGGTGTATTATCAGCCTATATATGGGATCTTGATGTCGTTGAAAAAAAACAGGACTGGGTAATGATAGATTGTCCGGATGAAGAAATTAAAGAGATAAAATGCGTTAATTTTCTTGATGAGTATGACTCCGGCACTGTTGTCTTATGGGAAAACTTTGATATCCTGAGGGAATCGTCCGGAAATGAATATGGGGAACTTATGAACCATCAGGAGAGTACGGCAGAATATCTGTCTTTGATTTTTCATAGGTTTCTGAACAGACAGGGAGTAAATAAACTTACTATAAAAATTAACAATTTTCAACTGACGGGCTATGACCCGTTTCTGGAAAATCATCCTAAAACAACAGTCCGGAAGGCTTTTTCGATACCGATTAAGGACAAAGACGGAATCGAACGGATGGTTACAGTACAACCATATGTACTTCCTTTCCAGAAAGATCTGACACAGGAAGATAAAAAAATATCCGGTGGAGTTGAAAACTACAGGACAAAACAAGGGTTTTATATTTACAGAAATGAACGTCTGATAGTCTGGGGAACCTGGTTTGGAAGAGGTCGTGATGAACTGACAAAATATGCCCGCATAAAGGTTGATATTCCTAATACCCTCGATTCAGTCTGGGGTATAGACATAAAAAAGCAAAGCGCAAGAATTCCTTCATCCATTAAACAACGGTTGACTCGTGCGGTGGATGATGCGATGGATGTTGCTGTAAGAAAACAGACATATCGCGGAAGAATAGCTAAAGTTGACGATACTATTGATTATATATGGGACAGAAATGATGACAGAGGTACAATTACATATCACATTAACCGTACTTCAAGAATTTTTGACCTTATAAAAGACAAGGTTGATGATGAAACCTGGAATTGTATTGATATGATTCTTGACGAGATTGAAAATGCCGTTCCGTATCAGCAGATTTATATAGACAAGTCTCAGAATAAAGTCAATGAAGAAATCGATGAAGAAAGAAAGGCGGAAATTGCGGATAAAGCACGGGTATTAATAAGATTGGCACTGAAAACGGGAAGTGCGGACAAAATGGTGATAGTTGAAAATCTTATGCAATCAGAGCCGTTCAACAAGTATCCGGAACTGAAACAGATACTGATGGAGGAAGAGTGATATGGATATCGGAAAAATTGCTAATGTTGCCCGTATGGCTGAGATATATATATCGTTGGATAAGGCAGAAAATAATCTTGACGAAAATGCCGTCAATAAATATATTCAGAAAGCCATAAATATGTCTGGTGTAGAATGTACCTCTGAGGAAGTGGCTGCTTTAAAACGCGATTTGCAATATAAATATCAGATATTTACAACACCGGGTCAAAGTATTCTTGCCGATTATGATCAGGATAATTGGTATACCGATCGTAAGGCGGAGATAGAATCTAATTTCTGGACAAGATATAAAAACTACCTGATTGACGAGAAACATTTCAGCCCGAACGTTGTAAGTACGCTTGGGGAAGATACGCTTGACCAGAAACTGATGAATTACATACTCGATCCCAAAGCACATTACGCAACGCCTGTTATGAAACGAGGGTTGATTATTGGTGATGTACAGTCGGGTAAGACTTCTACTTATATAGGTTTTTTATGTAAGGCTGCTGATGCTGGTTATAAAGTGTTTATTCTGCTGACCGGCACAATTGAGTCTTTGAGAAAACAGACGCAGGAACGTGTTGAGGAAGGTTTTATCGGAATTGATATGTCTTCCGAATCAAAAGATGGCAGAAGGGTTGGCGTCGGTCTGGACAACAAACCTATACGGGCTATATCTATGACCTCCAGAGTCAGGGATTTTGTCGGTGATAACGATAAAACTGTAATCTCACTTGCCGGTATAACCGATGCAATTGTTTTTGTAATAAAGAAAAACACGACTACGCTACAAAAACTTACAAAATGGCTTGTGGAACTGAATGCGAATCCCGTGACTAAAAAGATTGATATGCCGATGCTTATGATCGATGACGAAGCGGACAATGCGTCGATAAATACAAGTGCAAGTAAAGAGGATCCTACAAAGATCAATAGACTGATAAGAGAACTTGCAAGCGTATTTACTGTTTCAAACTATGTCGGTTTCACTGCTACGCCTTTTGCAAATGTATTTATAGATCCCGAAACGACGGAAAAGATGGAAACGCAGGATCTTTTCCCTGAAGACTTTATAGTTGCCTTACCAACACCAAGCAATTACATCGGACCGAACAGGATTTTTGCAGAAGAGGGAGAGTATCATAATCAGCTTACTTATATAAAAGATGCCGGAAGAGAGGAAGAAGATGGTTTTCCTTTCTATTTCAAACATAAAAAAGAATGGGCTGGCGAATTGCCCGGAAGCCTTACTGATGCAATTTATGCTTTCTATATTGTTAATGCGATACGTGATCTGCGTGGGGACTACAATGAACACCGCTCAATGCTTATCAATATTTCCCGCTTTGTTGCCGTGCAGAAGCACATAAAAGGTGAGGTTGAAGAAATACATAAAAAAGCATACAGAGCAATCAAATTCAATCTTTCTGCAGACAATGATTCTTTGAAAGACCCGGTTCTCGCTCATATACACAGAATATGGAGCGAATACTATGCTAATACAGAATTTTCATGGAAAGAAGTTGCGGAGGCGATGTTCAGCGCCATAGAAAATATTCAGATAAAAGTAGTCAACAGCTCAAAAACATCAGAGAAATTGGAGTATCCAAAAAATGATTCTTTGAGGGTAATAGCCATAGGCGGTCTTGCTTTGTCAAGAGGACTGACTCTTGAAGGGCTGATAATCAGCTATTTTTACAGAAACACGAGTACTTATGATGTCCTTATGCAGATGGGCAGATGGTTCGGTTATAGAAAAAACTATGAGGATTTATTCCGCATATGGACGCACAAAGCCTCAGCAGACTGGTATGCAGAGATTGCAGAAGCAACGGACAAACTAAAAGATGATATGAGCCTTATGCGTGAATTGGGACAGAAGCCAAGAGATTTTGGTATACGTGTAAGGAACAATTCGGCAGATCTGCAAATAACAGCCTACAATAAAATGAGAAATTCAACAGATGAGTATGAATTTTCAAGTTATTTTGGAGGCATTGTTGAAACTCCATATCTGTGCTTTAACGCCTCTGCACACATAAATAATTTCAATGAGGTAAATAAGCTGGTTGAGGATGCGCTGAATAGTGGTATCAATTTCGAGAGACAGAATCCCAGTATCGGTAAAGGAAGATATATTTTACAGGACATTCCCAAAAACCGTATAATGGAACTTATCAGAAAATTGAAAATATCAAGATTCAGTTCTGATTTCGATACAACGCAGATAGCTGAATTTCTTCGTAATACTACGGATCCTTCCATTGACAAATTCGATGTTGCATTTATGGATGGTAATTCTTCAGAGGACGCTCCTGTCGTTGATATTTGTGGCAGACGGATTTATCAGGTTCAGCGAAAAAAGTGTGTTATCGACAGGGATACCGACAGGTTAAGCCTTGGGCGAAGAGGTAAACTCGGTGGGCCGAATGATGGACTTGCTGGAATAATTGATTTTAATGGAAAGACAGCAGAGAAAATAGTTTCAGATGCCAAGGCTGAATTCATCAATAATTATGAGTTGACAAGAAGGGAAAAATTTACAAAAGATAATTATTCTTCTGAAACGTGGTTCAGATTTGTAAAGGACAGAAAACCTCTTCTGATTGTTTATTTTATAGATGTTTCAGATGACGACGGGACACAGAAGAAACAGTTTGATGAATTGAAAGAAAAGCTTGGAAATGTCCCTGCAGTTGGTTTTGCGCTTGGTCTGCCCAGAAATGACGAGGCTTCCGTTCTGCATGCAACCAGGTACAGGGCTAATAAGATTTATAACTGGTTTGAAAAAGACGAGATGGATATAGGAGATGAAGAATGATGGATATAAAATCTCAGTTTGATGCATTCAGTCGTCCTGAATATTTTTCCCGTGTGGACAATTATCATATTCTTGATCTGCATATCGGGTTGGACGAGAAAAGTCGGAAATCCATTGAACTGCGCTCTGTGTTCAGACCCGTAAAAGTTACCGGGACATCGGCAATAGACGTATCACAGTATACTAAGCCACAGTATAACACCATACGCTTTTCTTTGAAAGATGATGATATGAGTGGTTTGTTCTATAAGTTCTGTGAGGATATCGTAGAACAGACCAGAGAACTGAAAAATGAAAAAGAGGGATATAAAGCAATTACTGACAGGTTTTTTCAGTGGAAGAAGATGTTTGTTTTATCAAAGAATACTTTTTTGACTGAACCGGAAATAATGGGGCTTATTGGCGAAATTTTGTTTCTGAGAGGACCGCTTGCTGATGAAATTGGCTTATCATCAGCATTGAAAAGCTGGAGTGGACAGGAACTGACACATAAAGATTTTTCATGTTCAGATAAATGGTATGAAGTTAAAGCAATCAGTCGTGGAAATTCTTCTGTAAGGATTTCATCTCTTGAACAACTTGACAGTGATAAAGAGGGTCAGCTTATTGTTTATTCGCTTGAAAAGATGAGCCCTGCTTATAATGGTATATCTCTGAATAAACTGATTCTTGAAACCAGACAGATGTTTATTTCCGGAGATGAGAGTGATGATTTCCTTGCAAAAGTTGCCCTGCAGGGATATGAATACAATAATTATTATGATGAATTTGTCTACGAAGTAAGTAATTTTATAAGATATACGGTAGGATATGATTTTCCCAAACTTACGCATAAAAATGTTCCAATAGCAATTTCAAAGGCAAATTACGATATTTCACTTTCGGACATAATGAGTTTCAGGACAGATAAATAAGGGGAACAGAATGGATAATTATCAGGAATATAAAAAAGAGTTTCTTGACATGTTGAGAACTGATTCTGCTGTCAACGGATCTGATACGCAGGATGAATTTTTATCGTGTGCGCTTGGACTGCTTGAAGATTATGATGAAATTCAGGATTCGCAGAAACTTGGATTCGGAGATAAGCGTTGTTCAGGACAGAGAATAATGAGGATAGATGGCTATAGTTTTGATGAAACCGACCATAGCCTTGAATTGTTTATAAGTGATTTTCAGGATACCTATGATACGGAAAATCTCACGGCAGGAAGAGTTGATGAACTGTATTGGAGAATGTATTATTTCCTTGATGAAGTGTGCAATGGTAAAATAGAGAACTATTTTGATGATTCTGATGATGTCCTTAAAGTAGCAAAGCTTATCAGATACAGAATGAACGCTATTGGAGATGATCCGCAACGGATTCTTAAAATCAGGATGTATATTCTGACTAACAAGGAATTATCTACAGATCTTCTTAACCGCAATCTCCTTGAGACGAAAATCAGAAAAAGCAAGGGTAGCAGTAAAACTGTAAAAAGCACGAAAAAGATTAAGAAATCTGATTTTAACGGTAAGCCACTGGAAATAAATCTGTGGAATCTTGAACGTTTTTACGAAAAGGAAAAATCGCTCAGCAGTGATCCTATTGTTATTGATTTCCCTAAAGACTTTAACTCCGCTGGTATACCATGTATCAAAGGCAATATTGGTGATAATCTTGGATATGAGGCTTATATAGCAATTATTCCGGGAAAACTCCTTTCAGAGATTTATATTGAACACGGCAGCAAAGTCCTTGAGGGTAACGTTCGTGCGTTTCTGGGTACCAACGGTTCAAAAAGTGTAAACAGTGGTATAAAAAAGACAATTAATACCGAGCCGGATAAGTTTTTTACATATAACAATGGAATAGCTACAACGGCGGCGGATGTTGAGACAGAAGAAATAGACGGGCAATTGTTTATAACCAAGATAGTTGATTTACAGATTATCAATGGCGGGCAGACAACGGCTTCACTGGCTGAGGCGGTGCTGAAAAGAACCAATATTGAATTGGCAGGCATTTTTGTGCCTATGAAACTTACCGTTATTGAAGATCGTGAAACGGAAAATGAAGATGGGGTACGTTTCTATGATCAGATGGTACAGAATATTGCGAAATTTGCTAATCTTCAGAACAAAGTCACTGCAGCCGATCTGTTTTCTAATGATCCATTCCATATATGGATGGAAAAAATGTCGAAAAAGATATTTGCTTCACCTGTGCGATATCCTGTTCCCACTGGCTGGTATTATGAACGTTCCAGAAAAAGATATGAGCAGGAGCAGTTTAAATTAAAGAGTGAAGTTGACCGTAAAAGGTTTCGTGCAAAGTATCCCAAAGATCAGCTTATTACAAAAGAACAACTTGGTATGTATCTGACAACTATGAAAGGACAACCGCATATAGTTGCGAAAGGTAAAAACTATGTTATCAAAGAGTTCAATACTATAATATCGCTGGATTATAAGGCAAATAAGGGCTGTTTCAATGAATTTTATTTTAAAAAATGTATTTGTGCAGCTATAATATACAGAACCGTGGATAACTATCTTGAATCACACAAAGACAGCGCCAAACGTCAGACGGGATTCTGGTATAAAGCCGGAGGATATAAACTTGATATTGTTCCCTATTCTATCGCAAAAATTATTCATAGTATACCCCGAGGGTATTCGTTAAACTGGGAGGATATATGGAATAAACAGGCTGTATCACCGGCGTTTATGCGCGAAATTGAAATCGTAACAAAGATGACGAATGATTTTATATGTGACAGTCATGGTGTTATTGTTACTGAATATTGCAAAAAGGAAGAAACGTGGATAGATTTTCGTGATAATGTAAAATATCAGCCGTCTGTGAATTTTATTGAGGAGCTGATGCCTGAAAGTCTTATACGGGAACAGGAAGAATCTTCTCAGAAAGAACAGAAAGACAAAGATGAATTGAATTATGTAATGGACATAATCAGATTGGGGGCGGATTATTGGAGAAAACTGCTTGATGAGGCAAATAAACATTCGGCTCTTGGTTATGTTGAGCAGAATTATCTGAGACAGGCTATTGAATTTGCATCTAAAGGCGATATTCCTTGTTCTTCATCCGGCAAAGTACCGGCAAGGACAATGGCAATGGCTAAGTCAATATTTGAAGTAAAGGACAAACTTGAATCACTTGGGATAAAAATTTGATATGAAGAAAAATTACAACATTGTTGAGCTGTTCAGCGGAATCGGCAGTCAGGCTCGGGCTTTGAAAAATATAGGTTTAGATATAACAGTTCAGGCAACATGCGAATGGGACATACACGCTTTTATAGCTTATGACGCAATCCATGAAAGTTATAATAATCTGGAGGAGGTTGAAACTCTTACTAAAGAACAGATACTTGAAAGATTAAAAGACTATACTCTCAGTAATAATGGAAAGGAACCAATGACTTATGCGACATTGCATAGTTATAGTGAAGACGTTCTGAAGCGCATACTTTCAGCAATAATACGTACTCATAATCTTGTGGACATAAGCAATGTAAAAGGTGACCAGATGCCAGATAATACAGATATACTTACGTATTCTTTCCCTTGTCAGGATCTGTCAAATGTCGGCGCATTTCATGGCTATAATAAAGGAATTGATAAAGATTCAGGAAGTCGATCAAGTCTGCTCTGGCAGGTTGGAAGAATACTGAATGAAATGAAACAGGCTGATAGAATGCTGCCTCGTTATCTGATTATGGAGAATGTACCCACTCTTTTGTCTGAAAGACACAAAGACAATTTTGAGCAATGGATAAATGAATTGTCAGCCTTGGGTTATGTTAGTAAATACATACCTGTAAATGCCAGGAATTATGGCATTCCGCAAAACAGGCCAAGACTACTTATGATGAGTGTTTTTGTTGGCGGAAATGAAAAATTGAAAAACGAGATGGAAGAACTCTTCTGTTCATGGGGAGATAATGAGTCTATGATTGTAGAAAAGTATAAAGAATCTCCGTATTATAAGAAAATAACAGTGGAAGAGTTACTTCGTCGTACAGATGACAAAAAGTCTCCGCTATGGGATGAAGCGCTTGCCTGTACCCCTAACGATACTGTTTCAAGACAAAAAATCTGGAATGAAAATCCTAAAATAGTAGACGAAAACGGAAGAATAACAACCGAAGAGTTTATAAGGACAATCACAACCAAGCAGGACAGGCACCCGAATTCAGGAAATATTTATTTCGATAGTGGAGTTGCGGGAAGGGGCAAATTTAGATATCTGACACCACGTGAATGCCTGCTTTTTATGGGATTTACCGATGAAGACTATGATAGACTTCAGGCAAACAATCCGGAGCAACGGGTAAGAAGTAAACTTTTCCCCAGGGATAAAATTATCAGAATGGCAGGAAACAGTATACCGGTTAAAATGCTTGAAGGCTTTTTCTATCAGCTCTATAAAACAGAGAGCATTATGGAAAAATACTGATGGATATGAGCTCAATTATTATAATAATAGCTTAATGATAGTAATTACTGAGGTGAATTATATGTGGAAAGACAGTGAAACAGAATTAGATTTTCTTGACTATAATTATCTTGTTAATAGTGTAAAGGATATTATTCAAAATGACGACTTGCTACCTGCCTGTATCGGATTATATGGAGATTGGGGAAGTGGTAAGTCTAGTTTAATAAGAATGTGTAAGACACAATTAGAAGCTGATGATAAGAATATAAAATGCTTGATATTTAATGGTTGGCTATTTGAAAATTATGAGGACGCTAAAACTGCGATTTTAGGAGAAATTTTAGATGTAATCAAGGCAAAAACAAGGTTAACTAAAAAAGCAAAAATTATTTTATCAACTCTTTACAAAAGTGTTGACAAATTTAAATTAGTTAAAAATAGCTTAAAATTAGGTGCGGATATATTCTTGACTGGTGGAATTGGAACGATAGCAGGTTTGGCGATAAATAAGTCTTTAGGAGTCTTAGATAATACCGCTGAAGAGAAGACAGATGTCAAGCAAGCTATTAAAGATGAATTGGATTATAAGGAACTTAGAGAAGATATAAGAGAATTTCAAAATAACTTTGAAAAGCTCCTCAAAGAAAGTAAAATTTCTCGTCTTGTCGTTTTTATTGATGAACTTGATAGGTGCAGACCTGATACAATTCTTGATACGTTGGAAGCAATTAAGTTATTTCTTTTTACAGGCAAGACGGCTTTCGTTCTAGGTGCGGATGAGCGACATATTTCCTATGCAGTAAAAAGCAAGTTTAAAGATATCGAAGGTCAGGAAATTGATATAGGGAAAGAGTACTTAGAAAAACTAGTTCAATATCCCATTAAGATACCTAGACTGGATTCCAAAGAAATTGAGACATATATTGGGTTCTTACTATTACAAAGTGAAATTGATAGCAAATCGTTTAGTGTAATAGTTGATTCTTTTCATAAGGTACAATCTGAAGATTTTATGCAAGCATCTTTAGAAGATGTTATATCAAAAAATGGGATAGATACAAAAGATTCTTTATTTATTGCGCATCAAGTTTCTAGTCTTTTGACTAGAGGACTTAATGGAAATCCGAGGCAATGCAAAAGGTTCTTAAACATGATGGATTTGCGTATGAAGCAGGCGTCATACAAAAATAAAAGTTTGGATCGCCGTATCCTTGTAAAAATAATGATGCTTGAGTATTTTCGTCCAGATATATTTAGAAAATTTGCTAGTATGGTTATAGATGGAGTTTTAAGTAGAGAGCTTGCCACTATAGAAAAAATAACTAGCGCTGAGCAAAAGGAATCATCAAAGAAAGAATTAAAGCTGTTAAATGATTATTTAAATGACGAATGGTTTATGTCGTGGGTTCTTACAGAGCCAACCTTGAGTAAAGAAGATTTAAGTATTTATTTTTATTTTGCAAGGACTTCGCTCGAAGAACGGCTAAGTTTGTTAATAACTAGTTTATCGCCAAGAGCTCGTGAAATAATGAATAAGCTTATTTCAAAAGCTGAGATGATATCTCAAAAAGCTATAGAGGAAGCAAATACAGATTTAGCAACGCATGAAGTGCTATTAATAATTGATGCAATCGCTAACCAATTACTTACCGATACACAAGTAAATGATATTCAAATGAAATCATTCTGTAATTTAATAGGCAGTAAACGGGAATATTGGGATAAAGGCATGAGTTTGCTGGAGAAGTTTACAGCTGAACAACTTTCTGGATCGGTTGTTCCTCCTATTGTGGAATTTGCGAAAAAAAGCGCACAAGTAGATAGGATAGAGAAGTTGTGTGAAGGTAAGTGGTCATCTAAAAAAAGTATTGTAAAAATGATCGCCAATCTATTAAAGGAGGAATAATATATGGGAACATCCAGTATTTTTAACGGTCCAATAAAGAATAATCCTTTATTGCCACCTGAATATAACGAAGAACCGGAGTTGGATAATGAACAAGAAAATGTTGAACCCCAAGATCAGGTTAACGGATCAAACAATATTGCACAAGTAACTTGGGCTACTGTAAAATCAGACTTCTCAAAATATATTAATGCTAAATCAAGCAATAGTCGTGGTGGCGTTTCATTAAAAACTGTAGCAAGACAATATGTTCGTGCCTCTGGTGGAGCGAAGTCAATTATTTCAAGAGCTAAGGCTGGTATAAGCTCAGGAAATGCATTGGCAGTTTTTTTTAGTAGCCTAAACAATATTGGATTAAAACAGACTTTAAATGACCTACATATACAATATAGTGGAAAGAGCGTAAATGAACTAATGTCGAAATTAGTGAACGCAATATCTCCCAATTCGGTAACCAAGGAAGACATAGTGGCAAAAAAGGCTACCCAGGACGCTCTTTCTCATGTTTATGCCTATATAGAAAGAAATGAACTTGACATAACGTGCCTTGATAAAATGCCTCAAAGTTTAGTTGATGAATCTATGTGTAGTTATTTAGAAGCGTATATTTGGGGGCTAATGTTAAAGGACCTTGGAAGTAGAATAGAAAAATATGAAAGTTCTCCTGACAAAGCTGAAGAAATAGAGAACGAGTTAAAGGGATTCACAAAAGCAATTGTGGAAGTAGAGTTTAACAAAGATAAAGCTATATTTCAAAAGAGCCCGGTAGAATCTGTTACTGTTCTAATGGAGAAGTGTTTAAAAGCTATAGAGGGTATAGTATGAATTTCGTTTTTGTTTTTAATGATGATGAAAATTTTATCCCTAATGATTCTAATTATATCATAAACTATCATAACAGCAAAAATATGAGGTTTAAATTTTGGGATAACGGGTTTATTCCTATTAACTGGTACAATAGTGCTTCTATTGATTTATTATATATTTCTATGTCAGTTTTTGCTGCTGATAGATTATGCACTAGAAGGACTTCACTCGATGGTTGGAGTCGGGAATTAAAATTATATATACCAGTTATTGAAAAAGATATTTGGGATAAGAACAAAGGATTATTGGAGGAAACACTAAGATACTTAAGTGGGGACAACTGGACAATTGAATTTCGCAAGCGCGAGGAGAGTAAAAAGGAAAAACGGGCTAAAGCTAAATGGAAAAAAGATAGAGAAAAAGCAAAAACATATTCAAGCGTGTGTATGTTTTCAGGTGGGTTGGACTCCTTTATTGGTGCAATAGATTTATTGCAAACTAAAAAACACAATGAGAATGTATTGTTTGTTAGTCATTATGGCGGTGGTAAAGGCACTATAGAGTATCAAAAGGAACTTATTGACGAATTTATTGACGAATATAAAATTCATAAGGAAGATTTTAGGCAATTCCATTCGTCAATCGTAAATGGCGTTGAGGATACAACAAGAACAAGATCGTTTATGTTTTTTGCTCATGCTATTGCCCTTGCTTCAACTTTCGGTAAAGAAGTTGTTTTAACTATTCCGGAAAATGGTCTAATCTCACTTAATATTCCCAGTACCTATTCGCGTTTGGGAACAAGTAGTACAAGGACGACGCATCCATTCTATATGGGTAAACTTCAAGAATTGATAAAATCAATTGGGTTGTCCGTTAAGCTTAAGAATCCTTATCAATTCAAAACTAAAGGTGAAATGATTTTAGAGTGTAGAAATCAAACTTTCATGATAAAGAACATAAAAAAAACAATGTCATGTTCTCATCCGGATGTTGGACGTCATCGTGGAGAAAAACATACAATGCACTGCGGGTACTGTCTTCCTTGTGTGATTAGACAAGCAGCTATTAAAAGAGCTGGGATTATAGATGAAAGCCAATACTATGATTCATGTTGCCAATCTGGGCCTGAGGCTAAAATAAATTTAAATTCCTATCGTCTAGGCTTATTAAAGTATGAACCTAAATATGCCTTCATGACTATTCAACAGAACGGTGCTATTACTGAAGACATAGATGGATATACGGATCTGTATAGAAGGGGTATGGAAGAATTGCGAGAGTATATTGAAGGTATAAAATAATTATGTTTAAATTTGATACTCATATGCATTTTGATTTGTATAAAGATAAGAGAAAAGTGCTTGAGAAAATAGAGAATAATAAAAGCTTTACTATAGCAGTCACAAATCTTCCGGATTTATTCAATTCTTATCAAAATCAATTCGATTGGGAAAAATTTAAATATATAAGGCTTGCATTGGGGTTTCATCCCGAACTAACGTATCAGTATAATAAACAGATTGAAATGTTTATTGCATTATTACCCAAAACTCGATATGTTGGTGAGGTCGGATTGGATTATACAACAATTAATCCAAATTATAGAGAAATCCAAAGAGAGGTGTTTAAACGCATTATCTTTGAATGTAATAGATATAAAAATAAGATATTAACAATTCATTCTCGCTGTGCGGAGCAAGATGTTCTAAAGTTAATGAGTGATTTTTCAGGAACAGCAATATTTCACTGGTATTCAGGGAATATAAAAAGTTTAATGGAGGCCGTTGAGCGAGGTTATTATTTTTCTATAAATCAGCAAATGCTGTTCAGTAAAAATGGAAGAAAAATAATTGATGCGATTCCCGTAGATAAACTGTTGATAGAAAGCGACGCTCCATTTACAAAAGGATTAGAATTACAGTATGACTATTTTTTTATGGGTGACATTTATAATTATTTAGAAGTAAGAACTGGGATAGATATGGACGACCTTTCATTAATTCTTAAAAATAATTTTAAATCAGCTTTAATATAAGTTATTTTATAAATCCATAATAAAAAACGGTCAAATGTCCAAGAACGTGGACAGTTGGCCGTTGACTATTTGGGGAAAGTGTTGTATGATATGTTTCCTAGATGCGGCTATACAATTCGCAGTTAAGCGGAAAGGGCAAATAGCCTATTAAAAGAACTTATAAACAAGAAACAAAAAGGAAAAATAAACAATGTTTCAGGGGATGAGGCGGTTTAGGCAAGAATTGGGAACAGAGGAGATAGAGCGTATCCTAAATAATGGTACGTCGGGAGTTTTGTCGGTTATCGACGGAAACGGCTATCCCTATGCCGTGCCGTTGAGTTATGCATATGCGGACGGCAAAATTTATTTTCACAGCGCAAAGGCAGGGCATAAAATAGATGCTATAAAAAACTGCGACAAGGCGAGCTTTTGTGTTATAGATAAGGACGACGTTCAGCCCGAAAAATACACCACCTTTTATAAGAGCGTGATTGCATTCGGTAAGGTTGAAATCGTCAGCGACATTGACGAAATAAAATTTGCTATTGAACAGATAGGTGAAAAATACTATCCCGACCACGACAGCGAATTGCAAGCTGAGATTGAAAAATTTAAGTCTGCCTTTCTCATTATTAGGTTTACCATAGAGCATATAACGGGCAAACAGGCAAAGGAACTGTTATAACTTACGGTATTTGTAATTGCAAAATCATAGCGAGAATAGTTAATTATGATACTTGAAACGGAAAGGCTGTTGTTGAGAGAGTTTACTCTTGACGACTTTGATGCGCTATACGAAATAATGTCGGATAAAGAGACTATGCAGCACTATTCCAAGTCGTTTGACGAGCAACGTGTTAAGTGGTGGATAGAGTGGAATCTGCTCAACTATAAGAAATACGGGTTCGGCTTATGGGCTGTTATACTCAAAGAAACAGGCGAATTAATAGGCGATTGCGGTCTGACAATTCAGAGCATTGACGGAGTGTTACTCCCCGAAATAGGCTACCATATCCATAAGAAAGATTGGAGAAAAGGTTACGGTAGCGAAGCGGCAAAGGCGGTCAGGGATTGGGCGTTTACGCATACGGAATATGACTGTCTGTACTCCTATATGAAGCATACAAACGTGGCTTCGTACTCAACCGCCCAAGCTATCGGAATGAAAAAGGTTAAGGAATACCCCGACGTAAACAACGGAATTTCCTACGCCTATGCAATAACCCGTCAGGAGTGGGAAGGGTTAAAAGGTTAATTTAAAACCATACAACAAAATTGAATGGCTAACCACCATAGAGCAGATGAAACTTGCTAAACACGGTTTAAGTCGGTGAACGGTAAACGTTCAGCGGCTTTTTTATGCGCTTTTAATGCTTCGGTCATATTGCACAAAAATTAAAGTGGTAGGTTGTTTTTTGTAAAATAATTCAGGGATATAAAGTGAGGGGGATTGAAGCATTAATACCGAGAGGATAAGTTTATAAAACGTCAGTAAAAACAATTTAAAAAAATTTTTGATCTCCGTGAAATTTTTGGTAAAAATTTCAGCTACTTATATGGAGGGATAATATTTTAACTAAATAAGTCTAATGATGGGTGGCGATTGCTAAGTGGTAATCGCTATCTGTTTTAAATAAAAAGCGAGGTGATTTATATATGATTGACTACGGGCTTTTGCGGTAAGCCCTGAAACAACCGCAAGGCAATGCCAAGCCTTAAATACGGCAAAAAAATATTTGAAAGGAGGATAATGATGAATCAATTTTACTTTTACGAAAGCTACGCAAAACCCATTTGCAAGCTTTCAAACGAGGAAGTAGGGCAGGTTGTCAAGGCAATTTGTGGTTATGTGTTCAACAATAAAGAACCTAACGAAAAGACTTTACCCAAGGCAAAGGCGTTGTTCTATCTTCTTCAGGAACAGTTGACCGAGGAGAAAGGCAAGGAGAAAGCTACCGCCAAACGCAACGCTAAGCACTTCGTATTGCCCTTATCATACGCCAAGTTTTTGCAGGCATTAGAGGACGAAGAGGCAGGAATATTGATACGTCAATGCTGTAATTTTATGTTCGGTACGCCACCTGTTACGGACGAGGAAGCCGAGAGGACAGACGGCTACTTTGAACTTATTAAACCGTCATTCGAGAAGAGCAAGCGGCAGTCTGAAAACGCTAAACGCCATAACCAAAAGCGTAAGAAAGAGCCTGTAACGTTAGAGAGAATTAGGGCTGATTTCCCTGAAATACGGGGCAATCTGAATGCCGAAAACGCTATCTTAAACGGGGTTGACTTGGACAAGCTGTATGTCTTTATTGCAGAAAATGAGAACGAAAGGAATCAGTCCATGTATGCAATAGTAGAGCTTTTCAGGTTAAGAAACAATTTATAAATTCAAGCCAAATGCAAGCAAAAAACAAACGAAATTCAAGCAATAGGAGGAGTATAAAATTGCAACAAAAAATAAAAAATGGGAAGCAGGTAAAGGAAAATGCAACAGGTTGGCATTTTCGACACTTTTCGCTACGGCGAAATGAAGAATCGGGAAACCCGATTTTCAGGGGGTGATCAGCAATGAAAGGAGTAAGGAATACGAACAGGTACGCTCGTAAGTTTATTACCATAATAGACGACTTCAAGTTGGAGAGCATAGCTCGCCTGATGGAAAAGGACGAGTACAAGGACGATTTCAACAAGGTTATAAACGACGCTCTTGACTACGGTCTTCCGCAACTTCTTAAAGTGGCTTATGGCGAAATAGAAGAGGACGGGTTACCGTCTGTCCAGCCACAGGGATATGAGCTATTAGTCAACGACGTTGACAGCGACAAACTTGCCGAGATTTTAGACCTGTTTGAAGAGGTATTACTTAACGCAACCTTAAACAAGTCAATGGTGGCTTCCCTCTTCAACGAGAGAATAAAACGGCTGGGCGGTCAAACCGTTAATCCAGATGTGTTTGAGAGTGGCGTGTTAAGTACTACGCCGCCATATCTTGCCGAACACGAGAGAACGGTATTAAACAGGGTAAACAAGTCAAGGCGGGAAAGGGCAAGCGAAGGTGAAGGAGGTGATAGCTAACCTATTGACAAACTTCGATTAGTGTGGTATATATACTATAACAATTTTAAGAGAGGTTTGTTATGGTTACTAGAAAGGAAGATACTCCGCAGAGGATAGCCAGCAGGAAGTACGAAGAGCGGAACAAAGAAAAGCGTCAGGCGGCAAGCGGTAATTTTCAGACAATGATACCCAGAGAGCTGTATGACGAAATCAATGCGTTTTTAAAAGAGCGCAAAATGACAAAGGTGGACTTCATTAAAAAGGCTTACGAGTACCTGAAGTCTACCGACAACAGCGGAATGTAGCTAAAATAATAGCTATACTTAACACACCCGTAATGTCGGGAATTGATAAGGAGACAAAAAATGTATGGGGCAAACCGTGTTTGTCTTTCCGTTAAAAGCAGGGTTTGCACAACCTATATAAAACTAAAATGATAAGGAGAATTGAACTATAAGCAATTAAACAATTTACAGGCGGACGATACCGTAGCCCTGTTGATAGAGAATATGCGCAGACAGAGTGAGCTGTGCGAGCAGGTGCTGTCGGGGTTGCCCGTTCAAAGAAATTTACAAAACAGGAGTAAGGTGCTGAACAATCGGAAGTATCTGAAATTTACTAAAAAGGAGATTTCAAGGATGCCGACAGCATACAAAAATATCTTTGCGACGAACGATATGATAGTGCATTACCGTTTAAAACCAGACGGGGTGTACGAGGCGAGATTCCATAGAAAGGGAATCAACATAGAGGTGTCGTCCAAAGACCTTACAAAATTAAAGCAAAAATTTATCGATAAACTGAATAACAAAACTTACGAAGAGCCCAAGCCCAAGAAACCTGAAAAGGTGGTTAAGACCTTTACAGAGTACGCCGAGGAGTGGCTTAAACTCAAAAAGGTTACGACCAAGCCGTCGACGTATGGCGAGTACGTCAGAATGTTGAACCGTGATATATTGCCCGTGTTCGGCAGTCTGCCTGTTACGGAGATAGATCGTAATTCCTTGCAGAATTTCCTCTTGACCTACGTTGAAAGAGGAGTACTGCGGACGGCGCACAAGCTGTTTTTACTGCTCCGCTGTATCTTCGATATGGTAGCCGAGGACTACTCTATTTCTTCGCCTATGAAGAAGGTAGTCGTGCCGAGCTATGAGTCAAAGCAGGGGTGTGCGTTTACTTACGAGGAGGAAAAGCAGTTGGTCAATTACTGCCTTGCCAACCTTGAAAGAGATACCTCTCACGCCTTGTTGGTGCTGTTATACACGGGGCTTAGGCGTAGCGAGCTTGCGAGCCTGAACTTAATTGACGGCACTTGGCTGGAGTGCGAGACGAGCAAGGAGAAGAAGGGCAGAAACGTCGTTAAACGCAAAATTCCGCTCACGCCTATGATGAAGCGTGTGTTGCCGTATATCGACTTTGAAAAGGCGAAGAACGTAAACCTGAACAGCTTACATACGGCAATGAAGAGATTGTTTGCAAATCATCACTCTCACGAGCTGAGGCACACGTTTATCAGCCGTTGCAAGGAGAGCGGAGTTCCTGCAGAACTCGTCAGTATCTGGGCGGGTCATTCTTTAAGCGGAACGATAACGACGACCGTTTATACGCACTATTCGGAAGATTTTCAACTGAAAGAGGCGCAAAAGGTTGATTATCTGCAATGGGAATTCGGGACTTAAACGTAGTTTAAAATTTACAAAAAACTCCCGATTTACTCCCAAATTCACTCCCAAATACGGTAAGTAAGTCAAAAACAGCAAAAAAAGAAACACTATATATTGTTTACTGAATTTCAGTATCTACAATATATAGTGTTCACTGGCTGGGGTAGCTGGATTTGAACCAACGAATGACGGAGTCAGAGGTTGGACAAAATATTAAAAAACGGCTGAAAATCAACGAAAAATACTCAAAAACAGCCGATTTTTGAACTTTACCCCACAAATTACCCCACAAAATAAATTGTTATTCAGGGGATATGGATTAAAGTGTATTTCACCAAATAAAGCATCAGAAATTAAAATTATCAAATCCGACGGGTTCCTTAATTGCCTGTCGGATTAGTTTTTACAGGTGTTTCGACAACAAAAACTATGATTTTTAAAAGGAAGGGTTTTTCTGCTATTGACTTAAAAACGGTGGTCTGCTATAATCAAGATGCTACCTTTCCAACTTAATATCATTTTAAGACACTCGTATAGTCCGATAGGGCTGTACTATTTTCGCTATCAAAAAAGAGTGTCTTATTTTGGAAAGTGTAGCAACTTGCGTTAATGGTACGTTCTATATTTGCCGTTCTGCAAGGGGCGGCATCTTAATTTTTCGAAACGTTTTACCGCTGTTTATAAATCAATTTTTTTGGTAAACATTGACAATTACTTTTTGCAATGCTAAACTATATTATATAGTTTAGAGTTATAATTTGAATTTGACTTTGTTCAAAACCATAAATAAGGAGAACTTATGAAAAAGAAGTTGCTTGTAGTGTTCTTGGCAATCGTCTCAATTCTTGCATGCTCAATCGGGCTTTCTGCATGTAATAAAAACGAAAGTGAAGATAATGGCGGAACACATTCGCATACATATGCTAATGATTGGTCGTATGACGAAACCTATCATTGGCACGCTGCAACCTGCGAACATACCGAAATGGTAAGTGATAAGAGTGGGCATAGCTTTGATAATGGTGTTTGCTCGGTTTGTGGTTATGCACAAGAAGAGCAGCATACGCATAATCTGGTATTCTCCGAGGCAAAGGCAGCAACCTGTACCGAAAAAGGGAATATAGAATATTGGTATTGTTCGGATTGCGGAAAATACTTTTCCGATAAAGATGGTTTAACAGAAATTAGCGGTTCTGTGGAACTTTCTGCGCTTGGACACGACTTAGTACACCACGAAGCGAAAGAGCCTACTTGCACAGAAAAAGGCTGGGAGGCATATGATACTTGCTCCCGTTGTGATTACACAACTTATGAGGCAATTCCTGCCAGTCATACTCCTACATCAGTAGTAGAAGAAAATAAAGTGGAAGCTACTTGCACGACAGACGGACATTACGACAGCGTTGTTTATTGTTCGGTCTGCACTAAAGAAATCAGTAGAGAAAATAAAACTATAACAGCTTCTGGGCACACCCCTGCAACGGCAGTGGAGGAAAACAGGATAGAAGCTACTTGCACGACAGACGGGCATTACGACAGCGTAGTGTACTGTTCGGTTTGTCATGCAGAAGTCAGCAGAGAGAATAAAACATTGCCAGCAACTGGTCATACCCCTGCAGCGGCAGTAGAAGAAAATAGAGTAGAAGCCACCTGCGCAGCTGACGGACATTATGACAGCGTAGTATACTGTTCGGTTTGTCATGCAGAAGTCAGCAGAGAGAATAAAACATTGCCTGCAATAAGCCACACCCCTGCAGCGGCAGTAGAAGAAAATAGAGTAGAAGCCACTTGCACGACAGACGGGCATTACGACAGCGTGGTATATTGTTCAGTCTGCACAAAGGAAATTAGCCGAGAAACCAAAACCATACTTGCCACAGGGCACGTTTACGTTAATTTTAAATGTAAATATTGCGGAGAAGCTCAACTGATTACGGAAGGGTTACAATATACCTTAATTAATTCTGGTACGCAGTATAGGCTTTCAGGAATAGGTGGGGCAACCGATACCGATATAGTCATTCCTTCAACGTATGAAAATATACCCGTTGTAGCTATTGGCTCAGAAGCATTTATTAACTGTACTACAATTACGAATGTTGTAATTCCCGACAGTATAACGACTATTGGTGAGAATGCGTTCCGTAATTGCAGTGGGTTGAAGGGCGTATATATAACAGATATGGCGGCATGGTGCAATAAATCGTTTGGGAATACTTATGCAAATCCTTTGTATTATGCTCATTATTTGTATTTGAATAACCAACTTGTATCAGATTTAGCTGTTCCCGACAGCGTGACAAATATTGCCGCATATGCGTTCATGTATTGCAGCAGTTTGATGCGTGTGACCATAGGAAACAGTGTAGCAAGTATCGGCTCTTATGCGTTCTATGGTTGCAGTAGTTTGACGAGTATAACCATTCCCGACAGCATAACAAGTATCGGCTCTTATGCGTTCTCTGATTGCAGTAGTTTGACGAGTATAACCATTCCCGACAGCATAACAAGTATCGGCTTTTCTGCGTTCAGGAATTGTACTAATTTAACAGAAATAAAATATAATGCAACGAAATGTGCTGATTTGAGTAGTAGTAATTACGTATTCTATAAAGCAGGGCAAAGCGGAACGGGAATAACTGTAACAATAGGAGCAAACGTCAAGAAGATACCTGCATACTTGTTCTATCCGTATAGTGATAGTACTTATGCGCCTAAAATAACGAGCTTAAGTTTTGAAGAAGGAAGCGTATGCGAAAGTATTGGCTATGCTGCGTTCTATAATTGCAGTAGCTTGACGAGTGTTTATATTACGGATATAGCGGCATGGTGCAATATATCGTTTGGAAATGCTTCTGCAAATCCTTTATATTGTGCACATAATTTATATTTGAATAACCAACTTGTTACGGAATTGATTATTCCCGACAGCATAACGAGTATCGGTTCTTCAGCGTTCTATAGTTGTAGCAGTTTAACGAGCGTAACAATCCCCGACAGCGTAACAAGTATCGGCTCTTATGCGTTCTATAGTTGTAGCAGTTTAACGAGCGTAACAATCCCCGACAGCATAACAAGTATCGGATCTTCTGCGTTCTATGGTTGCTATAAATTGATAGAAGTCAAGAATTTGTCAACGCTCAATATTACGGCAGGTTCAAGCAGTTACGGCGACGTAGGATATTATGCAAATAGAGTATATACGAAAGGTGAAAGCTATTTATCAACGGATGAAAACGGATATATAATCTATGATGATGGAACTAATAAAACCTTGGTTGGATATACTGGTACGGAAACAGAATTAACGTTGCCTGATGATATATCGAGAATCCATCACTATGCGTTATACGGATACTCAAATTTGGAAAGTATAACCATACCGTTTATTGGAGCAGGAAAATATAAATCAAGCAATACATCACATTTTGGCTACATATTCGGCGCAGATTCATATAGCAGTAATTCGTCATATGTTCCATCAAGTTTAAAAAAGGTTATAATTGTAGGAGAAACAAAAATTTACGAAGATGCATTCTATGGATGTAGCAGTTTGACAAGTATAACCTTCCCCGACAGTATAACGACTATTGGTGAGAATGCGTTCCATGATTGTAGTAGTTTGAAGAGCGTGTATATAACAGATATATCGGCGTGGTGCAAAATATCGTTCGAAGATTCTTATTCAAATCCGTTGTATTATGCACATAATTTGTATTTGGATAATCAACTTATAACTGAATTAGTAATTCCAGATAGTGTAGAAAGCATCAGTAAGTATTCGTTCTATGGTTGCACTGGTTTAACGAGCGTAACAGTAGGTAAAGGTGTAACGAGTATTGATTGGAATGCGTTCTATGGTTGTACCGGTTTGAAGGGTGTATATATATCGGATATGAAGGCGTGGTGCAAAATATCGTTCGAAGATTCTTATTCAAATCCGTTGTATTATGCACATAATTTGTATTTGGATAATCAACTTATAACTGAATTAGTAATTCCAGATAGTGTAGAAAGCATCGGTAAGTATTCGTTCTATGGTTGCACCGGTTTAACGAGTGTAACAATAGGTAACAGCGTGACACGTATCGACACTTATTCGTTCGGTGAATGCAGCGGTTTGACAAACATAACAATTCCCAATAGTGTAATAAGTATCGGCTCTTATGCGTTCTCTGGTTGCAGCGGTTTGGTGAGTGTAACCATCGGTAAAAGCGTAACGATTATCGGCTCTTATGCGTTCTATGCTTGTTATAAGCTAATCGAAGTTAAAAATTTATCTTCGATTACTATAACAGCAGGTTCAAGCGTTAGAGGCGATGTAGGTTATTACGCAAAGAGAGTGTATTCAGAAGGAGAAAGTTATTTTTCTACTGATAAAGATGGGTACTTAATCTATGACGATGGTACAGATAAGATATTGGTTGGTTACATTGGTACTGAAACTAACTTGATGTTGCCGAATGGTATAACGCAAATATATCAGTATGCGTTCAATTATTGCAGCGGTTTGACGAGTATAACTATACCCAACGGTGTGACAAGTATCGGCGATGATGCGTTCTCTTATTGCAGCAGTTTGACGAGCGTAACAATTCCTGATAGCGTAGAAAGTATCGGCAATAATGCGTTCATGTATTGCAGCAGTCTGACGAGCGTAACAATTCCTGATAGCGTAGAAAGTATCGGCTCTTATGCGTTCTTTTATTGTAGCAGTTTGACGAGTGTAACAATAGGCAGTGGCGTAACAAGTATCGGCTCTTATGCGTTCTTTTATTGTAGCAGTTTGACGAGTGTAACAATA
>JBJEVD010000042.1:85270-89234 GCA_051884175.1 Candidatus Coproplasma sp.
GGCAGTGGCGTAACAAGTATCGGCTCTTATGCGTTCTGTGGATGTAGCGATATGACGAGTGTAACGTTTGAAAATTCAAGCGGTTGGCGGGTTTCAACTTCGAGTACGGCAACGAGCGGCACAAGTATTTCAAGCTCTTCACTTGCAGATTCCACTACCGCCGCAACTTATCTTAAATCAACCTATTACAACTACTATTGGAAACGCAGTATCGTATAAATTAAAACGGGGTACTTAGGATGAAAATAAACAGACCGCAGGTTTTATTGTTGGGGAATGGGATTAACCGAGCATATGGTGGTACGTCTTGGACTGATTTGCTAAAAAAAATTACTACAAGAGAGGATTTGTTGCCGTATGTTGATAAACAAGGACTCAAAAGTCCTATGCCGTTGCAGGCGATATTGCTTACCGACAATAAAATTGATGTTGCATTGAAATCCATCAGCGATGCGTCGTTTGGGAAAATTTCAAATGAGGAACATAGGGACTGTCTGAGACGGATATTATCAATGGGGTTCGACCATATCCTGACAACCAACTATAGCTATGAAATAGAAATTGCTTCGCAGGAAGGGACAAATATAACTCAATCTAAAGTGGTTTCCATGCAGAGATTTTTGCGTGATAACGGTATCAAGCAGGCAGAGCCTAAATATTTATTGCACACGTATAACGAGGTTAAATATCTTGATAGTGTAAATAAAGTCTGGCATATCCATGGTGAAGCAAGAAAGCAAAGCAGTATGGTACTCGGACATTATTATTATGGTAATCTGCTATGTAGAATTAAAGAGCTCGCTGATAGCAGGGGGAGAAAGTATCATTCTGCAGAGAAATATGGTAGAGATTTCGAGGTAAAGAGCTGGATTGACGCATTTATTCTTGGTGACATATACGTTCTCGGATTGGACTATAATCTAGCTGAGATTGATTTATGGTGGTTACTAAACCGCAAATTCAACGAGAAAGCAAATCACGGTAACGTCTATTTTTTAGAGCCTAAACCCACTAATAAACTATACAGCATAGATGAGAGGCTTGAACTGATAAAAGTTTTTATCGGCAAAGAAAATGTGATGGATTTCGATATGGTCGTACCTTCTAATGACGAGGACAAGAGTGCGTTTTACGCGGAGTTTTACGGTAAATCGCTGGATAAAATAAGCAAATTAATGATAGACAACCAAAACCTCAGTTGAGTAATGTTGGGTGTTTTTAAAGCTAATGATGAACACGCCTGACATAATAATCGAATAAAGATTTTAACCTTCAAGTATTTTAATGTGCCAAATTATCACATCAAAATATTCATTAAAGAACTTAAAACGCAACAACTTTTAATCATTCTGGCTATTATAGTTGTTTGTGGAAACGCCGTTTATGGTAAATAATTTCATAATCCTTAAAAAGTGGAGAAGACAACCGTCCTCTCCATTTTTACTTGTGTTGAATTGATGAAACAAACATAGACTTTATATTAGTAGTTAATTGTACTAATTCGTAGTGATAAAGAGCAATCGACTATTTTTTTCATAAAAAGACAAAAATATATAAAAACAAACGTTTTCAAACTATTGACAAGTGTGTTTTGGTGTGTTATAATTCAAGTAAGAATATAGCTCGTATTATACGCATGTGATGTGGTGCGTTTCTGCTTTTGATAATAGTGCAGAATGGTTTACGAGAGAAGTCCGTTGTTGATTTAACTTGCGAATGTGGATGCAAGGTGTTTTCAGCGTACGGAAAATTAAGTAGCCGTAATTGGCTTTTATTGTCGTACAATTTTTTCGGCAATAAGAAACGACGAAGTTAGTCTGGAGTTGCCCTATAAATTTTGAAGGGTAATATAGATGGTCTGTTTTGTCATACAATTTTTTAGGAGATTGAACCCGTAAATAAACAATTAAACTTAATCGAATGGCTAACCACCATAGAGCAATAGGAACTTGCTAAATAAGGTTCAAGTCGGTGAAACGTTAAGAGTTTTATCGACTTTTTTATGTCCTTTTTTGGGCGGTTAAACAGCGCTATGTTATGGATAAGACAATAAAACAATTCTGGGAGGTAATACCTATGTGCTAACTAAAAGGCGAGCGGACAAGCCTGATAATAGTCCGCAAACAGCAAGCAAAATACAAGCCAAAAGCAAACGAAATTTAAGCAATAGGAGAAGTATAAAATTGTAACAAAAATTAAAAAATGGAAAGCAGGTAAAAGGTTTTGCCACAGATTGCCAAAACCGACACTTTTCGCCAAGGCGAAAGGAAGAATCGGGAAACCCGATTTTCTAAAGGAGGTGATGAAAGAATAAAACTATTGACAACTAGGTAAAAATATAGTATGGTATATATACAATACCACATTTTTTACCGCACACAGCGGAATGTAGAATTATTGATTCTATACTTAATACACCCGTAATGTCGGGAATTGATAAGGAGACAAAAAATGTGTAGGGTAAACGTTGCTTATCTTTTCGCTAAAAGCAGGGTTTGCGAAACCTATATAAAACTAAAATGAAAAGGAGATTTGAATAATCAAGAGTTAGACAAAATTTTAAAGACTTTAAAAGCACTGCCGGAAGGCAACGACGAAATGGCAAGGGCTGTTTTAAAAGCAGCATCGGATTCAATCACGCTTGAAACCTTGCAAAAGTTGTTACCTACGGCACAAGCGGCTACTGCCCAGCAGGGAGCCGAAAGAGAAAGGGGCAGAAGTTCAAAAGTCGGTTTTACTTTCACGAAAAAGGAGATGAAACTAATACCGACTATGTATAAGAAAATTTTTGCATGTAACAATAAAATAATACCCTATCGTTACCATAAGGGGGTTTACGAGGCTCACTACCGCAGAAACGGTTTAGACGTGTTCGCCTGTGCCAAGGACTTTGACGAGATGAAACGCAAGTTCATAGCTAAGCTGACCGAAATGGCAGAAGAAAACGTAACACCCGTAACAGAGCGAAATAAGCCTGTAAATAAGCCTAAGGAAGTCAAGAAGGAGAACGGAGTACTCTTTACCGACTACGTTAATCAATGGCTTGAAATCAAGCGTAAGACGACCAAACCGTCAACGTTCAAGGAATATGAGAGGCTTTGCCGATTTAACCTTGAAGCAACGTTTAAAGGAATGGCAGTAGGCGATATGACGAGAGCTGTAATTCAGGAATACCTTTTTAAAATCGTGGACGAGGGCAAGAACAGAACAGCAGAGAAGTTATCGCAGATAATGACCTGTATCTTCGATTTGGCTTGCGAGGACTTGAATATTCCCTCGCCTATGAAGAAAATTGTATTGCCCTACTATGAAACAAAGAAAGGCACGGCATTGACTAAGAAAGAAGAAAACCGCCTTGTCAGGTTTTGTTTGGATAACCCAGACAATGCGGCAAGCTCTGCACTTTTAGTTTTGCTGTACTTCGGTTTAAGGAAGTCTGAACTCTGTACGATTACTGTAGAGGGTGAAAAGCTGACCTGCACCACGAGTAAGACGAGATTAGGCAGGGGAGAAGTGAAAAGGAGTATTCCGTTTACGCCTGTTTTCAAGAGAGTTCTTCCCTATGTGGACTTTGAGAAAGCTAAAAGCACTAACGTACATACGATAGAGACAACGTTTAAAAGACTGTTTCCAACTCACCATCCGCACGAACTCCGCTATAATTTCATAACAAGGGCAAAAGAATGTGGAGTTTCCGGCGAGGTGGTAATGCTATGGGCAGGACATACCTTTGATAAAGACGTAAAGACTTCGGCAGTTGACAGAGGTTACACGACTTACAGCGAGGAGTTTCTGCTTAAAGAGGCTGAGAAGGTCAACTACGAATTATCCTAACTTATAGGATACGCCTGATAAAAGGGAGAAAATTTAAGCCGTTTAGACAGTCGCATTTTCTCGGCGGCTGTAAGGAAAACAGCCGACCTCGGTCACCGTTCGCACGGGACGGATGTGCTCACTCATCTCG
>JBJEVD010000043.1:0-52526 GCA_051884175.1 Candidatus Coproplasma sp.
TTTTTCTTTGAATTTCTTCATCCCTGCCCTTGACTTTTATTTGCAGGTCTTAAATATTTCCCCTTATACATTATTATTGTAAACGCAAAACGGACTTTTGTCAATACAAAAGAATAATTTTAAACGCAACGCCCATAATAAGCGTACGGAGGGTTTTAAAATATGGAAAACATTAATTTCGGCATTGCTTGCGACGTTTCTAACTGCAAGTATAACCACAACGGCTGCAATTGTACTTTAGATAAAATTCACGTAGGCTGCGCCTGCGGTGAAACCTGCACTTGCTGTGAAAGCTTTGTAGACAAGGCTTAACTGCCGTTAAAACCTGAAGAGAGCGGTGCAAAGCAATTTGCACCGCTCTTGTTATAGTTGTAATTTTTCAATAATTCTTAACCTTATCCGGCTACCGTCTTTGCGGAGATACGAGCAAGAGCAGGAGAGCGAGGAAAACCTGAAGGAGTTTACAATGAAGTAAAAGACCCGAGAAAAATGCAGCCTGACAAAGTATTGCGACGATTACCGACCAAACTCATCTCTCTTCAGAGATACGAGCAGTTCAAGGCGTGCGAGCACCGTCGACAGGAGCGTACACAGACGTACGTGACTGAGGCGGAGCGGAACACAACGAAGAAATGCGACGTATATATGAAGGGAAAATCAAGAGCCGAACCAGCTACGTATGGGCAGACTACTAAACAAATATGCGAAAGGATTATAGCTGTAGAAGGTGTTGGCAAAGATTGATTTAAACTCGTAGGAGTTAAACTTTGCCATAAACGATAAATCGTTAAGCGTATAAGCTATGCCGCCTAAAGCTATGTATATTGCAAGCAAGAGGACCACGGATACGATTGCACCCAACACGCCGTCTATAACGTAGAATGCGTCGTTATCCCTGTACTTATCAATCAGTTTAGGCAGCAATATGCCCGTTACTATGACCAGGATAAGCGACAGCAAGAAGATAACTGCGGCAATGATGACCTGCGCAACAATTGCCGAAATATTTTCGTCCATAGAGGTAATCTGCGCAAGCAACCCGTTCTGCAAGCTCGTAACCATACCGCTGCACGCTTCCGAGGAGGCAATCGCCCACGAAGCGTACCCGAAGCCGCCGAGCATTGCAATTACCACTATAGGGGTAATAAGGAAGAAAATACCCTTGTTGAACCCTGCCTTTAACGCAATTACCAAAGTGCCGATAAGCAGCATATCGAGCGCAAACTTTGCGCCTAAGTTTACCCAGGCTTCAGAGGCGAGAAGCTCCTTTACAATATCGTTTTCCTGCAAAACGGTGATACCGCTGAATTCGATAAAGAGGAGCAGAGCGCAGGCAATAGAGCCTACTGCAACCAGCCACTCTACGCCGCCGACGACAAAGCCGAGCAATCTGTTTATAACGCCCCAGCCGCCCGAAGAATCTTTAATCTTACTGCGCTTTCTTCTCAGCTTTCTGTACTGTCTTTTATTCTTACTGTCTACAGCGTTTAAGACGTACTCCTCGTTTTCTGCAAGCTTATCCGTATTCTTAAAATGAGAATACTCCTTGGCACGTTCGATACGCTTATTAATAAACTTTTTGACGCCGCCGAAGAACAAAGTCAAAAGTACCGCCGCGCCAACCGTAATACCGAGGACAAGCCAGGAATAGATGCCGTTATCTAAAGGTACCAACTTGGCAACAAGCCAGGAAACAAGCACGCTGAGCAGTACCGTCGCTCCCCAGAAAGGAAGCCCCGTCGCCTTTTTGAATATTCCGATAACCGCACCTATTGCCGAGGCTACGCTTATTGCTATTATAAAAATATTCGTTACCGTCATATCCCCTCCGTTATTTATTGAAATTGTCTTTTAAAGAAACTATCTGAGAAAGGACAGTCTTTCCACCCCTCTCGCAAACCTTGTAATAGCCCGTGCGCATAAGTTGGAACGATACGTTCTCGTTTTCAAGAAGATAGGGTTCGGCCATACCGCTGTAGGTCTTGATACTGTTTTTATTTAGCCTTTCTGCATAGTCCTGGTCGGGATACTGTTCGTCGCAGAGCAGCGGTTCGAAGTCGTTAAACTCGACCTGCTTGCCGTACTTTGCGTCTACCCATTGAATTACGCCTTTAGCCTTAATCTCGCTTTTGACCTCGCTGCCCGAACGCGTTTCGGGGAAGTAAGTACATAAAATTTCTTTAACCTCTCCCCTCTCGTCTAACACGACGTCGTCGCAGCGGACGATATATGCAGCCTTCAAGCGGACGAAACCGCCTTTGAACAGCCTTTTGAACTTGGGGGGAGGGACTATAGCAAAGTCGCTCCTGTCTATATATACGCTGCCGGAGAACTTAATCTTCCTGGTTGCGCCGTCGCCTGCCACGGGGTTCTTCTCGAAATCCAATTGCTCTTCACCCTCGTAGTTGGTTACGGTGAGTTTAACGGGGTCGGCAACCGCCATTGCCCTTTCAGCCGTAACGTTGAGTTCGTCACGAATACATTCGTCAAGCTGTGCAAGCTTAACCACGCCGTAGTTTTTTGCAACGCCGACGTCTGCGCAGAACTTTCTTAGTGCCATCGGGGGTACGCCCCTGTTCTTTAAACCCATAAGCGTGGGCATACGGGGATCGTCCCATCCCGAAACAAAGCCCTCGTCGACGAGCTTTTTTAAATACCTTTTGGACATCAGCATATTGGTTATGTTGAGCCTTGCAAACTCAATCTGCCTGGGTACGGGCTGGGCAAAGCCTGCCTTTTCAATTACCCAATCGTACAGCGGTCTGTGGTTTTCAAACTCAAGCGAGCAGAGCGAATGGGTGATGCCCTCGATTGCGTCGGAGATGGGGTGGGCAAAGTCGTACATAGGGTATATACACCACTTATCGCCCTGTCTGTAGTGCGAAACGTGGGCAATTCTGTAGATTACGGGGTCGCGCATATTGATGTTTGGCGAAGCCATATCTATCTTTGCACGCAGCACTTTCGCTCCGTCGGGATATACGCCTGCCTTCATCTCGCGGAAGAGTTTTAAATTCTCTTCAACCGAACGGTTTCTGTAGGGGCTGTCCTTGCCCGGTTCGGTCAGCGTTCCCCTCGTTGCGGTTATCTCCTCTGCGGATAAATCGCATACGTATGCGTTTCCGTCCATGATATATTTCTCTGCAATCTCGTACAGCTTGTCGTAATAGTCCGACGCGTAGAAGAGGTTGTCGTACTCGAACCCGAGCCACTTAACCGCCTCTACTATGGAGTTGACGTAGCTGTAATCTTCCTTTGCCGGGTTGGTATCGTCCATTCGAAGGTTAAGCTTGCCGTTGTATCTCTCCTTCACGCCGAAGTTGATGCAGAGTGCCTTGACGTGTCCGATATGCAGATAGCCGTTGGGTTCGGGGGGAAATCTTACTACAATCTCGTTGCCCCTGCCCTCGTATTTTCCGCTTGCCAAATCCTCGTTTATATACTGTTCAATAAAATTAGTTGCCTCGGGAAGTTCCATATTCTATCCTGTTATTTACCCTTTTGATTATTAACCGTATATGTTTACTCTAACCAAAAAATTAAGAAAGTCCTGTGATATTGCCCTTTTCATCTATGTCGATATGCTCTGCACAGGGTACCTTGCCAAGACCGGGCATCAACATTATACTGCCTGCAATTGCAACGATAAAGCCGGCACCGCCGCGAAGCTCTATATCCCTGACGTAGATTTTAAAGCCTTCTGGTCTTGCTAAAAGCGCGGGGTTATCCGAGAGGGAGTACTGCGTCTTTGCAATTATCACGGGCAGACCCTTGACGCCCTTCGCCTCGAAGTCGGCAATCTTTTTTAATGCAAGTTCGCTGTACTCAGCTCCAATGCCGCCGTAAACGTTTTTAACTACGCCCTCGATTTTTGTCTTTATATCGTCGTTTAAATCGTATGCGTAATGCAACTCGCTCTTTTTATCGCAAGCGGCTACGACTGCCTGAGCAAGCTCTTTACCGCCCTCGCCGCCCTTGACGAACACGTCGGTAAACACCGCCTGCGCGCCTGCCTTCTCGCAGGCAGACATAACCGTGTCAATCTCCGCAGCGGTGTCGGAAATAAAGCGGTTCATTGCGACGACTACGGGTTTGTTGTAGACCGAACGCATATTCTCCACGTGCTTCATAAGGTTGGGAAGTCCTGCCTTTAAAGCAGTTAAATTCTCCTCGGAGAGCTTGGTCTTGTCCGCACCGCCGTGGAGCTTTAACGCCTTGACGGTTGCAACGACTACCACGCAGTCGGGCTGAATGCCTGCAATCCTGCACTTTGCATCCAAAAACTTTTCCGCACCTAAATCTGCGCCGAAGCCCGCCTCGGTTACGGTATAGTCCGCAAGCGTCATCGCCGCCATCGTCGCCCTCACGGAGTTACAGCCGTGGGCAATGTTGGCAAAAGGTCCGCCGTGTACGAATGCAGGAGTACCCTCCAACGTCTGCACGAGGTTGGGGTTTATTGCGTCCTTTAAAAGGGTTGCCATCGCGCCGTCTGCCTTTAAATCTTTTGCATAGACGAATTCGCCCTTGTCGTTTTCACCGACTATTATATTGCCGAGCCTGGTCTTTAAATCACCTAAATCCCTTGCAAGGCAGAGTATAGCCATAACCTCGCTTGCGGCTGTTATTGAAAAGCTCTCCTTACGTGTATAGCTTTCGCAGCCCTTCATATTGCCTGCAGGGCAGTCTATGGTTAAATCCCTCAACGCCCTGTCGTTCATATCCATACAGCGGTGGAAATAAACTTCCTTTATGCCGAGGGCGTTACCGCGGAATATGTGGTTATCTATCATTGCGCAAAGCAGATTGTTTGCCGCAGTGATCGCGTGCAAATCGCCCGTGAAATGCAGATTGATATCCGCCATGGGCACGACCTGCGCATATCCTCCGCCTGCCGCACCGCCTTTTATTCCGAACACGGGACCTAAAGAAGGTTCCCTTAAAGCCAGGCAGACCTTTTTGCCTATCTTTGCCATACCGTCTGCAAGCCCGATAGATACGGTGGTCTTGCCCTCTCCGCTGGCGGTGGGGTTGATAGCCGTAACCAAGACAAGCTTGGACTTGGGGGAATATTCCTTCAAATTAACTTTCGCCTTATACTTGCCGTACAGCTCAAGTTCGTCCTCGTTCAAGTTGAGCTTTGCGGCTATTTTGCGTATATCTTCAAGTTTCGCGTTTTCGGCAATCTCAATATCGGTAAGCATTTGCACTCCTTGTACTTTGCATTGTAATTGATATATAGTTATTATAACATAGAAAAAGCTTAATGTATATAGAATTTTTACTAAATTTTTCTAATTTTGAAAATTTATTTATCTGCTTTTAACGCTTTATCCTGTGCTTTAGTCTAATTACTTGACAAACGGCAGCCGTTGGATTTAAAATTATAATAATTTTTTACGGGTACACTATTGCCAAGTGTACGCCAAAGGAGAATAATTATGGCAGATAAAAAGCGTGCGGTAACGCAGGAAAAGCTTGTGGCTTTATGCAAAAACAGGGGTTTTATCTTCCCCGGAAGTGAAATTTACGGGGGGCTTGCCAACACCTGGGACTACGGTCCTTTAGGCGTGGAGCTTAAAAACAACGTTAAAAAGGCGTGGTGGAAGAAGTTCGTTCAGGAGAGCACCTTAAACACGGGGCTTGACTGCGCAATACTTATGAACACCCGTACATGGAAGGCAAGCGGTCACTTAGGCGGATTTTCCGACCCCTTGATGGACTGCCGTGCCTGCAAGACGAGGCACCGTGCGGATAACCTTGTAGAGGCATACGTCGCAAAGCACAACCTCGATACTAAGGTTGAGGGAATGGACAACGACGCCCTTGAAAAATTTATCGAAGAACACGACGTAAGATGCCCCGTATGCGGCAACAAAGACTTTACCCCCATAAGAAAGTTTAACCTTATGTTCAAGACCTATCAGGGTGTAACCGAGGACAGCGTTAACACCGTATACCTCCGCCCCGAAACGGCGCAAGGTATCTTTGTAAACTTCAAAAACGTTCAGCGTTCCTCACGTATGAGGGTACCCTTCGGTATCGGTCAGATAGGTAAGTCGTTCAGAAACGAGATAACCCCCGGTAACTTTATCTTCCGCGTCAGGGAGTTCGAGCAGATGGAGCTTGAATTCTTCTGCAAACCCGGCACCGACCTGGAATGGTTCGGCTATTGGAAGGAATACTGCAAAAACTTCCTCTTATCCCTCGGTATGAAGGAAGAAAACTTAAGACTTCGCGATCACTCCCCCGAAGAGCTTTGCTTCTACTCCAAGGCGACAACCGACTTCGAATATAAATTCGCATTCGGCTGGGGTGAGCTTTGGGGCATTGCGGACAGGACGGACTACGACTTGACCCAGCACCAGACGGAGAGCGGCGAGAGTATGGAATATACCGACCCCGTAACCAACGAAAAATACGTTCCCTACGTAATAGAGCCCTCTTTAGGCGTTGAGAGAATGGTACTCGCATACCTCACCGACGCCTACGACGAGGAGGTTTTAGACGAGGAGAAAAAGGACGTGAGAACGGTTTTAAGATTACACCCCTTCCTCGCCCCCTACAAGGCGGCAATTCTTCCCCTGCAGAAAAACCTCTCCGAAAAGGCAGACGAAATCTACAGAAATCTTGCTAAAAAATTCTCGGTAACCTACGACGTAACGGGTTCAATCGGCAAACGCTATAGAAGGCAGGACGAAATAGGTACCCCTTTATGCATAACCGTTGACTTCACCACGCTTGAAGACAACACGGTAACAATACGTGACAGGGATACTATGGAACAGATCAGGCTTTCTGTCGACGAGCTTGAAGCGTATATCGCAAAGACAATTGAATTTTAATTCAACCTGAATTGCAAAACGGCTTTCCGCTTAACTTGCGGAAAGCCGTTTTAATTTATCGGTTATTTACCGTTCGCTGCGGCATATACCGTATAGAACGGTAATTTTTATTCTTCCTCGCCGTCAGCTGCGTCCTGCGTATCTTCGGCTTGGTCAGGCGTTGACTTGCGTTTAAACAGCGATAAAAGCCCCTTACCCTTTCCGCCGTCTACCTTCTGCCGTTTAGGCGGTCTTTCCTTGACGATATCGCCCTCCAGCTCCAACCTTTCACAGGGATTGTCTGCAACGTATTTGCAGGTTAACGCATAGTCGAACAGGTCCTTGATCGCCCATTCGCAGATATTACGTTCCTCCTCGGGTAAAGTGTTTAAAACACCCTCTATTTTATCTGCGTCTACGGTGTCTATGTACGCTTTACCCCACGTGGGTAGCAGGTAGTTATCCAGGCACTCCGCAACCCTATCGGCGTTCTTGACATACGCCTTTTTGCACTTTTTATCCTGCCCCCTCTTACCGTCGTCGAGCGACTGTTTCCACTCAAACGCCACGAAGGAGAACTTACGCCTTATCTTTGCAGGAGATATAAGCCATTTGAAAAAGCCCACCGCACCGCCGAAGATAAGCGAAAGCGAGGTAAATATTATCGAGGTTACGGCAAGCACCATTAAAACCGTATCGAGCGCGGTACTCTCACCGCTGCCCGACACCACGATAGCGGTTATACTCAAGGCAAACGAGGCAATGCGCACCACAAACAGTATAACACTGCTTGCCTTACGCCAGCGTTTTGACGCCTGAGTACTTGTACTCTTGCCCGAAGCAACGGTTATTACAAGCATTACTACAACCGCCGCAACGTATACGCCTATGCAGGTGTAAAGGGCGATATCCCACCCGAGCGAAAGCCCCTTTGAAATCTTTGAAAAGAGAAGTATGGGGACGTATAGCAGGAAGAATATTACCGAAATTGCCGTAACCAACCCGTTCCAACGGCGTTTGATTTGCGCCCTGTTGTCCATTATAGGCTTTATCCACGTCGAGTACACCTCGTCGAACGACGATTTAACCCCCTTTACCGTTTCGGTTATGTCGCCTATAGTATTAAAAATGTTTTTCTTCTTATCCGGCTTTGCAGGCTTTGCCTTTGGCTCTAAATACTCTTCTTCCTCGCCGACGTCCTGCGCGGTATCTTCCGCAGCCGCAACCGCAGCTGCCGCCGTTTCGTCCTTCTTGTTCCTTTTAAATTTATCAAAGATACCCATATATTACGCCTCCTATCCTATTAATTCGCCGTACCTTTCGTACAGCTCTTCAAGTCTTTTCTGCACCTTGTTAAGCCTCTCCAGAACGGGGGCTAATCTCTCGTAATCTGCCGCAGTGTCAGGGTCGGCAAGGCTGGCGGAAAGCTCCCTTTCAAGCTGTTCGTTTGCGGATATCTCCGCTTCAATCGCCTTTATCTCTGCCTTGAGCTTTGCCTCCTGCGCCCTGTCCTTTTTGGATCGGTAGCTTCTCTCCCTCTCCTCTTCATATGCCTTCTGCCTTACCTCTTCCTCCGCCTTCAAAGCGAGGGAAGCCAGCCTCTCTTTTTCCTTTTTATAGCCCTCGTAGCCGCCTTCGTAAAAGTTGAGCTTTTTATCTTCAAGCTCCACGACGTACTGCGCGATTGCGGAGATAAAGTACCTGTCGTGCGATACGAAGATAACCGTACCCTCGAAGGCTTTTAACGCCTCTTCCAGGCTCTCCCTTGCAGGCAAATCAAGGTGGTTGGTAGGCTCGTCCAGAAGCAATACGTTACCCCTTGCATTTTCAAACACGCAGAGCGCGAGCTTTGCCCTCTCTCCGCCCGAAAGAGAGGCAACCTTTTTATCCATATCCTCGGGGTACAGCCCGCAGCGCGCAAGAGCCGCCCTGACCTCGGTTTGAGAATAGCCGACGTGCCTTTCCCACAACTCCTGCAAAACGGTGTTGTCGGGGTTAAGGTTTGCCATCTCCTGATCGTAGTAGGCAAGCTGAACGAAACGCCCTAGATTTATTGCAGGGTTACCGCCGCAGATCGCCCTTAAAAAGGTGGACTTACCTGCGCCGTTTTCGCCTAAAATCGCCACCTTCTGCCCGCGGCGAATGGTCAGTTGACCCCCGCATATCAGCTGTTTATCGCCGGCGTAGAGGTTTAAATCCTTAACGGTAAGCACCTCTTCGGCGGTGTTCCTTTCAAAGGTAAAGCTAAACTTCGGCGGTTTGGGCGGAAGAAAGGGTTTTTCTAAAACTTCCATACGCTCCAGCTGTTTGACCCTGGACTGCGCACTCTTTGCGGTCGTTGCCCTAACAATATTTTTGTCAACGTAGGTCTGTAGTTTTTTAATCTCTTCCTGTTGGCGTTCGTACTCCTTTAATTCCCTGTCGTACTTTTCAGCCTTTAATATCTTGTATTTGGAGTAGTTGCCCTTGTAGGAAAAGAGCTTTTTATTCTCTATTTCAAGCGTTATTTTAATCAGCCTATCCAAAAAATACCTGTCGTGAGATACGACGAATACCGCGCCCTTAAAGGTGGAGAGATAGTCCTCCAGCCAATAAAGGGTGTTAATATCTAAATGGTTGGTGGGCTCGTCCAAAACCAACAGGTCGGGGCTTTCCAATAAAAGTCTTGCAAGCTTTAATCTCGTCTTTTCACCGCCTGACATTCCGTCAATGCGCCTGTCGTAAAAGTTTTCAAACCCCATACCGTTTAAAACGGTCTTGATTTTAACGTCTACGTTAAAGCAATCCCTGCTGGAAAGGTACTTATTCAACGCCTCTATTTTAGCGGAGAGTGCGACATATTCCCTACCGCCGTACTCCTCGTTGGCGAGCCTTGCTGACAGCTCTGAAAGCCTTTCGACTGCGGCATAGTCCTCCTTGAACACCTCTCTCATCTCGCCGTAGACGGTGTTACCGCTCTCATATCCCCCGTTCTGAGCAAGGTAACCGATTTTAAGACCGTTCTTTTTTATAACCTCTCCTCTCTCGGGTAAAAGCTCGCCGAGCATAAGTTTTATAAGCGTGGTCTTACCTGCACCGTTTTCGCCTACAAGTCCTACCCTTTCACCCTCGTTTACGGCAAAATTAACGTCACCTAATATTAAGTTGTCGCCGTAGGAAAAGTTTACGGAAGAAAAAGTAAATAACATAGTTTTTTAATTGGTTAAGGCATATGTGCCTACTAATGCATATAAATTGATTAATAATCCCATCTGGGGATAAAGTCGGTTTGGGCACTCGCCCTGTCCTGCAGGAAGACGTTTTTTAAATTTGCCGCCTTCACCGCTGAGAGCACGGTTTTGTACTCCCTGTCGGTTATCCTTCTTTTGAGTTCGGGAAATTTTGTATTTTCCTCCAACGCCTCGCCGAACGGGGTATATTGGCTCATCAAGCTGAAGTAGACGCTGTCGGGCAGAGTTGAGATGAATTCCACGACTTTAACGCTGTCGTATGCGGCGAGGGGGAGTATTAAGTGCCTTACTATACACCCCGAAAGCATCTTTCCGCTTTCGTCAAGCCTGAGCGGCTTTTCCGCCATTTTTCTTATTGCAGGCAGGGCGTACTCCGCATAATTGCCCCTGCCCGTGTACCGCTTTGCCAAAAAGGGGTCGATAAACTTTAAATCGGGTAGAAATATATCGGTAAAGCTCTCCGCAAGCTCGATTGTCTCTATCCTTTCATAGCCGTGGGTGTTGTACACGACGGGGATTTGGGGTCTGTAGAGGGCAAACGCCTCCGCGATTTTATCCACGTAGTGGGTGGGCGTGACTAAATTAATATTGTCCGCACCCTCCTCTTCAAGCTCTCGGAAGATTTCGGAAAGCTCTTTTACGCTAATCTCCTTGCCCCGCGTATTTCTCGAAAGCTCATAGTTCTGGCAGAACGCACAGCGCAGCGAGCAGCCGCAGAAAAACACGCAGCCGCTGCCTTTAGAAAAGGATATTACGGGTTCTTCAAACGGGTGAAGATAATATTTTGCTATTTTAATTCCCATAACCCCGCAGGAGCCGAATGATTTTTCTCGGTCGACGCCGCAGGAAATCGGGCAGAGCTTACATTCCATAAATTTATTGTAACATAAAAAATCAGGAATGTAAACATATCAATTTAATTGACATTATTATTTTTGTCTAATATAATTAAGAGGTAACCTATAGAGAGTGTGCGAGAGAACGGCTCTGTGACCACACAGCAACCTGCTATGCAAGGTGCTAAGACCGTGCCGATGGGTATTATATTTAACACTGTAACCCGTTCGGCAAATGAACGGGTATTTTTTTGCAATAAATATAAAAGGATATATAAAGATGAAGAAGTTTTTTACAAGTGAAAGCGTAACCGAAGGACACCCCGACAAGCTCTGCGACGCAATTTCCGACGCCTGCGTTGACGCAATTATTGCCCAGGACCCCTATGCTCGCTGCGCAATAGAGTGCTGTGCCGCCTACGATAACCTGCTTATTATGGGCGAGGTAACCGCAGACGCCACCGTCGATTACGAAAAGATTGCAAGGGAGACCATTAAACGAATTGGCTACACCTTCGGCACCTTTTCTTACGATAAGTGCAAGATAACCGTGTCCGTTCACGGTCAGAGCCCCGATATCGCTATGGGCGTTAACCGTTCGCTCGAGAATAAGGAGGGTGCAACGGATAGAGAAGACGAGCTTGGCGCAGGCGACCAGGGAATGATGTTCGGCTATGCCTGCACCGAAACCGAGGAGCTTATGCCCCTTCCTCTTATGCTCTCACACAAGCTCGCAAGGGCATTGACCGACGCAAGAAAGAGCGGTACGTTAAATTATCTGCGCCCCGACGGCAAGACGCAGGTAACTGTAGAATACGACGGAGACACTCCTAAACGCATTGAAACGGTTGTCGTTTCAACCCAGCACGACCAGAGCGTTACCCCCGACATATTGCGCAAGGACGTCATTGAAAAGATTATAAACAAGACCGTTCCCCGTAACCTTATAGATAAGGATACAAAGATTTTCGTCAACCCTACGGGCAGGTTTTTAATAGGCGGTCCCGAGGGCGATAGCGGTTTGACGGGCAGAAAGATTATCGTCGACACCTACGGCGGTGCGTGCGCCCACGGCGGCGGAGCTTTCTCCGGCAAGGACCCCACCAAGGTCGACCGTTCGGCGGCATACATGGCGAGGTACGTATGCAAAAACTTGGTTGCGGCAGGGCTTTGCGACAAGGTTGAATTGCAGGTTGCATATGCAATCGGCGTATCCCGTCCCGTATCGGTATTCGTCAACACTTTCGGCACGGGCGTTTTACCCGACAGCGAGATAGCGGATATCGTTGTTAAAGAGTTCGACCTCCGCCCCTACGCTATTATCAGGCGGTTAGGTTTACGCAACCCCATCTACTCGCAGACGGCTGCATACGGTCATTTCGGCAAACCCGAACTCCCTTGGGAACAGTGCGACAAAATCGACGATTTGAAACAGTACGTTAAGTAAATAATCTTCAATCCGAAGGAGAACAATTATGGCATTTTGTAGCAGAACCTTTGCAGTTGCAAAAAAACTTAAATCGGATATCAACACGATATTATTCGTAGCAACGATAATAGTTAACTGTATATTCTTTCTCTTTTATGGGTATTCAATTTATATTAACATTGATAAAACCGTTTATTTAGTTATCTACTCGCTTTTGGCGGCTACGGCAATAATCAACTTTGTCACCTATTTGGCAACATATAAAAAAGAAAAAGACGTAAAAATAAGCCTCTTTACAAGGCTTGTAAGAATTTTCAGATACGTGGTTAACACCACATCGCTTGTAGTAAGTATTTATCAGATGATACAATTTGGAGCTACGGACTTTAACAAAATTTTGCTTATAGTTTCCGCAGCATCTTTAGTTATCCAAATCATTATTGAGCTTGTAAGAATATTTATTGAAAGGTACATAGAACTCTTCACAACGTCTTTGAAAATGGATTTTGCACTTATATTTTCTTCAATAGAAAAGCTCAATAAAATTAAAGAAGCGAAAGGAAACGTATTTGAGTTAATCGACGCACCGCTTGAGGCGATTGCCAATAAGTTGGAAGGGAAAGCTAAGGAAGAAGCCGCCGTAAGCGCAACGGAACAGTACATAGACGAATTAACGGCACAGTACAATGAGGAAGCTAAAAAAGAAAAAAAACGTAAAAAAGCCGAAAATAAAGCTAAAATCAAACAACATAGTGCAGATAATGCGGAACAGCAAAAGAAAGAAATTGGCGAACACCTAAAAATTATTAAATACTCTATTTTTAAAAAGAAAAAGTAATTATTTTAAATACAGCGTCCCGAAAGCCGAATGGCTTTCGGGACGCTGTGCTATTATTACTCTTATTGATTGATAAGCTGAATAAACTGCTCTTCATCGATAACCTTGATACCCAGCTTTTGCGCTTTGGCGAGCTTGGAGCCTGCCGCCTCGCCTGCCACAACCAAAGTCGTCTTAGAAGTTACCGAGCTTTGGCACTCGCCGCCGTTGTCCTCTATAATCTTTTGCGCCTCGCTGCGCTTGAACGAGGAGAGCGTACCCGTCAAAACCACGAATTGCCCTGCGAATATCCCAGAGGCAACGCCCTTTTCCTTTACGGAAATATTCACCTCTTTTAAAAGATTATCCAGCTCTTTTGCGTTGTCCTCGTCCTTGAACCAGCCGACTATGGCGTTCGCGGTAATCTCGCCCACGTCGTCGAGCGCGATCAACTCTTCGGCGGTAGCTTGCCTTAAAGCCTCAATGCTTTTAAACCTTGAAGCAAGAGCTTTAGCCGCAACCTTGCCCACGCCGTCTATACCTAAGGCGAAGATAAAGCTGTCCAGCTCCACCTGCCTGCTTGCCTCTATCGCGGATAAAAGATTTGCAATTTTTTTATCCTTGAACCCCTCTAACCTCGCTATATCCTCGGCGGTAAGCGAATAGAGCTGCGAAGGCGTTTTAAGGTTTAACACGTCGATCAGCTGAGAAGCCGTCATCTCCGAAAAGCCCTCGATATTCATAGCACCCTTGCTTGCAAAGTGCGCAAAGGTAGCAATAACCCTGGGTTTGCACTGCTTATTTACGCAGAACAGGTTTGCACCTACCTCGGCAATCTCACCGCCGCAGAAGGGGCAGACGTCGGGTTTTTTAACGTCTTCACTGCCCTCGGTGTGCTCTACGCACCCGAGTATCTCGGGGATAACCTCGTTCGAACGCCTGATAAGCACACGGGAATTGACTTTAACACCCTTCTTCTTTATGTCGCCTAAGTTGTTTAACGTGGCTTTACGAACGGTTGCACCGCCTAAATCGACGGGTTCAACTTCTGCAAGTGGGGTTAATTTACCCGTCCTGCCCACCTGCCAGCGAACGGCTTTAACCACCGTTTCGGCTTCCTCCGCTTCAAACTTGTAGGCGATTGCCCAACGGGGGAATTTATCGGTGTAGCCTATAGCCTCTCTTACGGTACTGTCGTTAAGCTTGATAACGGCACCGTCGGTTAAGACGTCTATCTTCTTTCTTTCGACTTCAATCTCCTCTATTGCGGAGATAACCTCCTCTTCGGTTGAACAAACCCTCAAAAAGGGATAGACCTTAAACCCGTTTTGCTTTAAAAATTCAAAGTGTTCCTGCTGGGTTGCAAGCGAGCCCTCCGACATATAGTTGACGTTGTAAAATAAAATTTCCGGCTTACGCTCTGCGGTTACCTTGGGGTCGAGATTTCTTATCGCACCTGCCACCGCGTTGCGTGCGTTTTTAAGCTGTTCTTTTGCAGTCCGGTTGTACTTATCCAGCACCGAAAGGCGAATGACCGCCTCGCCCTGCACCTCAACCGTGCCCTTATATTCTATGTTCAAGGGGAAGCTTTTGATGGTTAAGCACTGTGCCGTAACGTCCTCACCCTCTACGCCGTTGCCCCTCGTCGTTGCCCTTACAAACTTACCGTTTTCATAGGTTAAACACATCGTCAGCCCGTCGAACTTGTACTCAACCGTAAAGGCAGGGTCGGGCACAAGCTTTTTAATCCTCGTGATAAACGCAGAAAGCCTTTCGTACGTTACTGCCTTATCCAAGCTGTAAAGCCTGTGAATATGGGTATGCTTTTCAAAACCCTTTATGGGTTCGCCGCCCACTCGCCGCGTAGGGCTGTCAAACTCAACCTCGCCCGTCTCTTCCTCGATTTCCTTAAGTTCGTCGTAAAGTTTATCGTACTCCCTGTCGGATACGGAAGGGTTGTCCAAAACGTAGTATTCATACGCCCATTTGTTTAGCGTGTCAATAAGATAGCGTACTCTTTCCCTGCTCATAATATTTCCAGAGGAGCTATTGCGGCAGAAAGCTCCTTAACTCCTTGATTTTCAAATTCAACGTTGACGACTGCACCGCCGTTTTTAACTGCGACAACCGTGCCCACCCCGAATTTAGGGTGGCGAACCTTGCAACCCACCGTGTATTTACCCACTGAGGCAACGGGGCGTTTTACCCCGCCGCCAAAGGTTGAGGCAGGCGAAAAATGTTTTGCAGGACTGCTCTTTGCAGGTACGCTGTAGGAAGGGGTATCGGGGTAGTAACCGCTGTCGGATGAATAGTCCCTTGACGGCGTATCCCAGAAATCGCCCTCGTAACCGTCCTGACCGTACCCTGAATACCTATCGCTTTTAGAACCGTAGCGAGAACCGCCGTAATCGCCGCTTGAGCCGTAACCGCCGTAGGAGGATTTGCCGTAACTGCTGCCGTAAGAAGAGGAGCCGTAACCGCCGTAGGATGAGGTACGCCTTGAAGGCATTTCCCCCTCCGCAGAGGAGATTGCCCCGTACATATCCTTTAGAAAACGCGAAGGACGGGTTGCCTCCCTGTTGCCGTAAAGGTAACGGCTTTTTGAACGGGTGAGCCAAATTCGCTTTTTAGCTCGTGTTACCGCTACGTAGACTAATCTTCTCTCCTCCTCCAGCGCGGCGGGGTCGTCGCTCGCCCGTGAGGTGGGCAGAATACCGTCCTCTAACCCCACCAAGAACACCTTTTCAAACTCCAACCCCTTGACGGAATGTATGGTTGCAAGGGTAACGTAGTTTCCGTCGTTCATCTCGTCCAGGTCGGAGGCGAGGCTGACCTGATTTAAATATTCGTCAACCGTAGCCTCTGGGTTTAATTTTGCAAAGTCGTCCACGGCGGCGATAAACTCGTCAAGGTTGGCGAGCTTGACGTCGCCCTCGTCGGATTTATCGTCGTAGGCAGACTTTAAATCCGCCTGCTCGATAACCGTGCGGACAAGCGTTGTCAGGCTCTCCGACTGGGAGCAGAGTACGAATTTTTTCAACAGTTCGCTAAATTGCGCAACCTTTGCCTTTGCAGACGCGGCTAAGGGTAAATCTTCGATATCTATACAGGCGTCGTAGAGCGAAAGAGAATTGCCCTTGGCATATTCCTCCATAATCTCTAACGTTCTCGCGCCTATGCCCCTTTTGGGCACGTTGATAATTCGGGTAAACGCCTCGTCGTCGAAGGGGTTGGAGATTAAACGCAAATACGCTAAAATATCCTTTATTTCCTTACGCTCGAAGAACTTGAAACCGCCGAACACCTTGTAGGGTATGCCGTACTTTGCAAACTCCGATTCGTACGAACGGGTTAAGGCGTTTATGCGCATTAAAACTGCATAGTCGGAGTACTTGCCCCCTGCATATACCTCGGCGTTTATGGTTTTTGCGGCGAAAAGAGCTTCGTCTTTTTCCTCTTCAGCCTGGATATATTCGGGCTTTACGCCCTCTTCCGCCTCCGTCCAGAGCGTCTTTTTGTGCCTGTTGCCGTTCTTGGCGATTACGGCGTTGGCAAGCGATAAAATCGACTTGGTGGAGCGGTAATTTCTTTGAAGCTTAAACACCTTCGCCGCAGGATAGTCCTTATCGAACTTTAAAATATTTTCGATTACGGCACCCCTCCAACCGTAGATGGACTGGTCGTCGTCACCCACTACAAACAGGTTGCCGTGCCCTTCGGCAAGCAGTTTAATTATATTGTACTGCACGGCGTTGGTGTCCTGAAACTCGTCAACTAAAATGTATTTAAACTTGTCCGAAAGGTACGCTTTTGCCTCCTTATCGGCGCGGAGCAAACGCAAGGTCATAATCAGCAAATCGTCAAAGTCCAAGGCGTTACAGCTCTTTAAATACTCCTCATACCTCTCGTACACCTCGACGACGGTCTTAATTCCCTTCTCGTCTTTATACAGTACGGCGTACTGGTCGGGGGCAAGTCCTAACGTCTTCGCATTGGAAATGTGGAACTTAATATTTTTTAACTGCTTTTCGTCTACCCCTAATTCCTTGACCGCCTTTTTGATAACGTTAGCCCTTTCGCTTTCGGTGTAGATGGAGAAGTTGGACTGTATGCCGATAGCCGAACCGAAACGGCGCAGTATGCGCACACACATTGAGTGTATGGTGCATATCCACATATCGCTTATATCGCCTATCTCTCTTTCAACCCTCTCTCTCATCTCGTTAGCCGCCTTGTTGGTAAAGGTTATGGCAAGTATACCGGAGGGGTAGCTTAAACGCTTTTCCAATATATAGGCAATACGGGAGGTTAAAACCCTCGTCTTTCCGCTTCCTGCACCTGCAAGCACCAGCACCTGTCCTTCGGTACAGGTTACGGGCTGAATTTGTTCTTCGTTGAGTTTTTCCAAAATATCAGACATTGCTAATCTTCCGTGTATTTTTTATCCTTAGCCGTAACCGGCAGTTACGGCTATTATTATATAATAAAACCTTTCTTTAATCAAGGAAAAAGCCGTAGTTTAATAATTAACGGACGGTTACTTCCTTTTCTTTTCTATACTTCTCCAACGCCTCTAAATACCTGGTCGAAAGCTCCATTGTATAACGCTGTTTTTCGGAATAGGAGAGGGTATCGAAGTACTCCTTGTCCGTCAGCCTGCCAATCGCGTCGGACACCTCGCCGTACTCGTCCAACAGCTTTTTGACCTTTAAATAGAACTCGTCCTCCTTTTGTCCGCGTATCGTATCCTTGACTTTGCCGTACAGGTGGCATTTAACCTTGCCCGCGTTAAGTCCGCTTTGCTCCGCTTCCTTAGTTTTTAAATCCACGTCCTGCTTGCACTGCTGCCAAAATCCGCTTGCAAGCCTTTGCTTAGCCTTCCTTGCCAAAACCTTCAAATCGTTCATAACCAACCTCTTATCTTACTTTTAACCCACGTTTCGGCAGGCGACTTCAATCTGCAAAATTCGACTAAATTCTACTTTTTGCAAAGAAAAAGCCCTACCAAAGTTGTCTTTAGTAGGACTTAAAGCTTTTTAGTTCTTGCTTCTCTTTCTTGCCGCTTCGCTCTTCTTACGTCTCTTCACGGAAGGGGATTCGTAAAACTCTTTCTTGCGAAGGTCACCGATGATACCGTCACGAGAGCACTTTCTCTTAAACCTTCTGAGTGCGCTTTCAACAGACTCGTTTTCACCAACCTTTATAGTGGACATTATATTCACCTCCCCTTTTCAAAGAATGCTTAGAAATTATATCAAAAGCAGTGATAAATTGTCAACTCATTTCCACACGGCTTTTACACAAATTATTACTTAATTTTACAGCCCCAGCGCGATCTGCAACACGTTGATTAATATACCTGCAAGAGCGGCTATGGCGTAGATTGAAAACATTAAAATGAGGTTGCGCTTAATCTTCTTGGTGTTTTTGAGCAGTACCACCATACCCAGCCCTGCATTGGTACATAAGCCTGCAACGCAGCTGCCAAAGGATATTCCGCCGTTAACGAAGGTTTCGGTTAATACCGCAGAGGAAGCACAGTTTGGAATAAGCCCCACCGCCGCAGTGATAAAGGGCTGGTAGTACGTACCGCCCGTAAGCCAACCCGCTATAGCCTCCTCGCCGATAGAGGAGATTATAACGCCGAAAACGAGGTTAACTATTAATATATACGCCGTAACCTTGAGCGAATGCAGCAGGGGGTGTACGAAGTACAGCTCCACCGCGGAATGCCCCTCGTGGTCGTGTCCGCAGCTGTAGGCGTGCGCTTTAGCCTCGTCGGAGTACAACGGTTGAGCCTCGTTGAGCTTGTCTTTAACAATGGCGTTTACAAGATAACCCACCGCCGTGGCAAGTATAAGCTTTACGGCGATAAGCGGTAATATAGCCTGCGCCGAAGCTACGCTTTGCGTGCTGTTCGCAAGCAGAATAATTAACGCCTCGTCGCTGGTTGCGATAAACACCGCCATTATGGTGCCCGTGCGGATCAGCCCCGAATCGTACAGCTTTGCCGCCATTACGGAAAAACCGCACTGCGGAATAATACCCGTCGCACTGCCGAACAGGGGAGCTAAGGGACCCTGGAGCGTCTTTCTAGTCTTTTCAGCCGTTGTACCGCTCTCTAAAAATTCTATTAAAATGTAGATAAGCAATATAAAAGGAAATACTAAGGCAGTATCCTTTAAAGCGTCTAAAACAATTTCCAAACCGGCACCGCTACTTATCTCTTTTTCTTTTTATCTGCAGGCTTTAACTTAAGCTTGTTTTTTATCTCTTCCTCTTCCGCGTAAGCGAGGGGAACGACGTCTGCGTCGGGATAGTCGGTCTTGACGTATCCGTTATCCCTTGCAAGCAGCGTTAAACGGGTGTCGGCGTCGAAGAGATATGCGTGGGTTAAATCCATACCGATTGAAACGTTATCTTCCTTTTTAACCCCGTCAGCCTTAACGACAAAGGAGAGTTTGCCTGCGTCGCAGTCTGCGTAACCCGTGCCGCATATCTCCTGCGCGGCGGTTACCTTTGCTTCGATAAAACCGCCTTCGCCAACATAGGCGTCTTCGGGGCGAATACCTAAAATGACCTTTTTGCCGCTTTCGGCATACTCTGCGATTGCGGTAAATCTTTCAACGATATTTGCAGGGAGTGCAAAGCGGATGCCGTCTGCCTCTACTGCATAGCCCTCGCCGTCCTTAACTACAACGGCGTTGTTTACAAAGTTAACCGTGGGCGAACCTATGGTAAACGCTACGAATGCGTTTGCTGGATAGTCGTATAAATTTGCAGGCGTGTCTATCTGCTGAACAAATCCGTCCCTTAAAACGACGATACGCGTTGCCATGGTTATAGCCTCGTTTACGTTCTTGGTTGCGTAGACGAAGGTGCCCTTCATACGCATCTGCAAATTGATGAGTACGGAGCGGAGCTGTGCCCTTATCTCGGGGGAAAGTCCGGAGATGGGGTCGTCTAAAAGATAGAGCTTAGGCTCCCTAACTATCGCCCTTCCGAAAGCGACAAGCTGCTTTTGCGCAGCGTTGAGCATCTTAGGTTTACGGTATAAAATGTCTGTAAGACCGAGTATTTCGGCTGCAGCCTTAACCCTCTGCTCGACAACCGACTGTGAAGCCTTCCTTAACCTAAGACCGTACGCCATATTTTCAAAGACGTTGAGCGAGGGGTACAGGGTGTTGCCCTGGAATATCATTGCGATATCCCTCTCCTTGGAGTCGACGCCGGTTACGTCCTTACCCCCGACTATTATCTGCCCGTCCGTAACGTCCTCAAGCCCTGCAATCAACCTTAAAAGAGTAGATTTGCCGCTCTTCTCGCTGCCGACGACGGCGATAAACTCGCTGTCGGATAAGGAGAAGTTTGCCTTGTAGAGTGCAAGAGCACCGGAAGGATATATTTTACTTACCGAATTAAGCTGTAAATTAGCCATAATTAACCCCCAGTAAACTGTTTGAATATAAATACTAATTTATTTTAACACGGAAGGGGGTAATTTAACAACCTCAATTGCCTTGATTTTTAAATTTTTTTAAAAAATTCACTCTCCTGCTGATTACCGATCGTCTGTAAACATATAAATTAAAGCAAAGTATTGCATTTGAAAAACAGATTTGCTATAATTAAAGTAGACAAATATGAATAAAACCAACTACGATAAAGAGCAACAAAAAATAATAGAGAGCTTTTGCGGTCAAAAGCCCAAGCTGCTTCTTCACGCCTGCTGCGCCCCATGCTCGTCTGCCTGTTTAGAAAAGTTAAAGGATAATTTTTCCGTAACGGTGTTCTTCTATAATCCCAATATAGAGGACGAGGAATATTTGAAACGCAAGGGGGAGCTTATCCGCTTTATTGAGGAAACTGGCTGGGCGGAGAGCATAGACTGCGAACACGACACCCGCAGCTTTTACGGTGCGGTTAAAGGGTTAGAACTCTGCCAAGAGGGCGGGGAACGCTGCGAAAAGTGTTTTACACTCCGTTTGGAGCGCACCGCCGAAGAGGCGAAGAAAAGGAAGTTTGACTACTTCACAACCACCTTGACTATAAGCCCGTTAAAGGACGAACAGCTGATTAACGCTATCGGCTATGCCCTTGCGGAAAAATATTCGGTTAAATGGCTGCCCTCCGACTTTAAGAAGAGGAACGGGTATTTGCGGAGCATTAAGCTCTCCGAGCAGCATTCGCTCTACCGCCAAAACTACTGCGGCTGCATATATTCTATGCCAAAAGCTTGATTTAAATAAGCTCTTATGATAAAATAAAAACGGTTATAGCCGTGTAAATTACCGTTTACAAGGGTTTACAGGGCGTAAGGAGATCTATGGATATTAACAGATACACCCCACACTATTCTCTGAATAAAAAGCATATGACCAAGCTTGCGGACTATTCCACCGAGGAATTGTTCGAAATTTTATATGCCACCAGGCAGATGAAGGCAAAGCTTGCCGCACACGAAAACACCAATATCTTGCAGGGCGTCACCGTCGCGCTTTTGTTCGGCGATATCTCGCTCCGAACCCGTTCCGCACTCCAGATAGGCATAAAGCAACTCGGCGGCGACAGCATAGATTTGCCCTATAACGAAAACGATTTGCGCCTCGGCGAGAACATAGACGATTTGTTTAACGTGCTCTACCGCTACGACATCGGCGCGCTCGTCACAAGGGGTATTCCGCAAAATGACTTAGAGAGGTTTGAAAAGCTCGTACCCATAACCATATTAAACTCTTCAAACGACGACTTCGTTCCCCTGCAGGCAGTGGGCGATTTGTACACCATCTGGGAGAAGAAAAAGAAGCTTGAGGGCTTGAAGCTTGCCTATATCGGTAAGGGGTGCAACGTCGAAGCCTCTCTCATTATGGGTGCGGTCAAGTGCGGCATGCAGGTTGCAATAGCCAACCCCTCTGCCTACCCTTTAAAGCCCGAACACCTCAACAGTGCTGAACAGTACGGCACAATCGAAGTAACCGACGACCCCATGCTCGCCGCAAAGAATGCCGACATTATCTACACCAACAGCTACAGCTATCACAGCGCGACCGACCCCGAAGAGGCGGAGATTATGGCTCCCTACAAGGTCAACAACCGACTTATGGCGCAGGCGAGCGGCACTGCGTTGTTTATGCACCCCCTGCCTGCAAGGCGCGGAGTGGAAGTCACCGCCGACGTAATCGACGGAAAGCAGAGCATAGTCTACGACCAGGCAGAAAACAAGCTCCACGCAATCAAGGCGATTATGGCGTTGTTAATTAAATAATTTCACAAAAAAACAATTAAAGCACACTGCGTTTTGCGGTGTGCTTTTCGTTTACGTTTAATATCCATTTTTCGCTTTCGTTAAGCAATATTCTTGACCTAACTTAAATTTTACTTTTTATTTTTCAATTCTACGACTACTATTTCGGGGCGGTTAAAAAGACGTACGGGAAACTGTGAATTACCCAACCCTCTGCTGACGATTTCCTTAGTATCTCCGCATGTATATTCGCCTGAATTGTATTTAGGAAAAACTCCCTGCCCCGGGGCAAATAAACCTATATTTGTAAACGGTACGCGCCACTGACCGCCGTGCGCATGACCGCACAAGACGCAGTCGAAGCCCGCCAAGGCGTATTTTTGAATATACTGCGGAAGGTGCGCAAGCAGCAGCTTGAAGCTTTCGTCCTCGCCCCTTTCGCCCAGGATATGAAAGAACTTTCCGCCCTTTATATCGGCACAGTTGACGCCGCACAGCGTAATTCCGTTCACGCTCTCCGCTTGGTTTTCGAGGACCTTGGCTCCGGCGAGTGCGAGCCTCTCTTTAAGCACACGGTACCGTTTATTGCGCATTTCGTGGTTGCCGCTTACGTAGTAGACGGGAGCAATCTTTTCAAGCTCTTCAACAAGTTCCAGCGCGACCGCTATATCCCTATCCCTGTACTTATGAATTATATCACCCGTAATGACGATAATATCGGGCGACTGCTCTTTAACTTTAGCAAGCAGTTTTCCGTTACCCTTGCCAAACCTCTTGCCGTGCAGGTCGGAGAGCTGAACAATTTTAACCCCGACCTCAATCTTAGGGCTTTCAACCGGATAATTTGAAACCTGCAAGAGGTTGTTGGAAAGATAGATAAACAGTGCGAGGGCAACTGCCAAAAGCACAGCCCCTATGCAGATAAGTACGATATATACGGGTTCCATTTCAGTATTTAGCTATTATCCTATATATATTTTTACCGCAGGAAATAAACTTCTGCTCGTATTCGGTGACGATATTTTCGGGGTCGGCAAGCGAGGTTAAGTCCTCGCAGCTCTCCAAAATTTCAAAGCCGCACTGTGAGTAGCTCTCAAGCGAAAAGAGGTAAAAATCCCTGTCGTCCGTCTTTTGCGCAATCACCCCTCCCTTTTCAAGCAAAAGCTTATACTTCTCCAAAAAACGGGGGTGGGTTAAACGCTGTTTTGCATAGCCCAGCTTGGGCAGCGGCGTGGAGAAGTTTAAATATATCTTTCCCACCGCGCCGTCGGGTATGTATTTAGGCAGCACCTCCGCAGGGCAGTTGAGGAAATAAATATTCTTAATCCCCTCCTTTTTCGCCCTTTCGGCAGCGGATACGACGACGTTGGAAATCTTTTCCACCGCAATATAATTGACTGAAGGATTTCTTTTTGCCAGCTCGCAGATAAACGTGCCGAAACCGCAACCTATCTCCAGCTCGACGCGGTTTTGATTTCCGAAAATTTCCGCAAAGTTTAAATACTCCTTCTGCTCTACGGATTTTTTCATATTCTTATCCGTAATCTCGGGTAAGAACAGGATATCCGAACAGCTGTCCAATCTTCTTTCCAAATGGGGTTTTCTATGCATTCTCATAGCAAAAATTTTAACACACACCCCTGCGTTTTCGCAAGTGAAAAAGTAACGGTTTAATTTTATTTTTATTTTTTGCCTTTACGTTTTATTCCCCCGTAACCGATTTATATTAAGGCGTAACCGCTACGGGAGGGGCGGTCGGAAGGAACTCACGCGCAGACAGCGATTAATTTGAAAGCAGGTTGTTTTTGCGTCGGGACAAAGATGCTGCTTTGTAAAAGCACTTGCCTTTAAAAAAGGAGGAAGAACAATGAGCATTTTTCAAATTATAGACGCGTTTGCCTTTTACGGGTTTGACGTTATCGTGCTTGCGGCATTAACCTCGCTTATCGTGCAGATTGTAAAAAAGACCTTGCTTAAAAGGTGCAATAAAAAGGTGTTCACCTTTCTGCCCTTTATCTTCGGCACTCTTTTTTATGCGGCGTATGCGGCGGTCAGGCATTTAAGCCTTGAATATCTTATCGAAAACTATATCACCGTTTTGGAATACGGCTTTTCGGTAGGTACGCTTTCCACGCTTACTTACGTCTGCTATGAACAATTTCTGCAGAATAAGACACAGGTTTCCGCAACCGAGGGCGTCATTGCAACGCTGATTGCAGGGTACGTACCCTCTGACAGCGTGGAAAACGTGGCAAAGCTTATTGCCGAGGCAATAGGCAAGGACGTTTTAGGCGACGGTGCGAAAAAGACGGCGGAAATACTTACCGCAAACCAGAGCGAAGGCGTAACGGAAAACGACGTTAAGCTGCTTGCAAAGTTGATTATTGAAACACTTGCACACCTTAACACCTGAGCTTTTACCGTAAAAGGCGGCGGGCGCAACTCGTACGGGTTGCGCCCGCTTTGCCGTTCACCCCGTACTATGCCCTAACTAACGCCATTTACCCTGCCGAACGCAGCTTGACCTCATAGACGACGGTTAAAGTCTTTGTAAGATTTTCATTTAACGTTTGGTAGTATTTGTTCTGTTTTTTATAAAGCAAATCTTTCGCACCCAACACATCGCAGTGAATATCACGGGTATATGCATATAAGCCCTCCATAAATCCCTTTATAGTATCTTCGCCGAGGCGCAGAACCTCTTTGGAAGTCTCCTCCTCGCCCCTCTGTTTATCCCTCTTGGTCTTATCGTCCTGCACCTTTGCCGCCGCTGAAAACGAGAGCTTTAACACGGGTACGCCCTTTTCCACCTTCAAGGATATTCCGCCCTTACAGTCCCGTACGCTGATTGTCACAGTCTTTTGACCCTCGCCGCAGGCTACGTAGGTGCGGCGTATATCGCCGTTTAAAAGGTTGAAAGCGAACGCCTGCTCCTCGCTCAATATGCCTGCAAGAATGCCGTCCGTAAACACGGCGGTTTTGCCGCAGAAGAACTCGACGCTTTCTCCGCTCTTTACCCCTTGAGATTGGCTTTTATCCTGCGAGGAGCCGCCCTGTCCGCTACCGCCCTGACCTTCAGCCTCGCCTTGACCGCCTGCGCCGCCGCTCATCTCGATATAGGGCATAAAAGAAGCACGGCTTTTGGAATAGTACCCTTGTCCAAAGTCGTTCAGATTAACGGTGGAAACGTTGGCAGATTTCTGCGCCTCGTCCGAAAGCAGCCTGTCCACCGAGTCGGTTACCGAATCGCCGTAGGGCAGCTGCAGCGAAAACAGCTCCTCCGCCCTGCCCTTGCACGCCGCTATCTTGGGGGTTAAGCCCGAGTATTCATTGGAGAAAAAGTAGTTCAGTTGTGAGTTTATATCCTTATCAAAACAGCTTTCGCCGACAAGTATAAGCTTGCAAAACACCAGCTTAGGGTAAAAACCCGTCTTGACGTTGACGTCGTTTAACGCCTCTGCAACCGATTTACCCCTACCCGTCACGCAGGTAAATTGAGTGTTTTCGCCGTTTTCGGCAGGCATGGGTACGGCGAGTTGAGCCGTCAATACCATCTCGTCCTCCCCCTCGAAATCAATCCCCACGCCGATAATGACCGAAGTCTTCCGCAAATCGACCAACCCGAAGTCGTTGGTGAAAAAGAGTGCGGAAAGCACTAAGATTAAAAGGGCTATAAATAAACCGCTTAACCGTTTTAAAAGACTTTCCTTCTTCATCTCTCCCTCCTTTTTAATGCCCACGCGCCGAGCGGCATTGCGTAGGCAAAAATCAAGGCAGGTATCCAGAACCACTTTGACGCAGCCTGATATAAAAGGGAAAATTTATTATTGACAATAAAAGTTATAATTATTAATATTAAGTTTACACCCAGCGAAAGCGCGGAACGTTTATCCCATCCAAAGGCATAGCTTAAACAGTGTACGCTTGCCTGAATATGCAGTACAACCGCAAACAAAATGACGGTATCTAAGGCATATAGCAGGACTAAATCAATTCTGCCCACGTAGCTTATAGCAGGGAAAAAGACCGAAATATCGTTTAATAAAAAGGTTCTCGAAGGCGTCATTGCCCCGTATACGGCGTAGAAGACGGCAAGCAGTGCGATAACTATTAACCCGCCTGCGACGTACGACAGCGTAATTTTTGCCGCATCTCCCTTTTTATAGCGGAAGGTACCCAAAAAAATCAACATAAAGGCACTGTCCGAAAACTTAAAAACCGACGATAACACACCCCCTGCAAGGGAAGAGAAAGGTTGAGATAATACGGGTAAAAGGTTTGAATACTCCCCCTGTCCTGCAGACATAACGAGTATTGCCGCAATACTTATTATAAAGATAGGAAGGCAAATATCCGCACACCTGCCTGCATTAGTAAACGACTTCGCCCCTGCGTAAACCGAAAAGATAAAGAAGGGCAGAAATACGTACAACGAGGGTACGGTGTCATAGAAAGCCGAATGAATTAACAGTTGCTGTTCCACCATGGGTATGATTGCCGCAAGCAGAAAATATAGGGCAAAGAGGGCATATATTATGCGTGCAACAGTACTGTTGAACGTTCCCTCCAACAGTTCGAAAAAACTCTTATCCGTTCGTGAGGACAGGTATGCAACCGACCATATGATAACCGTCTGTACCGCAAGGTCAAAAAGGGCGGGGAATATCAAGTCGTTAGCATTGCTTGCCGCTGCTGCCGACGGGTAGATTATAAGCTTTAACACGGCGTTATACGCAATTAAAATAAAACATATCTGTCGAACAGACATTCTCTCTTTCATTTCTTTTCCTTAAACCTCGTTTTGTTGGGCGAGCCGAACGCCTTGGGGCGTTTGGAAAGTGCGGCAAAGTTCGCCTTAAACAGCGAGTCCGCCATATCCCTCGAAATCAATGGCGCGAACGGAGCTAAAAGCGGCACGCCGTAGTCCTGCTCACAAGCCAGATAGCATATTATATATGACGTTAAAAGCACTATTCCGAACGTACCGACGCTGCCTGCAACAATGAGGTATAAAAGCCGCAGGGTAGTCGTTGTCTCCACCATATCCGGCACCGTATACAAACATATTGCCGAAAACGCTATGATTATTACGGCAGGGGTAGAGATTATTCCCGCCTTAACCGCGGTGTCGCCCAACACAAGAGCACCCACGACGGAAAGAGCTAAACCCACGTACTTGGGCATACGTACCGAAGCCTCGTTCAACACCTCCAAAACGAAGAGCGTTAAAAATATCTCCACGCTCGGAGACAGCGGTATACCCGCCACCGAACTTGCAATTTTGAATAAGAGCTTTGCAGGAATGAGCTGTATTTTAAACAGCTGGGCGCATACGTAAAAGGCAGGCAAACCCACGCCTACAAGCACCGCCGCAACCCTTATAAAACGCAAAATCGTCGCCCTGTAGCTTACGGCATAGTAGTCCTCCGCCGACTGAAAATCTTCGGTTATTATATAGGGTACGGTCAGGGCTATGGGGGAGCCGTCAACAATAATGCCCACCCTGCCCTCGCACACTTTGGCGCAGAATATATCCGGCTTTTCGCAGGTGGAGTTGCGCCGAAAGAGCGAACGGGGACGCTTTGACATAAAGCCTGCTATATAGGAAGAGTCGGGGATTAAATCTATCTCGCTATTTAAAATCTTCTCCTCCACCTTTTTTGCAAGCCCGTCGGGGCATACCCCGTCCAGATAGCAGATTGCAACCGAGGTCTGGCTCTGCTTGCCTACTGTTATAGTTTTGACGAGCAGTTTGTGACTTTTAAGCCGTTTTCTGATTAACCCCAAATTGACCTTGATATCCTCGGTAAATCCCTCCCTCGGACCTTTTATGGTTATCTGCGTAGGCGGTTCGGCAACGGCTCTGCCCGGCGGACTTTTAACCCCTATTACAAAAAACTTGCTCTCGCCGTCTATTAGCAAAGCGGCGTTTCCGTCCGAAATCGCCTTAACCGCTTGAGCCTCCTTATCCTCTTCCTCGACTTCGGGGGAAGCCAAAAGCAGCTTAACTTCTTTGGCTTTGTCCTCTTGCTTTGCGGCGCGCAGAGGCTTGACTATCAGCTCACCGATCATATTTTTGTCGACAATGCCGTCGGCGTAAATTACCGCAAATTTTTTACCCTGCAGGGAGTTGAATTCGAAAACTAGGATATCCTCGGAGGGCAATTTTTGTTTTAAAGCCTTTATTCGGCTTTGCAGCGAGCTAATCATATCTAAAATAATATTTGCATTATTTTGATTATAATACGAAAGACTAACCGCGTTGACAGGTAATTTATCAAGTGATATAATCTTATTGCAATGAATACTTTAACTTACGAAAGCAAATTTTTTAACCCTGCCGACACGCTTGAATGCGGGCAGGTATTCCGTTTTGAAAACTATTTAAAGGGCTATAAGGTCTTTTCAAGGGATAAGGCGTGTTATATCTACAGCGAGAACGGCACGACCTTTATCGAGAGCGAGGACAGCGATTATTTTTTCAATTATTTCGACTTAAATAGGGACTATGGCAAAATCGTGGAGAAAATGGAGAGCTTTGACGTACCCCTTTTAACCCGCGCTGCCCACACCGCAAGCGGATTAAGGCTGCTTAATCAAGACCCCGAAGAGATGGTCTTCTCCTTCATAATCTCCCAGAACAACAACATTCCGAGGATTAAAAAGATAATTAACGCCATATGCCGCGAGCTTGGCGAGGAAAAAGAGTTTATGGGCGAGAGGTACTTTACCTTCCCCACCGCCAAGAAAATGGCAGGCAAAGACGCAGCCTTTTATAAGAGCTTGGGTGCGGGATATCGGGATACGTTCCTTGCCGAAACGGCTCGCCGCATTGCCTTAGAGGGGATAGAGCATTTAAAGAGTTTGCCCACCGAAGAGCTTAGAAAACAGCTTTTGACCTACAAGGGCATAGGAGGTAAGGTTGCCGACTGCATATCCCTGTTCGGCTTTAAAAAGACGAACAGCTTTCCCGTCGATACCTGGATAGAAAAGCTGTACAGGGAAGATTTCGGGGGTAGCTTAACCGACAGAAATAAGATAACCGCCTACTTTAAAAATTTATTCGGGGAGTATTCGGGGTACGTTCAGCAGTATTTATTCTACTTTAAACGGCAAAACTTATAGTATGCCCGACTACTTCTCCCACGCAATCTGCGCACAAAAAATTTTAGAAAACTGCAACAAAAAAACACGTTCTTTGATTACCGACTTTAGCCTGTTCTACTTAGGGGCGCAAGGCGGAGACGTGTTTTTTACTTATAAACTATATTTTGGTCAAAGCAACTTAGGCAGAAGATTACACACCCTTTCTGCGTTTGAGCTGTTTAACCTTTTAGCACAGGGCAATTTAAGCTACGCCTGCGGCTTTGCAACCCACTACGCGCTTGACAGCACCCTTCACCCTGCGGTATTTGCCTTTGAAAAAAGCAGCCGCACCCCCTTTGCCCATATGCGCTTTGAAGCGGACTTGGGACTTTATATCAGCCGTAAATACGGAGTTACACGCAGGATATTACCCCGTGAACGTGTGATTGCCTCAACTTTCAAGGTGTACGACAGTGTGGTAAAGATTGAACCGCAGATAACCTTGACGGGCGTGGAAAGATGCTTAAAACGCCATTTCCTCTTTAGTCGGGAATTGCTCAAGCGAAAGCGTACCACCTACGCGCTCGACTACGACTTTTCGTCATTATCCGGTGCCGTTGATGACGGCGTATCCCTCGGTATATCCTGCGTTGAAGCGGTTGCAGAGGGGAATATCGACGAAGAGCTGTTCTCCAACCCGTTCAACGCAAAATAGCCGTCGAAGATTTTGTCGTAGACGCTGTGGCAAAGTGCTTCTTCGTACAGTTCGTCCTGCGTTATCTCGTCTGCAACGCCGCCGTCGGAGGCGAGCTGTAGCACTAAATACCGCTTATCCTCCAGCATCTTGAACGCCTGTAAAAAAGTAACGGAGTTATCGCACAATACGTATTTAACCTCAATCCCCCTTTTAAGCTTGCCCTTCGAGGTGAAGTTTATCAAACTCGCCTTGGGAGGTTTTTCGAAGATAGACAGCACTAAAAAGACGGCGAGGACAGCAAGCGAGACGTTATAGCCCGTAAAAAAGAATGTAACTGTAAGCGCAGCAGCGCACAACGCCGCAATGACTTTAACGACGATAAGCGAGGCGCGTTCCGACAAGAATTTACGCAAAACGCACCGCAGAGCCCTGCCGCCGTCCAAGGGGTATGCAGGCAGAAGGTTAACTAAGAGCATTGCTATGTTTGCCCTCATAACCGTGTCGGTATAGGCGTAGCTTTCGGGGAAAAACCACCATAGTCCCGCTAAAAAGACGCATATGCCGGCGTTGACGGCAGGACCTGCAAGCGATAATATAAGCTCCTCTTTTAAACGTATGCCGTCTATGTCGTACACCGCGGATGCGCCGTAGGGCATAATCTTAATCTCGCTGCACTCATATCCCGATTTTGCGGCATAAAAGATATGACCGCACTCGTGAAGGAGGGCGGTCGTAAGACAAATGAGTATTTCAGTCAGTCCGCCAAATACTGCACACAGCAGCATAACCAGCAAAAACAGCGGATGAATTTTTATTTTCACGAATTCCAGACGGGTACGGCACCCGTAAGCGTGTAGCAATTAAGCAGCGTTTCGCCGTCGTACATACTTATACGCACCTCGTTTTCACCGTCCGAATAGGCAAACGGCAGGTTGCCTTTAACCTGTTCTCCCACCGCGCAATACACCGTGTCAAGACCCGTTATCACGCTGCAAAAAGACGAGGTATGCTCAATCTTTACGGTATACGTGCCGTCGTTTTGGGTTACAGAGGCAATCTCGCCGTCGCATAAGGGGTAGACTGAAGTCTTTTCCGTAAAGTGCAGAACGCCCTCCGCAGTTGCCGAAACGGTTGCCTCAGAGGTCTCGGAGACGGGTGAGGTCAACGTAAATTCCTTATATGAAGTTTCCTTTGTCTCTATCGCCGTTAAACTGCCCACAAACGTGTTTATCGCCGTGTTGGGAATAAAGAAGTTGCAGAGGAATATCCCCGCAGCAATAAGGCAGGCGGCAACCGCCTCGCAGATTATAATTGCCCCTAACCTATCCCTCTTCTTTTGGGGAACCGCCGCTTCCGTTAAATCCTCCGCATAGGTGACGGACGTGTTCTCGGCTTCGGGCACTGCACCTATTCTGCCGTTAACGCTTTGAATTACGTCGTCCTTCAAGTCCACCTGCCCCTTCCCCTTACGTGAAAAAAGACTCTTCTTTCTGACCACGTTTACGGTACTTACGGGTATTTCCAGCATCTGTGCGTATTCTAACCCTTCGTTTAATTGATTAATCTCATTCATTTTGCTTGCTCCTTTTAGCGTCGTTCAATCTAATATACGCAAAGGACAAGCCGTTAAGAACAAGCAGACGAAAATACCCAACCTATATTTGCGCCTACGGTAACCTTATTATTTATTACCTATTGCGTTTGCAAGAGCGGCAAACTGTTCGGGGGAAAGGCTTTCGCCCCTTACGCTTAAATCAAACCCACAAGAGATTACAAGCTCCTCGGCTTGACCCCTTGAAAGTAAAAAACCGTTCATCAAATTATTAACCAGCGTCTTTCTCCTTGCGGCAAAGGCGGTTTTAACCACCTTTTTATACAGCTCCTCGTTATCAACGTCTAAACGCTTTTCACTCAGATCTATACGCACTACCGCGCTATCTACGTTAGGGCTGGGGGTAAACATCTCCCTGCCCACTCTCTCAAGAATAGTACACTCTCCGCGGAGTGCCACGCTTGCGGTAATTGCGCCATAGTCGGGGGTGTTTGCCTTGGCACACAGCCTGCGCGCCACTTCTTCCTGCACCATTACGGTTAAAGATCTACACTTTTCAGAATTCTCCACAAACAGCATAATAAGCGGCGTGGTTATATAATAGGGCAGGTTGGCAACCACGAGGTATTCGCCTAACCCCTTTTCTATCTCGTCTAATCTTAAACGCAGAAAATCCTTAAATATTATCTCGGCATTGTCAACGCCTGCAAGGGTACGGGAGAGCACGGGTTTCAAAGAGGCGTCTATCTCATAGCCGTAGACGTACTTCGCCTTTAAAGCCAGGGCTTTGGTCAAAGTTCCTGCACCGCAACCTATCTCTATTACGGTAGAATTTCCGTCAACACCTGCCCCGTCGACAATGCGGTTTAATAAACTGCTGTCGGAGATAAAGTTTTGACCGAACTTCTTTTTAAACGAAAAACCCGTACCGTCTATTGCCGAACGCAACTCCCTTTCCATAAACTTCCTGCCTTTCCGCCGTATATAAAGGCGGTAATTATTTATACTTATAATAGTCCCACCGTGGACGTGTACAAAAGATTAATAAAGCCGAAGTAACCACTTCGGCTTTCGGTTTTTTTAGCCAAGCTTTGTAAACAGCCTGTGTGCGTTTAACCACACTGTTTTTGCCATCTCCTCCGCAGTTACCCCCTTGATATCCGCCATTGAAGCGCATATTTCGGGAATGGAGAGCGGCGTATTGGGGAACGTGCCATACAGGCTCTGAGGCGGCATATACGGACTGTCCGTTTCGGTTAGCAGCCTGTCTGCACCTAAACCGCCTATCGTCCTCTTTGCCTTTTTTGCGCCCTTCCACGTGCTTGCACCGCCGAATGAAAAGCAGATACCCAGCTTTTCAAACTCCTTGGAAAGCTCGGCAGAGTGGGAATAACAATGAAGAAGAGCCCCGTGAGCTAACAGCTCTTTATGCTCTGTCAATATTGAGAGCATGTCCTCCGCACAATCCCTTGAGTGAATTTGTACAGGCATAGCCAGCTTATCTGCAAGGTAAAGCTGTCTTAAAAACAACTCGTGCTGTAACCCCTTATTCGTATCGGGGTAGTGATAGTCAAGCCCTATCTCGCCCAAAGCCACACACTTAGGGTGCGCACAAAGCCTTTCTATCTCTTTTAGATCGCCCTCTTTATACTTAGAAAGCTCGGTCGGGTGAAAGCCTGCCGTGAAATATACACAGCTGTATTTTTGTGCAATATCCCTCGCCATAAAAGATGAGTCGAGGTCAAACCCCACGGTTATAACCTTTTCAACGCCCTCTTGCGCAAACCTTGAAATAAGCCTGTCCAGGTCGCCGTAATTTTCGTAATCCAAATGGCAGTGAACGTCGATAAACATCAGGATAAAACACTTCCGTCAGGGATATCCTTTTCGGGGGTGACGATAGACAGAGTTCCGTCGGGAGCCTCTGCGCAGACAATCATACCCTCGCTTTTAATTCCCTTCATCTCCCTGGGGGGCAGGTTGGTTACAACGATAACCTTTTTCCCCACCATCTCCTCGGGGGTGTAGTGCTTTGCTATACCGCTTAAAATGGAAAGCGTCTTGTTGCCGACCTTGACGGTCTCGTGCAAGAGCTTGCTCTTTTTAACCGCCTCGCACGCCGTTACAAGCCCCACCTGCATCCTTACCTTTGCAAAGTCGTCTATGGTAATTAAAGGCACTTCCTCCTCTTCGGGGACGGCGTTAGCCTCAGCCATCTGCTTTGCCGCAATCTCGTCAATCTTTCCCTTGATATCGGCAAAGTTAACCCTTTCAAACAGCGTTTCAGGCTCTGCAATAACCTTGTATTCGCCTTTAACGCCAAACTTGGTTAACTCGTTATAGTCCCTTACCTCACAGCCGAGCTGGGCGGCAATCTTGTCCGCAGTTGCAGGCATAAAGGGCTTAATCATAGCTCCGCCGATTGCAATCGCCTCTAAGAGGTTGTACATAACCTGTTCAAGCCTGGGCATACTTTCCTCGCTCTTTGCAAGCACCCAGGGCGTGGTTTCGTCAATATACTTGTTTGCACGTCTGAACAGCGACCAAACGCTGTCTAAAGCGTCTGCAATCTTGAACTCCTCCATTGCTGAAACAAAGCCTTCAAATGCAGCCTTAGCGCAAGCGGCAAGCTCATTATCCACCTCTTGAGTAACGCCCGTAGGCTTTATTACACCGCCGAAGTACTTGTTAGCCATTGCGACGGTACGCTTAACCAAATTGCCCATAGTGTTGGCGAGGTCGGAATTTATCCTCTCGCAGGTAAGCTCCCAGGTTATAACGCCGTCGGAGTTATAGGGCATTTCGTGCAATACGAAGTAGCGCACCGCGTCCACGCCGAAGATTGAAACGAGGTCGTCGGCGTAAATTACGTTGCCCTTGGATTTGGACATCTTATCACCGCCCTGCAACAGCCACGTGTGACCGAACACCGTTTCGGGCAGGGGTTCGCCCAACGCCATTAAAAAGATAGGCCAGTAGATTGTATGGAACCTTATAATATCCTTGCCGATAACGTGTACGTTTGCAGGCCAGAAATCTTTATAATCTTGAGCAGGATTGTCAACGTCGTAGCCTAAACCCGTGATATAGTTGGTCAAGGCGTCAAGCCAGACGTAGACGACGTGACGGGGGTCAAAGTCAACGGGGATACCCCATTTAAAGGAGGTACGGGAAACGCAGAGGTCCTGCAGCTTGGTCTTTAAAGTACCCTCTTCGATTGCCTTTAACAGCTCATCGTCGCTTCTACCCACAAACTCGTCTGCAAGTAAGAAGTTGTTGAACATCTCGTTCTTTCTTGCGGTGGGCTGAATGAACTTGGGGTGGGTTACGATATGCTTAACCAACCTGTCTGCATACTTGCCCATCTTGAAAAAGTACGCCTCTTCCTTGGCAGGTTTAACCTCCCTTCCGCAGTCGGGACATTTTCCGTCTACAAGCTGGCTGACCGTCCAGAAGCTCTCGCAAGGGGTGCAGTACATTCCCTCGTAGGAGGACTTGTAGATATCCCCCTGCTCGTAGAATTTTTTAAATATTTTGGCAACTTCTTTTTCGTGGTACTCGTCGGTTGTACGTATGAATTTATCGTAGGATACGTTCATCATATCCCAGATAGATTTAATCTCGCCGGCGACGTCGTCGACGAACTGTTTGCAGGTTACGCCTTTATCCGCAGCTTTTTGCTCCACCTTCTGACCGTGTTCGTCCGTACCCGTCTGAAAGATGACGTTATAGCCCTGCATACGCTTAAATCTCGCGATAGCGTCACAGAGGATCGCCTCGTAGGTGTTGCCGATATGGGGTTTGCCCGAAGTATAAGTAATTGCCGAAGTTAAATAGTAATTTTTCATAGCTATAAAATATTACCATATCAGGGGCGAAAAGTAAATTATTTTAAAGAATATTCAAGCTTAATAACAAATATAATTTATCAATTAATAAAAGCCTTAGCTCTTTATAATTATGAATGCAATATTTGTTTCTATCTGTTTAATTTCGGCAATAATAATGCTTATTTCCTCCCCCACTCAATTTCTGCCCGCGGTGCTTGCCGGGGGCGAAAACGCGCTCAAGTGTGCACTTACGCTCTTTTGCATATATGCGTTCTGGATGGGGCTATCCGCCGTGGCGGAGGAGGCAAGGTTAACCCACTCCGTCGCAAAGCTTTTAACCCCGTTTTGCAAAAGACTGTTTAAAACCAAAGACGGGGAGGCGGTTAAAAATATTTCTATGAATATAGGTTGCAACCTCTTAGGGATAGGCGGTGCGGCTACCCCTTACGCCGTAGCGGCTATTAAACGGCTGGAGGGGGAGCAAAACTACTTTGCGCAGAATTTGCTCTTTATCATAAACGCTACTTCTATTCAGCTTATCCCTGCAACCGTCATTGCCCTACGCTCTTCGCTGGGCAGCTGCTCACCCCACGATATAACCCTGCCTTCCTTTCTCGCCACCGCCGTCTCCACGATGTGCGGCGTTGCAGGTTACGTAATTTATTGTAAGCTTAAGCGCAGATGAAGTACCTTATTCCGTTAATATTTATTGTAGTTATAGCCGTTGCGGCAATAAAAAGGGTCAACGTTTTTTCGGCGTTTACCAAGGGTGCAGGCGGCGCGGTTGAGTTCGTCTATTCGCTTTTGCCCCTGCTTGCCTGCACGTTTATTATGTGTGAGCTATTTGAACGCTCTTCCCTTTCGCAAATGCTTGCCAACGCCCTCTCGCCCGTATTTAACTTTTTGGGCGTACCCCCTCAACTGACTAAACTGATACTAATCAAACCCTTTTCGGGGAGCGGTTCGCTTGCCTATTTAACGCAGATTTTAGAGGAGTTCGGCGCAGACAGCTACATAGGCAGATGTGCAAGCGTACTGTACGGTTCGAGTGAAACGGTGTTCTATATCTCGGTCGTGTACTTTGCTTCAAGCAAGCAGAAAAAGCGAATTATACCGATAATTATAATTTTATGCGCAACGTTAATATCGACAATCGTTTCCTGCCTATTATGTCGAATTATGTAAATTTACACTAATTGACAGCAATAATCACACAAAATATTGTGGAATTGAGTATTATTTTCATAATTTGTTACGCTATACAAATTATGAGTTTTTTAAAAAATTTTCGTCATTTATTTTACTTTTAGCTGAATAATCGTATAATTATTAGTGTAAGCAACAGTTGTGCTTACCTCAAACAAGTTCATTCATTTTCCCCCTTATCATACGAAAGCGGCGTTGACGGAAGTCGGCGTCGCTTTTGTTATGGACTGAGCGGTGTTAGAGTGTGTGGTTTGTTTTGTGTGGTCAGTAGCGGAGTTTCATTAACCAGGTGTTGACGTGAGTCGGCACCAACTTTGTTTTTACAAAGAAAGGGTTCCCGCAAAAGATTTGCCTGCAAAGATTTTGTGGGAAGAGGAGACGCAACGAAGCTATAGAAGCCTTTGCGATAACAAAGGCGTTAAAGCGTAGTTTGCGTCGACGAGGCGTCGCTTTTGTTATGGACGAAGCGGTGTTAGAGTGTGTGGTTTGTTTTGTGTGGTCAGTAGCGGAGTTTCATTAACCAGGTGTTGACGTGAGTCGGCACCAACTTTGTTTTTACAAAGAAAGGGTTCCCGCAAAAGATTTGCCTGCAAAGATTTTGTGGGAAGAGGAGACGCAACGAAGCTATAGAAGCCTTTGCGATAACAAAGGCGTTAAAGCGTAGTTTGCGTCGACGAGGCGTCGCTTTTGTTATGGACGGAGCGGTGTTATTACCGTCATTGCGAACGAAGCGCAAGCGGAGTGCGGCAATCCCGAACTCTTAAGTGAGGACTGTTTCTAAATAATAAACACCTCAATTTAGCTTTCCCTAAAGAATAGGGAAAGTGTCAGACACGCAGTGTATGACGATAGAGTTTGAACTTACCCTATCGTTGCACCCTTACTTCATCGTCTTTATCTTCTTATCGTACACGCGTTTGCAGATTATAACGGAGAGTATACAGGTTAAAATTTCAGCTATAGGGAAAGCCCACCACATAATATTCTGAACGCTGTCCGACAGGGTGAATAAGCCTATTACCGGAAAGACTATTACGACAAGCCGTAGGGCAGAAATAATCAAGGGGTAGAGTGAATACCTCAACGCCTGCAACACGCCTTGAATGGCAATACTTACGCCCATAAACACGTACCCTACAGAGGCAATACGAATAGCGGTGACTACAACGGAAGTTATCTCCTCTCCGCTTTCACCGCTCGCCATACCGAAAAGCTTGGCAAGCGGTTCGGCAAGTCCTTCAAAAAGCGCGGTAATTAACAGTGTAACAATTACGCTGTCAATAATTCCCCACTTGATACAAGCCACCGAACGCCCGTAATTTTTGGTCCCATAGTTGAACGATAACGCCGTTATAATGGTGTTGGACAGTCCGAAACAGGCGAACATTGCAAACTGCATAATCTTATAATAAATTCCAAAGCTACCCTGCAATAGAGCGGCGTTGCCCTTTACGGTACCGAGTATGAGATTTACACCCAGCATCATTACAGACAGCAGTCCCTGCATTACAGCCGCCGAAAGACCTACGTGATATATCTCCCCTATGAGCTTTGCGGAGGGTTTAATATACTTTACGCTTCCGCCTATCTCCCTGTTTGCAAAGTAGTGAAAGAGCATTGCAACAATCAGCGATGCAATCTGCCCGATAACGGTCGCCCAAGCCGCACCCTCTACCCCCATATTTAAGGGATATATAAACACGTAGTCCAAAACGACGTTGATGAGTGCGCCTGTAACCTGCGCTATGGTCGAAAAAGCCGTCTTGCCTGTACTCTGCAAAAAGCGTTCATAGACGGTGAAGCCTATAGCTCCGAAGGAAAGCATGCAGCAGATTTTAAGGTACGCCGCACCCTCCTCTGCAACCAGAGCGTCGCCGCCCGACTGCATTGCAATAAAGGGTTCAGCCCCGAATATACCGAAGATAAGGAACACGGCGTATATACACAGACCTAAGAATATACCGTTACCGGCAACCTTATTGCACTTTTCCTTATCGTTTTCACCGAGAGATTTGGATAGCAGAGCGTTAATCCCCACACCCGTACCCACGCCTATTGCAATGATCAACAGCTGAATGGGGAATGCATACGTCAAAGCAAGGTTGCCTACAACGCCTCCCTCGCCCATATTTATGACGAAAGCCGTATCTACGATATTGTATACCGCCTGTAATATCATTGATAGAATCATAGGTAGACCCATCTTCCAGATGAGTTTACCCACGCTTGTAACCGCCATTTTGTTTTGCGGTAAAGTATTTGTTTTATCCATAAATAACTCCTTTATATTAGTTTAGTTGCGCCATAGTACGGTTCCAAATCCCCGTCGCGCCCGCAAAGAAAGCAACGCGGACGCCCGATTGCAGCAGAGCGGATAGCAACGTGAATAGCACGTCGCCGATATGAAGAGAACGAAAAAGGGGCGTAAATCCAATTGGATTTACGCCCCTTAAAAGCTACTCATTGTCGTAATTATTATATATTTTTTTCGTGCAAAAGTCAAATTGTTTAACCTTGCAACAAGTGCGATTAAGCCTTGAAACCGCGTATTTTATTAACAACTTGACTTAAGACTTCAACCGTTCTTTCCACCTCTTTGTCGGTATTATATTTGCCGAAGGTGAAGCGAACCGCACTCTTTGCACGTCTTTCGCCTAATCCCATTGAAAGAAGCACGTGCGAAGGTGTAACCGCCCCCGAAGAGCAAGCCGAACCGGTAGACACGGCAATGCCTTGCAGGTCAAGAGAGAACAAAATCTGCTCGCCGTCGCAGCCGTCGAAGGATAAATTGGCGTTTGCAGGCAGCCTTAATTGCCTGTTGCCGTTGAGTTGAACGCCGCATATTCGGCTTGTAACGAGGTCAAAAAACTTGTCACGCAGAGCGGCAACCCTTATATTGTTGCTCTCCATAGCGTTTATGGCATTGCTTAACGCCCTCGCGCAACCCACCGCGCCGGCAACGTAGGTCGTACCCCCACGCAAACCACGCTCCTGTCCGCCACCCGACAGTAAACGGCTAAAACGTGTGTTACCCCTCATATATAGCCCGCCGAAGCCCTTCGGACCGTAGAATTTATGTGCAGAAAAACCTACCCCGTCCGCAGGAAATTTGTTGAAAGGCAACACCCCTGCTGTCTGTACGCAGTCGCAGTAGAGGAACACTCCGCTCTCTTTACATACGGAATATATATCGGATATCGGCTGAATTGTACCCACCTCGTTATTAGCTGCCATAACAGCCGCAAAGACGGTATCGGGGCGGATAGCTTCCCTCACCGCTTGGGCTGAAATCACTCCGCTCTCGTCGGGATTTATAAACGTAACCTCGAACCCCTGCTTCATCATATCTTTCGCGCTCTCAATAAGCGCAGGGTGCTCCATTGCAGATACGATAAGGTGTCTGCCCCTATCCTGATTGGCAAGGCAAACGCCCTTTAACGCCGTGTTGCCCGCCTCCGTACCGCCGGATGTAAAATACAGTTCTTCAGCCTTAACGCCCATAATAGAGGCAATTTCGTCCCTCGCATTCAAAACGGCGTTAGCCGCCTCCCTGCCGAATGAGTGTTGAGAGGAGGGGTTGCCGAAACACGTGGTTAAATAGGGCGTCATTGCGTTTAGTACGTCCTCGTCCAAGGGCGTGGTTGCTGCATAATCGAGATATATCATTTTAACCTTTCAGTGCCTCATATATTGCGGTGAACGCATCTAAATCCGCCTTGCGGGCAAGCATAGTGCGCCCCAACTCCGTGGCGGTATTCTTATTATTGAGCCTTACCCTCCTGCATGCGGTGAGAAGCTTACTTAAAATTATGCCCGAAATCACAAAGGCAACAAACGCCACGGCCGAAAGCGCGATTGCCGCAATAAGATAGCCGTTTGTCTGCACCGAGTGTATGTTTAAATAGCAGTAAATCGAAAGTCCTGCAAGAACGGCAAATATAGCAAGGACTAAACTCATTAATACCGCCGTTCCGTTTCTGTCTGCAACAAACTTCTTAGCCCTTACCGCCTTTTGTTTTTCGTTCTCTTCGGATAGATCGTCAACAGTCTTTTGTAAGCTTTCTATATTCTCCTCCAGCCCTTGTTTAGCCTTTGCAAAAAGCTCCTGTTTGGTCTTAAGGGAAGTATATTGTTTAAGCTCGTCTGCGTACTCCAACGCATCCTTCATCCTTGAATAATCGGTAAAGTTTCGGGTGTAGATAACCAGCTCCAACGCATAGATTTCACCGTTTTCCCCGTCCAGCTCCAACGCCTTTTCCAAGAAGTCGGCAGCCGTAGCAAACCTGCCTTCTTCACATTCCCTGCGTGCGTTTTGAATAAACTCTTCCGCTTCTTTAGCCCTTTGCGCCCTCTCTTCCTCGGAAACGGTATACCTTTCGGCGTAGTCCTCTTGACCCTCTTCAGCCTCGTCCTCGACCATAAAGGTCACTTCCTCAACCTCTTCCTCTTCGACGCTTTCGTCTATGTACAGCTCGTCCTCGCCGTCGGCATTTTTGCGAATTCTGTACTTTTTATCCTTGTCCGTATCTATCAGTCTTTCTTCAGCCATAACCCCTCCTCCGATTTAGGTATTACCGTCTTAGTCAATATCATTCTGTGTCTGCCGCGATAGCGGCTGTATAAGTACCTTGTAAATTGTTCGTTCTCCATAACGGTGTAGACTCCGCTGCCCGAACCCGTCATATTGACGCCCAAGGGGGCAAACTCTTCAAGCTCCGTTTTCGCCTCTTCGACACCGCTATTTAAAAGCGTCGCCGCCTTATACAAGTCGTTGTTAAGACTATGCGCGACCCCTTCAGAATTGTTACAAATAAGGGCGTTTTCGCAAGCTTCGCTCATAGGCGCACCCTTAACCTGAGTATCGCTTAATGCATAACATTCCGCAGTAGAAACACCGCCCTCTGGCACAAGCAAGACCATATGCAGGGTTAAATTGCTCTCTATTCTTTTTACAATCTCGCCCCTGCCCGAAATTCTGGCGAAGCCTCCTGTAAGTATATATCCGCAGTCGCTGCCCAAACTGTCGGCAATCGCCTTGACCGCCTCATAATCGTCTATATTATACAGCTTAGCCATTGCCTTTAAAACGCCGGCAACGTCCGCAGAGGAACCGCCCAAACCTGCCCCGACGGGGATATTTTTCCACACGGTTATATCTGCTCCCGGGGTGTCAAACCTGTCTGCAAACGCCCTTGCCGCCTTGACCGCGTTGTTGCGTTCGGGGTCGATATTCTCACTGCCCTCGCCGTGCATAGTGACGTTTATAAGCTTATCGCCGCGCCCCCGTGCCGTAATCACGTCCGCAAGGTCGATTGAGGCAACTACGCTGTCAATCATATGATAACCGCCGTTCACGCCCGTAATATCCAGGGTCAGATTGACCTTTGCAAATGACTTTACCCGTGCATAACTCATAGGGTAATTATAGCACGTTTACACTTCAGTTTCAACCGAAAGCACGACAAAAAACGGGTACGCCGTTATTTTTTAACAGACGCACCCGATTAATAATGGTTATATCTTCAATTCCTGCCGCGGTATATCAATATCCGTTCCTTACCGCTTAGGGGGAAGGTTAACTCGCTGTTGCAGGCAACCACGTCGGAGGGGGATTTATTTAGCTTCTTAGCCACCTCCCACAGTCCGTCGCCCGCAGCAGGCAGAAAGACGGACACGGCGCAGTCGTTAGGCACGATTGCCTCGCCCTCCTCCATTGCGCAAAGATAGGTAATCTCCTTGTTATCACACACCGTTGCACAGATTTTTAAGGTAGCAGCCGCCTCCGCTTCACCCTCGGCTTTGAGCTTTACGGACATACCGCCAACCGCTATATCCAAGCTGACGTTCTGACCGCTCTGCGCCGCACCGTTAAGGGGTACGGATACAGGCAAAGTCACTTCACAGCTCTTTATCTCACCGCCCTGCATGTAGATTAAATGGCAGCTTACCGCACCCTCTGCACTGCCCTCCGCTGCGTTGTACTCGCACTCGGCGTTAGGCAGCACCGCGGCAAAGAATTGACAGTCGTAACCCAACTTACTCTTCGTCGTTGCAAGCCCTTTAACGTTCTCCGAATATACCTTAATCTCCCTGCACAACGAACTTCTCTCGCTCGCAAAGACTAAATTGAGCTTATTGTCCGAAGCGAAGGCGTCAACCGCAACGCTCTCGGTGTGCATAGCAGTAAACCAGCCGTTGACGCTTATCGTGCAGGAAAAGCTTAAATTGCACCTGCCCTTTTCCTCGTTGACGTTGGCAGTCAGGTTTAAATCGCTTATCTCAACCCTTGCGGAAGCGTTTACCCCGGCAGACGCCTCGTCGCACGGCACCGTCGTTTTAAACGGTATAACCCTCTCAATACACACAGGACTCTGCCTGCGCATGGCAAATAGAGAGAGGTATATCTCGCCTGAAATATCCACGTCGCCCGTGCCGCACTCCGCAGAGAGTACCACGGCTTTTGCGCAGGGAATAAGTACGTCTATAAGGCTATCCGCTTCAAAATCGTCCTCCGCCTCGCTCTCACCGGAAAAGGTCACAACCGAGCAGAGATTTAACTCCTCGTTTTTAACGAACGCCCCCTCGGCAGCGGTAACGTATGACCTTTCGCCCTGCTCGTAGACGCAAATACTTGCGGCAACGATGGCGGAAATGACAAAGGAAGAACCGTCCCTTCTGAAGGTTACCTTGTCACACTTAAGACTGCATACCCCCGTCTGCGCGGGAGCAAACTCCTCGCCGTCGCAGTAATGTGAAAATTCCACACCCTTCTGCATACGGCACAGCTTCCCCTCCTCGTCCGAATAGACAATGGTCAGCACTATCTTTCCGCCGTAGTTAACCCTGCCGTCTGCAACCTCACACGACAGGGTGGAAAGTTGTGGTTCAACCGCAATAATCTCGGTTATTTCGCTTGACTGCGGAAAACGGCTTTCCACAACGCTACGGCTTTCAACTTCTTTTATAAGCCTTTTGACGCCTTCTGAATTGAGTACGGGTTTCAACATATTTTATAGCTCCTTTTTGTAATCGCTCTTACGTCTAAAGCTATAATATGCTTGTAAACTTGCAATTATGTTATATTAGGAGTTATAAAAACTTTTCCGCACAAAATCTCCGAATAGGAGAAGGCAGTCTTGCCCAAAAAATTTTTATCCGTCGGTTCAACGGTAAAAATAGAGGGGTATATTCCCGAAACGCTTGCCGAAAAGGTTACGAACTTATTCCTGCCTAAATTTAGTTTTACTGTCACGGGCTTGTTGAAACAAGCCTCGACGCTGTGCCTTACCGCACTTATGGTGTTACCCTGTTTAATCATACAATAATCTTTCCCGAATTGCGGAAAAATATACCAATGCAAAAAAATACGCCCCTGCGGTTTTTCCGCAAGAGCGTGAATATTTGCACTTTAATTAAAAGAGGTCGTCATCGTCGTCTTCGTCCTCGTCGTCTTCGTCCTCATCCTCGTCGTAGTCGTCAAGGTCGCTGAAATCGTCGTCGAAGTCGTCCGCTTCCTCTTCATATTCCTCGTCGTATTCGTCCTCTTCCTCGTCAAGGTCGCCGCCGAATTCCTCGTCAAGCTGAGCGTCGTCTAAGGTCAAATCCTCGGTATCGTCACTGAGGTAGTTCTTCCACTCCTCGTCCTGTTCGGGGTCGACTTCAGGCTCTTCATCGTATTCGCTCTTACTTTTACAGCTGTCGCACATCTCTTCGCCTGCGCGCATAAAGTTAACGCCGCATACGGGGCAAAGCTCGGTTGCCTCCGCTTCCATTTCCTCGTTAAACTCTTCGTCGTCCAAATCGACAAATTCCAGCCTGTCGCCCTTCATTTCGGCAATGCATACGTCGCAGTACTCCTGCTTGTCGCCGTCAATATAATTGAGTTCGCATCTCGGACATTTAATATATCTTATCATATGGTCAATCCCCCTGTTGCTGTAACATTATATTAATATTTGCTTTATTTGTAAACTGTTTTAATAAATTATTTTTCTAAAATCTAAAAAATATTTATACAAATTTAAAAATTTAGGGGAGTCGTGCAACCGACTCCCCTTAAATAGGTCATTTTTTTATTCTTCATCTACGCCGTAGACGTCGATATTCTTATCGTCGGAGATATCGACCTTTAACTTCTTTTCGTCCGAAGCAGGGTCTGTACCTCTCTTTTTACGCCTTACAAGGAAGATTGTAAGCACTACCGCACCACCGATAACGATAAGTCCTGCCGCAACCATACCGATTATAAAGCCAACCTTACCGCCCGTGGAGAGCTTTTCCCACCAAGTGGAATTGTCTACGGGGTACGCCTTCATATAGGAGGTGTTGTTCTTGAAATAGTCGGCGTAAGCTTGCGCGTCCTCTTCGGACATCTGACCTACGAGCGAGTAGTAATAATCCCTCTTGTTGGACTTAATCTCTTCGCCGTTAACCGTCTTGGTAGCATAGGCGTTGCCGTCGGCGTCGGTTGCCCAATCGCCCGTGCAGGTAATAAAGTCGTTAGCGATTTGAACGGTCTCTTCGGAATAGTAGTAGTTTAATTCCTTACCTTCAACGTCAACGAATGCCTGCATAAGCTCACCGAGGTATGCGCCGTCACGGGTGTAGAACTCGTACCTCAGCGCGCCTGCAAGGTTTTCATACGTCTTGGAGCCGTCGGAATTGGTCTTGCTGTCGTAGTCGCTTATCTTTTCTTCAATCGCCTCGTATCTCTCGTTAAGCTTCTCAATCTCGCCGTTGGTCATTATGCCGTTTTCGCCCGTAAGATCGCAAGCCATAATATAGTTGAAGTCCTGCATGCCCTCAACCTCGGAGGCAAACAGCAACGTATTGCCGACGAATTCCGGCAAATACCAACCGCTGCAGGCGTCTAAATCCAATACCTTAACACTCCTGTAGTCGGGCTGATCTTCAACGGGAAGCTTGTTGTAATCATCGTTCTCGCCGTCGATTGCAAGCCTGTTAACGGAGTAACCGTTACCGCCCGTCATAGAATAGTAAAGGTAGGTATGCCCGTTCTGCTCCTTTACGAAAAGAGGCGTTGCGGAGGTATCGCCGCTCATCATAACGCTTTCGCCAAAGGAGTAGGAATTCTTTACTGCGTCATACGTCATAGGCTTTTTGAAGATACCCGTCGAACCCGTTTCAACTGCATACAGCACGTTATCCATCGTAACAAAGGTGTATTCCGTAGTATAATCTTCTGCAATGAATAAGGTTACGTTATCGTTTGCGGAAATCGCGTTGCGGTCTGCGGTAATATCGCCGTCCGCAAGCTTGTAAAGTTGGGTTAAACCTACGGAGTCCTTACGGGTGAAATAGAGTTCACCGTTTTTATACCACTGAATGTCGTAGGTGTAATCGCCGTAGCCAAGCACAGGCTTCTGCTCCTCGCCGCTTACGTAGCCGTAGTTGAACTGGGTAAGACCTTGGCTTGCCCTCAGCTTGCCGATACCGTCAAACACGAATTCGCCCATGTTGATATAGACGGGGTCGGTCTCGGCGTCGTAGTCCTCGATCTCGCTGAAGTCATACTCCCTGGGGCTCTCGGTGACGTCTGCCTTAACCCTGTAAAGCTGGTTATAGTCATAGGTGGAGCTTTCGCCCATTGCTACAGGCACGTCCATGGTGTAATAAACGTAGGGGTTTTCGGGGTTCTCGGTGTCGAACGAATAAGCCGAAACGCCGTATGCAAGTAACAAATCCTCACCCGTCTCGCAATTTACGGAGTGAATATTGGTCTTAGTAGAACCGAAAAGATCCTCGCTTATCGCATAGAGGATATAGACAACGTTGTCAACCTCAACGTAGCGATAATCAACCGAATTATCCTCACACTGCCAGATGTAGCCGTTTGTGGTGTCGCTGCCGTCAAGCTTGGTGCGTTTGAAATCAAGCCTTGAGTTAAGCACTTCACCGCTCGTATTCAACTGGGTTGAGGGCGTGGTGTAGTACAGATAGCCGTCGTAGATATACAGACCTGCGTCATAATTGCCCGAATAGATTACGGAAGGAACTACCGTCTTGGTCTTCGTGTAGTTGTTTGCGGCTAAATCACTCTTTTTTATACGCTGAACCGAACCCTTCACCACAGAACCGAAATCGTTACTTTGGGTATAGTCCGATTTGCCGTTTATAAAATAGGCGTAATCGTTTGTTTCGACCACGAAACCGCCGTTAGTGCCTGCTACAGCTTGGGTAGCCGTATCGTCGCCGTCGATACCCTTCCAGCCGTTGGCACAGCCGGGGGCAAAGGCAAGGGCAGCAGCGGAAATTACCGCAACCGCTCCGCATATAATTTTAGTAAACCGTTTACTCATACTGTCTCCGATAATACGTTATAGACTTATACCTAGGTGTAATAATCTCTATCCCCTAATAGAGACGGGGATTATTATACCTAGTTATTATACAACAACACCAAACTTTAATCAATAAAAAACAGCTCTGTTAAATAAAAAATATAATTGCGGAGGTTATTTTTTTACGGAAAATTTTGACTTTTTTAAGCTGTTAAACCTGCTTGGCTTGCAAAACGGGCAAAAGAAAGATAACGACAATACAGCCTCTCCGGATTTTTCGGGGGACGAAACTATGGCAACCGTCAGCGCAAAGGAGAAGCCCGACCCTCCCCTAACCCGCTATGACTGCACTTCGGCAGTTTTAGAACGGCATGAACGCCTTGTGAATAAGGTTAAGAATAAAAGGTGATTAAATCCACCTGATGGTGATTAAATCCAATGCTTGCATTGATTCAATCCACCGCTGAAGCGGTGATTTAAGCCAACGGCAAGCCGTTGATTATGGTGGAATTGTTAGAATTGAAAACTTCGGCTACGTTTATGATTAAAGGCGGATTGCACAAACAATCCGCCTAATAATACTTATTTAATTATTAAACCTTATTTAACAAGCTTTAAGTGCCTGGGCAGACCGTCAACCCACAAAGGAGTGATTTCGGACTGAATAAGAGGACGAATGTAGTGAATAAGTTCGGGCGTTACGTAAGTGCCGTCTTCGGTGATCCACTCGTTGGGAACTTTCTTTTCAACGTTTGCGATATCGCAGACGTTAGCAAGCTCGGTTATGCACATATAGGGATCTTCCGAAACTCTCTTAAGGCAAGCAACCATACCCGTCTTACCCTCGAATGCAGCCTTAACGGCAGCACCTGCGGAGTTGAACGCTTCGGTTACGTCTATACGTGAGGTAATGTGGGCAGCACATCTCTGCAAGGACGATAACTCGATAGCCCTCGTCTTGACGCCATACCTTTCTGCAACCTTACCTGCAAGATATCTTGCGGTACCGGCAAGCTGTTTATGACCGAATGCGTCGACGTAGTCAACGTGGTCTGCAAGCTCGCAGACGTATCTGCCGTCAGCAACCTTAACGCCTTCGGAAACGGCGATAACCAAAGAACGGTTCTGCTTTAAAAGTTCACCCGTCTTTTCAAGGAATTTCTCCAACTCGAAAACTCTTTCGGGAAGATAGATCATATCAACGCCTTCGCAGTCCTCGCCCTTGGATAAAGCGGCAGCAGCGGTCAGCCAACCTGCGTTACGACCCATGACTTCGATTATGGATACAACGGGATAGTCGTAAACCAGACCGTCGCGAATGATTTCCTTTGTGGTAGCAGCTATGTACTTTGCAGCCGAGCCGTAACCGGGAGTATGGTCGGTTATAGCAAGGTCGTTATCGATAGTCTTAGGGCAACCCATAAAGCGGATGGGACTGCCAATCTTCTCTCCGTATCTGGAGAGCTTGTCTATGGTATCCATAGAATCGTTACCGCCGATATAGAAGAAAGCGTAGATATCCAACTTCTTCAAGGTTGCAAAGATCTTTTCATAAGTCTCTTCGTTGCCCTCGATTGCAGGAAGCTTATAGCGGCAGGAGCCTAAGAAAGATGAAGGCGTTCTCTTTAACAAATCCATATCCAGATCGTTTTTAATCTGGCTGGAGAGGTCGACAACGTCGCCATCCAAAAGACCCTTAATACCGTGTACCATACCGTATACGATATCTGCGCCTCTGTCTTTAGCAGTCTTGAACACGCCTAAAAGGCTGGAGTTGATTACCGCAGTAGGTCCGCCGGACTGTCCTACGATTACGTTTTTCATAGAGTATCCCCCTTACAAATAACAATATTTTGATAGTCTAATTATAATACAGGATAAACAAAAAATCAATAGGTAAATGAAAAATTATTCCAGTAAAAATTTAAGACTGTCAAATGATACTTTCACAGTAAAGTTCAAGGCGGTCGAGCGGTTATTTCCCCGACAAGTTACAAGGCGGTAAAAAGCACGCACAAAAAGTTAAGGGGTACGGCTTGCGCCGCACCCCTCGCATTGTTAAAACTTAGTTTATTTACGTTTATCAGGAGAACGCTATCGTCATGGTCGAAGGATAACCCGAACCGAACGTAAGAACCGCATAGGTTTCGCCTTCAATCACTTCAACGCTAACAGCGCAGGTAGGAATGTACTGACTGCCTGCAGCCGCCGTGAACGTTACCGTTATCTGTTCAGCAGTTGTACCAGCGTTGACTTTAAACTTTATTTTAACCCCTTCGTTTATCTGAACGTCATTGGTTCTGGGTGCAAACTTACCCGTCGTTGCGTCAATGATATAACCGCTATACTCACCAGTAGCACCTTCAAGCTTTTCTGTAGTCAATTCATATAAAGTGACTGTTCTGGTCGTCTCTTCAGGTATTTCGCCCTGGTCAAGACCTGCAAGTATTCTGAGCTTGGTATACTCTGCGTCACAATCCCATGCAGTGGAAGTCTGGAGTCCGTTAGTTGCAGCAAAGATATTTGCCTTAGTGTAGTTGGCTGCCTGTTCTGCGGTGAGAATACTGCCGCCCGTTACGGCTTCGGTTATTGCGCCGTCGCCCGTTGAGCCGTATTCACAGAAGTCGGCATCTGAAGGCAGGTTACCGCTCATTGAGCTCCAACGGTCGGTCTTTGCACCCGAACCGTAACCGCTCGTTGCATAAGCCTTGGTGAACGAACAGTTGATATATGCAACCGTTGCCTTCTTACCCCAAGGTCTGCCGAGCGACATCGATCCGTCTGCAACGTGACCGTCGTCGGTAAATTCGCAATTTGCGAAGATGTAGCCGTAGTCGGGCTTATTGGTTGCGTCTGCCTTCATTGCGGTTACGTAGCCGTTCTGGTCGGTACCCTTATCGTTTGCAGACCTGTTGATAGCCACTATCTTGCACTCGTCAAAGTATGCAAGACCGGCAGCTTCACCAAAGATGAAGTCCACGTTACCGTCAATCTGAGACTGATAGAAGTATGCCCTGCTCTTTAAGTACAGCGTATCCTGATTGCCGTATAAATGAGTCTTGTATAAGACTGCGCCGTCGCCCGCAATGGTGAGTGCCAAGCCCTGATGGCTACCGTATTTAGAAGCTTCGTTTATGTAATCGAAGTCGTTTCTGATAGATAGATTATAAGCCTTGAAGTTCTTACCGGTTACGTGCATCGTTGCACAAGATAAGACGAACTTATTGCCCGTAGCCTGATCAACCGTATCTTCTACGGCAGAATAGGTTACTACGGTATCGTCCATAGTTGCTCCCTGACCTACGAGGGTAACGTTATCAACGTCAAGCCATACCTTTTCGGTGTAGGTACCTGCTTCAAGCTTAATTACCTTATATACGGAGCTTGAGTAGTTGCAAGCCTTAAGATATTGAATAGCCTGTGTTAAAGTTGAGAATTCGCCGTTATTGCCGACGGTTATTTCAACCTTGTTGTCAACGACCTCTTTCTTATCCTTAACCACGATTTCGTAAGAAACTTCAACAGGTTTATTGCCCACCGTGTAATCGGTGCCTACGCTGACTATTGCGTATTTTGTACCGGGAGTAGTAAAATCAGAAGGTGCATAAACGGTGTACCAATCGTTCTTTAACTTGAAATCGATGGTATCGTCGCCCAGCTTACATTTAGCCATAACCGTGAGGTTATCCGTGCTGAACGTATCTCCCGTCACGCAAGCCTGCTGAAGGGAGGTCTGCTTGTTGGAAGCATAGGAAATCGTGTAAAGGCTGATAGATTCAACCTGGTATACCTTTACGGTATATGAAGTCGTCAAATCCAGCTTGTCGCTCGTAAGGTTGCTTGCAAGATGAAGGGTAACGCCTATTTCATACTCGCCCGCAACGTTGGGGTTATATTTGGAAGTATCGAATTCGCAATTTGCAATCGACATTTCGTGGCGAACGCCGTTTTCGTCTACAGCGTTAATCTTAACGCCCGAGCAGTCTAATCTCTGCGTTACAAGGTAATCGGTAGTACCCTTGCTTACTAATTCTATGCTCTCATAAGGGGTAGCCTCTGTCTGGAACGTGAAGTCCATCTGGTAAATATCTACCGTACCGCCCTTCTTAGAAAGCGTGTACGTTCCCGCTGCAGGAATGTCAAAAGTAATTTTAACTACTTTGCCCGATGCAGCTTTAAAGGTGTATCCGTCATCGATGATTCCCGTAATCTTAAAACTAGCAAAGCTTGAGCTTGAGCCGTTCTCGGCATATATCGTGAGCGTACCTGCGGCAGCCGCATTGATTTCTATATTACCGTTCTTTACCGAATGTGTGAATTTAGCACTTGCATCTACTGTTGCGCTTGCGTCTTCGGAATAAACGCCTGTACGAGCTCTAGCACGAACTTCGCTGCCCGCCTTAACGGTGAACACGCCTTTTGTGTAATCTTCTGCAAGCGTAGAAGGTGCACCAATGTTGGAAGAGGTGTTAAACGTGCTTGTAGTCTGACCGCTGCCTGCAACGGGACCTGCGGCAGGACCTTCATAGGAAACGGGTATAGTATTTGCTACGATTATGGTTATTACGTTAGACTTTACGGAAGTGTCGCCGACAGCCGTTGCCTGTACTTTAATTGTACCTTCTGCTGTAACCGTAAGAATGTTATCTGAAAGCGTAGCCTTGTCCGAGCCTTCGGTAATAGCCCAGGTCACGTCCTCATTAAAGTTGCCTACACCGGTAATCGATGCGGATAAAGAAATCTTTTCGCCTACGGTTACCTCAGTCTTGCTTGCCTCTGCCTCAACGGTTGAAATCGAAACGACGTCGTATCCGCAGACGTCGCATTTGCCATTGCTGTCCGCGTCTACGTGCTCCGCCTTGTCTAACTGTTCGCCGTCGCCTGCCGTACAGTCATGCCAATGGTTGGTTTCGTCGCTCTGCCAATCGCTGCCTGCGGTATGAGTGTGCCCGCAACCTGCAAAACTCATCATCGAGCCCATACCGATTGCACCGGCAATAACGAATACCGATAAAAGTTTAGTGAGTTTCTTGTTCATTTTTCCTCCCTTATTTAATCGAAATATACTCCGATTATAAAAATTTTCATAATTGTATTGTAACATTACAAAAAGCAACTGTCAATAAAATAAATGAAAGAATTTCACCAACCCTGTTAATATTTAACAGCAGGTGGTGCGACCACTGCCTCCTACCCGTCATTGCGAGGCGTGAAACGCCGTGGCAATCCCGATGCGTATGTGCATACTATTACCAGATATTTTTGACCGTTTTGCTTGCCTTCACTAAAGAATAGGGAAGGTGGCGCAAACGTAGTTTGCGACGAAAGAGTTTGATATTATAATAATTAACTCATTAATTATAGTGGTGAAGAAAATATTAGAAACGGTCCGCCCATACCCACCGGGATTGCCACACCGACCTGAAAGGTCGGCTCGCAATGACGGGCGAGGAGCCCTTTTATATTAAAGCACGTCG
>JBJEVD010000043.1:52626-87316 GCA_051884175.1 Candidatus Coproplasma sp.
TGAAAGGTCGGCTCGCAATGACGGGCGAGGAGCCCTTTTATATTAAAGCACGTCGCGCATAAAAAAACGAACCCCATATAAGTGGAGTTCGCTTGTCGTCTTTTTGTTTGACTTGTGAGTTGTCGGTCAAGCGATTAGCAGTTAAGACACCATGCACAGGTCACACCTGAAAAAAGAACTCCCGTTTGGGAGTTCGTATTTTTTATCTCTTTGAGAACTGAGGAGCACGACGTGCTTTCTTTAAGCCGTACTTCTTTCTTTCCTTTGCACGAGGGTCACGGGTTAAGAAGCCTTCCTTCTTCAAAGCAGGTCTGCAATCGGGTTCTGCCTGAAGGAGCGCGCGGGCGATACCGAGGCGGATAGCACCAGCCTGACCGGTATAGCCGCCGCCGTATACGTTAACCATAACGTCGTACTTAGCGGTTACGCCCAAAAGCTCTAAGGGCTGCTTTACCTGATACTGAATTAAACCCTGAGGGAAGTAGTCTTCGAAAGCCCTGTCGTTAATTACGATAGTGCCGGTACCTGCAGGTATAAGACGGACACGGGCGATTGCCTTCTTTCTTCTGCCCGTACCCCAAAACTGTAACTTTTTCTTTACGGTTGCTTTTGCCATAATTTTCTACCTCTCCCCTTAAAATAACTTAAGCTCTTCGGGCTTCTGTGCAGCCTGGTTGTGTTCTGCACCCTTGTATACTCTAAGCTTCTTAATCATATCCCTGCCAAGAGAATTCTTGGGGAGCATGCCTCTTACCGCTTCGTAAACGGCAAGATCGCTCTTTTCAGCAAGCATCTTCTTATAAGAAGTTTCCTTAAGTCCTCCGATGTAACCGGTATGATAACGGTAGAACTTATCCTCTAATTTCTTACCCGTTAAAACTACCTTATCGGTGTTTATGATAATCACAAAGTCGCCGCAATCAACGTTGGGCGTAAACGTGGGTTTATTTTTACCTCTGAGGACAGCTGCTACCTTAGATGCAAGTCTGCCTAAAGGAACGCCTGCCGCATCTACGACATACCACTTTCTTTCAACTGTCTGGGCGTTTGCCATGTAGGTTTTCATTATTATCTCCTGAATAGTTTGCCTGACCGCAAACCGATGTTTTTTAACCTTTTTTTAACTATTTCCGTCAATGTAAAACTATTTTATTATTAAATGACACTTATGTCAAGCCGTTTTGCGTCGGGTTGAAAAAGTTTTTTAAAAATTTGAAAATATTTTTGCGGGGGCGTTTTATTTACAAATTAACCACCTAATTTAAGCAAAACTTATCCTTTTTTTTATCAACTCGTTATACAACTCATTGTATTCATTTGTAACGTCATGCCAATCGGCATAGACCCTTTGGGCGGCTCCTTTGCCTGCAACTTTGGCAAGCGAGGGGTTGTTAATGAGTTGGATAATATTCTCCGTCCATACGTTCTCGTCATTCTCCCAGGCGAAACCGCTCTCGTTATTTTCAAGTCTTTCGGCAGAGCAGCTGCCCTTTATTGCCGCAGTGGGCAATCCGTTTGCAGCCGCTTCGAGAACGACAAGCCCGAACGAATCGAATTCCGAGGGAAAAAGCAAAGTATTGCAGGCGGCGTAGTAACAAGCGAGCTGTTCTCTCTCGATTATTTTATCCACGAAAACAACCTCTTCATTAAGCCCTAACTTATCGGTAAGCTTTTTCAATTCCTTTTTATACTCACCGTCGCCTATAATTACGAATTTGAAGTCGCTACAACCCCTGTCCTTAACTTTTTTTAAAACGTTCAAGCTGAATTGAACGTTTTTAACGGGCATTAATCTTCCAACGAACAGAAATGCAAATTTGCCCTCTAAGCCCAGCTCTGCCCTTAACATTTGGGTTCTTTCCTCATCTGCACTCAAACGGGGCATATCGGTTGCGTTTATGATGACCTTAACGTCGTCTGTGCGTTTACTGCCGTAACCTTTCAAAACGTCGACCATACCCTTGGAAACGGAAGCTATGCCGTCGCAGCCGTCAATACATTTAAGAATGTATTTGGTCATAAAGTTGACCAACGGCTTCCACTTTAAACGTTTTTCAAACTCGTCCCTGAATTTGGTATGGACGGTTATAACTACGGGAATTTTATATTTTTTTGCCAGCTTTAACACGTACCTTGAAATGGTAAACGGGCTTTGAAGATGAATGACGTCATAGCCGCCGTTCTTTATCAGCTTTTTAACCTTACGGGAGAAAAAGGGCAAACCTGCGCGGTAATCCTGACCGGGCACGCCGACAGAAAAACAGCGGTGTATGGTCAAACTCTCTACCTCCACCTTTTTGGGGTAGTTAGGCACGAGCACTTCCGCAGTACCTAACCCCTCTTGGTTGAAGGTCTTAGCGACGTTAACCATAACGTTAATAGGTCCGTCCACGTTAGGGTAAAAGCAATCTGAAACATGTAGAACTTTTATAACTATTTCCTCCTCTCCGTTTTTCGGAACAGGATAATATATAATGTGGTATATAGATACACCTGACGGTGATTAAATCCACGACTTGTGTCGTGATTAAATCCAAGCTGAAGCTTGATGCAATCCACCGCTTAGGCGGTGATTCAATCCAACGGCAAGCCGTTGATTAAATATGGTCTGATTATTAAAAACTATCCGTTTACTTAATTAAAACAGCTTTAATACGCTTGACGCCTGCCGACACGTTCTCCTGCTTGGCAATCTTGAACGTGCCAAGCAGACCCGTGCGCTCGGCGTGGGGACCGCCGCAGATTTCCTTGGAGAAATCGCCTATCGTATAGGTCTTTACGACCTCGCCGTACTTGCTTTCGAACAAGCCTGTAAAGCCCTCTTCTTTAGCCTGTTCAATGGGCATCTCCTTCATAACTACGGGGATATCCTGCGCGATAACGTCGTTAATCATATCCTCTACCTGCTTAACCTCTTCGGGGGTGAGCTTACGCGAGAAGTTGAAGTCAAAACGAAGCCTCTCCTCGGTTATGTTGGAACCCTTCTGGCAGATATCGGGGGAGCAAACCTTCTTTAAAGCCGCATGAAGCAAGTGGGTTGCGGTGTGAAGGCAGGTAGTCTCCTCCTTGTGGTCGGCAAGTCCGCAGGCGAACTTCTGCTCGCTGCCTGCCCTGGACTTCTCCTGGTGTTCAGCATACGCCTTGTTGTAGCCGTCCACGTCGACTTTAACACCCTTCTCTCCCGCCATTTCCACGGTGATTTCAACGGGGAAGCCGTAGGTATCGTATAAGTGGAAAGCGGTAACGCCGTCAATCTCTCCGTTTTCAGGCAGGGTTGAAACGACCTTTTCAAATTCCTTAATGCCTTGAGCCAAGGTCTTTAAGAACTTAGCTTCTTCCTTGTTTAACTCCTCTTCAATCTTAGCGGAGTTTGCAACAAGTTCGGGATAGACCTCGGCATACTTATCAATTATAGTCTTGCTGACGAGGTTTAACGCACCCTGGGGTAGGTCGATATTTCTGCCGAAACGAACGGCTCTACGGATAATTCTCCTTAAAATATAGCCCTGGTCGGTGTTGGAGGGAACTATACCCTTGACGTCGCCGAGCATAAAGGTTGCGGTACGTACGTGGTCGAGTATTACTCTGAACGCCTTGGTAGACTGCTCGTCCTGACCGTATTTAACGCCCGTAAGCTCTTCCAATTTTGCGATAGCGTTCTCGAAGATATCGGTTTCGTATACGCTGTCCTTGCCGTTTAAGATGCAAAGCGTTCTCTCCAAACCCATACCCGTATCGACGTTGCGCTGTGCGAGCGGCTCGTACTTGCCCTGCTCGTTCTTGTTGTACTGCATAAACACGTCGTTCCAGATTTCGAGGAAGGTGCCCTTGGGAGCCTCGTCGAACTGGTCTGAATTTAACTTGTCCGCCTCCTCGTGGTTGCGGATAATGTGCATTTCAGTGTCGGGACCGCAGGGGCCTGTTGTACCTGCAGGACCCCACCAGTTACCGCTCTTGGGTAAGAAGTAGATATTCTGGGGGAGTATTCCGCACTCTAACCACTTGTTTGCACTCTCGGTGTCCTTAGGGCAGTCCTCGTCGCCTGCAAAGCAGGTAATGGCGATATCTTCAACGGGAATGCCGAGATATTTCTCCGAGGTCAGAAATTCAAAAGACCAGGGAATCATCTCGTCCTTGAAGTAGTCGCCCAACGACCAGTTGCCCAGCATTTCGAAGAAGGTGCAGTGGGAGCTGTCGCCAACCTCGTCGATATCGCCCGTGCGCACACACTTCTGCACGTCGGTCAGACGCTTGCCTGCAGGGTGCTTTTCGCCCAGAAGGTAGGGCACTAAGGGGTGCATACCTGCCGTAGTAAAGAGCACGGTAGGGTCGTTTTCGGGTATAAGTGAAGCCGAGGGAATGATTGCGTGTCCCTTGCTCGCAAAAAAGTCTAAATACATTTTTCTTAAACTTTCACTCGTTAACTGTTTCATATTATATATTAACCTCTGTTTTGTCTGCTTTATATATTATTAATGGCGTTTGCACAATAAACGTCGCAATACTGTGTCCAATTAGGGCTCCCACAAAAAAGGGTTTTTGTGGGAAGAGGAAACGCAACGTAGTATAGTTGCCGTTTGAGTTTACTCAAATGGCATAAAACACAGTTTGCGTTGACGAGGCAACCTTCAGTCATTTACACTTTGTAAACTCCTGTCAGGTTTTCCTCGCCTCCTTGTCTTGCTTGTTTCTTGTGCAAAACTCTTGAACGGATAAGGTGATTAGTTACTTTTTAATAATCTCGTAGCCGTCTTTGGAGTCCTTGATTAAATAACCTAACTTATCTATCTCTGCTCGTAAGCTGTCTGCCTCTGCCCAATTTCTGTCCTTTTTAGCCTGCCATCTCTTTGCGGCAAGCTCTGTCACTTCAGCAGGGACTTCCTGCTTACCGCCCGAAAGCGTCTCCACCTCTTTAAGGTAGGCAGCCGCGTCCGTCTTGAACAAGCCTAAAAGCGAATAGGTCTTTTTAATCTGCGCAACGTCGTCAGAACAGGTCGCGTCGCCTGCGGCAAGCTTTTTGGAAATGCTCTTGAAATATCCGTACAGGTAGGAGAGCGCAAGCGCGGTGTTGAAGTCGTCGTCCATGCACTTATCGAACGCCGCGTCAATCTCCTGATTGCCGTTTTCGCCCTTGCCGAACTTGTCCTCTACCGCCTTTATGACGCGGTAGAACTCGGTTAAGTGCCTTTCAGCCTCAGGGAAGAGGTCGTCGGTTATATTGATATCGTTGTGATAGTTGGTCTGCAATAGGGCAAACTTAATCGCCTCGTTGGTGTATTTTTCAAGCAGTTCTTCCAAGAGCAAGCTGTTGCCCAAGGACTTGGACATCTTCTGCCCGTTTACCTTTATTAAACCGTTATGCGTCCAATATTTGACGAAGCGTTTGCCCGTTAAGCTCTCGGTCTGTGCAATTTCGTTTTCGTGGTGAGGGAAGATTAAATCCCTGCCGCCGCCGTGGATATCTATCTGCTCGCCGAACGCAGCCCTGTTCATTGCCGAGCACTCTATATGCCAGCCAGGTCTGCCCTTGCCCCAAGGACTATCCCAGCTTATCTCGCCCTCTTTAGCCGCCTTCCACAGCGCGAAGTCGGCAGGGTTTCTCTTCTCATCTCCGTTCTCAATCCTCACGCCGTCGAGCATATCCTCAACCGTCCTGTTGGAAAGACAGCCGTAACCGGGGAAGCTGGTTACGTCAAAGTACACGTCGCCACAGGGTACGGCGTAGGCGTGACCGCTTGCTATAAGCTTTGACACAAAGTCTATAATGTTGTCGATATTCTCGGTTGCCTTAAGCCAAACCGAGGGGTCGTCTATATCCATCTTGCGCATAACGTCGTCAATGCGCTCAATCATCATCTTGGCGTAGTCGTCGGCAGGTATGCCGGTTTCTTGTGACTTTGCGATAATCTTATCGTCTACGTCGGTATAGTTACGGGCGTAGGTTACGTTATACCCCTTCTTTTCAAGGTATTTGCGCATAATATCGTAGATTAACGCCTGGTAACCGTGACCTATATGCGCCTCGCCCGATACGGTTATACCGCAGGCGTACATCTTTACCTTGCCCTCTTCAAGGGGGATAAATTGCTCTTTAGTCCTCGTCAGAGTGTTGTAAATTCTCATTTTTATTTGCCTCGTATTTAATGCCCATTTGCTCTTCAAGAGCAAACACCCTCTCTCTTAATGCACAAAGCTCTGTCAGCATGGGGTCTGCCTTCTCTTGGTAGAGGTCAACCCCCTCCTTGCTGCCGCATATACGCACAATGTGCCCGGGTACGCCCACTACCGTTGCGTGTGCAGGTACGTCCCTTAGCACTACCGCGCCCGCACCAACTTTTGCATAGTCGCCCACGGTTATGTTGCCCAGCACCTTCGCGCCTGCGGATATTACGCAGTTTTCGCCCACGGTGGGGTGACGTTTACCGCTCTCCTTGCCCGTACCGCCAAGCGTACAGCCCTGGTATAAAACCGTACCCGTGCCGACCTGCGCCGTTTCGCCGATAACAACTCCGTCGCCGTGGTCGATAAACACGCCGGGCGCAATCTTTGCCGCAGGGTGAATTTCGATACCCGTAAGCTTTCGGGTACGTTGGCTTACTATCCTGGCGAGCAGCTTAAGCCCGTGATTATACAGCCAGTTTGCACGCCTATGGCGGCGCAACGCCTTAACCGACGGGTAGGTCAGCCATACTTCAAATTTATTTCTTGCGGCAGGGTCGTTACGCATTGCCGCATCTATATCCATCTTTAACTTTTTAAACAATTAATTCTCCCTTAAGGCGGTAAACTTAAATCTTTGCCGACATCTTGAATACGTCTTGAGATTTACCCATAACGAATATATGGTCGTCCGCCTCGAAAACAAATTCGGGCATAGGGGTAGGGTCAAGCTTGCCGTCCCTCTTTATCGCGATAATGTTGAGTTTGAACTTCTTACGAACGTCCAACTCCATAATAGATTTACCCACCCACTGCTTGATAATGGGTACTTCGAATATGGCATAGCCGTCGGAGAGTGCGACGTAGTCGAAAATGTTGCTGCCGTTGTGCCTGATTGCAAGCTTGTCGGCAGTTTCGCCGTCGGCGTAGATTATCTCGTCCGCACCTATCTTTTTGAGTATCTCGCACTGCAAATCGTCCCTCGCACGGGAAGCGACGTACTTCGCCCCCAGCTTTTTGAGGTTTACGGTGGTTAAAATGGAAGCTTCCAGATTATCGCCGACCGTGATAAAGCAGATGTCGAAGGACGGTATATCCAATGCGGCAAGGACGTCTTCACGGGTGTATTCCGCGACACGTGCGTCGGAGATGCGGGATACCAGCCCCGCAATCTTCTCCTCCCTGTTGTCGAGTATCATAACGTCGTGACCCAAATCCTGCATCTTCTCTGCAAGATGGGTACCCAACCTACCCATACCGATTATTAAAACCGACTTTTTCATATTTATATGATTCCCCCCATAATAAAGGTGCTTTTACGTTTTGTATAGAATGCTTTAAAGTTTATCAGCCGATAATCATCTTCTCCGCCACTCTGGAGATGGCGACGGGCTTTTTATCCCCTGCAAAGATTAGTATGAGAGTAAAACCGCCTACCCTTCCGAAGAACATTAAGAAGATTAAGACCAGTTTGGACAATACGCAAAGACTGTCGGTTATGCCCTTGGAAAGACCCACCGTGCCTATTGCCGAAACGACTTCAAACACTGCATTTTCTAAATTGATTGCGGCATTGTTTACCTCTAACGCGCAAATGAGTATAGTGCTGACAATTGCAACGAAGAGATATATGCAGATAACCGAGCTTGCCTGTTGGCTTGCCTCTCCCTCGAAACGCCTCTTATACAGGTGTATTTCGTCATAACGCTTGGCGTTCGCCACGAACGAGAGGAAGAATACGGCAATGGTTACCGTTTTAATACCGCCTGCCGTGGAGCCGGGACTTCCACCGATAAACATATAGATTATAGTCAGCGCACTCGTCGCACCCGTAACAGAGGCGTAATCAACCGAATTGAAGCCTGCCGTTCTGGGAGTTACCGAAAGAAACAGCGAAGCTAAAATTTTAGTACCTGCGCCTTCGCTGCCGATAGTTGCAGGGTTGTTCCACTCGAAGATTGCAAAAAGTATCCAGCCGAGGGATATAAGCACGCCCGTCGTAGTAAGCACTATCTTAGAGTGCAGGGAGTACTTTTTGATATGAATACCGTGGCGAATGACGTCACCCCATACAAAGAAGCCTATACCGCCCACAATAATTAAAATGCAGACGACTATTACAACGAGGGGGTTGCCCACAAACTGCATTAGCGAGGACTTGCCGTCAACCACGCCCGTTATGGTAAAGCCCGCGTTGCAGAACGCCGAAACGGAGGTGAACACCGCCTGCCAGATACCCTCGCCCCAGCCGTAGACAGGCACAAAGGCAAAGCAGAGAGCAAACGCACCTACAAACTCAAACGCGAAAGTCCCGATTAAGATAATCTTTAACAGCCCCTTAATTCCGCTCAAGTCCACACTGCCCGCAGACTGCATTGCAATCTTACGCTGGGAGAGCGTTGCGTGGTGCTTTGAATACAGCGTAAACAGCGACACGAAGGTTATGAAACCCAAGCCGCCGAACTGAATTAAAAGCAGAATAACCGCTTGACCGAACCCCGACCAATACGAAAAAGTATCCTGCACGATAAGCCCCGTTACGCATGTCGCGCTCGTTGCGGTGAAGAAAGCGTTCATAAAGTCAATCTTTCCGCTGCGTGTTGCAAAGGGCATAGTGAGCATAGCCGTTCCGAACAATATCATTATCAGGAAGCTTAGAGCGACCACCGCCGATGCCGGGAATTTAAATTTTCTGAATTTGATTTTACTCATAGACTAAAACGCAGATAGCTCCCTCGGTTTGAAGTTTTGCCTTCAAACGATATGTACCCACGATATAATTGACATAAATTATAAATCTTTTATTAAAAAAAATCAACCATATTTCAGCCCTGACCGATTTTACGGAGTTGGCGTTAAGATTTGAAAAAATTTAACAAAACTTAGCGTATAAACCAAGTATTATCTGTCGAATTGTTGACAATTAACTTTTATATGTGCTATAATAATGTCAATTTGAGAGTTGAGTGTTATAATTTAACAACGAGGTAACGTAAAATGAAAAAGGAAAGAATTGAAGAAATTGCTGAAATTTTAGACAAAAGGGGCAAGATGACCCTTGAACAGCTTGAAAAAGAGTTCCCCAACGTTTCGCAGATGACGTTGCGCCGTGACCTCTATAAGCTTGAAGAGGACAAGAGAATTATCCGTGTACGCGGCGGAGCCATGTCCGTTAAGGAAGTGCAGAAGGTCTCCGGCGAGGCTTACACCAAAAAGACGACGGTCAATACCGACGCAAAGATAGTAATAGCCCAGAAGGCGGCTACCCTTATCGACGAGGACAGCTGCATCTTCTTGGACGGCGGTACAACCGCAATGTACCTTTCAAAGGAAATCCCCGACATCAAATGTAATATCTTCACCAACGGCATAGCCGTAGCTATGGAGCTTGCGCAGAAGAAGAACGTCAACATCACGATAGTAGGCGGTCAGCTGATGAAGGACAATCTCTCCACCTCTTCCCCTGCAGCAAGAGAATACTTCGCCTCCAGCAATTTCGAGCTGGCAATAGTATCCGCAACGGCGTTCACCCCCGAAAACGGTTTCTCTTGTAACAACCAGTCGGAGAGCGAACTTTTAAAAATGGTTTTCCAGAAGGCAAGACACGTCTATATGATGCTTGACAGCTCCAAAATCGGCAAGATTAACCCCTACACGTTTGCGCATATCAGCGACATAGACGTACTCATCACCGACGATAAATTCCCCAGAGAGTATAAGGCTCTGTTAGAACAGGAAAACGTCGTTGTAATGTAAACGCATAAATAAGAATTTACGCCTGTAACCGACTCGGCTACAGGCGTTTTTTTACGTTTTTTAAACAGTTGACTCAGTTATCATCGCAGAGATACTTTTCAACCAGCAGGGCGCACTGGTAAATCTTGTCCGCACAGGGGCGGCGTTTATAGTAATCGGGGGTGCGCGCCTCGGGCACCGCGCTTTTGTCTTTGGGCAACGCCGCACCGAGCAGCTCGGCACAAATAACAGAGCCGTTGTTGTCCTTAAACTCCCCCGCCATCTTCTGAATTACGGAGTAAATCTCCCCCCTGAGCTTTAAATTACCCGGTTCGCCGGTGCTCATCTTCATAGAGGCAAGCGTAGCCATTGCGGCAACCGCACCGCAGGTTAACCTCATTCTGCCCATACCGCCGCCTAACCCCTCGGCAAACTTCATCGCGGTAACGTTATCGAAATGGAAAAGGTCTGCAAACGCCCCAACTACCGCTTGAGAGCAGTTATACCCCTCCAAAAACATCTCTTTTGCCCTGTCTGCCCTGACGCCCATAATCATTCACCTCACCTATATTATATCACTGTCTACGCCTGAAGGCAAGCAAACCGAAATTGACCATTGACAATATTTTACTGCCGTGATATAATAGGGTTACACGGCAGAATAAGGTGGAGAAGAAAATGAATGAAGAAATAAAGGACGGCTTAGGAGAGCAAGCCGTCCCTCCCGAAGTAGAGGGCGAAAGCGTCGAGTGCGAATTGCCCGAAGTGGAGATTGCCGCTACGGACGCAGCTGCAATCCAATCTGCGGAAACAACCGACGAGGTCGTCAGGGATCTGGACACGTTTGACGATAACTTCCTTGAGACCATTTCCGTAGAGAGCAATATTGAAAAAGTGGTCAACCGCACCAAACTCCCTGCACTGTTTGTTAAATACTTTATGGGCATAGTCTATATAGTGCTGGGTGCCGTCTGTGCGGCTATACCCAAACAAATAGAGTCCGTTCTGCCCTATATAGTAGGCGGAATTTTAGGCGTGTTTTCCATATTGCGCTTCATATTCGCAATGATTGATAAGGAATACGAGCACACCCACTCCAATAAGACGGCGTCGTCGATAATACTGCTCGGCGTGAGTATAATGATTATAATAGAACACGAATGGGCACATTCGTTCATACCCACCGTCTGGGGCGTATGGGGGCTTTTCGAAGGTGCGCACGCGTTTAACCACGCCTTATCGCGTATCGCAAAGCACAGGAGGTTTTTCTTCTACCTATTTAAAGGTATAGTTGAAGTAGTAGTCGCCTTCCTGCTTTTATACGAACCCCACAAGTTCGGCGAACTGCACATAATAGTATTCGGTATTTCGCTTATATTCGACGGCATAATCGCACTGCCTGCCGTACATAAATTCCTGACAAGAAGGTAAAGATGAAGGCTTCCAACTTAGATTTAATGCGCATAGCCGCCGCCTTTGACGGCGAGTTCTCCCTATCCGATTTTTCCATTGACGAGCTGGACGCCCTTGCAGGCTATATAACCGAGGACGATACCCCCGAGGATATCAAGCGGAAATACTTTGAATTCTACGACGATATAAAAGACAGGGTCTTAGATACACACAAATGGAGCGATTAATAAACGACACGATTAACGGCGCAGCGAAGAAATTCTTCGCTGCGCCGTTCAAATATTAAATTTTGCTACCGCAAAGTTAAATCGCTGAAGCGATGAAATCTTGCCTTCAGGCAAGGTGAAATCCCTCTTGTCAATCGGGGTTGTGGTTAAAATTATTTGTACTATTTTAATTCTTCTAATATTGTTTCCTCAATCTTGCTTTCCCGTCCCCACCCGTCATTGAGAACCGACTGAAAGTCGGTGTGGAATCCCAGCGAGTATGTTGTCACCATTTCTAATAATCTAAACCTTATTTCTCGGCTTCCCTAAAGAATAGGGAAGCTGTCTCGCAGAGACTGAAGAGTTTGATTTCTAATAATTATCACCACAATCAACGGCTTACCGTTCGATTTAATCAACAGCTTTGCTGTTGGATTGCATCGCACGCAAGTAGCGGATTGACTCACGACGCACGTCGAGGATATAATCAATGCCTAAGCATTGGATTAACCACCGTCACCTTCAGCGGTTCGTGGGGGTAGCGGATAAGCTCTTTACCGTCCTCTCCTTCAAGTTCGACGGCACATATGCCGTAACTATCATACGTTGAATAGTAATATCTACCCGTTTCAGGGCTGCAGCAGGAGGAATAAATGCTCTTCTCCAACCCCTGCCCTACCTTACATATCCCCGAGGGTTGCGCAACGGTGTTCAATAAGTGAAAGAACTGAATAACCCCCTCTTCCTCGCTCTCCGCCGAAGTAGAGTTTGCGCAGGCGAAAGCCGCCCTGACGAACCTGGAAGAAGACGACCAATCCCCGGGCAGACCCATACCGCCCATACCTCTGCTGTATGCGTCAAGCTCCACCCCTTCGCCGAAGCCGCTCTCCCTCTCGGAGGCGGTAACGTTGCGGTAATTATTCAAATTGAACAGCTGAAAGTCGAACGGGGGATTGTTGGTTAAAACGCCTACGGGGTTATCGTAAATTTGCAACCCGTCTTTAACACATTCCACGGTTATGCACCTGTCCCTGTCTGCGATAAGCCAGTGCAACTGCGCCGTGGGCATCTCCTTGACAAATTGCTCCCCTGTAATCTGCGAATTACTCAACTCATATATGACGCCGTCGACACTTGAACACTTGCACAAAAGATAGGGTATCAATTCGTATTGGGCAATTTCTTTGCCGCCCTTTCCGCCTTGGGCATAGCAGGCGTTGCCCACAAAGTTTAACCCTGCAATATAAAGTCCTTTTTCGTTCATTGCGTCATAGTACAGGGGGTAACCGCCTAAAACCTTCGCCGTACCGATAAATGCGAAGTGCTTTTGACACAACCCCGTACTTTTAAAATTAAAGGGGAAGTTCCTCGGTGTTATAACCACCTCTTCGCCGTAGCTGAAATCGTAATCGAGCGTCCTGCCGAAGTAAACGCCGCCCTTATTCAAATAAATTGCCGTACACATATATCCTCCTTATTATGTATGATTTTTACAGATTATATTCTGCTCTGCATCTTTAAAATACGGGAATAGAGCTTTGCAAGCTTTTGCGGCGACTGCTTCATTCCCGAACGCACCCAGGCGCACTCAAGCGCAAACAGGTTTGCAACGAACAGCTCGTTATAAAAATAGCGCAACTCGCTCTCCTCCTTATTCGGGGTAAGGATATAGTAAGCCTTCTTGTAACAGCTTAAAAGCAACAAATCCAAACCTTGATCCAAAAACATCTTAATGTGGTCTGCGTAGAGCTTGAAATTCTCCAGCGAAGTCTCAATTATTTTATAGCTTCTTAAATCGAGCGGTCGCTCCTCTTCAATCTTTGCAACGGTGTTTTCAAAGACGGTTAAGATGAAATCTTCGATTACGCTCTCCTTGCTCTCGTAATTTCTGTAGAACCCCATTCTGCTCACTCCCGAACGGGCGATAATCTCCGTCACCGTGATTTTATCCAGCGTCTTTTCCTTCATCAGCACCAGAAGGGCATCCCTTATGCACTCCCTGACGAAGATATTCAGCTTATTTTTTCTTCTCTCGTGATACATTTTCATACCTCCCATCACACTTGCGCCATATCGGACAAATTAAATTTGCCTTTAAAAAAGGTTAGTGCTATGATATAAGACAATTGTATCACTTTATAAAAGAATTGCAAACAAGTTGAAGGTATTTATATGATTAAAATTATTACCGACGGTGCGTCGGATATTTCTCAAGAGTCGGCAAAAGAGCTTGGAGTGAGGGTTATCCCCATAAAGGTCAATTTCAGCGGAGAGGAATTCATTCCGGGGATTAACTTGACCAACGAAGAATTTTATGATAAGCTGAACAATGCAAAGCAGCTGCCCACCACCTCGCTTATAAACGAAATGGTCTACACTGAGGTCATTGAAGAGGAGCTTAAAGCGGGTAACGAGGTCTTTGTAATGGCACTCTCCACCCATCTTTCCGGGTCGTATGCGGCGTTGGAGAGGGCGGCAAAGGCAATTAACTCGCCAAATCTTGCTATCTGCGACACGCTTGCCGCAACCATCTGCCAACAGCTTTTGGTTAGGGAAGCCGTAAAAATAGCAAACGGCGGTGCAAGCTTGCAAGAGCTTAAAAAAGCGATTGACACACTCAAGCTGAAGGTTCGCCTTTTAGCTATCGTAAACGACGTAACCAACTTAGTCAAGGGCGGCAGGCTTTCGGGTGCAGCAGGCTTTGCCGCATCCGTACTCAAGATTAAGCCCGTCGTGGTTTTATCAGACGGTCAGATTAAAGCGGTCAGCAAATCGGTGGGCGTAAGACACGCAACCGAAACCATTGTAAAGTCGGTTAAAAACGTAGATAGTGCAAAGGGTATGTGCTTTGGACACTCCGACTGCCCCGACCGCCTTGCTACGTTTATGGCGGCAATTAACGAAAAGACCGAGGTCAAGACGGACTTGATTTTTGAGCTTGGTCCCGTCGTCGGCACACACGCAGGGCAGGGCTGCGTCGGCGTGGCTTATTTTGAAAAATAAATTAACGCCTAAATATAGCAAACTCCCCGACCGAACTCTTTCGGTCGGGGAGTTTATTTTTTAAGCTCTATACTATCCTTTTTTAAAACTCTACGGTAAACTTGCTTCCTTCGCCCAACTTGCTCTTAACCGAGATATTCCACCCCGATTTACGGCAGATCTTTTTAACCACCGCAAGTCCCAAGCCAAACCCGCCGTTCTTGCCGCCGTGCGATTTATCCACCGTGAAGAAGCGGGAGAAAACCTTGTCTAAATTCTCATCGGCAATGCCTATGCCCGTATCCTCGACTGTAAGCCCGTTATAATTCAAGGTGACGGTAATGCTTCCGCCCTCTTTGTTGTACTTGATTGCGTTCCTCACCAGGTTGCCGAAGATTTCGGTCAGGCGTTCGTGACGGGACATAACGATTACCTTTTCGTCGATGTTTTCGATTATGGTTATATTGCGTTTATCCGCTTCGGGCTTTAGTGAGAGCAATATCTCCTTAGCCAGGGCGGAGAAGTCCACCTCGTATGCAGGCAGATCGTCGCTGTCTATTTCACTGTAGTTAATTATGCAGGCAATCAGGTTGGTTAATCTCTCGCTCTGCGCAAGTATGGTGTTATAGGCAACCTTTTGCTGCTGCTCGTTCATCCCCCCTGCGCTGAGCAGTTCCGCATAGCCGTGAATGGAGGTTAACGGAGTATTCATCTCGTGGGTGACGTTGGAGATAAATTCGTCTTTGGAAGCCTTGGTCCTTTCAAGCAGTTCCTTCTCAGCGCGAATTTCGCCCATCTGCCTTTCGATATTGCGGTTTCTCTCGTTTAAAATATCGGCAACCGACTCCAGCTCTGTATACTTTGTTGTAACCGAGCTGTTCGCCGCCGCCTCGGAGGCGAGTTTTTTTACAGGGCTTAAAATGAAATGCGTTGCAACAAAGGCAAGTATCATACACAATACTATCATCAACCCTGCAAAAGCCGCAAACTGCGGAAGTATGCTTACGAAAATGCTCCAATCAGAGTCGGTAAACACCGCTATACGTACTAAACAATTGTCAAAACTCTTGCAGTAGTACACCATATTTTTGCCGAGTGTGGAGCTTGAACGAACTGCAAACCCCTCACCGCTAAGTATGGCGTCTTTAACTTCCTGCCTGTCGGAGTGGTCCTCTACAAATTCGTCTGTTTCGCTGTCCGCAAGCACGCTGCCGTGTACGTCCATAAAGGTTATCCTCGCCCCGTTGAGTTTAACGGAAAGTTCTTCTGCACCCTCTTTATCTAAGGCATATTCCGCGGTGTATGAGTTCATATACACCTTTAAGTAGTCCTTGCTGTTATTAATCGAGGAGTTGTAGTAGACCTGCGTTGCCCCTATACCGAATATCAACACGCCGAGCAGAGCAATACCCAGCGAAAGCAGCCAGATTCTCCACCTCATAGCTTATACCCCACTCCGAAGACCGTTTCAATTTTAACGCCGAGCTTACGAAGCCTTGCAACGTGGTTATCCAACGTCCTCGTCTCACCGAAGTCGTAACCCCACACGTCACATAAAAGCTTTTCCCTAGGCAATACCTTGCCGGAATTCTCCATAAACACCTTTAACAGCTCATACTCCTTGCGCTTTAACGCGGTGGTTACGCCGTCGATTTCGCACTCCATAGTCTCGGTGTTAAGCTTGATATTACCCACCTTAAGTACACTATCCCTCTGTTTTTTGCGCAGTCTTGCATTGACCCTTGCGGTAAGCTCCAGCACGGAAAAGGGTTTGGAAACGTAGTCGTCCGCACCCATATTCAGCCCGTTAACCTTGTCCTCTTCCTTGCCCATTGCAGAGAGCATTATGCAGTCGACGTCGGGGTAGTTGTCCTTGACGTGCTTTAACGCCTGCAAACCGCTTCCGTCGGGCAACATTATATCCAGTAGAGCCACGTCGGGCAGCTCCTCGCTCAGGGAGGAAATAAACGATTTTAACGTAGGGTACGCTTTAACCGACATTCCGTTCATCTCCAGGGCGACTTTAACCAGACCGCTTATGCTCTCGTCGTCCTCTAAAATAAATACCTTGCCTTTCATACTAACTCCTTTATTGCCCGTCCTATGTGGCAAATACAGCCATTAAAACCGTTCCTGCGGTTAACAGGAAAAGCCCTATCCACGCTTTAACCGATAATTTTTCCTTAAAGAATATGACCGAGAACAGGACGGTTAAAAGTATGCTTAACTTATCGATAGGCACGACCACGCTGACCTGCCCGTTGGCAATCGCATAATAGTAGCACAGCCAGCTTGCCCCCGTGGCTATCCCCGAAAGAATTAAGAATATTACGTGCTTAAAATTAAGTTCTCTAACGCACTTCGTCTCCCTTTTTGCAAAGACTATAAGCCAGGCAAGTACTAACACCACGCAGGTACGTATTGCCGTGGCGAGGTTGGAATTAACCCCGTCTATGCCCACCTTTGCGAGTATTGACGTTGCGGCGGCGAATACGGCAGAGAGAAGGGCGAATACAAGATAGGCAAACCTTGATTTTTTATCCTCTTCCCCACCCTTTTTAAAGTCTATCATAAGAAAGGTTCCGACGCCTATCGCCGCAAGACAGATGAGCTTTACCCACCATCTGCCCCTCTCTTCGGGGAAGATAATTATCGCAAAGAGTACGGATAAAACGACGCTCGATTTATCGACGGCGGCAACCTTGGAGACCTCGCCTATTGACAGAGCTTTGAAGTAGCATATCCAGCTTGCGCCCGTTGCCAACCCCGAAAGGATTAAAAATATAAGCGATTTAACCTCTATCTGCCCTATTCCCTTGTACGCGCCTGTGATAAATACGATTGCCCAGGCAAACACTAACACCACAAAAGTACGCACCGCCGTGGCTACGTCCGAATTGGTATTTTTAAGTCCTGCCTTTGAAAGTATTGCCGTCAACGCCGCAAATACGGAGGAGAGTATAGCCATTACTATCCACATAACTAAACCTCAGTCTAATTATACCACTATTGACGCAATGCGCAACAATTATTTTACAATATGTTTTATAATTAATTATTAACCGAAACGTCCGTTGATATAGTCGTCCGTTCGCTTATCCACGGGGGAGGAGAAAATCTTTTTCGTCTCGTCCATCTCGATCATCTCGCCTAACAGGAAGTATGCGGTGTAGTCGGCAATACGGAAAGCCTGTTGCATATTGTGCGTAACCATAATAATGGTCATATTCTTCTTTAACTCCATACACAGCTCTTCAATCTTGCCCGTGGAAATGGGGTCGAGCGCGCTCGTCGGTTCGTCCATTAAAAGTATCTGCGGCTGAACGGCAAGCGCACGGGCTATGCACAGCCTCTGCTGCTGACCGCCCGAAAGACCTAGGGCAGACTTGTTTAACCTGTCCTTGACCTCCTCCCACATTGCCGCACCTTTAAGCGAGCTTTCAACTATTGCGTCCAGCTCGTCTTTCTTCCTTATGCCGAACGTCCTCGGTCCGTAAGCTACGTTGTCGTAAACGCTCATAGCAAGAGGGTTGGGGCGTTGGAAAACCATACCCACGTTCTTTCTTAAACGGGGTAAATCGCACTTTTTGTCGTAGATATCGGTGTTACCCACCTTAATCTCACCCGTTATTTTACAGCCTTCAACCAAGTCGTTCATACGGTTCAACGACTTGATTAATGTTGACTTACCGCAGCCTGAAGGACCGATTAACGCCGTAAGCTTATTTACGGGGAAGTCCATATATATGCTCCTCAAAGCGTGAAAGCTGCCGTAATATAAATTCATCTCCTTGACGGAGACGGCTATATCTCCCGTAATTTCAAAGTTCTCAATTTTCTTCATTTTTACACCTCTTTGCCTTTCTCTTCTCGCTGATACGTCTGAACAAACTCTTTTTACCTATCGCCTTATTGTGGAAAAGCGTCTCCACCAACAGCACCAAAAGGTTTAATATTATTACGAAAATGATTAGTACCGCACCCGTCGCGTAGCACTTGTCGACCTCTAACCCCTCCGACATAAAGGTGTACATAAGCACCGCAAACGTCGAGCCGGGTGACGTCAAACCCTTGGGCATTCTGATAAACGAGCCTGCCGTGAATATGAGTGCCGCACTCTCACCGACTATTCTGCCGATTGAAAGTATTACGGAGGTTATTATGCCTGCGAGAGCTTGGGGCAGAACTACTACGAAAATAGTCTTAACCTTGCCTGCGCCTAACGCATAGCTCGCCTCCCTCATACTGTCGGGGACTTCGGAAAGACTCTGCTCGGTGCTTCGTATGATAGTCGGTAAAATCATTAAAACCATCGTGAACGAGCCGCACAGCAAGCTGTAGCCCATGTTCATATAGGTACCAAAGAAGATCGCGCCGAAGATACCGAAGATTATGGACGGTACACCCGATAAAGTATCGGTAAACAGCCTGACTATTTTAACAAACCAACTGCCCTTTTTGGCGTATTCGTTGAGGAATATTGCCGCACCAATGCCGAGCGGCAGGGCTATTGCAAGCGATATCAGAATAATCAGTCCCGTCGAAACGAAGGCAGGGGCAAGCGTTGCGTCAGCGTTGGTACTCTTGCCGAACATAAAATCGACTGTTAAGTGTGGTAAGCCGTTAAACAGAACGAATACGATTAAAAATACCAAAACTACTGCAACCAACGCGGCAATTATATAAGAGAGTATCCAGAGGATATCCTGCACGCTGCCGCCCTTTTTAAACTTGAGCTGGCTTTTATTTTCGTTCCCCTCCTTCATCTTTCGGGTGAAGAATTTATTGCCCGAGGTGGCGTCGTTACGCTTAACCACCCAAAGGCAGATATTTATAATAAGTATAAACAGCAGAAGTATAAATCCCGTTGCAATAAGCGCGTTTCTGTGTAAGCCCTGCGACTCACCAAACCCTGACACTATGTTGGAAGTTAAAGACCTTACGGGCAGGAAGAATTTCGAGGGGTAATTTACCGAACCGCCCAACAGAAGTTGCACCGCCATAGTCTCGCCGATCGCCCTGCCAATACCTAAGATAACAGCTGCAATTATACCGTTTTTTGCGGCAGGCAAGCAGGTTTTCCACACCGCCTGGTTTTTGGTACAGCCGAGAGCCAACGCTCCTTCGTAGTAGTGCATAGGCACGTTCTCTAAACTGTTTTTTGTAACCGAGGTTACGGTGGGTAAAATCATTATGGCAAGCACTAACCCCGCAAGCAGTATACCCGAAGAGGAAATAACCCCGAACATACGCTGAAAAAGCGGATTTAACAGCTCCAGCCCGAAAAAACCGTAAACCAGCGAGGGTATGCCTGCAAGCAGGTTGACAATCTGAGTGTATATTTTCTTTAACCACTTAGGGCAGTAATATACCATAAAAACCGCAGTAAACACCGCAAGCGTTCCGCCGATACCTATCGCAAACAGGGTTAAGACAAGGCTGGTTAAAATCATCGGGAAAATGCCGAACTGACTGTTTGCAGGATTTGCGTGGTCAACCTTCCACTGATCGGTGAAAATAAATTTTAAAAAACCAATCTCCCGAAATGCAGGTACACTCTCGATTAAAACAAATATTACAATTGCCAGAACCGCCAAAATGGAAAATGCCGCAAAGGCAATAAATATTGCCCTTGCGATGTTTTCCCTGGTAAAGACGTCTGCAATTTTTTCTTTAAACGGTACTTTCGTACCCTCTTTTGTATTCGTCTGCGTCATATTTTCCCTTAATTAAGTTATTGAAATATAACCGTTAGAGGTTACAACTGCCTGACCTTCTGTGCTCATTATCCAATCGATAAATGCCTTTGCAGCATCTGAAAGCTCCGCTTCAGACTTGTAGACAATGTTGAAAGGTCTTGCAATCGCATAGCTGCCGTCTTTTACGTTTGCAGCGGTTGCCGCCACGCCTTCAACGCTTAAAGCCTTAACCTCGCTGGTCAATGAACCCATAGAGATATAGCCTACAAGGTTTGCCTGAGCATTATTTTTAATCATGCTTACAACAGCTGTCGTGGAGGAATAACCCTCTTCAAAGCCCGTACCGGAGTAAAGGCTGGTTATTTTTAAAAGCTCGTGGAAGGCGTCTCTCGTACCCGAACCGTCCTCTCTTGAAATGGCACCCTTGATGGTATCCTGCACGGGCGTGCCGCTTTCATACAACGCCTTAATCTCTGCCTTGGTTACGTTTGTTACCGTGCAAGCGGTGTTTGCTATAATTGCGATACCGTCGTTGGCAATCGTCTTGGCTACTACGCCCGTTTCTTCGTCCTTTAATTTACGGGAAGCCATACCAAAGTCATTCTTGCCCGACTGAGCGTCTGTTACACCTACGCCCGAACCACCGCCGCTGACGTTGATTTCAACGTTTTCATGAGTTTTTTCATACTCTGCCGCAAGCTTTTTCATAAGCGGCTCAACCGAAGTCGAGCCCGTGATTGTAATAGTAGCCGTTTCCTCGTTACCCTTTGCACAACCTGCAAACGCCGCCGTACCTGCTCCGATAACGCTTAAACAGAGTACTGCCGCCAAAACTTTATTAATTCTTTTCATTTTATTTTCTTATCTCCTTTTGTTTTACTGATTAGAGTATAAAATACAAAAGTAACAAATTCACTCCGCAACTTGTAAAATAATTGTAAAATGAATATGCTTGAAGGATTTGCAGACGGTACCTTAATAATGGAAGGCGGTTACAAGGTTTTAACAAAGGAAAAAGTGCTTGAAATATTGAAAATAAGCTTGTAACCCAACCGTCATTATAAAGAACGTTTTACCCTTAGATTACAAACGGTAAAAAAAGGCTCCGGGATAGTTATCCCGGAGCCTTTTGCCTTATTGGCTATTCAATATCAATTTGCTAAATAGGCATAAGAAAAACATTGAAGCCAATCGACTTCTCCGTAGCCCTCGCACACTTCACATGTCAATACGTTTCCATAAATATCTGTTCTGTATTCAATACCCACCGTCTTACCTATCTTCTGCCTTCTGGCGTAGATGATCACGTCGCCCTCGTTGGCTTCGGTAACTGATACTCTCGCAGTCCAGACCCTGCCTGCAAGCTGACTGAACGTGTAATCCCGCTTTTCGATATGAAGCACGGCATCTCCGTCAGTAACCGTACCGTAAACCTCTGCAACAAATTCATCGTTACTGCAAGTTTTAGGTTGCAGATAAACAATTTGAGCTTCAGCACCTATGTAAGCCGTCAATTCATAACTTTTATCAACGTCATTTGTACAACCAGTAAATAGCATAGGTACAAATAATAAACAGCAAAACAAGCAAACGACTAAAGTCTTAAAATTATTTCTTTTCATAAGATAATATCTCCTCAACAATTTTATCAATTGACAGACAGATAAACAGGTGATATCAGTCCGTCGCCACGGGGGAATTTTAATACTTTTCCACCGTTAAATTCACCATTATTTTTGTTAATCAAAGTGCGTTCAATATACGTTTCGCCGTTATCCTCTCCGCTTTTAACAGTGTATTGCTCTTCGATAACAACGTACTCGCAATTGTCGCTTACGGCGTGGGACAAGTCGCTGTCGGTCTTTGCAATATCCGTGGATTGAATAAGTTCGTTGTTTGCATTATACTCCAACACCTTAACGCCCGTCAGATAATCGAGGTACACAAACTTGATTTTAACCGAAGAATCAAACTTCTCTTCGTATTCCTTCATCTGACTTGTATAACGCTTATCGGACAAATTTTGATTGTTGATCAGTGACATAGATCCTCCGATGTCATTAAGCTTATGACCTGCACCGCCGTCAGAATAAATTTGCTGTGTCTCTTCTTCATAATATACCCAATCAACATATGCAACTGCGTCTATAAGTTCGTATGTATAATACAAAATGTCTTCAAGTTCATAGCTAATGTTACTGATGGACTCTTTACCGTCGGCAAACACGTTTGCGCCCGTATTGCTCGTATAGACTTGATGACCATCATCGTAATTAATAACGGCGTAGTCGGCAATCGCTTCTTCACTGTCAACGGGTTTATTAAACTTATCTATCGGTTCGCCGTTTTTATCGTTGAAAGTGAGATGAAAACCGTATAGTTTTCGCTCGTCAAAACCTTTAAATGACTTAATATCCAGCGTTGCGTCGTGAGAAGGCATTTCAAAATTAAACTGCCAATAATCGTCTTGCGTACTTTTTGACTTAACCAACGGCTCTATTCCAAGAGTAGCCTTTACGCCCTCATAGGGTTTAATTTTTACCTTGACCGTGACTTCTTCACCTGCCGCATACGTATCTTTCAAATCTTCATATAACAGCTCGACGCCGTTTATGGAAAGAGAATATTTCTTTTCGTTATTACACGCCGTCAGCCCCAAAGACAAGAGCATTGTGCAAACGGCACTTAATATCGCAAAAAGCTTTTTCATATATAAACCTCAATTTAAGAATTTCTTTAATATTAAAAAATGCGTAGCCGAAACTACGCACCGAAAAACGCAGTTTTGCTCTGTTGCGACACAGCTCACATCAACCTGGATATGACAAGCAAGCCTACGTTTTTACCAAACGTATGGCCAGGCTGAAAGGATATTAAACTGTGTCGCAAAATTAGTATAGCACACTGCATACAAAAAAATCAAGCAAAGCAGAGATTTCTAATAATTCTAAGCCCAATCGTCATTGCACTCAACGCCTATGGCGTTATGAAGCAATCCCCACGAGTATAAGCAGACTATTTCTAATATGATTTCTTTAGTTTAGCTTTCCCAAAAGAATAGGAATTATTTTCTTGATTTTTCAAATAGTCTATGATATAATTATGATAAGATAAACAGTAGTTTAGCGAAGTATTATGATGAAAGACAACAATATACAACCTAAGAACAATAATGATTTGATTGAACGCCAAAAGAAATGGAAAAGGACAGAGCGAATTACTTTAGCGATTGATTTAGTATTATTATTGTTTATGATAGTGTTATCAGTCGTACAACAACTTACAGATTTTAGTTCAATAGCATTTTTTATTTTGGCTGTTATATTTTGTGTTTTTATGCTTACGGATTTAGTTCTGTTATTTGTCAGCTGGTGCAAACTTTATCGCATAAATTGGTTGATCGCAGAACAAGAAAATAACAATACCGATAACGACGATGACATATAACCGAAGGCGCAATAATTATGAAAATGCGATAAAGTTCAATTTATCGACAAATAAAACGAGCGAAGATTTTTGAAAATTTTCGCTCGTTTTTATTCCCTATGGGAACTGCGGTTTTACACTACTCTTTTCTTTTTGAAATCCGGCAACTTCATATCTTCATTTTTTTAGGGCTCCCGCAAAAGATTTCCCAAGCAAAGATTTTGTGGGAAGAGGAGCAGCGACGGCGAATTTTGCCCTTTGGCAATTGCAAAGGGCAAGACGGCAAAGTCCGCTGCGACGAGTGACGCCGCATAATTGCTTCTTCTCTTTCTCAATCTCTTCCTTTGCGGCTATTCCTAGAAGTTAAGCTCTATACAAAATTATTCAGACACCTCGTGTCGGGAGAAATTCACTAAATCACAAAAAAGTAAACACACCGTTTTGGTGTGTTTACTTTTTTGAAATCCGGCAACTTCCTTCTCAAACGGCGTAAGGTCATCGCCGTTTTCGGTCAACGTTCGCACGGGACGTATGTGCTCACTTATCTCGGCGACCAAAATATGCGGAGCAGCGCATATTTTGAGAACTGTCGCCTCGACCTCCCAAGTTGGGAGGATAATTACAGTATATAAAAAAAGTAAACAGCCAACAAACGTTGACTGTTTACTTTTTTGAAATCCGGCAACTTTCTATCCTCCCAACACGTGGTGTGTAAGTACTTTCTGCGTAAACGAGCTTAGCAAAAGGTGTGAAGCCGTAACTTGCTTTTCCACATCTATCTTGCACTATCTGTACGGCTTAACCCCAGAAGTTAAGCTCTACCAAACATTTCAGACACCACCTGTCGGGGGAACACAATATCACATAACAAAAAGAAAAAGAGCAGTGCGTTACCGCAGTTCCCATAGGGAATTTTTCGGTAAGTCGCAGGGTTCAGAGTCAGGCGTGGTGTAATGCCACGCCTTTTCTCTTGCTTGTTTAATGTTTTTCAGTTGTTTTCGTCAAGTTCGTCACCCCAAAGCGGTTTGTCGATTGCTCCCACGAAGTTGTAAACGATTTCTACGGTTTGTCTGTAATGTCCGTCAACTTTCGTTTTCTCGTGAACGATAACTTTGTCGATGAACGAACGCAGGATTTCTGGCGTGAGTTCTTCAAAACTGCTGTACTTTTGGATGAGCATCATAAAATCGAGGATTTTATCGTCTTGCTCTTTCGCTCTCTCAATTTCCGATTTCAGAGTTTTTGCACGCTCTTTTAGCGCGACTTGCTCCGATTCGTATGTATCGCTCATTTTCAAGTACCGTTCTTCAGAAATTTTGCCTTCGACCTTGTCCTCGTAAAGACTTTCTATAATCTTGTCGAGCTTTTCGATACGTTCTTCCGAAGTTTCGATTTCTTTCAGATTCTCTTTGAGTTCCTTTTTCGTTTTCGCTTCGGCGTTGTTTTGCAAGGTCTGCAAAAATCTCTCGTTTTGACTTTTGGCAAACTGAATCGTGCGGCGCAAGTCGTCCTGTATCAGTTCCGTAACCGCTTTTACGGTTATCTGGTGAGACGTGCAAGTGCGCTTCAGGTTTTTTCTGTAAGACGAACAGTTAAAGTATTCCGCTTGCTTCATTGTCATACAACGACATAGATACATTTTCTTTCCGCAGTCGGCGCAGTAAACTAATCCCGAAAGCGGACTCATTTCTCCCATATCGGTGGGACGGCGTTTGCTCTGTCTTATTTTCTGAACAGTATCAAAAGTTTGCTTATCTATGATTGGTTCTTGCGTACCCTCAAAGATAGCCCAGTCTTCCTTCGGCGTATTAATGCGTCGTTTAGACTTGTAGGACTTCTTATATGACTTGAAATTCACGGTACATCCTGTATATTCCAAGTTTTCAAGTATTCCTACAACAGTCTTTTGAGCCCAAATTTCCGAATGGTCTTTAATCTTCAATGACGTCGGCAAACCGTTCTTATGAAAATACAAGACTGGAGTTTCTACGCCGCGCTCGGTAAGTATCCTTGCAATCTGTGTCGGACCGTAACCTTGAATACAGAGTTTGAAGATTTCTCTTACGACTTCCGCGCCTTTCTCGTCTATAATCCATTTCTCTTTGTTTTCGGGATCTTTCTTATAGCCGAGCGGCGGTATGCTCGTAATGTGCTTGCCCGCATTGCCTTTTGCGCGGACAACTGCCCTAATCTTCTTACTGCAATCTTTGGCATACATCTCGTTTAAGATGTTCTTGAACGGCGTAATATCATCGTCGGGATTGGTTTCGCTATCCACTTGGTCGTAGATGGCGATAAACCTTACGTCGGCTTCCGCAAGATAATATTTCGTGTAATATCCCACGAGAATATGGTCTCTGCCAAACCTTGACATATCCTTGACTACAACGGTGGAAATTCTTCCGTTGTCCACGTCGTCCATCATACGCTTGAAATCGGGACGGTCGAAGTTACTGCCCGAATACCCGTCGTCCACGTAAAATCTTACGTTGCGCAAACGGTTTTCGTCCGCATACTTTTGCAATAACATTTTCTGATTACGTATACTGTTCGAATCGCCGTCCAGATCGTCGTCGCAGGAAAGCCTGCAATAGCAAGCCGTCCATTGTTCTTCTGTGCTTTTTACTTTCTTATTTTTAATTGTCGGTTGCAAATTCATTGTTTATTACCTCCCGAATTGCAACTTTCAAACGATGACTTATGAGATAACCGAACGGGTGGCTTTAAGGCTTCGTCTATATTCCGTTCGATTATTCTTTTTGTAATATCGAATGCCGTTATATCGGTATCCGACTTTTCACGGGAGATAACGGTGTAAACCGTGTTCCCGATTACTTTTTCGCGGCTTCTTATATATTCGCCGTTCGGTTGTTTCAGATAATAGGTAAATATACTTGCCGAGGGTTTTGTTGTTTTAATAGTTTTAGCTTGATTTTCCGTAATTTTAATCTCCTTATCATTGATTTCAATTACGCAAAACGGCAGGAAATAAGTTACGGCAAATCAGTAGTCAAAGTGCCGTTTTCTTTCTTTTTCTTCAAAGCCTCGTATCCCTCTTTGATGAGGCGGACTTTGGTAATATCGTTTTCTTCGAGAAATTCGTTTATTTCATTAAAAAGCGCTCTCGGTATCATCGTGCCGAAGTTTCCGCTTGCCTGTTTTCTCTTTTCCTTATTCTTTTCTTCATACTTCCTGCGCGTCTTGCGTACAGGCGTATCTTCCTTTCTTTCCATTACGCTTAACCTCCGAAATAATATTCTCGTATTGATACATATTTTATCCTGTTTCAGATAAAAAGTCAAGCTCTGATGGGGAGCAAAGGGAAGATAGCCCTTAAATTTTATTTATAATTGTTGTTTTTGTTGTGCTTTTCGTATTCTCTCCGTTCTTCTTCGATTTCGCGTTCAATCTGCTGTAGCCGTGGAATCCTCATCGTTACGTCCGGCGTGAACATAGAGAGAACGGAGTCAAAGAAACTGCCGATTGTTTTCGGCTTGCCTTGGCTTATGCGCCTGTACTCCGTAGGATTGGTTCTTGCAAGAGTTTTTCCGACGCGGGCGTAATGCGAATCGTTGTCTTTTTCCCTTTGCAGAGTTTCGGCTTTCTTTGCATATTCGAGCGTTTCGCCCATAGACCTGTTGAGCCTTTTGGTCAGATCTTTATTTTCTGCCGTTAAAGCGACAACCTGTTCTTGCAACCGTCCGCGCTTACGGGGAATATCTCCGCTTTTCGCCTCGGCAAGCGCGTCCGCATAAACTTGATTTTCTTCCCGTATCGTCTCGGCTTGTTCGATTATTTTTTTCGCCTTGAATTCAGCCGTGGAGAGGTGCTTTGCCTGACTGCCTTCCTTACCTCGCTGTAAACCCCATTTCTTTCCGACGGCGTTGTAAAAGTCAGTCTGCAATTGTCGTAGTTTAGATTTATCGAATAGGTCTTTACTGCACAATCTTCCGTCCGGCGTAATAGGAACAAGATTGAGGTGCATATGCGGCGTGGATTCGTCCATGTGGATTACCGCCGATATTACGTTTTCCGTTCCGTATCTTTCTTCAAAGAACTTGGTACAGTCCGAAAAAAAGTTATATTGCGATAATTTCGATAATCCGTCAAAGAAGGCTTTATCTGCGCCCACGACAATAGAGTTCATAACGACTGCGTCTTTGCGCGGAGAGAGGTTCAACTCGGTTATTCGCTTATTGATGAACTCGGTGTACGTCCCGTCGGGGCTGTGCATATGATAATTGTATTTTGTCTTTGAACTGTCTATCTGCGGATTATCCGACTTATAATTCTCGTCACGTTCGTTTTCCCGCTCGATAGGGGCGACGTCTTGCTTATGGCATTTTTCCATGTGACATACTAAATAAGATATTGTAGTTTCCTCCTTTCATTTTGATTTAGTGGTGTTGGGCAAAGTGGTAGTAGAGAATGTCTGCCGACTTTTATTTTAGTGGACACACAGCCTCGCAGAGCCCACTACTTCGGCATCGAAGTATAGTGGGCTACACTTTTCGTCGCCATAAACTTCGTTTTATGTCGAACGCAAAATTGCGTCCGACAACTTTACTCCGTTATGGCTCCTCTTCCCAAAAATCTGCTACGCGTATTTTCGGGAACCCTATGAGATCTGTTCTCTTTTTGCTTCCCGTTTGCTTCCAAAGTTGCGCCGTCTATGGCGGTCGATATTGATTGTAGTTTCTCATATAATCTCCTGATTTTTGGCGTGAAAAAGGTCGTTGATAGTTCTTCATCACCGACCTGAGAGTGCGTTTTGGCATAAGCCGTAACGCGGTATTAAGTTGTCTGTTTCTCTTACATAATCGAACCTCACTGATTTTGTCTAAGAATAAAAAAATCCGCACGAATGCCAATCAACCGTTAAACGGTAATCTTCTTCGTGCGGATTAGTTCCGCTTATTAAATTGTAGGTTGTACTTAAAAAATTGTACAACAATAAAACCCACACTTCAAACCGCATTTTTACGATTGAAATGCCTGCCGCAGTAATTGCATATTTTCAAGCGCAACCCTATGGAAAGCGACAGTAATTTCTCGCTACGATTCTATGCCGTAGCGATATTCACTTCCACGTTAGGGAAGGAATAATGGGTAAGTTCTCTATAATTTATATATACCCACAATAGCAACAATTCAAACATACGTTCGCAATTGTATTCTTATTTTAGCATATCTTTTTCGACTTGTCAAGCCCCAAATGTCCATAATCGTGGACATTTGAGTTTTCTCAGAAAGATTTATTATAACTTATTGTATCTTATGGAAGCTGTTGCTTGCTATAATGCTGATTTGTTCTTTGATAATATCTGCGATTTCCTCGGGTGTTTCTTTTCTTCCGTTTTTTACCCATACAGTCAAAATACTGATAGTGAACCCAGTACGGATTGACATAAAATACTCCCCGTGCTTAATTCCCAATCCTGATAAATTGCCGTATTTGCTCTGCAAAATATCGGCATTTTTCATATGACAGGAATAGATAATGTCTTGCCGATTGATTTTTATCAGACACTCTAAAATATCGCTATGCTCCATCCAATATTTGAAATAATGCTTTGCAAAGTCAACTTCGTTTAAAAACATATCAGGCGTGCAGTCGCAAAGCGCCTCGCGAAAACATGTATCGCATTTCCAATAAAGTACATCTGCGGTATTGTCGAAAAGTCTGTAAAAAGTAGCTCTGCCAACGCCCGTTACTTTTTGAATATCTGTTACGGTAATTTCGGTGAAATTTTTTATCTGCAAACACCTCATTAACCCTTCTCCGATTTTTTCCGCCGACCTGATTGCTCTCTTGTCATGTGCGATATGATACATATTTTCGTCCTCCTGTTCCATTGGCAAAAATAATCTTGTGGAACTATTGTATCACAAAATAAGATATGATACAATAGTTTCATAATAAAATTTCCAAAAGAGGAGGACATTTTTTGAATACGAAAAAATTTATTACTCTTTACGACAAACAGGGAAAAGAGATGAAAGTTCCTGTAAGAGACGCTCTTTCGGTGAGCGACCCAAAGGTAAGATACACGGGTTTCAGACAGGAAACTTTGATATTAAAAAAAGGTAGTATCAGGATGAAAGGTGCAAAACCGCTTGAATGTGATATGGTTTTTGAACGTGACGTACCGATTAAACTTCGAGACGGCACAACAATTTATACTGATATTTTCCGTCCCGTAGGTGAGGAAAAATGTCCTGCACTCGTGGCATTGAGTCCTTACGGCAAGGAGATAGGGACGCAATGGCTGGACGACGTTCCTATGCGTGCCGGCGTACCCAAGAAAGCCGCTTCGGGCTTGCAGAAATTTGAAGGTCCCGACCCTGTCTATTGGGTTAAACACGGCTATGCGGTCATCAATCCCGACGTGCGAGGCGCTTACAATTCCGAGGGCGTCGTGCTTTTTTTCGGCAGTGATTACGGCAGAGATGGTAAGGATATCGTAGATTGGGTTGGTGAACAACCTTGGTGCAATGGAAAAATCGGACTTTCTGGCAATTCCTGGCTTGCCATATCGCAATGGTTCACGGCGGCACAACAACCTAAACATCTTGCAGCAATCGCACCTTGGGAAGGGTTGTATGACTGCTACCGAGAAGTAGGCACTCGTGGCGGCGTGATTATGCCGGAATTTGTAGAGTTATTGTCTGCGTCCTTTGCCTCTAACGAGCAAGGCGGCGTGGAGGACGTCTTACAAATGCTCAAAACGCACCCTGAAATGAATAACTATTGGGAAGATAAAATTGCTGATTTGGAGGACATAACCGTCCCTGCCTATATAGCGGCGAGCTACACCAACCCCATTCACACGAATGGTTCGATTGAGGGCTTTATGCGTATTTCGTCCAAAGATAAATGGCTTAGAATTCACAACGCGGGCGAATGGGACGATTATTACCACGAAGGACACACCGAAGATTTGCGCAAGTTCTTTGACTACTACTTAAAGGGTATTGAAAATGGTTGGAAGGACACGCCCAAGGTCAGAATGAGTGTACTCAATCCCGGTGGTAAAGACATCATAGACCGAGTGGAAAGCGAATATCCGCTTGCAAGGACGCAGTATCAAAAGCTCTATCTCAACGCTTCAAACAATTCGCTGGAAAGGGTTTTGCCCAAAGAACAAGCCCAAACAATCTATAACTCCGACGAGAACGGAAAAGCGGTTTACCGTATGCGTATGACTGAAAATACTGAAATTGGTGGTTTTATCAAGCTCCGCATCTGGGCGCAAGCTCCCGATAACGACGATATGGACTTGCAGGTAACTTTGGAAAAGCTCAACCGTTTTGGTAGAAAAATCGGGCTTATGCCTATGAAAAGGGTGCAGGCGAAAGGATATATTCGTGCGTCTATGCGTGAACTCGACGACAAGCGAAGTACTGAACAGTATCCGTATCAAACCTTTGCTAAGGAACAGAAATTGCAAAAAGGTGAAATCGTACCTCTCGATATAGCAATATGGCCGATGGGTATGTTATTTAAAAAGGGTGAGATTTTGCAGATAACCATTTCCGCTTACAAGACCAAGCAATGGGCAAGTCCCTTCAATTTGAAAATGGCAACCATAAAGGTTGCAAAGGACGGCTATACTTATATGCCCAAGGATAAACCCAAAATGATAACGCTTGGCGGAGTTTCGGGCGGTTTGACCGGTGGAATAGACTGCACGGGATTACCCAAAGACCACAATAAGGGCAGACATATTATTTACACGGGCGGAAAGCACGATAGCTTTTTATATCTTCCCGTAATCCCGAAAAAATAGGAGGTTATTTATGAATTTTATTTATTGGTTTGTAGGTCAGGGCTGGTTATATCTGATGGCAGGCTTGGGTGTTTTTCTCACCATATGGCTCGCTACACATTGGAAAAAATATGATTGGCTAAACAGGCTTGGAACGCTTGCAATTATCGTGCTGGTATTCCACGTCTTTGAAGAATGGGTTTTACCGGGAGGTTTCCACTATATTTATAACGAAGGCTCGGTTGCGCCAGACAGGTATCCTATGAATCAGCTTACAGATATGATTACCAATCTCGGAGGAGCAATCATTGGTACGGTAATTTTGCTCGTTTGGGGTTTAAATACGGGTGCAGGGATTGCCATTTCCATATTTAGCCTGTTTGAAGCGGTTATACATTTAGTATTGGCAAATAAATCTCTTTCCGCTTTTTCGGCTATGGGGCAGACGGCGTTCTACGCCCCCGGACTTAATACCTCATTATTCGGCTTTTTACCTATTGCTGTAACCTATCTTTTATACTTCATTTTCCACAAAGGAAAGCCAAGCTGGAAGGCATGGTTGGGCGGCCTCGGCTCTTTGGTCGTTCTCTCCTTCCTGCTCGTAAATCTTCCTGAAATGTTGTTAAAGAATGAAAATTCTTCGTTCATATTCCCCAATCACGGCTATTACGACCAATTTATAAACGGTACGGCGCAGAGCGGAATGAGCGGTGCAACGATTGCAACCATTATTCTCGGCTGTCTTTTGGCTGTCGGTTTAATTGGCTTGTGCGTCTATTACTTCGGTGTAAAGAAGAAAAAAATATCAGACGTAATCACGCAGTTGAAATCAAATTTTAATCGAACTACGGAGGAATACAATGCTGACGCTTAATAATATTATTAAAAATTACGGTAGCGGTGAAGAAATTACCAAGGCGTTAAGAGGCGTAAACCTTGAGTTTTCGGAAAAAGGACTTACTTCTATTCTCGGACCTTCGGGGTGCGGTAAGACTACGCTATTAAATATCATAGGTGGACTCGACCATTATACGGAAGGCGACCTTTTAATCGATGGCAAATCAACAAAGGACTTTAAGGACTGTGATTGGGATGCATACCGTAACGCAAAAGTCGGTTTTGTATTCCAAAGCTATAATCTAATATCGCATTTATCCATAATGGAAAACGTAGGAATGGCTCTCTCCCTTTCGGGCATATCGGGTAAAGAGAGGGAAGAACGCTCAAAAGCGGCACTCGACGCTGTAGGACTTTCGGCTCATCTCGACAAACGCCCAAACCAGCTTTCGGGTGGGCAAATGCAGAGAGTTGCCATTGCCAGAGCCTTGGTCAATAACCCGTCTATTATTCTTGCAGACGAACCGACGGGCGCATTGGATAGTGCAACCAGCTTGCAGGTTATGGATATTTTAAAGGAAGTATCCCAAAGCCGACTTGTAATTATGGTTACGCACAACAGGGAACTTGCCGAAAAATATAGCGACAGAATTATCGAAATGAACGACGGCTTGGTCGTAGGTGACAATAACCCCGTTGAAGAAGTTCAATCTATTGAAGTCGAAAAGATGACTAATAAATCAACTAAGATGTCCTTTTTAACGGCTTTAAAGTCCTCGTTTAAAAATTTACTCTCTAAAAAGGTGCGCACCTCGCTCATCTCTATTGCGGGTTCAATCGGTATTATTGGGGTTGCGCTTGTGCTTGCAATTTCAAATGGTATGACCAACTTTTTAAATCAGACCGAAAAGGAAACGCTTTCGGGTTTTCCTTTAAGCATTACGCAGACGGTTGCCGCTGATATGACTATGCCCGATCCAAGCGGAATGAATACGGGTACGTTCCCCAACGACGGCGTGTTCTATCCATATGATAAGAGTGGAAATACCACCTTGCATAAGAATAAACTGACGGACGAATATATTGAATACGTTTCGGCAATGGACTCTACTCTTTACAGCGCAATTTCGTATAACTACGCCGTAGAAATGCATGTCGTAAGCATAGCAGACGACGGGAGTTATAAACTTGTGGATACTTCGGTAAGTAATTCGGATATATTCTCCACAACGAGCGTTTTCTCGCAGATGCCCGATAATAAAGATTTTATTAAATCACAGTACGATATTCTTGCAGGTGATTACCCTGAAGGTTATAATCAAGTAGCTCTCGTTGTGGATAAAAACAACCGCATTGATACGGTTATTTTAGAGCAGTTCGGTATAGAAATCCCTGAATCATTCATGGCAGATGACCTTATCGGAAGGACGTTTAAGATAATTTTAAACGACGATTATTACGAAAAAACTGAAAACCGCTATGTGGCAGGTAACGACTATAAGGTGATGTATCAAAGCGAAAAGTCAATAACGGTTACGGTGTCGGCAATTATGCGAATTAAGCAAGATTGTTCAGGTGAATTGCTTGCTACGGGGGTGAATTATACCCCTGCATTGACAAAGAAATTGCTTGAAGATAATAAAAGCTCTGCTATTGTCAAAGCGCAGGAAGAAAGTCCTTCGATAAACGTTCTTACAGGTGCGCCTTTCTTTGGTACGGTATCTTACGACTCGGTTATGCAAAAGTTGGGCGGAGACTCAACTCCTACGGGAATACAGATTTACCCTGCTAACTTCGAGGCAAAATCACAAATAAAAAAGTATTTGGACGCATATAACAGCGGTAAAGCAGAAGATGACAGAGTGGTTTATACCGATTTATCGGAGTCTATGTCGTCAGCAATCTCGTCAATGGTAGATACGGTTTCGGTAATCTTAATTGCATTTGCGGCAATTTCGCTTGTAGTTTCAACCGTTATGATAGGTATTATAACCTACGTTTCAGTTGTAGAGCGAACCAAAGAAATAGGTATTATGAGGGCAATAGGCGCAAGGAAGAAGGACATATCCCGCATTTTCAACGCCGAGGCAATCATAATCGGATTTACCGCAGGTTTAATAGGCGTTCTATTAACTTACCTATTAAGTATCCCTGCATCGGCAATTATAACGAGTATGGTAGGTATTAGCTTTACGGTTCTTCTTCAACCCTATTGGGCGTTGGCACTCATTGCGGTGAGCGTTCTATTAACGCTTATAGCAGGTTTCTTCCCATCCAAGATAGCGGCGAAAAAAGACCCCGTAGTTGCCCTGCGCACAGAATAAATAACATTAAACTTAAAAAGCTCACGGAAATATTCCGTGAGCTTTTATCATCGTTTGAAAGCGCAAATCTATAAAATTTTAATTTGGTTCTAAAATAAATGTTGTGGTCTAAGAAAAAGGCCACAACATTTTTTCATAAT
>JBJEVD010000044.1:0-22344 GCA_051884175.1 Candidatus Coproplasma sp.
TTCTTGAGATAATGCCGTGAGCAATCGCCATTTTGAATATGCCGTTCAGCAGGGAGTAGACTTCGTTGTTTGTCTTGGTCTGTCCTTTCTCTGCAAATCCGTCAAGCAACTTCTGGCAATAGGCAGGGGTAATATCCTTCAACTTCATATTGCCGAAATAGGGCTTGATATGCTTGTTGTACCTGTACATATCGTTTTCAAAGGTCTTAGCCGCTACCTTACGCTTTCTGTAGTTGGTAAAGTAGTAGTCTGCAAACTTTTCAAAGGTGGTGGGTACGGCAGTATCTTTCTGCTCCTTGTCGGCATTTTCCAAAGCCTTAATAAACTTCTTAACGGCTTCGTCAAGGTCGTTGCTCGATACGGCGATATTTAATCCGCACCTACGGTATCTTATCTCGTAATTTACGTTGTCTTTTCCGCTCTTTCTCTTGCGGCACCTTACGGTGTAGTGGTTAATTCTGAATTGTTCTCTGAATCTCATAGGTATTTTTGAAATCTCCTTTTTAGGTAATTTCAAAAGCACCCTGCTTGAATCTTGTTCTGTCTTGGTTGTTGTATTATCGTTATCTAAAAGCGATTTTAACCTGTCCAAGGTGATGCTCTCCGAGGCAGCTTTTAGTATAATCTGCGTAACCTCGTCTCGCTCGTCCTCGGACGGTACGTACTTAATGGCGTTTAACACCTTTAGTAATTCGTTGTCTGTCATTATCCGTTTTTACGGATGGGCAGAAATATTTATCTGCCTGAATCCGTTATTGTGCGGATACTATGTGCTCTTTCCTGATGGTTACAATGTGCTCTCACCAATTCCACAATTTTGTTCTCCTTGTTTTTAGATTTTTTGATTTGATAGTGAGTAGGATACAAAAATTTTTTTGTATCCTACCATAAAGATTTTGGTTTTGCAATAGTTACGAAGATATTTTACCCATACGGCATATCGTTAAAGTAAAGAAGTTCGTCGTATTCGTCGCCCTCTTCACGGTGGAACCGCTTTGCCTGTTCGGCGTTTGTGTTCTTGACGAGGGATATGCTTTCGCCTCGAACTGCACCGTAGTGCTCGCTGACCTTGCTGAAAAAGTCCTCTTGCAAGTCTGAATACGAAGTTAAACCGCCACGCTGTTTCCAGAATTCCGAATGGCAGAGGCGTGGACTGTTAACGTTGAATCTACACCTGTACAGCGGTAAGCCGTACTCGTCGTATTTTTGCAGTTTATTACCATTCTCGCTTCTTTCCGAACTCATAACCTTAGAGTACCATTTCTCGGTTACGGGTAGGTAGTATACAAACAGATTTCGCCTGTTCGGCTCGGTGATAATTACAGCGCAGATAATGTTCTTAGCCGTGTGGAGATAGCCTATTTTATCGACGGCGTAACGGAAACACTTGTGGAAGTATTCCTTTATGCTACGCTCATCTTCAAAGCTATCCCAGAACTCGCTGTTGCCGCCGAATTGCAGACACTCCAAAACTACGTTCTTGCCACGTTTGTTGAACTGTGCGTTCAAGCTCTGTTTAGCGTCAGCCCAAGCCTGTGCGGTTGAGCCGTTCATACGCTTTAAGTACTCAACCGTGAATTGCTGTGCGCAATCGTTAAGGTACTCGTCCACTTCGGCAAGTCCGTCTGCGGTATGCGTTATGACGGAAATAGTTGCGTGTTTCGGTCGTGGTATTCCCAAAGCCCGTTTATCGTCGGGTGTTTCGTCAACCATTTTGTTTGAATAATACTTGTACATTTTTATACCTCCTTTTTAGAATTTTGTTGGTGCAAAGGCGCACGGCTTGTACAGCCGTGCGCCTAATGCGTTTCCGACTTTTATTAATGCAAATCGGACCTCTGTGCGAAGTCCGACTTATTGATTTATGTAGTTATTGTTCAGTTTCAGTATTGATAGATTTTTTATTTCGCTTTTTCTTATCCTGTTCAGCTTTCCACAAGGCAAACTCTCTTTGACCTTCCTCGGTTGCAAAATAGGCTTGAATTGCAGGCAATAACGCTCTTGCAATCGAATCAATTTCAAAATCAGGTATACCGGTGTTGTTTTTGGGTTTTCTTGACATATCTGTACCTCCTAAATCATAAGTAATTCAAGTCCCTCTAATTATAAGCCACGGGAACACCGAAAATATTTTTAATATTTAAAAAATTATTTATTTTATTTCAGTAAGAGCTAATTTAAACCTTTGACCGTTTGCTAACAGCATAAGGGCAGAGCCGTCATCGTTCGTAAGTTTGCAGTCAAAGTAATCCGCAATAGCAAGTTTGAGTTCTTCCAAAAGACTTTTTTCGTCAGTTTGATACGTTAAGTTCCTATTAATTTCGCAGTTTTGTTCCATAGTATTTTATATGTACTCCTTAGGTAATTTCACTCAGCCGTGCACCTTGCCTTGTGTACTTATATTATAACCTCTGAACTGAAAGAGTGCAAGAAAAATATTTCAGTTCAGAGGATAATACTTTGTAGAAGAAGGTCTATTTTATGGTTATTTTGTCGAAATTGTCTGAGAGCTTAAAAGAGCTTATGAATGAACGTGGTTTAAATCAAACTTCACTCGCTGTGGCAATGAATACTAGTAGTTCCAAGATGTCGTCTTACATAACGGGTAAGAGGGCACCGAACTACGATACGTTTGTTGCGTTGATAGAGTTCTTTAATTGTTCTGCCGATTTTCTGCTTGGGTTGCAGGACTATCCTTATGAAGATATAAAGTATCAACCTGTATGTCCCATTAATGAGCGTATCCGCATAATATTGCAGGAAAGAGATATTTCGCAGTATGCGTTTATAAAAGAGACAAAAATCTCTTGGGGTGTATTTTATAATTGGCTTGCAGGGAAAAGTAAGCCGTCGGTAGACAACCTTGTTAAGGTTGCAAAATACTTTGACTGCTCTGTGGACTATTTACTCGGCAGGGTTTAATAAATCTCGATAGTGCAGGGGCGCACGGCTAAGTAAGCCGTGCGCCCTTTACTTATGCCCTTCTAATTATAAGCCACGAAAACACCGAAAATATTTTTAATATTTAAAAAATTTTTTAAATTTCTAATTTTTTGCCCGTAACAGCTCTGTAGAATTGTCTTAACCGCTTATTCCTCTTCTTAGCAACATAGGGGTAGAAACGTTGGGTTAAGAACTCATAAGGGGTAACGTTAAGTCGTTTAGTTACCTTTTCCACAGCGGTGCATAAGCTGTTATACAATTTGTCAGAATCTTGCAAATGCGCTTGCTGCCTGCGTTGCATCTCCTTGGTTAAGCGGATATACACTGCACCAACCAAGTTAGGTTTATCTCCGTAAAAATCAGTGTAATGTTCTCTCTCTTCTTCGGGTACAGTGTTAAGGTATTCTGCAATCTCGCTTTCGGCTTTGTCAGCGCCGAAACAATAAGCCTTAATTATAAAACGGCATAGTTCGCCCAGACTGTAAAACCAATGGAGGAAGGGGAGCATATCTCCGAGCAGTTGGCGAATCACGTACTCCAACTGAACGTCTAAAAAGTCCGGCATCTCGCCCTTTTCTACAAACATATTCCAATAGCGCCAGACAATATCGTCTCGTGTGCTGTCTGCCCCGTATTCGTCGTCCAACTTCTCCTTAGCACTTTTCAAAGTGGTTGAAACAAAGCTCTGTGAAACTCCGAATATCTCGGCAACCTCTTTTTGTGTCTTATCCTTGTCAAGACAAAGCTCGGCAATGTCCCTCTCGTGAGCAGGCAGAGCTTGCATTCTTCTCTCCCTGTCTATACGGGAATCGGCAAGTACGTTGAAAGGTATTTCCTTGTCCATTCTCCTTTCACGTTCCTTGGGTGTAAGCTCGTCCTCGTCCTTGTCAGAAATACGGGCGTTGTGCCTTGTGTAGGCGTGTTCTGAATTGTACTCCAGCCTGTCCAACTCAAACAGAGCTTCCCATTCGGTCTCGGTAACCTCAACGACGATATAGGGCTTATTACCAAACCAAACGTTGGGATTATCGTTGACGTCGCAGGGGTAGTAATATAGGAACTTGCCTTCAGTTTTTGCAGGTCTCTTTTTCTTGTTATAGTGATATGCTAACTTATCCATAGCCAAACTATAACATACTAAATATGACAGATACGGTCATAATTAAAAAATATTTTGACTAATTTTATAGAAAAATTATGTGCAATAAAAATGTTGCAAAAAGAGCATTAAAACCCAATGCCTAAGCAGGTAAAGGCGGTGCAACAAGTTGCCCCACGACAGCTCGCCCCGTCCCCCTCGCTCGCCACATAATCGGGAAACCCGATTTGTTTTTTAAGTATGAAGAAAAATACTTTTTGATATAGTTAGTTCTGTACTATAACAGTACAGATATATGGGTCGCTTTGAATTGTAGATATGTTATAATATTATCATATATAGAAAAAGTGCTACCTCAATGCAAAAAGAAAATGGTCAAACTTTGGCAGTAACTTGTTAATATTACAAAATAATTAAAGCATTATTGAAAACCAAAACGTATGGTGTTATAATATAGGTATAAATATTTAGGCGGTAAGTCTCCGAAGCATAAAAATACTAAACTAGGGAGAAAACATATGATAACTTTAGATGATATTAAAAATATGAGTGTTGATCAACGTGCCGGGTTGTTTAAGGTATATTATCAGTCTATTAAAACTAAAACTGAATGGAACAGTACCCATATATATTACTATAATGATACTGTTGCAACCGATAACAATAAAATGGGTGCAGCAGTAAAAAATGCAACTCTAAAGCACCCATTAAATAATGAGCCATTTGATGCTATAACAGATTATTCTACAATAGGTGAAATAAATTGCCATAATATTATTAAACAAATTACGGCGATTAATCAAGATAAGGGTGATTTGGAAATATTACAATGTAAGAGTGTTAACGTTTATGGTACTTATTACTACTGCAACTTTTTGGGTGAGATAAAATTTGGAAAAATATTACAATGGCTTAAAAGTGATGATGTTAAGTTTGAGGTTGACGACCTCAATTATTATGGTATCTGTATGGGACAATCCAATAGATACATTAAAATTGAGTTTACTTTGGGTTGCGTTGATAACCCTGACAGGTATGTTGACGTAAAATCATATGCAATTAATCATCAAAAGAAGGAATTAGACGAAGGTGTAATTCGTATAACGCGATCATTGGTTGGAAGTGACTCTTATGTAAAATTGCTTTATAACGGAAGAGACGTTTTTCCTAATCCAATTGCTATAGATACTCTTCTTAATTCAAGCGATAAATATCCCGATAAAGAGCTGTATAGCTTTTATACAAAGCTAATAGAAAGTATGGCTGAACATTCGGGGAAAATAATTTCCAAAGGTTCAATTCAAAGTGCAGGGGTGGATCAAAATTCCACAACAAATTCAAATACGGGAAGTATTAATATGATAAAGATTTCTGACGACGTGAGAAACATAATTCTCTATGGGCCTCCGGGTACGGGTAAGACTTATAGCACCGCAATTTACGCCGTATCTATTTGCGATGGCCCCGACAACCTTCCTCCCGATTATGATAGCATAATGCGGCGTTATCAAGAATTGAGAGAGGAGGGGCGCATTTGGTTTACTACATTCCATCAATCTTACGGCTATGAAGAATTTATAGAGGGCATAAGTCCTATACTCAACGAGGATTCGGCTGAAGTAGCATATACTATCAAAGATGGTGTTTTTAAGGCATTTTGCGATAAGTCTTCAAGAAAAGCGCCCATTGTTTCAGGTTCAGTAATACGCGAAAATCCTGCTGTCTGGTGTGTAATTTTAGGAGGTAGCCAATGCCCGAATTTAAAACAAGAATGTTATGACGAAGGAACGATTAGAATTGGGTGGAGTAAGTTGCCTGCTATAATCACCGAAAGTACCGAGGATATAAACGATAAAGAACGTCGCATCTTATTGAATTTTCAAGACGAGATGGAGGTTGGAGATATTGTCGTTGTTCGGTCGTCTAAAATCGGAGTTGACGGCGTGGGCGTTATCGTTGGCGAGGCGGAATTTGATAGTAAAAACGCACAGTTTCCGAGAAAACGCAAAGTGAATTGGTTTCAAAAAGGAGAAGAAATAAAGATTAACGATTTGAACGGGGGTACATATCTTGACCGCAAAACGATATACCCGTTAACAAGAATTAATGCGGGAGACTTGCTTGCCAGAATATCCATAAGTGAAAACGTTGGGATTAAAACTGAAACTCGTCCCCACGTTTTCATAATTGATGAGATTAACCGAGGCAATATCTCTAAGATATTTGGGGAATTAATCACTCTTATTGAAGAGACTAAGAGAAGCGGTAGCAATGAAAGTGTTCCTGTAGTTCTGCCGTATTCTCAAAAGCCTTTCAGTGTTCCGAAAAACGTATATATCCTGGGTACCATGAACACCGCAGACAGGTCTATTGCATTGATTGACACTGCTCTGCGAAGACGATTTAGTTTTGTTGAAATGATGCCGGACAGCAGCGTGTTGACGCAATTAAATTCTGGTGGTAGTGAAATCGATATCGATGGAACTAAGCTGGATATCGTTAAATTATTAAATACCATAAATAAAAGAATTACTCTTCTCTATGATAGGGAACATACTATCGGTCACGCATTCTTTATGCCGCTTATAAAAACTCCGACGATAGAGACGCTAAAAGACATTTTTGAGAAAAAAATTATACCCTTATTGCAAGAATACTTTTATGATGACTACAGTAAAATTCAGTTAGTTCTTGCAGATAATGCAAAATCCTCTGATGATTTTAAGTTTATTTGTGAGACTAAGGTTAGCATTAAAGACGCTTTTAAAGGTAATGCTGACGAAATTTTAAATATAGATAACGAAATAGTCGAATATAGTATTCAGAAAGAAGCTTTTGGCAAGATTCAAAGTTATATTGAAATCTACAGTGATGGGGTTAACACATGACAAACATTCTGGAAGTGCGTGAATTCGATTGTATTACAGGAAATCAGGATTACGCCTCTGACGAACGGTATCGATATCTACCCGAACCGGCGTTTAGCGAATTGGTTTCGTTTATTCACGATTTTGCCGGGGATGATATGCATTCCGACGCCCTTGAACTGATGAAGATAACGTACAAGCGTAACGTCGGGAATGTTGTAACGATGTCTAACTATGTTGGAATAATACAGTTAAAATCGGGATTTCAGATACAGGTTTTGCCAAAGATTTCATTCAAAAAAAATGAACAGGATAATACCAAACAGATTTTTATAAAGATGCTGAGGAGTATGCATGACTTTCCAAGCAAAATGCTAAGTCATGCCAACCTTTTGGTTGATAAAATGAATCTTTATGAGATTTTTATTTCTATGTATATTGAGGCGGTGTCGGCTCTTGTTAAACACGGTTTAAAATCGGGATATGTTCATAAAGAAGAAAATGAACGTCTTTTTAAGGGAAAACTGCTCATAAAAGAGAATATTAAGAATAACAGCTGTCATAAAGAACGGTTTTTTGTGTCCTATGAGGAGTACCAACTTAACAGAGCGGAAAATAAATTGATTAAAGCTACTTTGCTCAAACTCCAAAAGATTTCAAATAACGTGCAGAATGTTAAACAAATTCGGCAACTGCTTACAGCATTTGAATTGGTGGATCCGTCGTCGCAATATGATGCGGATTTTGAAAAATGTGTTATAGATAGAACGACTGCGGAATATGATGCGATTTTGAAATGGTCAAAGGTCTTTTTGACAAATAAGAGTTTCACCTCTTTTTCAGGGAATACCTCGGCCCGAGCATTGTTGTTCCCCATGGAAAAGGTGTTTGAAAGTTATGTCGCACAACAATTATCTCGTCTATTCAGGTCGGAAGGATTTAAAGTATCGACACAAGACAGTGGCTATTACTTGTTTGACGACCCTCAAAAATTCAAACTTCGACCGGACATCGTAATTAAGGACAATTTTGAACTAACAACAATACTGGATACAAAGTGGAAAAGATTAATTAATAATCAAAGCAAGAATTACGGTATCTCTCAAAATGATATGTATCAGATGTATGCATATTCAAAAAAATACAGCACTCCTGAACATACGCCAGGGGTATGGCTACTATATCCTGCAAACGAGGAAATGTATAATCAAAATGAGATACGTTTCGATAGCGAAGACGGTGTTCATGTAAGATTGTTCTTTATTGACTTAGTCGATATAGACAAAAGCTTAAGATTGCTGAGAAATAAAATACAACCACAATCGTTATAATGGTAGTCAATAATGTTTAACAAATGTTTTTACATAAAAATATATGAAAGATTATCGATAAGGATATAGGTCGGAATCTTTAGAGGTAAAATTGCAAGCAATCCTATTTATTAAATAATTTAATTCAGACAGCTAAATGCATATCTCCGTTGTAAGGTAGTTTATTCTTCTTTCCGACGGGGATGATTTTATCTCATTTTAATTTCAACATTTTTAGAGGCTGTGTTATAGTAGATTTGAAAAAAGTTTCAACGCAAGCGCAAACGATATTAGTGATTAAAATAAATAAAACGGTATTCCGCCTATTATCCGAGAGAATATCAAAAGATAATGGCTGAAAATAATTTTACAAAGGAGGATAACGTTATGGATTTGGCGTATTATGACGTAACGTTTCGTATGTACCACACGCCACCTACACAAAAGTAGGTGTGTACTGCATGGAAATTATTTCGTTTAGCTATTATGATATTAAAGGAGAAAACTATGGAACGACAATTTTTGCAAACTAATGATGAATTAACTATTTCTGAATATGAAAATTATTTGGAAGACACAAGTTTAAAGAAGGGGTCTAAATACAGGTATAAGCACGAAATAGAAAAATTAATTTCGGATGGCTATTCATTAGAGGAGATTAGTGGGTCAATTTATACTTTTATAAAGCAATATTCTAAAGGGGGAGATAAGTATGATCCAAATAATAAAGGCAATACGGTCGCCGCATTAAAATACTTTGCTAAGATGCTGATAGCTAGGGAAGGTTTAAATAATTTGTGTATCACCCGTACAAGGTTTTCGCCTTGGATTCAGGGTAAAAAATATATTGCAAAATACATAATAAAAAAGGGTAATGTAGAAATTTATTATAAAAAGGATAATAACGATCTTGGTGTAAAAAATAAGGTTTTAACCGATAAAAAATTTGTTGACCTTGTTTTGTTTATAAGAGAGTATAAAAACTTTTTAGCTAAGTCAAAAACAGGGAGTAGGGAAAGCAAAACTGATTATGTATTTGGTCAACTAAAAGGTGTAAATTGTTCTGGATTATTTCAACCGATAGGTAGTGATACACCAGTTATTCTTAAAACCGTTATCTTTGAGTGGATAAAAATTCTTAAAGACCTTTTGCGTTAATTTTATCTAATACATTTATTTTAGAATGGAAGATTTTATGTAATCTATGAGAATAAGGTCGTTATTACCAGTCTTATATTAGAGGATTAAAAAAACCTTATTATCCCTTCAATAATAAACGGTAAAAAGCAACCCGCATTGGCATAGGTGCCTTCGCTAGGGGTGACAAGCTTAACAGTGTTTATAATAGTGGTAGAACATTTTAGACAGCTAAATGCATATCTCCGTTGGAAGGTAGTTTATTCTCCTTTCCGACGGGGATGATTTTATCTCATTTTAATTTCAACATTTTAAAAAGCTGTGTTATAGTATAAATGATGAAAGATTCAAAGGTATAAAATGGATAAACTTGAATTTGAATTGATTAACCCGTTTAACGAGGGCGAGAGCTGGGCGGTGTGCAATAACTTAACCCGAAAGCTTGGCACTAAGGTACTTATAAACGGTAAAGATATTGTTGAAACGGTGAATGAAAAGTCGGGTTTTCTTCGCCACGGGCATATAGCCCCTGATATCGTTTATCGAAGCTTAATATCTGCTCAAGAAGATTGTGATGACGAGGCATATCTTGGCTTATGCAACGATTGCGGAGACTTAGGGTGCGACCCGATAGTTTGCTTGGTAATAGACAATGATTGCAGCATAGTATGGGTTGTAGGTAACAAGAGCGACTATAAAATGCTTGCTTTTGAATTCGACCGTAAAGAGTACGAAAGCGCAGTGGCAAAACTTGGAGAGAAGTTAATTGGAGGTAATAATGAAGGTTGAGATTTATTCGCGTAAAGCCGTTACGGAGCTACTTAGTGGAGCGTTTCCGAAGAATACGGCGGTTATAAGCTTTTACGACCCAGCCAAATCGGGCAAAGCCGATTTCGGTAAAATATCTTATGCAGGCGCATGTGACTTTGTGTATTACGTTATGATACCCGATATAGATATCGAAGTGTTGGGTGAATGCGGTTACACCTATGAAACTTACCTTGCGGATGCGGATTCGCTTGCTGAATTCATCTACGACGTTAGGGGGAAGGGGATGGATATAATCTGTCAATGCGACTACGGTCAAAGCCGAAGCGCCGCCTGCGCCGCCGCGATATTGCAGCATTTTGAAGGGTGCGGAATAGATATTTTCGCGGATTACCGTTACTACCCTAATCAGTTGGTCTACCATAAAGTTTTTGATGCTTTAGAGAAAATAAAGGTTCTGAAATCAAAATAAAGATGGCTTACGTTCAACCCTGAAATTATTAAATTTTCGGAGAAGAGTGCCTTTATGGGGCAATTGGCTGTTGTTTTTTATTTAAGGCATGGTATAATGATTCTATACAAAAGCACTACGGATATGATAAGGATAAAGTATGAATTTTTCTAAATCAAAATATTGTTCACTGTGGCAATGCCCCAAAATGTGTTGGCTTAAAAAGTATAAGCCCGAAGAGGCGAAAATAGACCCGTCCGTTGAGGCGAGGTTTGAAGCAGGAACCGAGGTAGGCGAGCTTGCAAAGGGATTATTCGGTGAGTACTTCGACGTCACCACTCAGAAAGTTGACGGTTCGCTTGATCTTACGGCTATGATTGAAAAGACCAAAAAAGCAATAGATGAAGGCGTTGAGAATATCTGCGAGGCGGCTTTCTCCTTCGGCGGTCTGTACTGTGCCGTGGATATTCTGCACAGGGAAAAAGGCGGTTACGCCATCTATGAAGTTAAAAGTTCAACCGAAGTAAATTATATCTATTACGTCGATACTGCTTACCAGAAGTACGTCTTGCAGAAGTGCGGCGTTCCCGTAACGGGAGTATACGTGGTTAATATCGATAATACGTACGCCAGACGGGGAGACCTGGAAATAGATAAATTCTTTAAGATTACTGACGTTTTGCAGTTTGTTCAGGAAGAGGAAAAGGTGGTGGAGCAAAATCTAAAGGACGCCGAAAAACTGCTTGACGACCCAAACGAGCCTGACTTCGATATAGATATACGTTGCACCTACCCATACGGTTGTAGCTTCTGGGACTATTGCACAAGGCATATCCCCGCCCCTTCCGTGTTCGACTTGTACAGATTGCCTTTCAAGGACAAGATCGCGTCGTATAAGAAAGGTATAGTATCTTTTGAAGATATGCTTGAAAACCGCGTTGCGCTTACGGGCATAAAAAAGATGCAGGTTGACTATGCGTTAAACGACAGGGGAACGTATATAGACGCGGCGGGAATAAAGGGTTTTTTAAACGGGCTTACCTATCCGCTGTATTTCCTTGACTTTGAAACTATGCAGTCGGTCATTCCTCAGTTCGATAATTCCAAGCCCTATCAGCAGATACCCTTCCAGTATTCCCTGCACTTTATTGAGTGCGAAGGCGGAGAGGTAAAACATAGAGAATTTCTGGCGCAATCGGGCGTTGACCCCAGAAGGGAGATAGCGGAAAGTCTTTGCAACGACATACCCGACGACGTCTGCGTACTTGCCTACAATAAGGCATTTGAGTGTACGAGAATAGAGGAGCTTGCAAAGCTGTTCCCCGATTTAAGCGGGCATCTGCTTAAAATACGCCACAATATCAAGGATTTGCTCGTGCCCTTCCAGAACGGTTACTATTACAATCGTGCAATGGGGGGATCGTTCTCGATAAAGAGCGTTCTGCCAGCAATATTCCCCGACGACCCCGAGCTGAACTATCATAACCTTGAAGGGGTACATAACGGCAGCGAGGCTATGGAGATATTTCCTAAGATTAAGGATATGTCTCCTGAAGAGGCGGAAAGGGCGAGGAGAAATCTGCTTGAATACTGCAAACTCGATACGCTTGCAATGGTAAAGGTCTGGCAGGAGCTTGTAAGGGCGGTAAAATAAGGTATAATCAATGGGACAATTTATAATTAAGGTTGGAAATATCGTTGATGACGAATTATTAAAGACAGCCGATGCAATAGTCTGTCCGACAAATCCTATGATGAAGTTGGGAAGCGGCGCCTGCGGGGCAATCTTCCGTAAGGCGGGTGTAAAGGAGCTGGAGGATTATACCGAAAAGACGTTCGGGCTATCATACGATAACAGGGAAAATCCCAACGCAATGAAGCCAACCGAAATTCGCATTACCCCCGGGTTTAATATCCCCTGCGATATAATCTTTGCTCAAGGGGTAAAGGTTTGGAATTGTAATAGCTACGCCGAGGCGTTAATCTTGTTTATTCAGACTTACAAAAACTTGCTTGATTGCATTACTCAAAAGGGATACAAAACAGTGTTAATTCCCGCCCTGGGAACAGGACATTACGGGTTTACACATAAATCTACCGCTCAAATTGTCAAAGACCTGTTAACAAAATATGCAATTAAACACGATTTGAATTTAGTTTTTGTGGTTACTGAAGAAGGCGTGGGAGAATTATATAGGTAAGGTCAAAACAGGTAAATGCATAATATATAGGAGGTAATAATGAAAATCACTCACTTTCAAGTCACGTCTGCGACTACGCTCAATTTGGATTTTAACGTTACAACACCCATAACTATTTTTCGTGGTCGTTATTCCGACCTTGTACTCGACCTTATGCGAGAGATGCTTTGCGATGGCGAGTGGTTATATGACCCCAACCGCTACGACGGCGGTAGATTTAAAATTAATGCAGACGTAGAGATGGACGGCAAGAACTATGACGTATTTTATTTTCGGAATAAAGGTTTTAAAGGCGACAAACGCTTAGCTGTTAATTATAAACTGTGTGATACCGATAAGCCTCAGGACGATACCAAAGAGTATGTAAATAAGTGTGTTGAGCGTGATTTAGGTTTTTTAAACGTGTTGGTTGGAACTGCTTATGTAATGCCGAGCAGCGATGAACGCCCTATATTTATATATGAATACTTCGACCAGCTTGATATGGCGATAGACGTCACGCCCATTTTAGACAGACTTGCCTCTCTCGGTCGTCAGGTGTTTATCAGCGTATGTGAAGGCTATCCCGATATAAAGCACCAAAAGGTTGAGGTTATAAGTTCATAATTTATCCAAACAAAATAATCCGACGGACAAGGAAATTGACCGTCGGATTATTTTTAATCAGAAACTAAAAGCTTACTAAGGAAATCTCAAGTAAAGTCCGTCTTTGCAATAGAGAACGTAATTGGAGTACTCCATGTCAAAAGCCCACCAGTTTTTAAGCTTTTCCCATAGAGCATACGTGCCAATATACTTAATTATCTTTAATGCAGGGCAACCCGAAAATGCATCCAAATCAATTCTTACAAAAGCTGAATTAATGTTCACAATCTCTAAGTTAGTGCAGTGGCTAAACGCCCCCTGCCCAATTTTCGTCAGGTTTTCGGGGATTGTAACTTTAGTCAACTTCGCACATTCGCTAAATGCCCAACACCCAAGATTAGTCAATCTTTCAGGTAAAATTATGTCCGATAATCCGGTACACCCTTTAAAGGCATTAAAGTCAATGCTTACTATGCTCTTCGGGATTTCAATTTTTGTCAAGAGTTTACACTCCATAAATGCGTTTCTCCCAATACTTGTCACGCTTCCATCAGTAGGAATAATGCTATTTTTGCACCCTGAAATAAGTTTACCGCTCGCCGTTTCAATAATGCAGTTACCGCTACTGTGATATGTTTCATTATATTCCCCAACGATTATCTCTTCTAGGGCTATACAACACACAAAAGCGTTAGGGAAGATAGAGGAGTTTCGGCCAATTGACTTAACGCTTTCGGGAATGAAAATGCTTTTTAAAGAGGTGCATTTTTCAAAAGCTCTTTCCCCGATAACTTTGACACTGTTGGGAATTTCAATACTTGTTAATCCTTCGCAGCCGAAAAAAGCTTCGTCGTCAATTCTCGTTATACAGTCGGGAATTTTGATATGGGTTAATTCCTTATTTCCGCAGAACGCATCTGTACCTATAATTTTCACACTTTTATCAGTAGGTATAACGCTGTTTTTACACCCTGCTATCAGTTTTTTGTTTGCGTTTTTTATAAGGCAATTACCACTGCTGTGATATACTGTATTATTTTTATCGACAAGTATGCTTTCCAACGCACTGCAATCGCTGAGTACAGACATTTCAATTTTTGTCACGCTTGCAGGGAACTTTATGCTTGTCAGGCAATTACAGCAAGAAAATGCCCCTGCACCGATATGTGTTATCCCTTCGTGGAGTTGGATATCATTCAGTGTTATGCAGTTGGAAAAGGCTCTCGTCCCGATAGTTTTAACATTTGCAGGGATTGTTAAATTTTTTAGTCTACAGCACCACAAAAACGCCTCTTTGTCTATTTCTATAACGCTCTCCGGGATCTCTATGATTGATAAAGAGTAACAATTTGTAAATGCGCATTCGCAAATTTTTTTAATACTGTCCGGTAGTATGACCGTTTTTAATAATTTGCAGTCCCGAAGGGCATATCGCCCGATTATTTCAACGGGATAACCGCATACCTCGGCCTGTATATCGGCAGAGATGATGTTTTTATCCGTAACGCCTACTACAACGGCAACTATGCTTTGCGGTGTTAGTTTTTTAATTCTGTACTTTACGTTGTTTACGGTTATTTCAGTCTTTCGCTCCATTATCCCACCGCCTTTTTCAGTGTTTATTAGCTTGGTAAATATTTTGTTATCTGCATTAATTCTATCATTTATCAGAGCGCACAAAGACAAAATGTGTACAATAAAAGGTAAAGATATGGGTTGTATTATTATAATATCATGTTATAATGATACCAGACATTAAAATTACGCAGAGGTGGGTTAATGGCAAAGGGTAAAAATCAGAGGTTAAAGACTTTAAAAATCTACGAGTATCTTAAATATCAAAGCGATGAAAATCATCCCCGTACCGTAACGGAGATAATTAAAGCTTTAAAAGAACAGGGGATAGACAGCGAACGCAAATCTATCTATGCGGATATTGACGCCCTGAATGAATACGGCTATAAAATCGTAAGCAAGGGGTATAAGTACTACGCTGACGACAAAAGTTTAAAAATCGAGCATCTCAGGTTTTTGCTTGACGCTACGCAGTCGGCTTCCTTTTTGACTTGCGAACAGACAGAGGAAATTTGCTCTGCACTCACTTCACTTGCCGGGGACCATAAGGCGGAGCTGGTAAGCGACCAGGTACTTTATTTTGAAAAGGTCAAGCACGATAACGACGAGGTGTTGGATACCATCAGACTCATCAACCATGCGGTAGAACTTGATTGCAAGGTATCTTTCAGGTATTTCAGTACGGGGATTGGCGGTGTACGCAATTACCGCAAGAAAGGTGAGCGTTACGAAGAAAATCCCATTTGCCTTGTTTTTAACGACGGGTTATATTATCTGATAGGTTATAGCGAAAAGTATAACGATATGGTAATATACCGCGTTGACAGAATCAGCGATATGAAAATTGAGCGTGGGAAAGCTATTAAGCATACCGATAGAGACGGGCAGATATACGGTGGAAATATTAAAGACAGACTGACTGCGTTCGGTATGTGGAACAACGAAATAAAGAATGTCAAGCTCCTTGTCCATAATAAGTACATAGAGGAGATGTACGATAAATTCGGTAGGGATATTTACGTTAGTCCTTACGATAGGGAACACTTTATTCTAACCGAAAAGATTAGCGTCAGCGACGTGTTTTTCGGCTGGGTAGCATCTTTCGGGACTAATGTAAAGATTTTAGAGCCGCAGGACGTTAAAGAACAATTCATTGAAAAGATGAAGGCGATTTACGAAAATTATTAGTTACCATTTTATTATATTACCCTTGCTTTCACGGCAAGGGTATTTTTAACCAAGATTGCAGGGGCTTTTGAGTTGATTGGTTTAATAATTAAAAATTTTGGGGCATAAACGGGGCATAGATTTAAATGGTATAAATTACACTACATATTGTGATTTAATTAAATTTATAAATCTATATATTGTGTGTCTATCAACACTCAAAAAGCTGTAAAACGGCTTCGAGTCCCTGAAGGTGCACCAAAGAGGTATAATCCGAATTATATCATCGTCACAGGTGATTGGTTCGGATTTACTTTTTTTATTTAGGAAACATTGGTGACGCAATTGGCGCAAACCGCAACAATCGCTATTCCGTCGCTATGCTCCTTACGGATTTACTTTTTTATTAAAAGATTAATAGAGCAAAATAGTCGTGGGGTATTAACCTCCACGACTATTTTGCTATTTTTCAATCAAATCGTAATACTTAAATTGTGAGTTCTTGAGTTTGTTTTGCGCCCAATTAACGGCAAAATTTCTATCACCTTTTACAATTTCCGTAAAAGCAGATCAACCTGTTTTATAAGCACTCTCTGTCAAATAATATCTAATAAGCCACTTTTTCATAATACAACCTTATTGATTTGACATATAAATTATACTTTATCAATTATACAAAATACAGGATCAATGCCAATTGTACATTACTTTTTGATACTCCTCCAGATAATGTTTTGCTAAGGCGACAAACTCTTCTTGGTTATGTACAGGAATTTTTTGCGAATATCCTAATTGCTTGGGAAAAGACTCTACACCGTTTTTATGCCATCTCAAATGTTTACATATAAATTCGCTTTTACGAATATTCTCTATCAAATTATCGCTGTTGCGATGAAAATCCTCTTCTTTTACGCCGTAGCATAATAGGCGTATTTGAAAATAGCCGATTACTCCGTCTTTGCACTCTCCGATGCAATCTCGGCTTCGCACTTCAAGATACGGCATTGCGAAATCGTTTTCGCCGTTGTTCTTTCCAACGCCGAAATAAACGTATGAATAGTTGGATCTCGAAACCCACCAGCATAAATTATCCGACGAAATAAGATTCGGTACTATCGCATTTCTGAAAAATGCTTCCCATTTCAAAAAATCGATTTGCGTACCGTCCTGTGTAGGCAATGTACAATTCGTAACGGCTTCTTGAATACTTTTTATGTGCTCTACATATTGCGAAACGATCAAGTTATCTACATTTTGATACTTTTCAAATAAAGACACTATATTGAAAATATCAAAAATGCGCCAATCTGTTTTATTTTTTTCGTTTGTTAGTTTGATTCTGGTTCGTTCGTCACGATCAATGAAATCTGTTTTATAAAAAATCTTGTAAATCGTTCTGTCGGTAAGAATATCAATATGGCTGTCGTATACAGATAGCTGATTGTGTTCATTCGAATACGTCTTATCCTCGATAAATAAAGCTACATTCTCCCGCTTATTCGTTTTGAACCAAACGGCAATATCGACTTTGCACCATTGCGCTTCAACTGATAATTCTTGAATGTGTTCGTCTTCTTCAAAATTACAAAACGTTCCGAGGATATCGTTTGCGAGTATACCAATTTTCGGATCGTCGTAGTTTGCAAACAGCCACATTAAAAACGCATCTTGCGAAAGTTCTTTCGTTGCATAATCAAATAAATTCTTCATAAGTTACCTCGCAAATAAATGATAACACACTTCTGCAATTTTGACAAGTCTTAATTCGTATAGCCCCAAACGATAGAACTCTCGGCGCAGTTTGTCCAATTGTCTGCCCAAGCGGTGGGTTTTGACGAAACACGACAATAAACTTTTGCCAATACACTCGTCCAACCGCTTCCGAACATATAATCTCTGTCATTGTAAGAAACATCACTGTTTTCGTTTATATAACTACGTCCTAAACAGAACGCCCCTCGCTCAATCTTCAAAACGGTAGAGGGAATTACGACAGAAGTTAAATGCCGTTCCATAACACCAGGAGAAACGGCGTCATAATTGCTCCCGAATGCGTTGTCGTAAATTGTAGTCAACCCCTCGTTTAAAACGACTTCTTGGAGATTATCGCAACCGTAGAACGCAGAGCTGTAAATCGTCTGCATTGTTGACGGCATTTTTACCGAAGTCAACCCGAGACAACCGTAAAACGCATTACCCTCTATAAAAACTATTCCTTCGGGAATTATTATGCTTTCGAGCGAATAACATCCATAAAAAGTGCGTTCGGTAATCTTACCCCAACTTGCATTAACGTTTGCCGTTTTCAAGCTTTCGCACCCTTCGAAAACCGATCCACCGATTGAGGTTACCGAGGCGGGTATCTGAATGTTTTCCAACGACTTACAATAGTAAAATACGCCGTCGCCAATTCTTGTAACTGTTGACGGAATTATAATCTGTTTAAGCGACTCACAACGGTTAAATACAAAATTGTTCAGCTCCGTAACTTTGGACGGAATATTTACGGAAACAAGCGACGTACATTCTGAAAACGCCGATTCGCCTAAATAGGTACACGTTTCGGGAAGTGTTACAGTCGTCAATATAGGGCATTGACGGAACGCACTGTTCCTGATTGCCTTAACGCTCCCCAACTCAACCGTTGAAAGGAACGGGCAATTTCTAAACGCATGATTGCCTATCTGCTCTATACTTGACGGCAATGATACGGAATTTACTTCGCTATCCCTAAAAGCACTGTCCGATATTTCGGTAATGGTATAGCCGTCAATTCTTTCGGGAATTTCAATGTTAAACTCTTCCCCCGAATAGCCAGTTATATACGCCTTCTTTATTCTTTTGCTACGACTTATAAACTTTTGATATTTTAATCCGTCGGAAGTGGTTCCCGTACCTTCGGCATCAAAAATCTCGTCCAAGCGTGAGTCGGAAGAGTCTTCTACCGGTGGAATTGCAGACTGTTCAGAACCGTCGTTACCGCAAGCTGTAAATGCCAATACAGAGCAAGCTGATGCGATACATAGTAAAGCAATAAAAAATTTTTTCATAATAGCACCTCAAACATAAAATACGGAAAGCCCGTTTGCTTCCCGCATTTTATCAAACCTATTATCCCAAATCTGGGATAGTTTGTTTTTAATTATTATATTTTTCATTTGCTCGCCTTATATTATCGGCTATTCTTTCTCTCAAGGACATAGGAGATAAAATTTCTACGTTGTTCAAGTATTGCATTGCCCAATACTCCATAGCGTCTGGGCTTGCTTTTACCGTAACGGTAAATTGTTCGCCGTTTTGTTCAACCTTGAAATCGTACCCAAACCAATCTACGATTTGGTCTATCATCCATTCTTCTTTTATTAAAAACTTAATCTGTTCGGGCTCGTCGGAAAACATATAGGGAAGAGAAGACGAAAACCGTTTATAATCTATGCCGTTTTTGTAACCGTCAATCGTTCTAATGTCGGTAGCGTTATCTTCCATTAGCTCGATATTTGTAATTCTGTCAAGCCTAAAGTAACGCATATGTTGCCACTTTTCCTGATACGCCATTAAAAAATACCGCTGATTATGCAATATCATTTGATACGGACTGACGATATGTGTTGCCGAGCGGTGCAGTTTTTTATCTGCACTGTACTTATTATAATCAAATCTAACCTTGCACTTTTTCTCTATCGCCTCGTCAATAGTTTCGATATTGTAGAACAGGGCATCGTTTTCCGATTTGCCCCAATCGTTAACCGAGTACACATTTTTTATATGCGATTTAAAATATTTATTGGAGAGCGTGGTTAGTTTTTCAATTAACTCTTTTGAATGCTTTGCGGTGATATGGCGACTTGAAAGTACGCTATCCGATAAAAGCCGAAGCTCGGAATCTTCAAATAGACGGCTTGCAAGGTAAGAACCTTTTTTCGTGGTTTCGATATCGTAACCTGCTTCTTTCAAAAGAGAAAGATTGCGTCCGATAGCCTTTCTTTCAACGACGATACCATAATCGCTTTCCAATTTTTTTACGATTTCGTCGTGTTTTAATAAGTGGTCGCAGTCGGTATACCGTTCCAATATCTGCAAAATGTGGATCAGTGCAAGTTTTTTCGGCTCTAACGAATCCATATAGTTACCTCTTAGGAATATAAGTTTATTATACCAAAATTGTCGCAATAAGTCAATAAAGGGATTCCGATTTCGGATAGTTGAAAAAACCTCCGTTGCCGTAATCGAAACAGACCTTTTCATAACCGTATTGCCCGCCGATATTCTTCATTACCGTTATGGCGGATTCGCCCCTTTTGATATGACCGCTTATAATCTCTTCTTCTGTCGCCGTTACGTCAAGCCTTCTTAAAAAAATAATTTTATCTGCCATACGCACAAGCTGTAAATTTATATCTTCTAAACTATATCCATACCTTTGCGTTCTTGTAAATTGAGTAGTGACTATTATAGCGATATTTAATTTTTCAGCTAACTCTTTTAATCTATTTGCAATGATTGTTTTGCCGCTTCCGTCATAGAGGGAAAGCATATCAAAGCTGTCTATGAACACCACGTCAAGACCGCTTTTATATTTTTGCTCTGCTGCATTTAAGGCAATATAAAAAAGCGTTGCGTCGGGACCGTCGTTTTCATACAAACCGATTTTTCCTTCGTCCTGCATTTTATTTAGCAAATCAAATACTTTATCCATTTTTTCTTCAGAATACAATTCGTCTTTGTTGAGCGTACCATTTCCAAAATTGAATTTACATATGCGACTTGCGGTATTTTCCCAAACCATACCCACGTTGTGTTCAAACGAAAAATAGGCGCAGTGGATAGGAAAATTTTTGAATTTTGCTTCAATTACATTGTTGGCGAAGATGTTTGAAAGAAGTGTGGTTTTGCCCATAGCGGGACGAGACGCAATAACAACTAATTCACCCGTTTTAATCCCCCCGAAAGTTCTATCCAATTCGGTAAAGCCTGTTGATATGTATTTCATTTCTAATTACTCCTTACTTTTGAAACGTATGAGTATGATAGCAAATTTATTATACCATTTTTGGGATAATAGTGTAAAAGGCTTGCGGAAATTTCCGCAAGCCTTTTGCCGTTTATGTAAGTTTCTTTTCTGTACGGCTCTCTAACTTGATTAGATTATTTCTTTCATTTCTATACCGCACGTCTTCGGCGGTTTTCCCTATTCCGTCTATTTCAACGGCTATCCCCATACACACTAACAGGATTCTTTCTTATTCAATTTTTTATTCAGTTTTTCTTGTTGCCTTTCGGCTTGCCATAATGCAAATTCTCTTTGACCTTCCTCCGTTTCAAAGTAGGATTGAATTGCAGGCAATAAAGCTCTTGCAAGGGAATCGATTTCAAAATCGGGTATTCCCGTGTTGTTCTTTCTTCTCCTCGACATTATGTACTCATAATAACCCCCATATTTACTTCAATTAGAAATTTTCATTTCACGTAATTTTATCCGTAAGATTTTAGCCCATTAAGGGCAAGCGTCACGACGTAGCTTTAATTAACCGATTCAGACGGTTATTTCGTCCACTTGCTGTTGTTAGAGGAAGTGGGCGGTTTGGTTTTTTGTTCCTTGCGCTCGGTGGCAAGCTGTTGCAATTGCGTGAATTCTTCAGGGGCGAATTCCTTTAACTTGATAAGAATTTCAGCGCTTCGTTTGTACTTTTCGGCTTCCTGTTCTTTCTGTTTGAGAAGGGTGAGTATGTAATCCCTGTCCTTGCCAACAATCTGCAATTGCCTTGCCTGCTCGGCGTTGGTTGTGCGGAGCGAAACAATTTCCTGCTCTGCATTCTTTCTCTTTTTAGGAATAGGCTTGTTCTTGACATCTTCAACCGTTTGAACAGCTCGGGTTAAATCGTCTAACTCGGCTCTCTTTTTCTCGGTCTGCTCGTCGATTTCCCGTTCACGCTGCTCTGCGCCCTCGATAATCTTTTTCGCCTTGAACTCAGCTGTAGAAAGGTGTTTTGCCTGACTGCCTTCCTTGCCTCGTTGTAATCCCCATTTCCTGCCGATACTCTCGTGAAGTTCAGTTTGTAGCTCTGCAAGTTTTTGCCTATCGAAAAGGCTTTTACTGCTCAACCGTCCTTGGTTGATTGGGATAAAGTTAAGGTGCATATGCGGAGTAGTTTCATCCCTGTGTACTACTGCAGAAATCATATTTTCTTTCCCGTACTTGTCCGAAAAGAACCGGGCGCAGTCCCTGAAAAACTCTTCAACT
>JBJEVD010000045.1:0-6008 GCA_051884175.1 Candidatus Coproplasma sp.
CGCCGTATTCTTCGTAGTCAGATAGCGGAATAGCAGTTGCCGACAATAACATACCGTTACTTTCACCGTCTGAAATAACGGGTCCGCCGCCCTCGTTACCGTCGTCAAGCTTATTGTCTGCCCAATGCCAACTGCCAAGGTCACTGTTGCCGAACCACCTGCCGCTATTATCTCTTGATACGAAACCAAGGCAACAGACACTGCCTGCCGCCACTGCCAGAGCTAACACTCCAGCCACAATCTTGCCTGCAATATTTCTATTGCTGCTTTTACATTTTGCCATTTTTTTATATCTCCTTCGGGCTCTCGCCCTTTAAAATTTTTGCTCTTACCGTTTCGTAGTCATCATCATAATAAACAGATGACATTTGATTAATGAATTTAATACTCGTTTGATTTCCGCTTGGCTCAATACGTTCAATGCTTTCAACGTTTATCAGCTCAACTTCACCCTTATTATTTGTATGTAATTCAATAAATTTAGTCATTGGCTTGACCCCCGTCTTCGGCGTTTATCTCTTCAATTTCAAGTTGTCCGGGAAGCTGATCGGGTTGCTCCTCGTTGGGCGATTGCGTTTGCTCCTGCTCGTCAGCCTCGGGTTTACGTCTGCGCCTTTTGCGCTTTGGAAGCGTTGCTACAGGTTCATCAGTTACCTGTTCTACAACTTCCTCGTCCTGAACGTTGGCTACGTTCTGTAACTCCGGTTCTTCACTCTGAACGTTGGCTACGTTCTGTTGCTCCGATTCTTCGCCCAGCTCGTTGACCTCGACGTCTGACTGTTCCTCTTCAGGTTCTTCGACTGCAAACAGTGCTAAAAAACTTTTCGGGTCCTTGAGTAGTTTTTTTAGCCTACGCCTTGAAAGGTGCTTGCCCTTTTCATCCTTCGGCAGTTCTTCAGAGGTCTTAAGGCTGGCTAAATTAATGCCGACTGCAACGTTGTCAATATCGTTTTGGTGCTCTAATTTCGAAAGGCTATCTTCAGCTGCAATTGCTGCTTCGTCCAATATTGCAGCCATTGCTCTGTTGGGCGTTCTTCTGAAGAAACGGCGCAGAGGGCGGAAAAATCTGGGAATTTGTTCTTCATTCGCTGCGTTTGTCCTGGCATTTTTAGTTTCAATGTCAAGCCTGTTTTTCTCGCTAAGCTCCTCAATCTCTCGCGTTAAGGTTGTCATCGTCGTTTCAACCATTGCGTTGATATAGAATTCGCCGCAGTCTTGGTCAATGAATAACTGTTTAAATATAGGTGCATACCGTTCGTGCAGATTTCCGATATCCTCGGTGGATATATAGAGTTTTGTCTCTTTACGCTTACGTTTCAAAAATTTTTCCCCTCCGGCGGTAAATATTTCGTCCTATAGCAACGGCTGTTGTAACAGTCTAAAATATTTCCGTTATCCACATAAAATTTTTCGTTATGTTCACCTTCGCTGCCGTCTGAAGCTAAGAATTTTTCAAACTCACATTTATCTGTAAACTCCCAAACTCTCCAAAAGCTTTTAGTTACATTTCCGAATACTGACGTTTCATGGGTCAGCTCTTTAATCAACTTAAAATCTTTAGCAATATTACGGATATTTTTGTCTATCAATATTCCACGTTGTGCCGCAAGCCAGATATCCAAATCATAGTGACCATGCATTTCGAAAAACGCAGAAATTGCACGCTTTAACTCTCCACCTTTCGAATCAAAATAGCACTGCGCTTCATCTATAAAAATGTGAGCTGCCGGATAGAAATATTTATAATTTCCTTCGGGGTTAAACTCATTAAGCCCTATCTCATTACCGACTATTCTGTACGGCTTGAATACGGTACCGTCTGGCTTGGTTATCGTTACGTCAAAGTTGGTGTATATCGGCGGTTTCCTCGGATAGGATAACTTTTTCTGGCGTTTGGCGTTTTCCTCTGCGATTATACTTTTAGAAAATGATAAAATCTCGTCACCGTGATTAAGGTACAAGTTTTTTATCTGATAGGTTAAAAACGCAGTTTTGCCAACTTTGCAGTCGCCGAATACCTCGTGTATCATTTATGACTAACCTCTATAAAATACAGGCAAGCACGGGCAGACTTTTTCTGATGAGCTGATTTGTATCATATTTTCAACGTAAATGCCCTTGTACATTGCATAATCTTTACAACGTTGGAACTCGTCCGAGCTTACGGGTTCCCCCATAAGCTCGCAACGTCTCACCGTGTAATAGCCTTCCTTGCTTGCCTGACTTATAGTGCCGTGATAGATTCCGCCTTTTTCTGCCATTGCTCACGGGTCAAACACAATTCACCCGAGAGCCGAATTTCCTTCGCCTGCGTTCTATGTGCTATGATTGTGTCAACGCTCATTTTTCGCTGTTCCCGTTATCTGCTTTATGCATTGTGCCTCTGAAGGCTGCACCTCGTTCAACACAACGTCAAGATAGCAACGCTCATAAACGCTTGCACCACGGTCTTTATAATGTCCGCTTACCGAGAGAACTCGAACGTTCGGCATATTGTTGCAGATATGCTCTACCATAGCCTCTATTTCGTGGCTTTCACCGTGTAACCTGATTTTTAACATTGGTCCTGCACCTCGGCGACTTCTTTTAGTTTATAAATGCGTTCGCAAATTTCATCTGTACTAAGGTGATAAACCGATTTTAGTCTATCAATTATATCTCCCATAGCACTATCAAGCACCGCCAACAGTTTAAGCATGTCATAGCCGTCACAATGCACTTTAATAAGCTTTCTTGACGGTGTAACAATAACCGCTGCTTTATCGCTGAAATCTACTTGCTTATCCTCATAGTCTACGCTAACTTTTACTTTCTCGTCCATAGTCGTCACCTCAAGCTATCATCAGCACGATTAAGCCTTCAAATATATGCATAACCAAAACTTGTGCTGTGCTCTGGAGCTCGTCAAGCTCTGTTATTCTGAATAAGGGAGCAATCATATCTTCTTCAAAGTACGCATTATCAAACACTTTGATTGTATAGTCGTTGTCGTCAAGCTCTTGGTAGTTGTTATCGTTGATTTCTCCGACAAGCTCGTCGACGGTGAAAGGCGTTACTTCATCGATAACCTTTATCTTATCGGGGCGGTTGTCATAAATAATCATTTTGTTTACCTTCCTAAAATTTTATTTTACCCTCTAAGGGATAATTGCCTTAATACTTCCCGTACCCCGTCCAACCGTCGTTGGACGGGGATTTCAGGAAGATATTTGCCGATTGGCGGAATCGAACCGCCTGTGAGGAAAAGATTGGTTGTTGAACAAATTTTTATGAGGAGATTCCGTCACGTAACCTACATCAGCATATTATGTTTTGCGAGTTTTGGTACATCGTTTTTTAGCTATTTCATATCCGTGCTTTTTTGCCCAATTCAGCGCACCTCTCTCTGTTTTCCAATTGTTTGGTGCATACGCTATAACCTGGTTCTCTTTTGGGTTTATTAGCCCGTAATACTCGCTATTCGTTCCCTTATTAACACAATAGGTTGTTACTTTCATTCCCTTCATCGGTTTTTCTCCCTCTTAGTGATTGTCTTCTTCCTTATCTGAAGTTGAATTCTTTTCTTTTTCACAACGTATAGATAAAAGTCGGTCAAACAATATTGTTGTTTGTGCCCAAAGTAAAACGTTACTTACGCCTAAAACACATAAAACCACAATTGCAATAATCTCTAATGCGTTCATTTCTTCTCTCCTAAATATTCTACGCCGATATAAAGGGGGCTTCGTCGCTTGGAATAATTTTGCCGTTAATGTAAAAATATGCATAGCAGCATTCTGCATTTATGCAAACTTGACCGTAAGGATATTCTTCAGATAAAACACTTTCCGAAACGGCTACATAATACGGGAACACTTCGAACCTGATTAATCCTTCAGTAAATACAAATCCGTTGCCTTGGTCTTTCGGTTGAACAGTTCTTCCGAAAAATTGAGCTGCAATTTCCATAGCAAGCTTTTTTGTTACTTTCTTTTCAATACGTCTCATAACTTCCCTCTGTGGTTGTCTAATATCTACATAAATTTCTGTATTATTTACAATCTTATCACATAATTTTCAGTAATGCAATACTTTTACATAAATTTCTGTAAAATTCTATATGAGAGGTATTTAGAAATGAGAAATTTCGGTGAAGCTTTAAAATATCAAAGAGAAATAAACGGATATAGTCAATCATCACTCGCAAAAGCAACGGGTTTAAAGCAACAAATGATTAGCTGGTGGGAAGCCAATAAAGGGTTGCCTAATATTGATTTTTGCGTTCAACTTGCGAATTTCTACGGCATAACCTTAGAGGAGTTGTTAGGTTTGGAAGATTATCCCCCTGAACCTAAAACTTCAGCAGTTGCCCCCATCCACTCCGCTGACGCCGGCTACACAGACGAAGAGCGAGCATTGATAGAAGAATATCGAAAGCTTCCTGCAGATAGTAAAAAGCTTATTTTGCGTATGATTGGCGTAACGTCTGATACGCAGACCACCAAGAAAAAAGCTTAAGGATAGTGACATTTACTTGCTTGTGATTTAAAATTGCGATTACTACACATTTGGGGGAATCACAATGGAAGTAACGTTGCAATATGTTAATTCACGCATTGAGTTCATTATTACGGAGCTGTTCGATATTCAATCAAAAGTTGCCGCAGAGCTGGAAGTAAAAGAAAAACGTGCGCAGGAACTGCGCACGGAATTCATTAACAGATTAAAAGATAAATCGTCTCAGATTGAGCATATCGAAGGAGAGAACGACGATATGCCTAAAAAATTGAAATATGGCGAAGGTACAATCTGCCGTCGCCAACGCACAACAAAAAAAGGAATTAGGAGGTATTATTGGCAAGGAAGGATATTTCACGACGGCAAGCAAATCCCCGTGTACGCTAACACTCAGGCGGAGTGTCTGCGCAAAATGAGCGAGCTGCGAAATTCGCTATCGGTATCAAGACAAACGCAAGTTAAAGCTGTACCTGTCTATCCTTCGGAAGAGCCACCGAAAACTCAAGCTTTGACGTTGGGTAAATGGCTTGACGAATGGATGCAGGAGTTTAAAGCGGATAAAACGAGACGAAGGTATTATAACGACCTCTGCAGGTATTCCGAAAAACTTAAATCGGCGTTGGGCGAGCTATCGATAAAAAAGCTTGAGCCAATGACGTTGCAGAAGTACTTTAATACTTTACCGAGAACCAACGCAACGGCTAAGCTGTACGGCGTTCTTAAAGATTGCCTGCAACGTGCGGAAGATTTCGGAATAATCAAGAAGAACCCTATGAAGGTTATTTCAAAACCTAAATACCGTAAGCAGGAGCGCAGACCGTTTGAGCTGAAAGAGCAGACCGCAATTCTAAATGCATTGTCAGACCGCTACAAGGCGGTTTTCTTTTTCCTCTGCGCTACGGGTTTAAGGATAGGCGAATTTCTCGCCCTCACGCCACAAAGCGTTGATTTTAGACGTAAGTGCATTAAGGTTGAAGTAAGCCAGGATATCGAAACTCACGAGAACGGCGACACCAAGACCGCTGCAGGCGTACGTAAAGTGTATTTTGCAGATGAGCTCTTTGAGAAGTTCGACGTGAATTCTTTGGGTACCTACACCTATAACGCAATAAAGAAGGCGTTTAGCAAAGTCTATGAGGCACTCAATATTGAGGGGGTTTCAGCTACGCATAGTTGCAGGCATACTTTCGCCTCTATGCTGTATGCAATTGGAGTATCTGATAAGGTAATACAAAAACAATGCGGACACGCTGATTTAAGCACGACAATGAATATTTACACGGATATTTTAACCTGCGGTGACAGCCCGATATATGAATATATATCGAAGCTCAAGGAAGTGCTATCGCAACAATATCAAATGAGGTAACCGGTGCACTACTTTGTACACTACTTTTTACGCTATTTTTGATACGTCGGTATGCCTGAACGCAAGAAATGCGGAAAAACACGACAAAAAAAGGTTCTAAAATAAATGTTGTGGTCTAAGAAAAAGGCCACAACATTTTTTC
>JBJEVD010000046.1:0-84902 GCA_051884175.1 Candidatus Coproplasma sp.
CTCCTATAAAATTAGTAATTCATATAAATGCATTGATTAACCGCTAGAGTAGCCTAGTACTGAAACCTCAAAGGGTAATCCTCATACAGTATTTCCAGAAGATTCATTAATCGCCTATATCGCTATAGGGGGTTAGATTTATTGAATTACTTTTATTATTTTAACACAACAAGTAAAAAAATGCAACAAAAATAGTATAATATCAAAACAGACCCCGAACGGAGTCTGTTTTATTTTAATTAAAGTGAGTATTTTTTTAATTCGCTGTAGAGAAAATAGCTCCCCACAATATCCAGCACAAATATAAAGCTGAACACTATCCCTACTATTAACATAGGGGTTAATGCTATACGCTTTTTAATAATCTGCCTTATTGTATAAGACACTATCTGCAGGCTGGAGCAGAGCATATAGATGTAGGTTATGGATACCTCAATGCCGATAAGCAGTGGAACGGCTAGCATAAGGAAGGGATTTAAAAAGCCTGCCACAAGCAAGAAGCAAACCAGGAAATTTAAGCAGTACCAGGGAATTAATACGAGCTTTATTATAAAGGTTACCCAGGCAGGGTTTTTGCTGTCCGTCGTTAAATTTAAAATTGCAAACGCCACGGCAACTATTCCGACGGGGATAAGAATTAGGTTTGCACATAGTCCCACAAGTATAAACACCCCGAAAATATCGAAGTTAATATTGGGTATTCGGGCAAGGATAAGGCATATGTAAAACGGGATATGTATTAAATACATTACCACCGCTTGGATAATTAAAATAACTTTGCTTTTGTTCATATTTTAAACCTTTATGAATTGCGTAGCAAAAGATTTTTGGGAAAAGAAGACGCAACGGAGCGCAGTTGCCGTTTGAGTTTTTCTCAAACGGCTCAAAGCGCAGTTTGCATTTTTTCAGGGTTCCCGCAAAAGATTTGCTTGCAAAGATTTTGTGGGAAAAGGAAGGGCAGGCTCTTGCGTCAAGCCGTTGCACAACTTGCAACGGCTGACTTCTTAGCCTTGCCCTGACGCTGTGGTGGAGCAGCGGGGACTTGCACCCCGGTCTTACGACGATTCAACGAGCTTTCTACATACTTAGTTTACCTTTTTTATCTTTCCGCACATATCGCCGGTAGACGGGCTATACATGCGGTCAAACCGCTGAATGTTCTTTAAAAACACGGTTGGATTTTTAAAGAGTTATCCGTTTAAATTAACGCCGCAGTCAACCCAACGGAAAAGTTGGTGCGACGAACAGCTATTGATTTAAGCTGCGTAAGCAAGGCTTGCCTGACGAGCAGGGAAAGCCATTACTTTTGAATCAGAAGATTCTGCATTTAAATTTAAGTTTCCGTTTTTACAAAGCCGAGCCTTTGGTATGCTTACTTCGTCCCCCCGCCGCAATCGAAACTGAAACTGCCCCATAATTTTAAAAGGGGAACCCCGTACCTATATTATATTAGAGTTCCCCTTAAAAAGCAAGTTATTTATACATATTTGCCGCTTATATAGATTTGATAAAATTGTCAATATTTGACATTACCTCGCTATCCTCCTGCGTAGCCTTTGACCAGTCGTAACTAACCAAAAAGTTTTCGTCCTTGCCGTCAAAAGAGAGCAGCTTTGCAAGGTATTCTTCGGCTTCAACAGTGTTGTAGGGGTTGTGCTTTTTATCTGCAAGTATTAATTTGGTTACGTTCTCCCCCTCTGCCTTTTTAGCCACGCTGTGGTTAAGTCGAACCGTTCTGTCCTTTTCACCATGTATAAGCAGGGCTTTAACGCCGCTCTTTTTTAACGCGGTTGCGGCGTGTGTGTTGCCGTTTGATGAGCGGAAAAGGTTAAGTAAAAAGAATATAGGGTGTAAAACAGGTGCCATAAGCTTACCTATGGGGGCAATCATTTTAAGCTGGTCGCAAATACATTGAGCAGGGGCATTGAAGCCTGAAAGGGCGACAACCCCGTCAACCTTAACCTTGTTTGCCGCACAGCAGACCGAATATGCTCCCCAGCTGTGACCGACCAAAACTACCTTTTTATCCTTAAGCCTTTCGTCGCGTTTAACCCCGATATATGTGGCGATAACCGCCTCCGTACCGGCAAAAAAACCGCCTACCGTTTTACCCGTGGAATTGTTGCAGCCGTAGGCGTCGGTAGCAATCACCGCATAGCCGTAAGAGGCAAGCGTGGCAATCTCGGTCATATAGCTTGAAGAGCCTGCGCCGAAGCCGTGTTGGAAGATTACCACCCTTTCGCACTCTTCAATAGGCTTTACCGAGTAGATTTTTGAATACAGCTGTTCGCCTTTGTAGGTGACTTCTATATCCTCGGTATTTAAATTAAAGTCCTCTGCGGTAAAATATTTAAATTCAGGCTCTTTGTCCTGACGGATAAACGCCACACTGTTGAGCACTGCACTTAATATTGTCGTGGTTGATAAAAATATAACAAATATACAACCTATTACTATTAAAATAATATGCCAAATTTCCATAATCACTAATTGGGGGCGGCATATAGCCGCCCCTCTTCCTTTTATTTAATTAAAACGTTATTAAACGATATATTTGTCGTCGAGTTCGGGAGCCGCATCCATCTCTGCCTTAGGTCCTTCGTAACCCTTTTTGCCGAGGAGCGCGAAGGTTGCGATTTTGCCGTTTTCAACGCCGGGCTGGTTAAAGGTGTTGATGTTGAGCATTGCGCCTGCGTATGCCGTCTGCATTTCGAACAGGAACATAAGCTGACCCAACGTGAATGCGTTTACTTCGGGGAGGGTGATAGTGTAGTTCATTCTGCCTGCCTTCATAAGCGCGTATGCGGTTGCCTTGTTCTCTGCCTGAATAAGCTCCTGCATGGTGTGACCGCCGAGGAAGCCTACGTCGGGGATATCCTCGCAGCCGTGAGGTATGGGCATCGTGCAGCCGTACTGACCTACGGAGATAAAGGTTATAACCTTATCGTAAGGACCTTCGATATACAGCTGAACCTGCGAGTGCTGGTCGGTTACGCCAAGGCTCTTGACGGGGGTTGAACCTGCGTTAACCACGTTGCCGTCGTAGTCCTTAGCCTTGCCGAGGCTCTCTGCCCAGAGCTGGCAATACCAGTCTGCCATAAGCTTTAAGTTATCCGAGTAGGGCATTAATACGTGAATATTCTTGCCCTCGTTCATGGTTATGTACTGAAGTGCAGCCGTTGCCAATGCGGGGTTTTTGGAGATTGAGGGTTTGGAGCAGAGGCTGTCCATATAAGCTGCACCTGCCAATAAGCCCTTGATGTCGATGCCTAAAACTGCTGCAGGGAGCAAGCCTACGGGGCAAAGCTCGGAGAACCTGCCGCCAACGCCGTCGGGAAGGACGTACTTTTTAACCGTACCGCCTAAAGACGCGTCAATCTTGTTTAAGTTACCCCTTGCCGCATCGGTAGTGAATATTACGTTATCTGCAACGTTAACGCCAGCCTTGCTTAAAATATCTGCAATAATGAGGTACTGCGTCATCGTTTCGGAGGTTGCACCCGATTTGGAGATGACGTTGAAGCAGGTCTTTTCAGGTTCGATTATATCGAGCAGGGCTGCCATTCTTACGGGGTCAACGTTGTCCTCTACGTAAAACTTGGGTCCCTTACGCTTAGATGCGGGAAGCTCGTTATAGTGCAGATGGCAAAGTGCGTTGTAGACCATTATAGGACCGAGCGCGCTGCCGCCGATGCCGAGTACTACGAAGTACTTGAACTTCTTTCTGACCTCTTTAGCGGTGGCAAGGATATCTGCAACGATTTCGTCCTGGTTGTAGGGGAGCTCCGTCCAGCCCATATACAAATCGTCTCTGCCACGGTTTTCGGCAACGTACTTGAACGCCTCTTCCGCCTTGCCCTTTATGTCTTTCAGCTGGCTATCCTTAATACCCTTTTCACCAAGGAACTTTGCCATCATATTGTTGTAATCAACGGTTACGCGCATTGAGTTGCGCCATTCTCTCGTTTTGTAGCCCATTTAACTCCTCCGAATTATCATAATATTATTGCATTTACGCATTGTAGTTTTATATCAATACGCACTGTAATTATATACCAACAATTTGAGTTAGTCAATATGCCTTTTAAAAAAAGAGGGGATTTTTTAGCGAAAAACAGTTGATTAAGGTTGGTAACGTACATTCGGGTAAAAAACTTTTTATAAATTATCGCACTACTCTTTGCAATCTTATTGACATTTTTAAATTTTAGGTGTAACCTTATTTGCAAACGAATGATTATTTTGAATTGCGACCAGCAGGTTGCCGACACAAAAATTAAAGATTGGTTTTTTAACGGGACAAAACAGGTGTTCGTGCTGACGGGTTACGCAGGCACGGGCAAGACTGCTCTTTTAAAACACACCGTTCTTCAGACGCTGAAGCTTGACGATAATTTCAGTGCCGCTTTCGTCACGCCCACGGGCAAGGCCGCAACCGTTCTTTTAAAAAACGGCGTCTCCGCCTGCACTCTTCACAGGCTTATCTATCAATCACAGACGATTGAACAAGAGGTTGAGATAAACGGTAAGAAGGTTAAGGTTGAAAAACTCATATTCAAACGCAGAGAGAGTATCGATAAGTCTATTAAACTTATTATAATAGACGAGGCGTCAATGGTCTCAGACGACGTGCTTGCGGACGTGTTGAACTTCGGGGTTAAAGTACTTTTATGCGGAGACGACGCACAGCTCCCCCCCGTAGAGGGCTTCAACAGTTTTTTGAAAAATCCCGACCACACCTTAACGCAAATAATTCGCCAGCAGCAGGACAACCCTATTATTAAGCTTGCCACCCTTGCAAGAGAGGGCAAGCCTATCCCCTTCGGCAATTTCGGCGGAAAGGCTTCGGTTGTGTACGGCAGAAACTTTACAGGCGAAAAAAGGCAGGGACTTCTGACCCGTTGCGACCAGATTATCTGCGGTCTTAACAGGACGAGGGCGAAGATTAACCAAGAGGTGAGGGCAATTTACGGCTTTGAGGGCTTACCACAAAACAGGGAAAAACTTATCTGCACCTACAACAATTGGGAGCAGTACATTGACGACGAGATGCGATTTAACCTTGTCAACGGAATTATAGGTACTGCCTACGACCCCTTTTACGATACTAATTCCTATATGGGTTTTATGCAGTTCAAGCCGGATTTTTTGGATAAGCTCTGTCCCGAAGCTCTGCCATTTGACACGGGAATCTTTGAAAACGGAGAGTACCGCTATAAGCATAACGACAGCTTTGCCAAGTTTGACGAAAACGGTGAACCCGTAGGCGTATTTCAGTTAAACAGGTTTGAGTTTGGCTACTGCATTTCCTGCCACAAATCGCAGGGGTCGGAGTTTGATAAGGTGGTTGTGTTCGATGAGAGCTACGCCTTCAAAGAGGACAAAAACCGCTGGCTGTACACCGCGATAACAAGGGCGAAGGAGAAGCTTGTTTTAGTTAGGTAAAATATAAAAGGTATTGACAATGGGTTTTCAAATTACTTTTTCCAACGTTCTTTTGACGCTCGTCTATATTATCCCAGGCTACATAATCTGCAAAGTCAAGAAAGCCTCTGCGGAACACCTTTCAACGCTTTCGTCCGTTCTGGTGTATATCCTTTCCCCGTGTATGATTGTTTCGTCGTTTATCTCTCTCGATTATTCGACGCAAAACCTCGTCAATATGGGGTTGTTTTTCGCCACGGTGCTCATTCTTCAAATTGTGTTTATGCTGGTGCTGTTTGCCGTTTTCCGCAAGAAATATGCGGACAGCAAATACCGCATTTTAACTATAGGCTCGGTACTTGGAAACGTGGGGTTTTTCGGACTGCCTATTATTAAGGCACTGCTCCCCGATAACCCCGAGGTTATGTGCTACTCCTCCATCTACGTCGTTGCAATGAACCTTATCGTATTTACCGTAGGGGTATTCTGTTTAACTAACGATAAGAAATATATTTCGATTAAGTCAACCGTACTTAACCCTACTACTATTTCCTTTTTAGTGGCTTTTCCCCTCTTTATCTTGGGTGCAAAGAATTGGCTGCCTGAACTAGTTATTGACAGCGTTTCACTGCTTGGCAGAGCGACTACGCCGATGTGTATGATTATTCTCGGCATAAGGCTTGCGGCGGTATCCTTTAAAAAACTGTTCTCCCGATCTATGGTCTATATTATCTGTCTGTGTAAGCTTATTGTCTTTCCGCTGTTTTGCTACCTATGCGTATACTTCATACCCTTTGACCAGGCGTTTAAGACGAGCGTGTTAGTCCTTTCGGGTACGCCCTGCGCGGCGGTTATTTTAAGCCTTGCCGAAATTCACCATAGCGAAACGGAATTATCTGCCAACTGTATTCTTCTAAGTACGCTTTTGTGTATAGCAACCGTTCCGCTATTAACGCTGCTGGTTTGATAATATTCAAAGTAACGCCCACGCAAGGCGAGCCTTGCGCGGGCGGTTTTTTGTAGATTAAATAATAAAGAATAAAAGGGGTACGTTATTCTTAAGAAATAACGACGACTCACCTAATTATCATCACGGGCAGCGTTTAGAAGGTATGCGGCTATATCCAGCGCGCGGGGACAGCTGACCGCGTCCGCGCCGACGTTGCAAAAGGTTATGAAGGAAGATACCTCCTGCGCGCCGTCTGCCTTAATTAAGCACTTGCCCTTGAGCTTTGACTTTATACAGCTTATAAGCTCGCTGTCCGCTCCGCTCAATCTTACGCAGTTGACCCCTGCGTCTGCGGCTGTCTGGCAGGCTTTAACAAGTTCGTTTTCGGTTAAAGTATTACAGTCGAACACAACCCTTAACGCCCTTATCTTTGCGGCTTTTTTAAGCTTTTTACACTCCCGTTTAAAGTATTGGAAGTTACCGTCCTTTATAAGTGCGGTGGGGGCACAGACCTCCACCTCGTCCACGCCGTCCTTAACGGCTCGTTTAACCGCGTCTGCTTTTATTTCGGTCGTGTCACCGCCGTGGGGATTGGATATAGCCGAAATTAAAGACACCTTCGGGTCGCTGCCCAGGTAGCTTACGCACGCCTTTACAAACGCAGGATAGACGACGATCGCGCCTATCTCCTGCGAGTTTGCCCTTCGGCAGATATCCTTTAAATACGCCTTGTCGCAAAGGGGGGAAAGGCAGTCAAGCTCAATCTTTAACGCAGTCGCCTTTGCCTCTTTTATGCGGTTTAGCCTTTTGAATTCTTCAAACTCATCCCTCTCGCTTTTTTCCGTTTTACTCGCAAATTCCATAATTACCCCATAATTTACAAATTAATACAGTATTTTGCCCTTTGATTTGTTTACAATCGCCTTATGGCGTTAAAAGGTTTTCTATATCTTATATTGACATTTGTTATCTGCTTTATAACCGTTCACTTTATAAAGCTTGCGCTGGTGGGTTTTTTAAGCCTCAAAGAAAAAAAACAACCTCCGCCCAAACCGGAAAAGAAGAGCGAACCCGTCTACTATATAGTTGAGAAAAAAAGACAGAGAAAGGCAAGCTATTCTCAGCCAAAAGAGATCGAGTTTAAAAAGTGAGTTCAGCCCCCCTTTAATCAATCCTCGTAACGGGTGAGGTTTTTGCCGTCCTCCCAAAGGCGTTCGAGGTGGTAAAAGTCCCTCATATCGTCGTTGAACACGTGTACGATTACGTCACCGTAGTCAAGTACCGCCCATCTGCCTTCCCTTACGCCCTCTCTGCGGCGAGGTTCCAACTGATAATCTTTGCTCAGCTTTTCCTCTAAATTTTCCGCAAGAGATTTAACCTGCGTTGAGGAACGACCGCTACAGATTATAAAATAATCGCAGAGCGAGGTCTTGCTCTCCACGTCGATATATACGATACTGTAAGCCTTTTTGCTGCTTAAAATTTCGCAGATGAGGTTAACCTTTTCTATACTTTTCATTTCTTCCATAATTTACTGCTCCTTTATCATGTGCATTGTGTTTTATCTGTTTTTTATCCACTCGTAGGCGGTTAAGGTTAAACTGTCTATATCCGCTTGAGACGACTGCAGGTAGAGCACCTGGTGATATAACGCTTCTTTAAAGCAGAGGTGCAAATCCTCTTTAAACAGCCCCCTCAAAAAGTCTACGCCGTCAAACCTTCTTCCCTCTTCAAGCATATCGCAAAGATACAAAAGTATGCCTGTATCGGTCATATTTGCCCTGCCCGTGGTGTGGTATTTTATTGCGTCCAAGATGAGTTGGTCGTCAATTTTAAAAGTGTGCTCGGCGACGTACGCCCCCGAATATTGGTGTATTACAGGCTCTGCAGTACCTTCAGGACAGGTGAAGCCTGCAAGATAAGGACTGTCCCAGGGGAGGTATTTTGCACAGTCGTGCAGTGCAGCCATAATTATTGCACGCCTCTCCTCCAACCCCACACGGGAAGCGTTTTCGGCACACATTACGGCAACCCTTAACGTATGCTCCCAGCGGCTCCTTGTAAGCATTTCCCTGACGGGGATAATATCGCTCATAACGTAGAGAGAGTTGTCCTTTATATATTGACAAACCGCTTCGGGAACATACCCGCTGAAATCCTCGTCTAATGCCGCCAGGGTGCGAACCGCCGTTGACGAGACCTTTTCCCCCACGAAATGAATTACTGAAACCTTACAGCCAAACCTCTCCTCTACACGTCTGACTGCGGAAGCGAAGCTTAACTTTTCCTCCCTCGCGCAGGCGGCAAGCGTGAAAAGGGATAATATCTTTTCGGGGTTTTTCCAGCTCGGAAAGCTTGAAAGCATATCTCCGCCTATAATTAAAAACCTCTCCGCGTCGGGATATTGGCTTGCAATATGTTCGCAGGTTAAATAGGTATAGGACACACCGCCCTTTGTCAACTCGTAGTTTGAGACCTCCGCCTCGGGGATATCCTTGAACGCTAAGCGGCAGCACTCGTAACGGTGCCAGAAGTCCACGGCAAGTTTTCCGCTTTTGTGCGGACTGATTGCCGAGGGCATAATAATTATTTTATCGAGCTGTAGCTCCTTGACCGCAAGAGAGGCGAGGTGAACGTGCTCCCTATGGACGGGGTTGAACGCACCCCCGAATACTGCTATCCTCATACCGTTTTAAAAATACTTTATTCTGTCAATAACTCTTTTGTGAAAAAGATTAATTTAGCCGTTATTTCCGACGTGTTGTTCTTTACGCTGTGTGCGTTTTTAATATGCTTTGCCGCCTTACGCTACTTTTTTAAAAGCGTTGCGTGGGCGATTGTGATTTCCACTTTAACAGCTGTTGCCGTCTGCCTTATTTCGCTTAGTTTAACCTTGAAAAAGAGGGAAAAACTTATTGCTACGACGGTTGGCGAGGGAGAGAGAAAATTGCTTGCAATTCACCTTTCGACCCTCGCGCCCGATGAGCTGAAGACCTTGTTTTTAAGTGCATTGGACGGCACATATGCCGCAGGCAACCGCCTTGCAGACGAAAAAAACGAGTACCTTTTTGCCTTTAAGCTTTCACCGCTTTCCTGCGACGACGTTGCCGCCGTCATAAAAGAAAGGACGGAGAAACAGCTTGTACTGCTGTGCTGCGCTTTGCAGCCCGACGCCGTAGGTTTTGCCAAAGACTTTAACTTAAAGCTTATGTGTATGGGGGAAATTTACCCCCTTTTGAAGGACAAAAAACTTCTGCCCGAAAGTTACCCGTTTTGCAGCTCGGTCAAGAAGGGAGTTTTCAGTAAGGTGAAAAACAGGTTTAACCGAAGGCTTTGCCCCTCCCTCTTCTTTTCGGGACTGTTTTTGCTGATATACTCCTTCTTCTCCTTTTATCCCGTATGGTATATCGTAACGGGGAGCATACTTTTACTGCTCTCTGCGGTGTGCCTTTTCTTTGGAGAAAGGGGTTAAATTTTAATGTGGTCGAAGTCCTTGCGTGAGGATTTGCGGTACAGCACGGCTTTTCTGCCTATGACTATTACGCACTCGGCGGAAAGCCTTTGCGCAAGCTCCCTGCCTAACTCCTTGGGGTCGCCGTCGGCGTTTTCCAAAATAGTTACTTTGATAAGCTCCCTTGCCTCAAGGCAGTCGGAAAAGCTTTTAAGCATATTTTCGCCTATGCCCTCCTTGCCCACCTGACCGACGGGGTCTAAGTTTGCGGCAAGCGATTTCAATTTACTGCGTTGTTTTGACGTTAACATTTTTATTATCCTCTATAATCTTTTGTCTGTTTTAAGGAACGTAGTCGAATTCCACGTCTCCTATGATTACGGTGTCGCCCTGTTTCAAACCCATTTTCAAAAGCTTGGATATAACACCCTTGTCCCTTAAAATTTTCTGGAAGTACGCCATGGACTCCGCATCGTTTAAAGCGACGTTTCTGCACAGCATATCCACCAGCGAGCCGACTACCACAAAGGCACCGTTTTCGTCAATATATATTTCGAACTCCAGATTTCCGCTCTTGCGGTAGGTGAAGTCCTCCGCAACTTCAACAGGTTCTGCCTTGGGAAGGGTCGAGAGTATCTCCCATACACCCTTTATAAGCTCCTCGGTGCCCTCGCCGCTGACTGCGGTTATAGGGTAGAGCTTGTACTTCCTTGAAAACTTTTTCTTAAACGCCTTTAAGTTCTCCTCTGCGCCTGCAACGTCGCATTTATTCAACGCCACCACCTGGGGGAGGCGGGCAAGCTTTTCGGAATACTCCTTAAGTTCTGCATTGATTTTTATAAAATCTTCTATGGGGTCGCGTTCCTCGCAGCCTGAAATATCGACTACGTGTACGAGCATTCTCGTCCTTTCGATATGGCGCAAAAAATCGTGTCCAAGTCCCGCACCCTGCGCCGCACCCTCTATAAGCCCGGGAATATCTGCGGCTACAAAGCTGTCGTCGTATAATTTTACCACGCCTAAGTTGGGGGAGAGCGTTGTGAAGTGATAGTTCGCAATCTTGGGGTGAGCCGCCGTTATCTTTGAAAGCAGGGTGGATTTGCCCACGTTGGGGAAACCGATAAGACCCACGTCTGCAATAACTTTAAGCTCTAAGACAAGTTCATGCATTTCCACCTTTTCACCCTTTTGAGCAAAGTTGGGGGCATGCCTCCTTGCCGTTGTGAAACGGACGTTGCCCTTACCGCCCCTGCCGCCTTCGGCTATAAGCTTTTTATCTGCAGCCGTGAACATATCTGCAATTATTGCACCCGTCTCCACGTCTTTGACTATCGTGCCTACGGGGACTTTAATTACGACGTCTTCGCCGCTTTTGCCGAAACATTGGTTGGTACCGCCCCTTTCGCCGTTGCCTGCAACGTACTTAGTCTTGTACCTGAAGGGCAGCAGGGTGTTTAACGAGCCGTCTGCAACGATATAGATATCGCCGCCCTTACCGCCGTCGCCGCCGTCCGGTCCGCAGGCAGGTTTGCCCTTGTATGCCTTGAACGAATTCATTCCGTCGCCGCCGTCGCCTGCTTTGATTGTAATTTTAACCTTGTCAATAAAAATCGAATTATCTGCCATATATACCCTTATTAACGCTTAGCCTTTGCGCTGATTAGCTCTTGCGCAAAATTGAGCGTTGTTCTCCGTCTTTTTCATTGAGGAATACAGGTCTTCCTCAGTTGCGTTTTTAGCAAGCAAGCCGTGTACTGCGGCTGAAGTTTTAATCTCCTCTTCCGAAAGAAGCAGGTTATCGTTTCTTGCCCCCGATTGACGCACGTCGATTGCAGGGAAAATTCTGCGTTCCGCTAAAGCTCGGGAAAGCCTTATTTCCATATTGCCCGTGGACTTGAACTCTTCATAAATTATGTCGTCCAGCTTGCTCCCCGTATCTACGAGAGCCGTACCGATAATAGTCAGCGAACCGCCCCCTTCGATGTTGCGCCCTGCGCCGAAGAAACGCTTTGCCTCGACTATTGCCTGTGGGTCAAGTCCGCCGGAGAGTGTTCTGCCGGAATTACTCAAGGCGTTGTATGCCCTGGTAAGCCTTGTTATACTGTCAAGGAGGATTACCACGTCCTTGCCCTCTTCCACCTGCCTTTTTGCATAGGAGAGAGTAAGCGACGCCACCTGTATATGATGGCTGTCTCCCTTATCGAACGTAGAGTAGATTACCTCCGCACCGTTAACCGTTCTGCAAAAATCGGTTACCTCTTCGGGACGTTCGTCGATGAGCAGCACCAAAACCAGTGTTTCGGGGTAGTTATGCCTTATCGAACAGGCTATATCTTTAAGCATAGTCGTCTTTCCTGCCTTGGGGGGAGAGACGATTATCGCCCTCTGCCCGAAGCCTATCGGGGAGAATAAATCTATTACCCTGTCAGTTAAGGTGCAGTCCTCCCTCTCTAAGGTAATGCGCCTGTCGGGATAGCAAGCGGTGAGCTTTTCAAACGGGGTTGCCCTGTTGAACGAGGGAGCTTTGCCGTTTACCGACATTATATATACAACGCCCGGGCACTCCTTGGGTCTGCGACGCTTTGCCTTGCAGACAATTTTATCACCCTCTTTTAGGTGATATTTATTGACGAAAGACAGGTGCATAAACACGTCGTCAGTAGAGGATATCTGCATGTTCTGAGTGCGGACAAACCAATACTTTTCCGAAAACTCTAAAACGCCTGAATACGTTTCGCCGTCCTCTTTCTCCTCTTCGCAAGCGGCGACCCCGTCAAATTTTTCCTCCTCTTCTTCAGACTGTGAGGAGTGTTCGATATAATACTCCCTACACCTTGCAATCTCCTCCACCAACCCGTCGTCGCACACCTGCGACTTGGGAGGAGCTCCTCTCTTTGCCGGGGGGCATGGCTCTACCTTTGCTAAAGCTATGTCTAAGATGTCTTCAACAAGAGACTGCCTCTTTTTTTCCGTGGGATTTTTTACCCCCACCACTCTGCCTATATTGCGTAGTTCGTGAACGGTTTTATCATTGAGTTTGCATTTTAACTGCTCTAAATATTCCATTGAAAAGAGCCCTCCGAAAAGAAAATTAAATGAAAGATTTGTGAATACGGGAATAAAAAGTCGATTTATTTCAGACGTTAAACAGCCTTTATAATTTGCCTGCTAAATATCATATGCAGATATTTAAGCAAAAATATAAGTAAATAAAAAAGATGATTGGAAAGGGCATATACGGGGGTATAGCCCGATATAAGACGTGCGGTCCGACGCGTGTTACGCATTAAAAGTCGGTACCGCATAAGCGTTTGAGGGTTAAAAACTAATCAGTTTCAGACCCTGTTAATTACGACAATCTTAGTCATCTCGCCGTCGATATCCTCGCGTGATAGCTCTATCTCGCCGTCAACCTCCGAAATCTCCACGTTTTCGCCGTCGAATTCGGAGAGGAAGGGGTCAACCTTGTCGATATCGAGATTGCAGCCCTTTGTGCGGTAGTGCATGGGAATGACCACGTCGGGCATAATCCTGTCCACGTACTCCTTTGCCATTGCGCCGTCGATCGTATAGTTGCCGCCGACGGGAATTAAAAGTACGTTTACGGGGAGAATTGCCTCTATTAATTCCGGCGTGCAATCTTCGCCCAAATCACCGAGGTGGCAGACGTCCAACCCGTCCATACGGAATTTGAATATGACGTTCTCCCCCCTCTTCTCGCCTGAATAGTTGTCGTGGTGGCTCTTGATTGCGTTGATTACTACGCCGTCAAGCTCATACCCCTGCTCCTTATCCAACACGATAGGACTGCCCGAAACCTTTTCCACTGCGTCGTGGTCGTGGTGGTGATGGGAAACGGTTACCGCATCTGCGGAAACGCGAGGCATTTCGTAACCTATCTCGTCGTCGTAAGGGTCGCAAACAACCGTTGTGCCTGTACTCTCTGTAAGAAGGAAACAAGAATGTCCTAAATATTTGATTTTCATCGTTAACCCCTGATTTTAATTATATGTTTAAAATTTTATTTTGATTAATCTGCGTTGCTTGCAACAAGGGAAATATCCACCCTTTTTCGTCCGTCGCCGTCGTCGAACACAACGGTTATTTTTCTGCCTGCGCCGAAGTCCTCTATCGTAAGAGAAGAACAGTACACCTCATACGGGGCAGAGACTCCTCCGCACTTCAACCTGCCGACAGTGCGTTTGCCTTGAATAAATTCTATCTCAAGCCCGTCGCCAAGCGTCTTGTGCAAAATTTTTTCGCCGTCTGTTTTTAACAAAAAGTCGGTATCGTTTAACCTGTATAATACGGTTAACGCCTCGCCTACTCGCTTGACCTTTGCCGCCACGGGGGGATTATTCCCGAATTTTATCGTATAATCCATCACTTTAATTTTGTTACGGTTATCCCGTCGCCGACGAAGTTTTCCGCTTTGCCGTTTCGGTAAGCCGTTGCGCCTACGCTTAAATACTTTGCAAGATTATCGGTCTTTCCGCTTTTTTTTGCGTCCTCTAACTCCATTGCAAAACCCTGCAGGCAGGAGATTAAGTTGTTGCACTTTTTCAAAAGGTTATCGGCGTTGTCCAAATACAATGAAGCCCAGGCGTTCTCGTCTACTCCTGCAATCCTCGTCATATCCTGGAAGCTTCCGCCCGTAAAACCTAAACACCCCTCTATCTCCTCGTCGTTTACGTAGGCGTTCGATACGACGTGCGCCAGCTGCGAGGTGTAGGCAATCTTCCTGTCGTGAAGTTCTGCAGAACATTCGACCAGGTATTTAAAGCCCATGTCCTTTACAAGGGCTTTGATTATTTCTACCGACCTTTCGTCCGTGCGTTCGCCGTGGGTTATTACCATACTTGCCCTATCGAATAAATCGGCGCAGGCGTTCTCTATACCCGTGACCTCTTTACCTGCCATAGGGTGCATACCCACGTAATTTATTGAAAGATTAGCCGAGTAAACCTCTTTTTCAATCAGCCTCTTTACGCCGCAGATATCGGCGACAATAGCACCCTCTTTGAAATGGGTATTTTTAATAAAGTCAACCGTTGCTTGAGGGGGGAGCGCGACGATTATAACGTCGTAGCTTTCAAACGAGCTTGCCGCCCCGTCTACTATGAAGTTGTCAAGTGCGTATTTTAAAGGTTTGGGGGAGCGGTTGCTGCCGTCTACCGTGTAACCTGCTCTTTTTAGCGACATAGCCATAGAGCCGCCGATAAGCCCCAGACCGACAATACAAATTTCCATAATTTTTTCCTTGAAGTTTAAGAAAAGCTTGCCTGCTGTAAGACAACCGACAAAAAGTTATACGTAGGTATTATAGCACAGCTTTTTATTATTTACAATTAAATAAATGATAATTATTAATATTTAAGAAGTGTTAACAATTCTCATCTTTTTAATATTTGTTGCCGATACGTTTTTTTATGTTGACTTTGTTTACAAAATTATTTATAATTTTTACCGAAAACCAACATAAAGGAGTTTCTTTATTATGAACAAAAAATCGGTTAAAGACTTAAGGTGCCTCAAAGGCAAGAAAGTTTTGGTAAGATGCGACTTCAACGTACCTATGAAGGACGGCGTTATTACCGACGAAAACAGAATTATCGGTGCTCTGCCCACCATCAAATACTTATTGGATAAGGGTTGCAGAGTTACCCTTTGCTCCCATATGGGCAAACCCCACTCCATCTTCTCCTCCGAAGTTAAACTCAACAAGAAGGACTTGAAGAAGGTTGAAAAGGGCGAGGCTACCAAGGAAGAAATAATAGCTAAGGCTTTAAAAGACGAGCCTAAAAAGCTTACGCTTGCACCCGTTGCGGCAAGGCTTAACGAGCTGCTCGGCGGCAAGGTTACCTTTGCAAAGGACGTTATAGGCCCCGACGCTAAGGCAAAGAGAGACGCACTCAAAGACGGCGAGGCAGTACTCCTTGAAAACCTCCGCTTCCACTGGGAAGAAGAGAAGAAGGACGAAGCATTCTGCAAAGAACTTGCATATGACGCAACTATCTACGTCAACGACGCTTTCGGTACCGCACACCGTTCACATGCTTCAACCGCTGCTATCGTTGAATACGGCATCATCAAGACTGCCGTCTGCGGCTTCCTCATTGAAAAGGAACTCAACGTTATGGCAGCTACCCTTGAAAACCCCGTTCGCCCCTTCGTTGCTATCTTGGGCGGTGCTAAGGTTGCGGACAAGTTAAACGTTATCTCCAACCTTTTGGAGAAGTGCGACACGCTTATCATCGGCGGCGGTATGGCTTACACCTTCTTAAAGGCAAAGGGCTATGAAATCGGTACCTCCCTTCTTGACGAGGAGAAGATCGACTACTGCAAGGAGATGATGGCTAAGGCTGAAAGAGAGGGCAAGAAGCTCCTTCTTCCCATCGACACGGTTATCACCAAATCCTTCCCCGACCCCATTGACGCTGAGATAGAGGTTACCACCGTTGACAGCGACAAAATCCCTGCAGATATGATGGGTATGGATATCGGCGAAAAGACCAGGGCACTCTATGCCGACGCTATTCACTCTGCTAAATCTGTCGTATGGAACGGACCTATGGGCGTGTTCGAGAACCCCACCCTTGCAAAGGGTACCATAGCCGTTGCTCAGGCACTCGCTGACGTATACGGCAACTGCACCACCATCATCGGCGGCGGTGACTCCGCGGCAGCCGTTCAGCAGCTCGGCTTTGCAGATAAGATGACCCACATCTCCACGGGCGGCGGTGCTTCGCTTGAACTGTTCGAGGGCAAAGTACTTCCCGGTATCGCTTGCCTCAACGACAAGAAGTAATTTGAAAAATTTTTATTCGGGGAGGCTTAACCGCCTCCCCTTAATTTGTTAAAATGAAAAAATTAATTAAAGAGAAAAAGAAAAAGTCGTACTGTGCAAAGTGGGCTAACCCAATGCTGCTGCTCTATGGTCTATCCTTAGTTGTTTTGGGTGCAATCGTGATGATTGTTACGCTATCCGTACCGTTTGATAAAGCCGAACTTGCCGCAACCATAAGCGGAATAATCGCTATCGCTTTATTTCTGGCAATTTCTCTGTTGATAAACTTTATCTTCACACCGCTGTTGAAGAAAAAACAGGCGAGGTTGGACTTTGAAAGATGTGACTTTACCCCCTATATATCCTGCAACGAACGTGAAATTTTTAACTGCGAATACCATATGTGCAGATACACTATGGACGCCTCCCCATTCGATGAGGATACAAGTTTAAACTTTAAAAACGATACGGAGGCAAAGGAATATATCTCCCAACACTTTGCGCAGACGCTGATAAACACCTATCTTTTTGAAAACGGAATGGAGAAATCACCCTTTTTCATCGGCTACTACCTTGATGGCGAGGACGGCATATCCGTCAGAATTGAGAAAAAGACGGACGGTGAGATAACTACGCTGGATATCTACGAGATACATACCGCCGAATTTAGAGAGGAGGGTTTGAAGCTCGGTGAAAAGGTTATCCCCTATTCGCAATTAGAGGCTGACGTTGCGACGGGGTTTGATAAAAGTACCGACTTCTTCGTTGCAATAAGGCTGATAATTAATTTTGAAGGCGGATATCTGTCCTTACAATTCTCCTCACGCATTGCAGAAGTTATCAAACGCTTTAATATCAAGATATTACATAGAGAGGCGTTTGACTACGTTTTAAATAACCCCCTCCGCGCCTTTGAACAGACTGCGTTGCAGTTGGGACTAAAGAAACTTAAGTAAAATAATCACTTTTTATAACATAAAGTTTACGCCCCTCCGCTTGAAACCAAGCGGAGGGGCGTTGCCGTTTTTATAATTAAATTCTTCTAAGCACCTACAAACGATCTGTTCGATGTTACGGTTTTACCTTTTTTAACACTCACGTCACACCCCTCAACTTTATACATAGACAGATAGACCGAACGGAATTGTCTGTATTTTGTTAACTCGCTATTATTTACATAATAGTTATTAAGCTCTATAAGTTTATTATATAGATCTTCCCCGTACATTCCCTTTATACGGCTTTCATCATTACCCTGCATAAGATCTAACATCATCTGATCTGTATTTTTAGCATGGTTAGACGCAAAAACCAACCTATACTCTCCTACAGGAACGTCAGTAAACGAATAATTACCTTGATTATCTACAACAGCAGTATATATGCCGTTTTCGTCACTATAATTGCTAGTTATTGAATAATCTTCTGAAAATTTAGGTAAATCTTTTGATATGAGTTGAATTATAGATCCAGAGTCAACTCTGTCGGAAAAATTTGAAAGAGTGCAGTAGGTTACATAACCACTGACTTCACCCACAGCTATCTCAACCGATACAGAACAAGCTGCAACTAACCCGTTTTTTGTAGTTGCTTTAATCACTGTCATTCCCTCTTTATTTGCTGAAACCAATCCGTTTGTATCAACTGTAGCACAGCTATTATTCTCTGAACTCCAAGTAATATCGCTAACCGCATTATTAGGAGAAATAGTTGCATACAACTGAAATATTTCACCCACGTACATATCAATACTGTTGTAAGAAAGGATTATACTTTGAGGTTGAATTTCCGTTCCATGGTTATCGTCAGGTTGTTTATTATCCTCACCCGAATTGCCACAACCAGACAGGGGGATTATTAACATACAAACTGACAAGATTACAGACAAAATTGTTATTAATATATTTTTTTTCATTTTATTTTACTCCTCTTTTTATTCTTTGATAATTTTTTACATACAGACGGATAGCCTTCAGTCTTAAACAATTATTTTTTGCTGTCATCCTGAATTAAACTCGCTTTATGACAGCAGCTCAAAATTTTCAATTTACAAGTTTTAGGTTGTAAACAAACAATAAGATCACCTCCTTTTTTCAGTTTGTCCTATCATAGGACAATTTTATTTTTCTCATAATATATCATAAGTTTTGTCCTATGTCAAGACAAATATAAAAATTTAAGGAGAAACTTATGGCGAGAATTATTGACGGAAACAAGATGAATATGATAGGCGCAAACGTTGCTAAACGGCGCAAGGAACTTAAAATGAGCCAGCAAAAGCTTTCGGATAAGTTGGAACTATACGCCGTCTACGTGTGCAGGGGGTCGATATCGAGAATTGAAGATTATTCAAGGACGGTGACGGATATCGAGCTGTATGCTATTGCAAAAGTTTTAAACGTGGAGATAAGCGACTTATTTGATAAAGATGCGTTCAATTTTGATAACGATTGACATTTTTAAAAACTTAAATAATTTATTGCGCTGTGTTGCTTTTATTTGGGAAAGGTGTTATAATGGTTATTGAATGAGATTTAAGGAGTTTTAAACTATGAGAAAACCTTTTATTGCAGGCAACTGGAAAATGAATATGACCGCCCAGAGCGGTGAGAAGCTTATCAAAGAGCTTGCTCCCCTTGTGGCAAACGCTGATTGCGACGTGGCTTTATGCGTACCGGCTATTTTAATCCCCGCTATGACTAAGGCGGCAGAGGGTACCAACATTGCTATCGGTGCGGAGAACGTGCATTGGGCTGAAAAGGGTGCTTACACGGGTGAGATTTCCTGCGAGCAGCTTAAAGAGTACGGCGTTAAATACGCCATTATCGGTCACAGCGAGAGAAGGCAGTACTTCGGCGAGACCGACGAGGGTGTAAACAAGCGTACGTTAGCTGCCCTTGCAAACGGCATTACCCCCATAGTATGCGTTGGTGAAACGCTTGAAGAGCGTGAAAGCGGCATTACCGAAAAGATTTTGGATAAACAGCTTACAGACGGTCTTAAAGGCGTTGAAAACGTGTCTGAAGTTGTTATTGCATACGAACCCGTCTGGGCAATAGGCACGGGCAGAACGGCAACCGACGAACAGGCGCAGGAGACCATTGCCTACATAAGGAAGAAGATTGGAGAGCTTTTCTGCCCCAAGTGTGCGGAAAAGGTTATTATCCAGTACGGCGGTTCTATGAACGCAGGCAACTGTAAGGGGCTTATGGCTCAACCCGACATAGACGGCGGTTTAATCGGCGGAGCTTCCTTAAAGCTTGACTTTGCTACTATCGTAAACTACAACAAGTAATCGGATATACAAGAGGACATTTTAATGAAAAAAACACCTTACGCGCTTATTATTATGGACGGCTACGGACTTGCCGCAGCGGGTGAAGGCAACGCAATCTCCATTGACGGCAGCAAGAACGTAAACGAATATATTAAAAATTACCCCTCCGCAACGCTTGGCGCAAGCGGTCTTTCGGTAGGTCTACCCGACGGGCAGATGGGCAACAGCGAAGTCGGTCACCTCAATATGGGTGCAGGCAGAATAGTCTACCAGGATTTAACCAAGATAACCAAGGCAATCGAGGACGGCGATTTCTTTGAAAACCCTGCACTAATTAAGGCAATGGACAACGCTGTAGATAACAATAAAAAATTGCATTTGTACGGCTTGCTCTCCACGGGCGGCGTACACAGCCATATCGGGCATATATACGCGCTTTTGAAGATGGCAAAGCAGCGCGGCGTGAAGGAGTGCTACGTTCACTGCTTTATGGACGGCAGAGACGTCTCCCCCACCTCCGGCGCAGGCTTTATACGTGATTTGCAAGACGAGATGGCAAGGCTTGACTATGGTAAGATTGCCTCCGTCACGGGCAGATACTACGCAATGGACAGGGATAACAACTGGGACAGAATCGAAAAGGCGTACGATATGTTAACCCTCGGTACGGGTACCCCCTGTACCGACCCTGTCAAAGCAGTCGAAGAGAGTTACAATAGCGGCGTAACCGACGAATTTTTAACCCCCATTAAGGTATACGAGGACGGCAAACCCATAGGTCTTATCGAAAAGGGCGACAGCATTATTATGTTTAACTTCCGCCCCGACAGGGCAAGGCAGATTACGAGGGCTATGTCGCAGAGAGAGTTCGTCGTACCCAAGGGTACGGCGTTCGAGAGGAAGACGGGCTTTTTGGAACCCGTTTACGTATGCTTTACCGTATACGACGCTGAGTTCAAGGACGTCGACATCGCATTCCCCAAGACGAGGCTGGACAACACTCTGGGCGAATACCTCGCAAAGTGCGGTAAAAAGCAGCTGAGAATTGCCGAAACCGAGAAGTATGCACACGTAACATTCTTCTTCAACGGCGGTATCGAGGCACCTAACGAAAACGAGGTGAGAGATTTAATCCCCTCCCCCAAGGTTGCTACCTACGACTTGCAGCCCGAGATGAGCGCGTACCTTGTTACCGACAAGGTGCTTGAAGAGCTCGACAGCGGTGAATTCGACGTGATTATCTTAAACTACGCTAACTGCGATATGGTAGGACACACGGGCGTAATTTCTGCGGCTGTTAAGGCTGTACACACGGTAGACGAGTGCGTAAAGAAGGTTGTGGACAAAATTCTTTCAATGGGCGGCAGCGCGCTTTTGACCGCCGACCACGGCAATGCAGACAGGCTACTCGCCGAGGACGGCTCCTCCTTTACCGCACACACCACCAACCCCGTACCCGTTGTGCTTATCTCCGAAAAGCTCAAGAACGTAAAGCTCCGCACGGACGGCATCTTAGCCGACCTCGCCCCCACCCTTTTGACGGTTATGGGCTTAGCTATCCCTTCCGAAATGACGGGCAAATCGCTGATAGTATAAAGGTTAAGCATATAAATTATGGAAGTTAAACAGTTTAAAGTAGCCGAAGGTACCGAAAAAATAGATGCAATAATTGCAGAAGACGTCCAGGAATTTGAACTCTATTTGCCGAGTTCGATTAAAGAGTTGAGCATATTATGTGTAAAATGTGATGCAAATTCAGTCGTTCGTGTTTATTATGACGGTACAATTTCAGACTGGAAGCAGATAAAAAAAGGTTCGTTGGATAAGTGTGAAATTAAAGACGACTGGTACGGCTCTTACTATCACAATACGCCGTCTTCGACTACCTACAGAGAATTCTACTATAACTGAATTTTGAGTAGAAACGTTACTATAATCTGTACCGACGGGACGATTAAAGACGATAAAAAAGAAAACAAGTTAAATCCTCAAAAAGTTACTTTTTCAAGCAGTTGGGCATGATAATAATTTGGTAATTGATTAACTTAACCGCTTGCGCAAATTTAATTGCGCGGGCGGTTTTGTTTGCAAAACGTGTAAATTGCGATTATAATAATAACGTTATGAACAGCGAAAACAACAGAACTGAAAATACTATGACCGCTGAACCCCAAAAGAGCAGGGCGGAGATATTTTTTACCAAGCCGTGGGCGGTTGCGCTGTGTGCAATTTTCTGCTGCCTTTTGTGGGGCAGTGCTTTTCCGTGCGTTAAAACCGGGTATAACCTGTTCGATATCAACAGAGATCACGCTCCCTCGCTTATGCTGTTTGCGGGAGTGCGTTTTACGCTTGCAGGGGTGATGGTCATAGCCTTCGGCTCCATACAAAAAAAGAAGTTTTTAACGCCTAAACCCCGTAATATGTGGCGAGTACTCATTGTCGCACTCTTTCAGACCTGCCTGCAATACACCTTTTTCTATATCGGTCTTGCACACGTTTCGGGCGTTAAATCTTCGGTTATAAACGGGCTTGGCGTCTTCTTCACAATTCTGTTTGCCTGCTTTATCTTCCGCACGGAGAAGTTTAATTTAGTAAAGCTTTCGGGTTGCATATTAGGCTTTGGCGGCGTTATACTTATCAACCTTGGGGGAGATTTCTCCTTTACCTTTTCCTTTCTTGGCGAAGGATTTTTAATCTTTTCGGGGCTGTCCTCCGCTGCTGCGGCAGGGTTGGTTAAGGTCTTTTCTCGTCACGAGGACACGACCGCCCTATGCGGCTATCAATTCTTAATCGGCGGCGCAACGCTTATTATTATAGGCTTGAGCTTCGGCGGTACTATTAATAAGGTAAGCGTCGGTGCAATATTTATGCTCTTGTACCTTGCCTTCCTGTCTGCCTGCGCCTTTACCTTGCAGGGGTACCTGCTTAAGTATAACCCCGTGTCCAAGGTGGCTGTGTACAAGAGCTCCAACCCCCTCTTCGGGGCGGTGTTTTCCGCAATAATCTTGGGCGAAAGCGAACAGCTTTTAAGCTGGTTTACGCTTATTGCGATAGCCTTGGTATGCCTGGGTATATTTGTAATCAATAAATTCGGCGAGCGAAAGCGAAATTAGCGATGGGGATAGTTTGGTCAATGACGTTTTCGCAAAAAAATTAATAAAATTTTATTAATAAGACCCGTTTTTCATTGTCAAAAGTCTTTAGCCGTGCTATAATATTTTTTGTAATTGTACTTATATTGAGGTTTTCAAATGTTAAATCTTCTTGCAGCAAGCTTTAATACACCCCAGTGGGTTGCTTATATCGTACTTACGTCGGTTGCAATCGCACTGATGTTTCTTGCGGCTCTTACCGCTATTATACTCGTTCTGTTACAGCAGAGCAATTCCGAAGGTATCGAAGGCATAACCGGCTCCAGCGAAACTTTCTTCGGCAAAAACAAAGGTCAGTCGATTGAAAGCAAGCTTAAAAAGTGGACTTGGATTTGCCTTGGCGTACTTGCGGTAATTGCAATTCTCTTCTACGTTGCAAGCATCGTGCTCAACGGTTAACAGATAAGAAAACTGTAGCGGAACCTGTCGGTTCCGCTTTTATTTTTGTCAGAATTTATTACATACTATTATTATGGACTTAAGGAATACAATTTTATCGGCTTTCAAAAGCGGAAGGCTTGAAAATAAAACTCAAAACGAAATAATCTCTGCACTGCACCTACCCCCTTCCTATAAAAAGCCTGCAAAAGCGGTTATTAAAAATTTGGCAGGCGAGGGGCTGATTATTAAGGTTGACGGCGGAAAATACCTCTCCCCAGACAGGGCAGGGGCGTTTTTCGCTACCGTTAAAGCTAACGCAGGCGGCTATGCCTTTTTAATCCCCGACGGTTACGCTGAAAGAGAGCACGACTACTTTGTGCCTGCCAAGCGTTTAAACGGTGCGTTGGATAGGGACAAGGTGTTGGCAATCCCCTACGGACGGGGTGACGAGGCTATGATTTTAAAGATATTAAGCCGTGGCAGACTGTCGGTTACAGGTAGACTTGTCAGGGGCAGAGGCAATTATTTTGTCGTTCCGGACGATAGGGCATACGGTGCAGACGTCCTTATACCCCGCTCCCTTTTAGGACAGGCTTCCGAGGGCGACAAGGTCATGGCAGAGATTACCGCCCACAACAAAGACTATGTAAACGGCAAGATTATTAAAGTTTTCGGTACGGACGGCGACTTTATGTCCGAAGAAGAGGCAATAATTGCCTCCGCGGAGCTGAATACCGAGTTTCCCGCTTACGTTATTGAAACGGCTGAAAAGGTTTCAAGTGAAAGGGTTGTTCAAGGCGAAAGGGTCGATTTGCGAGAGCTGTTAACCGTAACCATTGACGGCGTGGACACGAGGGATATTGACGACGCGGTTTCGCTTGAAATTGCAGACGGCAAGTACCGTTTGGGCGTGCATATTGCCGACGTAAGCCACTACGTAAAGTACAACGGCTGTATAGATAAAGAGGCGTATGAAAGGGGTACGAGCGTCTACTTCCCCGACAGGGTTCTGCCTATGCTGCCCAAAAGCCTTTCCAACGGGGCTTGCAGTCTGAACGAGGGCAAGGACAGATACGCAATGACCTGTTTTATGACCTTTGATTTTAGCGGTAAAAAATTGGATTACGAGATTTTTGAAAGCATTATAAGAAGCGATAAGCGGCTGACCTACGACGAGGTTACCGCCGTTGTAGAAAGAGATGAAACGGGCATTGTTACGTCTGAAATTGCCGAAATGCTAAAGGCTATGGCAACCCTATGCACTAAGCTTGAGGCGAAAAGACAGGCTGACGGCGAAGTTAGTTTGGACGTCAAAGAGGCGCATATATACGTGGGCGATGGGGGTGAGATAGTCATTCCTGATTACGAAAGGGCGTTGTCGCACCGACTGATTGAACAGTTTATGGTATCCGCCAACGAGAGCGTTGCCGAATTTGCCTTAAAGAAAAACGCTCCCTTTTTATACCGTATTCACGAAAAACCTTCGCCTGAGAAGGTCAACCTCTTGTACAATTTTTTAAAGGAGCTTGGCGTAAACGTAACTTGCAACAGCGAAGAGGTTACCCCGAAGGACTTCCAGAAGATTTTAAACCTGGTTGAGGACAAGCCGTATGCCTCAGTCGTAAACAAGGTTATGCTCCGCTCTATGCAAAAGGCGAGGTACTGCGAGGAGAATTTGGGACATTTCGGACTTGCGAGCAAGTGCTATTGCCACTTCACCTCCCCCATTCGCCGTTACCCCGACCTCTTCGTTCACCGTGTGTTAAAGGCACTTTTGCACGGTCAGGATAAGGAGCTTTTAAACAAGTACTCCGCAATTGCACGGACGGCGGCTACCGACACGAGCGAGAGAGAGCGGCGTGCGGAGCAAGCCGAGAGAGACGTGGACGATTTATACAAGCTTGAGTATATGCGTAGCCGCATCGGCGAGCAGTTTGACGCCGTAATTTCGGGCGTTATCGAGAGCGGAATATTTGCAGAGCTTGCCAACACGGTTGAAGGATTTATACGAAGCGACCTGCTCCCCGACGATTATTACGACTACTTCCCCGAAAAATTTCTACTCAAGGGCAGACGGCATACCTTTAAGCTTGGTGACAGCGTAAGGGTCGAGGTTATCGGCTGTGATTTATGTTCAAGACGCATACAATTTGCGTTGGTTTAACTTTACAAAGACTTTTAATAAAGGTATAATATATATAATGAGTAAACAAATTGCCTACAACAGGTCAGCTACCTTTGAATACTTTATCGAAGAGAAATACGAGGCAGGCATAGTCTTGGAGGGTGCGGAGGTAAAATCTCTCCGCGCAGGCAACTGCAATTTAAAAGACAGCTTCTGCTTTATCCGTGACGGGCAGGTGTCTATTAAAAATCTGCATATACCCGTCTATGATAAGAGCGGTGCGTTTAACTCCAAGGACTCCAAAAGAGACAGGCGGTTGCTTTTGCATAAGTACGAAATAGATAAGATAGTCGGCAAAATCAACCAAAAAGGCATGACCTTAGTTCCTATTTCTATTTATTTTAAGGATAACCTGATAAAAGTTGAAGTTGCTCTTTGCAGGGGCAAACAGACCTTTGACAAGAAAGAGGCTATCAAACGTCGTGACTTGGAGCGAGAGACGAGAAGGCAGTTAAAAGATTATTGATTTGAAATTAATTTCAGAGGCTTAACATATGAAAGATTTAAAACTTGACAGCTTGTGCGTTCAGGCTGGTTATTCCCCCAAGACGGGCGAGAGCAGGATCCCCCCTATCTGCCAGTCGACTACCTTTTTCTACGGCGATACGCAGGAGATGGCAGACTGCTTCGACTTGAAAAGCGACGGCTACTTCTACTCCCGACTTGCCAACCCCACCGTTGCGGCGTTGGAGGGCAAGGTTGCAGCGTTAGAGGGCGGCGTTGCAGCTATAGGCTGTGCTTCAGGTATGAGCGCGACTACGCTTGCGGCGTTTACCGTTGCAGGGGCGGGCGATAACGTGGTTATCTCCCAGGCGTGCTACGGCGGTACCTTTAACCTGTTCGGCACCACTTTGCCCAAACTCGGTATCGAGTGCAGGTTCTTTAACCCCGACGACTCCGCCGAAGAGATTGAAAAGCTCATAGACGAGAGGACTAAGTTTATCTTCTGTGAGACGATTGCCAACCCAGCAATCGTGGTTTTGGACTTTGACAAGATTGCCGCAATCTGCAAAAAGCACGGATTGCTGTTTATTGTAGACAACACCCTGGCGACCCCTGCGCTCTGCCGCCCGAAGGAGTTTGGAGTAAATATCGTCATTCACTCCTCTACTAAGTATTTAGACGGACATGCGGCTGCACTCGGCGGAATGATTGTGGATTTAGGCAACTTCAACTTCAAGGGTAACCCCAGATACGCTTCTATGAATATCCCCGACGAGAGCTACCACGGCTTGGTCTATGCAGACCTGCCCGTTGCCTTTGCCACCAAGTGCAGAGCGCAGATGATCAGGGATATCGGTGCGATTATGGCACCCATGAATGCATATATAACCTACCTTGGCTGTGATACGTTGGCTCTTCGTATGGCAAGACATTCCTCTAACGCCAAGGCTGTTGCGCAGTATTTGAGCAAACACCCCAAGATCGAGTGGGTTAAACACGCATCTTTGCCCGATAATAAATACCACGCTTTAGCTGAAAAGTATCTCCCGAACGGTCAGGGCGGTATGATGAGCTTTGGCATCAAGGGTGACGTAAAAAAATGTGCTACCTTCATGGAAGCTCTTAAGATGATTACGCAGGAAACTCACGTCGCCGACGTAAGGAGTTGCGTACTGCACCCTGCTTCCACCACCCACCGCCAACTTTCCAAGGAGGATTTAGTCAAGGCAGGCGTTCCTGAAAACCTTGTGCGCCTCTCGGTCGGTATCGAAAACCCCGAGGACATAATTGCAGACCTTGAACAGGCTTTGGAAAAGATTTAATAATTTACGGAAAAGAGAAATTATGCCTATCGTTATTGATAAACAACTACCTGCATACTCCATTTTAACGGGTGAGAGAATTTTCGTTATGGATAAAGACAGGGCAAGCTTGCAGGACATTCGCCCCATCGAGATTGCCATTTTAAATCTTATGCCCACCAAGGAGACGACTGAAACTCAATTTATGAGGTTGCTCTCCAACTCCCCCTTGCAGGTTAACGTGACTTTGGTTCGCACTGCGAGCTACAACCCCACCCACACGGGTCAGGAGTATTTAGACAGGTTTTATAAGGGCTTTGACGAGATTGTAGATAAGAAGTTCGACGGTATGATTATCACGGGTGCTCCCGTTGAGGATATGGAGTTCGAGGACGTTGCCTATTGGGACGAGCTAGTTAAAATTTTTGAATGGACTAAAACCAACGTAACCTCCACCCTGTTCATCTGTTGGGGAGCGCAGGCGGCGTTACACTACTTTTACGGTATTAAGAAATACCGCCTTAATGAGAAGTGCTTCGGCATTTTTGCGCACCAGCGCGTATTCGACGGCGAGATCGAACCGCTTATGAGGGGTATTTCCGACGAGTTCCATATGCCACATTCAAGGCACACGATTATCTACGCTGACGACATTAAAAAGCACAGTGATTTAAAAATTCTTGCCTACTCCAAAAAAGCAGGGGCTAGCATAATCAAGAGCAGAGATAACAGACAGGTGTTCGTAACGGGACACATGGAGTACGACAGGGATACCTTAAAACGTGAGTACGAGAGGGATAAGGCGAAGGGCTTACCCATTAAACCGCCTGCAAACTACTTTGCCGATAAAGAGATGACTAAGGTCAAGATGAATTGGTCGTCCACCTCCAACCTGTTCTATATAAATTGGCTTAACTACTACGTATACCAGGTTACGCCCTACGTATTATAATCGAGTTTACTGCGTATTATATTTTGAGGTGAAAGATGAGAGCCAAAGGGTTTTTATTTAATATGCTCAAGGGCGGTGCAATAGGCTTAGCGATGATTATCCCGGGAGTTTCGGGCGGAACGCTTGCCGTGCTGTTGGGCGTTTACGACAAGATAATAGGCAGCATTAGCGGACTGTTTAAAAACTTTAATGCAAGCTTTTTGTTTTTATTGCCCATACTGCTCGGTGCGGTTCTGGCGTTTGCTGCTCTGTACTACCCATTAAAGTACGCACTTGAATATGCTCCCTTCCCTACCATAATGCTGTTTGCAGGGTTTATGCTTGGCAGCACCCCCGATATGATTTTAGGCGCGAAAAAGGACGGGTTTAAAAAGTTTGACGTGGCGTCGGTTTTTATCCCGCTTGCAGTAGTTGTAGGAATTTGCTTTATACCAAATATGGGCGAAGTTGATCTGTCTGCGGCCATGCCCTGGCACGGGTATTTAGTGCTAGCCGCTATGGGTGTTTTAGCCAGCTGCGCGCTCGTCGTTCCCGGTATAAGCGGTTCAATGCTACTGCTAATCTTCGGTTATTATCAGCCGTTACTGAGTATGATTTCTTCGCTCCGCACCGACTTCGGTCATTCGCTGTTGGTGCTTGCAGTATTCGCCTTGGGTATTGTTGTCGGCTTCTTTACTATAGCAAAGCTTATGCAGCTTTTATTAAACAAGTTCCGCCGTTCGACTATGTGGGCGATTGTCGGGTTTGTACTCGGTTCTATCCCTGCGGTTATTATAACATTCTTCCATGAATACGGCGTTGCATATCTTGACACCTTGCAGATTTGCTTAGGCGTTGCAACCTTTATCGTAGGCGCGGTTGCAACCTTTTTTATCGCACTTTTTGCCAAGAAAAAGCAAAGCCAGACCGAGGTTGCAGAAGTTGTTGAAAGCGTTGGAAATGAAGAGATAACTCAAACAAAAACTGAAGAATAAAATTGGTTTAAAATAGTATTCCCCCGCACATATGTGCGGGGGAATCGTTTTTTTAGGGTAGTTCGGTCAGCCGTTTAAGGACTTTTTAAGATTGACGCAACAGGCAACGATAATCTGCAGACACTCGTCAAGCAGGGCGTTTGCCTCCTTATCCAACTGCTTGGTCTTGATTGCGTCGTTTATTATAACCGCACCGTAATTGAAGGAGGAAAACAGATTTTTCAACATGGGTTGCTGCTCCTCGTAAGCCTTACCGCTGACGACGAAGAAGTCGTACACCGCCTGTATGCCGGAGCCGAGCTCCTTAAATTGCGAAACGTTCCTTGTAGCGGCTATCTCCTCCGCCTTTTTCTGCACCTTGCCAAGTAGGTCGCAGAGCCTTAAATCTTCAAAATCCATATTAAACCTTTATTAAAGGGGAGGTTGTTGCCTCCCCTTAATTTTTTATTTTTTGCTTATACGTTATCTTCGCTGTCGTCCTTGCCGTATGCAGGGTTGATGATGGGGGACATATTCTTGTAGTCCTTAACGCCTGTACCTGCAGGAATGAGCTTACCGATAATAACGTTTTCCTTCAAGCCCATAAGAGGGTCAACCTTGTTCTTGATTGCCGCATCCGTAAGCACCCTGGAAGTTTCCTGGAAGGAAGCTGCAGAAAGGAAGCTATCGGTCGAGAGCGCGGCCTTGGTTATACCGAGCAGAACTCGCTTCTGAAGTGCAGGAGCACCGCCGTTTTCGATTGCCTTTCTGTTCTCTTCGTCAACGGTGAACATATCAACCGTTTCGCCGGGAAGAAGATCTGTGGAACCGGAGTTCTCAATTCTAACCTTCTTGAGCATCTGACGAACGATGATTTCTACGTGCTTATCGTTAATTGCAACGCCCTGGCTGCGGTATACTGACTGAATCTGCTCCAAGATATAGTCCTGAACGCCCTTTACGCCCTGAACCCTCAAGATGTCCTGAGGATAGATAGAACCTGCGTTGAGTACAGTACCGGGAGCAACCGTTTCGCCTGCTTTAACCTTTAACTCTGCATTGAAGGGAAGAGCGTAGTCTTTCTTCACTTCGCCTGTTACGGGGTCACATACGATTACGTGCTTCAGATTATCGGCGTCGTCAATCCTTACCTTACCCGAAACTTCGCAAAGCGTTGCGCAGCCCTTGGGTTTACGAGCTTCGAAAAGCTCCTCAACACGGGGAAGACCCTGGGTAATATCGCCCGTCGCTGCAATACCGCCGGTATGGAAGGTACGCATGGTAAGCTGGGTACCGGGTTCGCCTATTGACTGTGCCGCAATTACGCCGACTGCCTCGCCGGGCATAACGGGTGTATTGGTAGCCATATTCTTGCCGTAGCACTTTGCGCATACGCCGTAGCGTGAGTTACAGGTGAAGAGCGAACGAATGGAAACCTGTTCGATTCCTGCGTCTACTATCTTCTTCGCGATTTCGTCGGTGACGAATTCGTTCTGGGCAATGAGAAGATTTCCGTTCTTATCAAGTACGTCCTCGGATACGAACCTGCCCTGAATTCTGTCTTCAAGACCTTCGATGACCTCGCCGTTAGGACCGATGATTGCCTTGACAACCATACCGCGGGGCTTTTTGGAGCCTGCCATACAGTCCTCTTCCCTTACGATAACCTCGTGGGAGACGTCTACAAGCCTACGGGTAAGATAACCGGAGTCTGCCGTCTTTAACGCCGTATCGGCAAGACCTTTACGACCGCCGTGCGAGGAGATGAAGTATTCAAGAACCGAAAGACCCTGCCTGAAGCAAGACTTAACGGGAACTTCTATCTTACGACCCTGGGGGTTAACCATAAGTCCACGCATACCGGAGAGCTGTTTCATCTGGTCGATTGAACCACGGGCACCAGAGTTTGCCATCATCCAGATAGGATTGAACTTGTCAAGCGAAGCTTTGAGGGCGTCGGTAACGGTGTCGGTTGCGTTATCCCAAGCGTTGATGACTGCGTTATAACGCTCTTCTTCTCTTAAGAGACCTCTTGCATACTTTCTCTCGATCTGAAGAACCTTCTGCTCGGTCTCTTCAACGATTGCCTTCTTCGCTGCAGGAATGTGCATATCGAATACGGAAGTCGTGATTGCACCGATAGTTGAGTACTTGTAGCCGAGTGCCTTTACCTTGTCGAGAACTTCAGCCGCTTCTGCAGCACCGCCCACCTTGAACGAACGGTCTACAATCTGACCGAGCTGCTTTTTGCCTACTGCTACGTTCTTGCCTAAGAATTCGTAGGAGATTTCGTACTTGAGGTAGTCTTCAAGCTTTTCTCTCTTTACGAAACCTAAGTTCTGGGGAAGCTGGCTGTTGAAGATAATTCTGCCGACGGTGGTCTTTACAAGACCTGTTACGCTTTGACCGTTGAAGGGAGAATTCTTATCGTTTACGGTTACACTGCGGCGAACGTAAACCTCGTCCTGCATGTGCAGGTACTTGGTCTGATAAGCCATCATAACCTCGTCCTCGGAGATATATGCGTTGGGTACGTACTTTTCAGCACCCTCTTCGCCCTCGTTGCACTCGTAATATCTGTCACCCGACCAGCGGTAGAACTTGCCTTCCTCTCTCCTTATTATGGTGAGGTAGTAAGCACCCATAACCATATCCTGCGAAGGGGACATAACGGGCTTACCGTCGGAAAGCTTTAAGATATTGTTAGAGGAAAGCATTAAAAACCTTGCCTCTGCCTGAGCTTCGATTGAAAGGGGTACGTGTACGGACATCTGGTCGCCGTCGAAGTCTGCGTTGAAGGGCGTACATACGAGGGGATGGAGCTTGATTGCTCTGCCTTCGATGAGTACCGGCTCGAACGCCTGAATGGACAGCCTGTGGAGGGTAGGTGCACGGTTCAAAAGAACGGGGTGTTCCTTGATTACGTCCTCTAAGATATCCCATACCATGGGCTTAGCCTTTTCGACTGCGCGTTTTGCACTCTTGATATTCTGGCACTGACCGCTTTCAACCAGCCTCTTCATAACAAAGGGCTTGAAGAGTTCGATTGCCATTTCCTTAGGAAGTCCGCACTGGTAGAGCTTGAGTTCGGGACCTACGACGATAACCGAACGTCCGGAGTAGTCGACACGCTTACCAAGTAAGTTCTGACGGAAACGACCCTGCTTACCGCGGAGCATACCCGACAAGGACTTAAGCTCCCTGTTGGAAGGACCGGAAAGAGCCCTGCCCCTTCTGCCGTTGTCGATCAATGCGTCGACTGCTTCCTGGAGCATACGCTTTTCGTTCTTGATAATCATATCGGGAGCACCGAGCTCTATCGTTCTCTTTAATCTGTTGTTTCTGTTTATTACCCTGCGATACAGATCGTTGAGGTCGGAGGAAGCAAATCTGCCGCCGTCGAGCTGTACCATAGGACGGAGTTCGGGGGGAAGCACGGGAAGGACGGTTAAAATCATCCATTCGGGCTTATTGCCGCTCTTGCGGAAGGATTCGAGAATTTCAATTCTCTTAACTGCCTTAAGCTTCTTCTGGCTTGCGTTGGAGCTTTCGATAATCTCTCTGGTCTCCTTGCATTCCTTTTCGATATCTACTGCCTGTAAAAGTTCACGGATAGCTTCAGCACCCATACCGACTTTAAGACCCGTGGTCTCGCTGTCGCCGTACTTCTCTTCGATAGCACGTAAATCTCTGTCGGTTATGACCTGCTTGTATTCAACCTTCTTGACGTTGCCCCTTGCGTCTTCAAACGCCATAGGCTCCTTACCGGGGTCGATTACGACGTATGCCGCAAAGTAGATTACCTGCTCTAAGTCCTTAGGGCTCATATCGAGTACAAGACCTATTCTTGAAGGTACGCCTCTGAAATACCAGATATGGGATACGGGAGCGGCAAGCTCTATATGACCCATTCTCTCTCTTCTTACCTTAGCACGGGTTACTTCAACGCCGCACTTTTCGCAGACAACGCCCTTATAGCGGATACGCTTATATTTGCCGCAATGGCACTCCCAGTCCTTCATCGGTCCGAAAATTCTTTCGCAGAAAAGACCGTCTCTTTCGGGTTTCTGAGTTCTGTAGTTGATTGTTTCGGGTTTGGTTACTTCGCCTTTAGAAAGTTCCCTGATTTTTTCGGGAGAAGCTACGCCTATCTTAATTGAGCAAAAATCGTTTAATTCAAACATTTAAATTACCTCCCGTTTAGTCCTTATCCTCGTTGTCGCCTTCGTCCTCGTCGAATAACGTGAACTTGTCGCCAAGGTCGTCGTCGCCGAAGTCGTCCATATCCTCGTCGCTGAACAGATCTTTACCGCTGAATTCGTCCTCGTCGTCGCCCTCGTCAAACAGCGAGATATCGCCGAGTTCTTCCTCGTCCTCTTCGCCGCCGGAAGTAAGCTCCAACTCCTCTTCGGGGATTTCCTTCTCCTTGTCCTCTGCTTCCCTTGCCTTTGCGGTGGGGATAGCCTCGTCGTCCTCGTCAAGCTCGTGAATGATAAGCTCTTCACCGCTTTCGGTGAGTACCTTAACGTCGAGTGCAAGCGACTGGAGTTCCTTTAAGAGTACCTTGAACGCTTCGGGAATACCGGGTTCGGAGATATTGTTGCCCTTAACGATTGACTCGTAGGTCTTTACACGTCCTACGATATCGTCAGATTTTACGGTTAAGATTTCCTGCAAGATATGCGCTGCGCCGTAAGCTTCCAACGCCCAGACTTCCATTTCACCGAAACGCTGACCGCCGAACTGCGCTTTACCGCCGAGGGGCTGCTGCGTTACAAGGCTGTAAGGACCTATGGACCTTGCGTGAATCTTGTCGTCGACAAGGTGGATAAGTTTAATCATATACTGTACGCCGACGGTTACCCTGTTTTCGAAGGGTTCGCCCGTTCTGCCGTCGTACACCTGTATTTTACCGTCTACCGCACCTTCGGGGTTGACGATATTGTTTTCTTTGAAGAGCTGCTTAATATCCTGCTCGGTTGCACCGTCGAATACGGGGGTTGCAATCTTCCAGCCGAGCTGCTTGCAGACTAAACCTAAGTGCACTTCAAGCACCTGACCGATGTTCATACGGGAAGGCACGCCGAGGGGGTTCAACAAAATCTGCAAAGGAGTACCGTCTGCTAAGAAGGGCATGTCCGCCTGAGGCAATACTCTGGAGATGACGCCCTTGTTACCGTGACGGCCTGCCATCTTATCGCCGACCTGAATCTTTCTCTTCTGTGCGATATATACTCTTACTAACTTGGACACGCCGGGGGAGAGTTCGTCTTTGTTCTCCCTGGTGAACACCTTGACGTCTACGACGATACCGCCTTCACCGTGGGGAACCTTTAACGAAGTGTCCCTGACTTCCCTTGCCTTGTCGCCGAAGATTGCACGGAGAAGTCTCTCTTCGGGGGTAAGCTCGGTTTCACCCTTAGGAGTAACCTTACCTACTAATATATCTCCGGGGTGAACTTCCGCACCGATACGGATAATGCCGTTTTCGTCCAAATCCTTGAGTGCGTCTTCGCCTACGTTGGGAATATCCCTGGTTATCTCTTCGGGTCCGAGCTTTGTGTCCCTTGCCTCGGTCTCGTGTTCCTCAATGTGAATAGAGGTAAACACGTCGTCCTGAACGAGCTTTTCTGAGATAAGGATAGCGTCCTCGTAGTTGTAGCCCTCCCACTCCATATAGCCGATGAGAATGTTCTTACCGAGGGCAAGCTCACCGTTATTGGTTGCAGGACCGTCTGCAATAATCTCGTTCTTTTCCACCCTGTCGCCCGTGTTGACGATAGGTCTTTGGTTAAGACAGGTATTCTGGTTGGAACGCTCGAACTTCTTTAATTTATATTCGGTAACAAGACCGTTGTCTTCTCTAATCTTAATTAAATCGGAGGTACTGCCTACTACGACGCCTGCCTCCTTTGCCCTTACGATAACGCCGCTGTCGCGAGCGATTGCAGCTTCGATACCCGTTGCAACGATTGCGTTTTCCGTCTTCATAAGGGGAACTGCCTGACGCTGCATGTTCGAACCCATCAACGCACGGTTGGTATCGTCGTTCTCAAGGAAGGGAATGAGTGCGGTTGCAACAGATACGAGCTGTTTGGGACTAACGTCCATATAGTCCATATGCTCGGGGGTCATCTGGGTAATTAAATCCTGGTGACGGCAGCCTACACGGGGGTTGATAAAGTGATTGTTTTCATCCAAAGGCTCGTTAGCCTGGGCTACGACGTATTTATCTTCTTCATCTGCGGTGAGGTAATCAACCCTGTCGGTTACGGTAGCAAGTCCGTTTTCGTCCTTGATAACCTTTCTGTAAGGGCTCATAATAAAGCCGTATTCGTTAACCTTGGAGAAGGTTGCAAGCGAGGAGATAAGACCTATGTTCTGACCTTCGGGAGTCTCGATAGGGCAAAGTCTGCCGTAGTGAGAGTGGTGAACGTCACGAACTTCGAAGGTGGCTCTGTCACGGTTCAAACCGCCGGGACCGAGTGCGGATAACTTACGCTTATGGGTAAGCTCTGCAGCAGGGTTGGTCTGATCCATGAACTGTGAGAGCTGGGAGGAACCGAAGAATTCCCTTATAACTGCCGATACGGGACGGACGTTAACAAGTCCGGAAGGAGTAACCTCCATTGCGTCCTGAGTTGCCATTCTCTCTTTGATGAGCTTTTCAAGACGGGAAATACCTATACGGAGCTGGTTGGTTAACAATTCGCCTACCGAGCGCACGCGGCGGTTGCCGAGGTGGTCGATGTTGTCTATCGTGCCGATGCCGTACTGCAAATCTATATTGGAAGAGATTGCGGCAACGATATCGTCTACCGTGATATGCTTATGGCAGAGCTTTTCAACGATGGGCTTAACCGTCTTTTTCTCGTCGGAGTCAAGCGTCTGCTTGTCGCTTGCAAGTAAAGATACGAAGAGCTTGCAGGACTCAACGAATTTAATTCTCTGGTCGCGACGCTTCTCTCTGTTCTTCTTCTCCTCGGGCTTTTCGTCCTCGGTCTCCTCAACCTCTACGGTATAGTAGAGCTTGTTGATCTCGTCTACGTGATTTGCCGCAACTTCCTCGCAGGAAGCAGTCTTGCACTCTTCGGCGAGTTGGTTGCAGAATACGAAGTTGGGATAATAAACGGTGGGCAGAAGTCCGAAAATCTTGGGATTCTTATCAGAGATTGACGACCACTTAACGGTGTTGTTACCGATAATCTTGTGCTTAATCTCGCCACGTTCGGAGTCGTTTACCCATACGCGGACGGAGTTAGCGCAGTTGATTGCGGTTCCCTTTTCCATATCGTATACAACGCCAAAGTCTTGAATAAGGGAAGCCTGTTCCTCTGTGATGATATCACCGGCGGAGGCAATTATTTCACCCGTCTCTCTGTTAACCACGTCCTCTGCAAGTTTGCAGCCGGGGAGGCGGTATGCGATATTGAGCTTCTTGTTGAACTTGTATCTGCCAACCTTTACGACGTCGTAACGCCTGGGGTCGAAGAACAGGTTGTTTAAATGCTGTCTTACGGAAGCCTCGGTGGGAACTTCGCCGGGGCGGAGCTTTCTGTACAGTTCTACAAGACCGTCGCTCTCGGACTTGGTGGTGTCCTTTGCAATGGTGCTTTCGATCATCTTGTCGCTATCGTACAAATCCAATAAAGCTCTGTCGGATCCGAAGCCTAAAGCCCTTAAGAGTACGGTAGCACAGATCTTACGCTTTCTGTCTACGTGTACCCACATTACGCCCTGCACGTCCTGCTCGAACTCAAGCCAAGCACCCCTGTTGGGCATAACGGTGGTTTTGAACATTTCCTTACCCGTCTTATCCCTCTCCATAGCGTTGTAGCTGCCGGGTGAACGGACGAGCTGGGAGACGATTACACGCTCTGCACCGTTGATGATGAAAGAGCCCGAATCGGTCATCTTGGGGAAATCACCCATAAAGACGTCGGATTCGATAATCTCATCCTTAACTTTGTTGACGAGCCTTACCCTTACGTGCAGGGGAAGGGCATAGGTAGCATCACGGTTACGACACTCCTTCTCGTCATACTTGGGTTTTTCGTCAAACCAGTGGTCGAGGAAATACAATTCGAAGTGATCCGAATAGTCGGTTATGGGGGAGAAATCTTCGAAAACTTCCCCTATTCCCTCTTCTATGAAAGTTGCGTAGCTGGCTTTTTGAATTTCAACGAGGTCGGGAATGTCGATGACTTCGTTGATCTTGCCGAACTTACGCCTTTCAGTTTTGCCATACTTGTGAATCGGTAAATTCATTAATCGGTTTACTCCTTTACTTTGTTCTATCACGTGTTTGGCGATTATGCGTATATATCTTTTCACCGCAAAAAATCTAACGTTTCAAATTAAATCGGACGGCGGTCAAAAAAAATTTTCAACCGACTTGACAAATTTCCGCCGCAAAAAAATTTTTTGCTTGAAAGAATTATGCCTACGCCCTTTACATTTTATAATATATAGTGTATAATTTACTGTAAATACGACACAATTAGCACCCCGTTTTCACCCCCGATTAAGAAGGGAAAAAGGTAAAAAGTGCATAAAATGCATTCTAATATAGGTTAAATTATATTACATATAAAACGAGCTGTCAAGTCATTTATCAGAATTTATCAGTTTAATTTTAAAAAGTCCTTTCAATAAATAAAAAAGTCCTGCTATACGGACTGAAACAGGCGGTTAAATTTATGCGGATAGACAAATTTTTAAAGGTTTCACGAATACTTAAAAGACGTACCGTGGCAAGGGAGGCTTGCGACGGCGGTAAGGTTATTATCAACGGCAGAGAGGTCAAACCCTCCCACCAGATTAAGGTGGGCGACGTGGTGGAGATCGACTACGCTACGGGCGTACTTAAATTTAAAATACTTGAGATAAAGGAGACGGTTAAAAAGGACGAAGCCGCCTCCCTATACGAAATTATAGATTAAGCGAGAGTTGACGATGAAATTAAAATTAAAAAAAGGTGACCTTAAATTAATCAACTTTTTAGCTCTGCTTATTGCAGGTGCCGTAAACGCTGCGGGAGTAACGCTTTTACTCGCCCCCGTCGGGTTGTACGACAGCGGCGTCTCCGGTCTTGCAATGTTCCTGGATATGCTCATTGAAGTTATGCCGCTATGGTCGTGGCTGATAATAATAAACTTCCCCATATTCCTGTTCGGTATGAAAAAGCAGGGCGTGGCGTTCACCGTCTATTCGCTGTTCGCAATCGCCGTCTACTCGCTTTTCTCGCTGCTGTTCCAGAACATAATTCCGCTCTTTATTCCCGACTTTTTTACAAACGGCTCGCCGATAGTCGGCAACACGCCCGTGCTTTGCTGCGTGTTCGGCGGTATCCTTTCGGGCATTGGCAGCGGTATAACCATACGCTTCGGGGGAGCTATGGACGGTATGGAGACGCTGGGCGTTATCTTTGCAAAGAGGCTTAATCTGACCGTCGGAAATTTCGTTATGATTTTCAACGTTCTGTTATACCTCGTAATAGGTATAACGGTGGTCAGTACCGGGCAAGGCGATTTTTCCATTCCCCTCTATTCGATAATCGCATATTTCGTCAACAGCAAGGCGGTCGACTTCATAACCTTAGGTCTTGACCAGGCGAAGGGTGCGTTGATTATTACCGCCGAATACGATAAGGTTGCCCCTGCCCTTTCGGAAGAGTTCGGCAGAGGGTTGACCGTTTTAGACGGTAAAGGCTATTATTCCCAGACCGACAAAAAGGTCATATATTGCGTGGTAAACCGCTTCCAGCTGCACAGACTGCGTACCGTTGTATCCCGTTGCGACAAGCACGCCTTCGTCACTATTATGGATATAACCGACGTGTTCGGCACTTCAATCAAAAACAGCAGAGCGAACGAAAAGAAACGGGCAGAGCAGCTGCGCAGATCGAAACAGCTTTCCGAAAAGGCAGCCGACAAGGAAAAGGTCGGAGAGCTTGCAGTAAGCGATACTCAAACAAACACTTCAAATACAACCCCTTCAAGTAATGAGGAAATCAAGCAATGAAGATAAGCGTTATAATCTGTGCCGCAGGTAAAGGCGAGAGGGCAGGGTTCAATAAAAATAAGCTTATGGCAATCTTTGACGGTGCGCCTGCGTTGGACTATACCCTTACCGCCTTTGATTGGTTCGACTATAAATATATGGGCGGAAACCTTGAAAAAATAGCCGTCTGCCGTGAGGACGACGAGGAGACCAGGGAGTACTGCCAAGCCTATGGCTATCAAGTTGTAACAGGCGGAAAGACGAGGACGGAGAGCGTTTATAACGCCCTGAAAGCCGTGACGGGCGATATCGTTTTAATTCACGACGGAGCTCGCCCCTACGTTACCACGGATATGATAGAGGAATGCATAAACTGCGCTAAAGAGTTCGGCAGCGCAGTTTGCGCCTGCCCTGCAATTGACACGGTGGCAATAGGTAAAGACGGTTATATCGGCGAGATACCAAACAGGGATAACGTATATATCATACAGACCCCCCAGGCGTTTTTAACCGAGGATATCGTTACTGCATACGAAAAGGCAATGGCAAGCGGTGAGAAGTTTACGGACGACAGCTCGGTCTACTCCCGCTATATCAAGCCGGCAAAAATCTGCGCGTGCGGAACACCGCAGAACAAAAAGCTTACCTTTAAAGAGGACTTTGAAAAAAACTTTTATCACCCCACTCCTTTAATTCTTAATCCCTTTCATCCAAACGTAGGCTTCGGTGTAGACGTCCACGCCTTTGGAAAAGAACAGGACTTTGTAACGCTGTGCGGTGTTAAAATTCCATGCGATACGGGTTTGATTGCCCATAGCGACGGCGACGTTGCTATTCATGCCGTGATGGACGCATTGCTCTCTGCAGCCAAACTACGGGATATCGGTTATTACTTCCCCGATAGCGACGAGAAATACAGAGGAGCAGACAGCGTTAAACTGCTTGAAGAGGTCATTCGATTGATAGGCGAAAGAGGCTATAAGCCGTTGGGGATTTCGGTTGCCATTCAGGCGGAGAAACCCAGGCTTGCAGGTTACATTGACGAGATGGTTGACTCCCTTGCAAAGGCTGCAAAAGTTGATAAGATTAACGTCTCCATATCAGCCGGCACCTGCGAGGGATTGGGATTTGTCGGACAGAAGAGGGGCATTTGCGTCTACTGTACGGCAGTAATCGACAAGGTGCAATAAAATGGCTAAAACCGTAAAAACTACTACTATATTCACATGTTCCGAATGCGGCGCAACCAGCCCCCGTTGGCTGGGCAGGTGCCCGTCTTGCGGTCAATTCAACACGATGGTTGAAGAGATTGTTAAACCCGAAATAAAGACGGTAACGCCTGTAAAAAGCGTGTACGCATATCAGGCTAAACCGCTAAAGGATATTTCCTACGAAAGGCACGAGAGGGTTCCCTCCGGCATTTCGGAGTTTGACACCGTATTGGGCGGCGGAATAGTCCCCGGCTCGCTGGTGCTGTTGGGCGGCGACCCGGGTATAGGCAAGTCCACCATATTAACGCAGATTGCGGCATACCTTTCAAAGGCGCACAAGGTTTTATACTTCTCCGCTGAAGAGAGTTGTTCTCAAGTCAAGATGCGCTGTGACCGCTTAGGCGTAGGCGGTGAGAATATGCTGCTTTTGAACGGCACCTGCATCGACGGGCTGGAGGAACAGCTAAGCGGCGTTGAGTTCTGCGTAATAGACTCCATTCAAGCCGTTTACACCGAGGATATGTCCTCTTCTTCAGGCTCGGTTGGTCAGGTGCGTGAATGTGCAACCAAGCTGATGAGGATTGCCAAGTCCAAAAACATCACCTTCTTCATCATAGGTCACGTCACCAAAGAGGGTGCCCTTGCAGGACCTAAGGTACTTGAGCATATTATGGACACCGTCCTCTACTTTGAAGGTGAAAACCAGGAGAATTTCCGAATACTCAGGGCGGTTAAAAACAGATTCGGCAACGTCTCCGAGGTGGGCGTATTCGAGATGACGGGCGAGGGCATTATCCCCGTTACCGACTATTCCGGAATATTTCTCTCCGAAAGCAGGGGCGAAGAAGCAGGCTGTGCCGTCACCCCTGCGCAGACGGGCAACCGCTGTATGAACGTTGAAATTCAGACGCTTATCAACCGCACGGCGTTCGGTCAACCGAGGAGAATGTCTCTCGGTGTGGACTACAATAAACTTGCACTGCTGCTTGCCGTGCTTGAAAAGCGGTGCAACCTGCACTACTCCTCTCAAGACGTATATATAAACGTTATGGGCGGAATAAAGCTAAACGAGCCTGCAACCGACTTGGCGTTGTGTGCCGCCCTCGCCTCCGCTTACTTTGAAAGACCGATCGACAAGTACACGGCTGTGTTCGGCGAAGTGGGTTTAACGGGCGAGGTACGTGCCGTTCAGTACGCTGAAAAGAGGGTTTCCGAGTGCGTCAAGATGGGCTTTAAACGTGTGCTTCTGCCTGCAAAAAATATGAAGTCCGTGGCGAAGTATGCGGAGAAAATAAGCATTGTACCCGTGCTTTATCTGGGCACTATGTTAAAGTCGCTGTTCCCTAAAGAGCAGTGAGTATATTGCAATTAAACTATATTAAGGTAGGTTATTTATATGATTATTACCATTTCAAGAAAATTCGGCAGCGGCGGCAGAGAGGTTGGCAAAAGACTTGCAGATGAGCTGGGTTATGCTTACTACGATAAGGAACTTGTTACCGAAATCGCAAAGAATACCGCGTTGAACGAGGACTACGTAAATTCCGTACTGGAAAAGGGCGGGTATACAAACTACGCATTCAGCTTTGCACACACAATGCCCGTACTCTCCCCCGTTCCCGACTGCGCAACCGACGTGCTGGTTGAACAGCAGAAGGTCATTAAGGCGATAGGCGAAAAGGGCAACTGCGTTATCGTCGGTCGTTGCGCCGACGTTATTTTGGCAGACCTTAAGCCCGTTAAAATCTTTGTCTACGCCGACGACGCCTCGGTTATCAAGCGTTGCAGAGAACGTGCTTATGAGGGCGAGGACGTGTCCGACAAGCGTATTTTAAAGAACGCAAAGGCAATAGACAAGGCAAGGGGAAAATTGTGCGATTTAATCTCCTCCCGCCCTTGGGGGCATAAGGAGTGCTACGATTTAATGCTCAACACTTCGGGAATGGAGATTAAAAAAATTATCCCTGCGCTTGCCCTGATGGTCAAATCTATCGGCGAAAACAGATAACTTAATCCCTGTTGCGTTAACTTATTTGAACATGCATAACAATGCCGCCTTTATACTACGGCTCCATTATTATGCAATATTTTTATTAATTCTATGCAGACAAAGACTACTGACAATCAACCGAATAATTTAAATATTGACCAAAGTCAAGAAACGCAGTTTGCCAAAACGTTTACCTTTAAGCGATTAATAAAATTCGTCCTTCCGTCGGTTATTATGATGGTGTTTACTTCCATCTACGGCGTTATTGACGGAATTTTCGTGTCCAACTTTGCAGGCGAGTCGGCGTTTGCCGCAGTCAATTTGATTATGCCTGTCCTTATGGCTTTTGCCACGCTTGGCTTTATGATAGGCGCAGGCGGAGCCGCACTCGTCTCCAAAATCTTGGGCGAGGGCAACAAAGACAGGGCTTGCGGAATTTTCTCGTTTTTAATTTACGTTACCTTCGTCTTAGGTTTAGTTGTGACGGCGGTTGGCATAATCTTTATGCCCGACCTCGCAAGGCTGATGAAGGCTGAGGGCGACACCCTTGAAAAATGCGTTTTGTACGGCAGAATCAACATGGCAGGTATAACGCTGTTTATGCTGCAAAACGTCTTTCAAAGCTTTTTCCCTGCAGCGGAAAAGCCCAAACTAGGGCTTGCTTTTATCGTGTCGGCAGGCGTTACTAACGCAGTGTTGGACGCTGTGTTTTTAGCGTGGTTCAAGTGGGGCATTGCAGGTGCGGCGGCGGCAACCGTGACAGGGCAGGCAGTAGGCGGCTTGGCACCGGTACTGTACTTTACGATAAAGCGCGACGGCGTTTTAAAATTAGGTAAGCCTATAATAGATTTCAAAGCTCTGGGTAAGACCTGCGCCAACGGCTCCTCCGAGCTGATGACAAACGTATCCCTATCGCTCGTCAATATACTTTACAACTACCAGCTTATGCGGCTTGTAGGCGAAAGCGGCGTTTCGGCTTACGGCGTTTTAATGTACGTCAACTTCATATTCATATCCGCGTTCCTCGGCTACTCTGTGGGCGTAAGCCCTATAATAGGCTTTAACTACGGGGCCGGAAACAGAGGTGAACTTAAAAACGTATTAAAAAAGAGCTTGATAATTATTGCCGTAACCTCGGCTTCAATGTTTGCCCTGGCAATGGCTCTCTCCTATCCACTGCCGTATATCTTCGTGGGCTACAACGAGCAATTGTTGGCACTCACCAGAAGGGGCTTTATGATCTGCTCTACAATGTTTTTAGTGTTAGGCTTCAACGTATTCGGTTCTGCCTTCTTCACCGCCTTGAACAACGGTTTAATTTCGGCAATTCTCTCCTTTATGCGCACCCTTGTTTTGCAGGTGGTCTGCGTTCTTACTCTTCCTATGTTATGGGGCATAGACGGCATTTGGTCTGCCAACGTATTTGCGGAGATTATCGCCGTATTCATCACGGCAACCTTTATTATCTGTTTCAGAAAGAAATACGGATACCTTTAATACCGTCGGTAAAGTTTAATCTCCGCCGTGCGTTTGCAAAACGCACGGCGGTTTGCTTTTGATAAACGAGGTTACAAAAAATTCCAGATTACAAGGGGGTATATCTGCCGCCGTTTGACACAAGATAACGTTACGGAGGGCATTATGGAATTTGACGAAACTAAAACTTATTTGAACTTAGCCCGCTCGTTTGCGGGTGAAAGTCAGGCGGGTATGCGCTATCAGCTTATTGCAAGGGAGGCTACGGCACAGGGTTATATCGCGCTTGCCGACCAGATTAAGACGCTTGCCAAAAACGAAACCGTCCATGCAAGGAGGTTTTTTGAAGAGTTGACCAAAAGAGGCAAGGCACTTGACAATATCGAGATTGACGCGGGCTATCCCTATCATACGGGCGATTTAACACAGATGCTTAAGCTTGCTGCAACAGACGAGAAAAACGAACACGAACGCATTTACCCGACGTTTGCAAAAGAGGCTTTTAACGAGGGGTTTGACGATATTGCGGCGTTATTCAATATGATTGCCAACGTTGAAAAACACCACGAGCAGATTTTTAACTACCTCTATGAGGCTATGGAGAGCGGTAACCTGTATAAAAACGAGAGTCCCATTCTTTACGTCTGCAAGGAATGTGGATTTATGCACACCTCAACCGAGGCGTGGACGGTTTGCCCTCTATGTAAAGAAAGCCAAGGTTTCGTCACATTGAACGTGCCCTACGGGAAGGAGAAATCATGAAGAAAGCTAACAATCAAGAAAACAAGCAAACCAAAAATTGCGGTACCAAGAACTGTGGCTCTTCCAAAAGCACGAAGAACTGTAAATAACTTTTACAGCTTTGACGACCCGTTCGGCAGTTATACGGGCATTTGCGCCGACCCCGGCGAAAAACCCGTTCAGGATGCAGACGACCTGTAAATACTGTCTGCGGTTAAGGAAAGGGACGCCCCTTGCTGATATTTAGCAGGGGCGTCTTTTATTTAGTCGGGGCGTCGTTCTGCTTACTTATAAAATGCGTTGCGCCTGAATGTAATAGCTCCATCGTTTTGCAGAGATTTGCTCTATCCTTGCGTAGTCGGAGGAGGTGTGCAGTATGTAGTTATCGCCAAGGTACAAGGCTACGTGTCCTACCCTTTCGATACCCGTGTTGTTCTTCCTCGCGTCGTTGGTGAAAAACAGCAAATCACCCCTTTTAATATTCGATTTCGTTACCGTTGTACCTTGATAAATCTGGGTACGGGTGTTCAGCTTTAAGTTGACGTTCGCGCCTAACTTGAATATGTACTGCATTAACGAGGAGCAGTCGAATTGGGTTGACTTAAAGCTTGAAATTCTCTTTCCGTTCTCGTCTATATAACGCGTTGCGCCGTAGACGTAGGGCACGCCTAAGCATTTGCCTCCCTCCGCAATAACCGCCTCTACAAGGCTGTTTTCGCTCGCCTCAATATACAGCATAGAGCAGTAGGCGGCTGAGACGTACGCCGTCTTGTTCTTATACGCGGTCTTTATCCAATTACCGCTGCGCCCTGCGTATATGTAAATATTGTTCTTCTCCGCAACGCCTAACACCGAATAATTTGTTCCCGCGCCGCTTCGTATATTGACGCTATCCCCGGTGACCTTGATATATTCAGCCATAACGGGCTTAGGTTCCTCGACGGGCGGCGCAGGCTCCTCCTCGACGGGCGGTACGGGTTCCTCAATTTCGGGAGGCGTCTCCACGGGAGGTACCTCCTCGACTACTCCGCTGTCGGGTATCAACTCCTCAGAACCGTTTGGCGCACTGCACCCTAATGCAGACACGCACGAAACTGCTGAAATAAAGCTTGCAAAAACTAAAACGATTGCCTTTTTCATAAAAATTTTTCTCCTTTTGGCATTTTCTCCATTATAACCCAACCACTCGCTTGAGTTCAATGCAAAAAATTTTCCAGCAGACGAAATTATTTCCACCGCTAAGGCAGATTAAGGCAATCGCTTTAATATTTAAATATGCAGTTTTGAGAAGGTTTCGCCTATGGGTGCTTTGATTACAAGCTCGGCGTCGGCGTCGGCAGAGGTCGCACTCTTGTTTATAACCACAAGATGCTTGCCGTTAAAATAATTGATAAGACCTGCGGCAGGGTAGACGACGAGAGAGGTTCCCCCGATAATCAGCGTATCTGCCTTTGAAATTGCGTGGAGCGCACCGTTTACAACTCTGTCGTCGAGCGACTCCCCGTAGAGCACTACGTCGGGCTTAATCACGCCTCCGCACTCACAGCGCGGAATACCGGTTGACCCCGTAATATAGTCCAACGAATAGAATTTTTTGCACCTTTGACAGTAGTTGCGGTGAATACTTCCGTGCAGCTCGAAAACCCGTTTGCTGCCTGCTTGTTGATGCAAGCCGTCTATGTTCTGGGTTATTACGCAATCCAGCTTTCCCGCCTCTTCGGCTCGGGCTAAAAACAGGTGTGCGGCGTTGGGTTCAGCACCCTCGAAAATCATCTTATCCCTGTAAAAGCGGTAGAACTCCTGTGTGTCGTAATTAAAGAAACTATGTGAAATAATCTCTTCGGGAGGGTAGGCATATTTCTGATTATACAGCCCGTCGGCAGAGCGGAAATCGGGTATACCGCTCTCGGTCGATACCCCTGCGCCGCCAAAAAATACCAGCCGCTTGCTTTCGTCAATAATGCCTTGTAAACGTTTAATAGAGTCCATTTTTTCACCTATAAAAAACCGCCGTGTACGTACGGCGGTTTAATCTGCTTTTTGTTTTACACACGAAGCGTCTTAGTCTTCCACGCCCTCGTTGAGCTTTTCTAAAAGCTTGTCCAAATCGTTGCCGTGAACGAAAACTGCCTCTTCGATAGTTTCGCCGTGAGCCATAGCACAGCCTATGCAGTGCATACCTACAGCCTGAAGAATTTCTGCGCTGTTGGGGTTGATTGAAAGACAATCAGCAATTAATGTGTCCTTGGTTATTTTTGCCATTTTTATTATACTCCTATATCGTTAGTTTACCCTTTCGGATAAAAATTATTTAAACTATTTAAAAAAACTATTCAGCCTTTTCAGACCTTTCCTCTTCTATTTCCTCTTCGGTGAGTTTAACCACCTTCAACTCGTTAATTCTTCTGAATTCGGTCAAAGATACGGTTATTTTGAGATTTTCATAGGACAGCTCGTCGCCCATTGAGGGAACCTTCCCGAGCATCTCTATTACCCAACCGCCGACGGTCGCGCTCTCGCAGTCGATATCCTTTAAGTCAAAATATCCGCAGAAGTCGTTTAAAGAAGTGGAACCGAGAACCTTAAACTCTGTTTCGCTGACTTCGGTTATGTCCGATTCGACCTCGTCGTGCTCATCCCAGATTTCACCTACAAGCTCCTCCAAAATATCCTCCATCGTAATGATACCGACCGTTTCGCCAAACTCGCCGGAGACAACCGCCATATGCGATTTCTTCTTCTGAAGCTGCTGCAAAACTGCGCTTATTTTGGTTGTTGATACGACGAAAATTGCAGGCTTTGCCGCCTTTTCAAGCGAGAAGCCGGGGTCCATACGCTGTTTTATGAAATCCTTTTCGTGAAGAATACCTATAATGTTATCAATGCTGTCCTTATATACGGGCAGACGGGAATAACGCGTATCGAAGAATATTTTGTCTATCTCGTCAAAAGGCGCGTTGCAATCTACCGCGACTACGTCCACCCTGGGGATAAGGATATCCTTTGCCTCCAAATCGTTGAATTCGATCGCGCTTTTTATAAGGCTGCTCTCCTGTGCGTTAATGCCGCCTTCCTGCTCCGCCTCGTCTACCATAATTATAAGCTCGTCGTCGGTTATCGTCGTGTCTTCCTTATGCTTAAAGATCTTGGTTAACATCTTTTTCCATAGCCAGAAGAAGGCGTTGAGAGGGGTCAAAACGTAGGCAAGCACGTTTATTATAGGCGCAGACATTCTCGCAAACCCCTCGGGGTGTTCCTTTGCAAGCGTCTTGGGCGTTACCTCGCCGAAGATTAAAACGGTTACCGTCAGGACCAGAGTTGAAAGCACCGTTGCAAGACTTTCGTTATTCTGTACCCATTGCACAAACAACAGCGTTGCAATCGACGACGCTAAAATGTTTACTACGTTGTTGCCGATTAAGATGGTTGAGAGCAGTCTGTCGTAATTATCGGCAAGCTTAAGCACCCTTATCGCACCCTTGTCGCCGTCGTCCGCCTTAGCCCTTAACCTGATTTTGTTGATTGCGGTAAACGCCGTTTCCGTCGCTGAAAAATAGCCCGAAAGCAAGACGCAGACCACTACTATTAGTGTTAAAATTATTTGTGTTGTACTGTCCATAAATCCTCCAAAACGTTATAAATAAAAAGTCTTGCCCGTTTTTTACAACGTAAGAAGAATTCTTTTCAATTCAAAATGCGCCCTCGACGTCATTCGGGGCGTATCTGAAAAAAACTGAAAGCGACAAGCTCGTCGCTTAGATGGGTCGTCCATAATCTCCTCTGAAAAAATCTGCGCGGAACGGTTAATTTTTTGTATAGTATTCCGCTTTTTTATATTATAACACACCTTTTACAGATATGCAATCATTTACAGCTATATTTTTTATACAGCAGAAACGGGTGACTGTGCACCCGTTTAATATTAACGACTTTTAGGCGGTTTTTTATTAGCTCTCCTGTTGACTATGTTCTTCTTGATAATATCCCTTACGGTTATGCCGAGACCGACTATAATATATATATAGTATACTACAAGTCTCCAGACGAGTACCGACCACGCAAGCGTATTGCCTGCAAAAGAAGAAAATGCAAGAGCCGCCATGCCCTCCATTACACCCGAATTGCCGGGGGTGGGTATGAAAGATACGCCGAAGGTGGCGAATGCGTTTAACGCCATTATGGTTATAAGCTGACCTTCCACGTTGCAGTTGAACGCCTTCATAACGAAGAAGGGTACGGAGAAGGTCAAAAACGCCTCCGCAAAGCTGACGATAATCAACATTATGAGGTTCAACGGCGAGGTCGCCATAACCTTGAAGGAGTGCTTGAAATCGTCTACAACCTTGGTTGCCTTCTTGAGTGCCTTTTCCTCATCCTTGACGATTTTCATCTTTTTGCCAAGTCTTACTATACCGCCCGTAAGCTTATACATAACCTTGGGGAAGATTAAGAAAAATGCGATAAAGATAGGGATTATGAGGTTCACGCCTACGCCTACCCAACCTGCAATCAAAAGCAAGGTCTTTCCCGTCGTACCGTCTAAAACGTGCTTTACGGTACCTGTTATCATAAGCGCAGAACCCAGCGTTACCCAGGTGATTATGCTGGAGAAATAGCGTATAAGCACGATAGCGGTGGAGTTACCGCCGCTTATGCCCTTTGAATTGAGATAGTAAATCTGCATAGGCTGTCCGCCCGTCGAAAAGGGGGTGACGGCGTCGTAGTACTTGCCCAAAAAGCTCGTCTTTATGGACGAAGAAAACCTATAACTTCCCGTAACCGTCTTGTCGATTATGCAGAATTTAGTGCAGTCTAAGCACATAATAAAGAGCACAATGGCGACCAAAAGCATCATAAACCAAGGGCTTGCTTTGCCGAACACTTCGCCAAACGACGCACCTTCGCCGGGCTTTATTTCGTTTACTATTCCGAAGAGCGAATATATACCGAGACCTATCAGCACGACAAGAATGACGTTCATAATAATCTTGGACGTCTTACTCTTGGGCTTTGCCGCCTGTGCGGTCTGCGTTTCGTCCGCCGTCACCGCCCCGTCCGTTTCAGCAGGCTGTCCGTCTGTCAAAGCCGTAATCTCTGCCTCGGCTTGCCGAACACCGCTCTCCGACTCCGTCAAAGGCTCGAGCGTTTCACCCTCCTCGTCAACCGCTCCGTCCTGTGCTCTCTCATCGGCGACGGTATTAAGTTTTAAATCTTTGTCGATCGACAATGTTTCACCTCAGACAGACGGTTTCCCCGTCTGCAGTTATTTATTCTTTTTCTCCGTCTTCTACCTTTAAACCCCAGCAACGGAAGGATTTGGAGTAGAGCTTTTCAAAATTCTTCCACAAGTTTTGAACGTGTCTGTTTTCCTCTAGCTCGGGTCCTGCTTCCAGATACTTGACGTTATGCTTGATCAAGCCTTCGACGCAGTGGGTTAGTATTATTGAAGGCACACCTCTGTTGGCGTGTGATTTCGCCATTGCAATGTGCAATAAATCTACCACTTCAGGGTGGTTCATAGTCTTAATCAAGGGGATAATGCCGCCGGGAATTATATGCCCCTTGCCCTTTTGCATGACCTCCTTCATTGAGGGAATCATATAGCCGTACGCCACAACTCTATCGTTCTGAGTTACTACGGTTGCAAAGTCGGGAACTAAAATGGAGAGCATGGTTTTCATTAACCTGCGCTTCTGTTTTTCGTTAATTGGGCTTGTGCCGTACAAATCTTCAAACGCCTCGTCCATAACGTCTAAAGCTTGCATGACGTATTCTTCCAGCTTCTTTTTATCGTGCTTGACAAGGTACTCTATATCTAAGATTTCATAGCCGTATTTTTTCATTACGTCGTCGGAAATCTTTTTAATTCTCGGGTCGAGTTCCGTGGGGGAGAGTATACGGTAGGCATTCCAGTCCACCACCTTATAGGCACCCAACTTCTGCATATGCTCGACGTAGTATGGATAGTTGTAAAGCTCTATGTAAGTGCTGTCCTTGTCAAACCCGTCGATGAGCATACCCTCTTCGTTTAAGTCGGAGAAGCTCATAGGACCGATAATCTCTTCCATACCAAGCTCTTTTGCCCAATCGAACAGCTTTGCAAACAGAGCCTTTGTAACCTCGAAATCGTCAATAACGTCAAAGCGGGTGAAACGGAGCTGTTTATAACCGAACTTCTCATTTACCCCCTTGTGCCAGATACCGGCTATTCTGCCTGCAATCTTGCCGTCCTTGTACGCCAGAAACATTTTGCACTCCGCAAAGCGGAAGGCGTCGTTGACCTCGGGGTCGAACTCCCCGAATTCGTCAGCATACAAATTGGGGCAGGCGTGGGGATTGCCTTTGTATAAATCGAAAATAAATCTAAAAAACTTCTTTTTATCCCTTTTAGAAGATATTTCCTTAACTTCTATCATTAGTCTTTACTTTACTCTCTTTATTAAATTTGATAATTTATTTAAACTAAATCACTTAACTTCCAAACCCCAGCAACGGTGTTTTTTAGCAATCTCCCTTTCGAAGTCCTTCCAGAGGTTCTGAACGTTGTTGTTATCCTCCAGCTCGGGACCCGTTTCAAGGTATTTTACGCCCAGCTTTTTAAGCCCGTGCAGGCACTCGCTCATAATTATTGCAACGGTACCCTTATTGGCGTGGTCTTTGGCAACGCCGATACTCATCATCTCGGCAACCTCTACGTGCTTCATAGCCTTTATATAGGGTATTATACCGAAGGGGAAGATATGACCCTTGCCCTTTTGCATTACATCCTTTATGCAAGGCATCATAAACCCGTAGGCTACTACCTTATCATCCTTTAACACTACGCAGGCAAGTTCGGGGACGAGTATGGTCAAAATTGTGTCCATCTCCCTCTTTTTCTGCTTTTCGTTAATGGGGCTTGTGCCGTATAAATTTTCGAACGCTTCGTCCAAAACGTCCAAAGCCTGCATAATATATGCTTTTAACTTCTCCTTGTCGTGCTTGACAAGGTACGCTACGTCTACCGTCTCGTAACCGCCCCTCTTCTTGACGGCGGCTGCAAGCCTGTCTAATCTTTCGTCAACCGTTTCAGGTACCTTTATGCGGTAGCAATTCCAGTCCACCACCTTGTATGCCCCCAACTTTTCCATGTGTTCTACGTAGTAGGGGTTATTGTAAATCTCTATGTACGTGCTATCCCTGTCAAAGCCTTCGATGAGCATACCCTCTTCGTTTAAGTCGGAGAAGCTCATAGGTCCGATTATCTCTTCCATACCGAGTTCTTTCGCCCACTCGTATACCTTGGCGAACAGAGCTTTGGTGACCTCGAAATCGTCTATTACGTCAAAACGGGTGAAACGGAGTTGCTTTTTGCCCGTCTTTTCGTTTACGCCTCTGTGCCAGATTGCCGCAATTCGCCCTGCAATCTTGCCGTCTTTATACGCTAAGAACATCTTGCAGTCTGCAAAGCGGAAAGCGTCGTTAACCTCGGGGTCGAACTCTGCAAATTCGTCTGCATAAAAATTACTGTACGCATGGGGGTTTTTAGCGTAGAGCGTGTGTTGAAACTTGAAAAACTTCTTCTGATCTCTTTTGGAGTGTATTTCTTTAACTTCAATCATTGTCTGCCTCCAGAGCGATAGGGCGTTTATCGCCGATAAATATTACGCCCAAAGTGCCGGGTCCGCAGTGGGAACCGATAACGGGACCGACAATCTGGCGGACTATATCCGCGTCGGGACGTTTTTCTTTAATGAGAGCGGCAAGCTCGTCGCCCTCCTCCTTGCAGTCCGCGTCAATAACGTAGACGGGATACGAGGTATCCGTAAGTCCTTCTATTACCTTTTGGGCGAGATTGCGCAAAACGTTTTTCCTGCCCTTTGCCTTTTCTATAACGCTTAACCCGCCCTTTTCGTTGACGGTTAAGATGGGTTTAATGTTTAAAATCGTACCTGCAACCGCCGATACCGCGGAAAGCCTTCCGCCCCTTTTTAAGTGCATTAAATCGTCAACCGAGAAGTACACGCAGACCTTGTTTGTAAAGTCCTTTAAAAACTCGATAATTTCCTCGTCGGTCGCGCCCTCCTGCTTCTTTTTTGCAGCCGCAAGCATCTGTATACCTGCGCCGAGCGAAATGGACTTAGTGTCGAAAACCGTGCATTTCCTGTCGGGAAACCCCTCCTTAAGCTCCGCCAAAGCGGCGTTCAGCTGATTGAACGTACCGCTCATTGCGTGGGAAAAGCTTACGTATAAAACGTCCTCGCCCGCCTTGAAATAGGGCGTTAAAATATCCTTGTAGTTTTCAGGGTTAAGTGCCATAGTCTTGGGCACGTTGCCTGCCCTTACCACCGAATAGAAGGCGGCAAAATCGGTGTTTTCACCGAGGTCGTAACTGTACTCCCTTCCGCAGTAACAATAGGGCATGGAGATGAAATCCATACCGAGCTGTTTGACGATATCAAACCAAAGCTCGCCATTGCTGTCACATAATAAAATACTCATAATTCTTCTCTCTTAAGTTTAATATTTTCAGCAGAGGCAGACGCCCTTGCAAATATTGATCAGACCCGACTGTATGCCTAAAAAATACGGCTCTCCGTATATAATAATGATACCATTTATCAAAATATCTGTCAACGGTTTTTATTACATTTAACCCCCGTAAGCCCTTATATAGCCCAACTTTCACACAAAAAAAGGCAATTAAAACACCCACGTTTAACGACACTTTTTTTCTGCATTATTCAGCCTTGGAAACGTGTTACAAAATATGTATTTTTGTAACATATTTTTATGCCGGAAAACATACAAAAACGGTGCCCGAAGGCACCGCTGAAATTTGATTTATTAATTTTATTTTTTTAAACCGCCCTCGACCTCTTCGGCAAACCGGACGGTCTGCATTGCGTCTTTGCAGTACCTGTCTGCGCCAATCTGCTCGGCGTACTCCTTATTTAAAACCGCACCGCCAACGCAGGTTAATACGTGGGGACATTCCACCTTTAAATGGTCAATCGTCTCCTTCATAGACGCAACCGTCGTCGTCATCAAAGCAGATAAACCCACCACTTGCGCGCCTACTTCTTTAGCCTTTTCAACCACCGTTTCGGGGGGAACGTCTTTGCCTAAATCGTACACCTTGAACCCGTAGTTTGAAAGCAGGGTCGCTACAATATTTTTGCCTATATCGTGAATATCCCCTTTGACGGTTGCCAAAACTATTTTGGTGTTTTTAGCGTTTTCGTTTGAGGATAGGCACTCCTTAACCTTTGCAAAGGCTGCCCTCGCCGCCTCCGCACTCATTAAAAGCTGGGGCAGAAAGACCGTCTTATTTTCAAAGCCTATACCCACCTCGTCCAAAGCAGGGATAATCTCACCGTTGACCACGTCCATAGGGGGTAGGGTTGCAAGCAGCTTTTCGGCAGCCGAAGCCGCCTCGTCCTTTAACCCTTTTATAACGCAGTACTTTAAACTTTTATCGGTCTGCTCCGCAACCGCTGCAGCCTGCGTCTGACCGTTTGCAAAGGCAATATATCCCTCGAAATTTTTATCTTTGCCCGTAAGTGCGAGGAAGGACTTATAGGTCTTTGTCATCTCCTGCGAATAGGGGTTATATATAGCCGCAGAAAGACCTGCGTTCAAAGCCATACAGAAAAAAGCTGAATTTATAAAATCCCTCTGCGGAAGCCCGAAGGACACGTTGGATACGCCCAAAGAGGTATGGCAGCCCAACTCATAGCGAATAATCTTTAAAGCGTTCAACGCCGCATATGCAGCAGTCGGGTCGGCGGATACCGCCATTGCAAGCGTATCGAAGATTAACCTCTCCTTTGCAATGCCGTATTCCTGCGCAGCTGCTATTATCTTTTTGGCAATGCCTATCCTGCCCTCTGCCGTAGGGGGAATTCCGCTCTCGTCAAGCGTTAAGCATATGACGCAGCCGCCGTACTTTTTAACGAGGGGGAATACGGCTTGCATACTCTCCTCTTTACCGTTGACAGAGTTGATAATCGCAACGCCGTTGTATATACGCATCGCACTTTCCATAGCCTTGAACGAAGAGGTGTCTATCTGCAAAGGCAGGTCGGTTACAGCCTGTATTTCCTCTACGCAGGCGGTTAAAACCTTTTGCTCGTCAATCTCGGGCAAACCCACGTTTACGTCGAGGACGTGAGCACCGCTTTCGGACTGTCCCACCGCCTCGCCTAATATATACGCCATATCGTTCCCCCTCAAGGCTTCTTTCAGCTTTTTCTTGCCCGTGGGGTTGATTCGTTCGCCTATAAGTACGGGTGTATCGCCGAAGTACAGCGCATGAGTATAGGAAGAGCAGACGGTTAAACGTTTATTTTCAATCTTTTTAAACTCAACACCTTGCAATTTGCGCGTTAGTTCAAGGATATATCGTGGTGTAGTACCGCAGCAACCGCCCAAAACCGTTACGCCCTTTTCAGCCAGAAAGCGCATATCCGAAGCGAATTCTTCGGGGGATAGGGAATAAAAAGTATTACCCTCCCTCTCTTCGGGCAGACCTGCGTTGGGCTTAATTATTACGGGCGTCGAGGACACCTTCAACATTCTCTCCATAACTTCGGTCAGCTCGGCAGGGGCAAGCGAACAGTTTGCGCCGAGGGCGTCTACCCCTAACCCCTCCAAAAGAGCAACCGTAGCTTCGGGGGTTCCGCCAGACATGGTAAGGCAATCTCTGCCGAATACTGCGGTTGCAAACACGGGAAGAGTTGTGACCTCTTTGGCGGCAAGCACTGCGGCTTTAAGCTCGTACAAATCGTTCATGGTTTCAACCGCGATTATATCCGCACCTGCTTCAACGCCTGCCTTTATCGTACGTTTAAATATATCTACCGCCCTTTCAAATTCCAAATCTCCAAGCGGCTTTAACAGCCTGCCGGTAGGACCTATATCGAGGGCAACAAAAGTCTCTTTAAACCCCTTTGCCGCCTCCTTGGCATTGCGCACGGCGGAAGTAACTATCTCCTCAGTCCTGTCCCCGAACTTTAGACAGTTTGCGCCGAAGGTGTTGGTGTATATTACGTTTGCGCCTGCCTGAAGATATGCCAGGTGCACTTTTTTTATTTCTTCAGGGTGGGTTATATTCCACTCCTCGGGCAGCGTACCCAAAGGCAGACCAGCCGCCTGAAGCTGTGTACCCATGGCTCCGTCTAAAATCAATAATGAGTTTTCTAATTTTTCTTTAACATTCATAAGTCTTTAATTCCTACCATTGCCGTAACCGATTTCGTAGGGGTCATAAAACAGTCGTCAGAGAGGGTAATTCCCAACCGCTTTGTAACCGAAAGAGCCTGGAATATGTCCCGTTGAAGGGTAATTTCGCAGTCGCCAAACCCACACGAAAAGCGTGATGAGTTGGTGTTGTATTTTTGTTTCAATCTCGAACAGATTTCGTCGCACCAGCTCTCGATTAACGCCGCCCCCATCGCCTGCATAACAGCCGCCTTCGACGGTGAAATTTTGGAATATCTGACAATGAGCCTGTCTACACCCGACCCGGCAGTTGCCGCAAAGAGCGCGAGGCGGTTACAGTCCTTTAAATTCAGTGCGAGCGAATGACTGCGTATTTTTGCAAAACCCAAATCCAGTTCGTCACCCTCTGCTTTAATTTCGTAAACGTCGTAAACCGCCTTCAAATCCTGTGCTTGCAAGATAAGGTTTTCGCACTCGTCGAAGAGCGTTAAAACCTCTTCGGACGGCGTTACCCCCTTAGTATAGCCGAGATAATACTGCGTTTCACTGCGGTTTACGGAGATTAATTTATCAGTTAAAAGCGTCGTCATATTATACTTGAAAGATTTGCCTTGATTGCCGCGGCAACCTCGGACTTGTTCATAGAATAGACGTGTACAGCCTTGACGCCGTTTGCATACAGATCAATAATTTGTTCGCTTGCGTAGATTATGCCTGCCTCGCACATAGCCTTGGGATTATCGCCGAACCTGTCCACAATGCGCTTGAAGCGCGTGGGCAGATAGCTGCCGGAAAGGGATGTAATGCGCTTTATCTGCGCGGCGTTGGTTACGGGCATTATACCTGCAATAACGGGTACGTAAATCCCCGCTTCCCTCACCTTGGATAAAAAGCTGTAGAAAACGTCGTTATCGAAGAACATCTGCGTGGTTAAAAAGTCGCAGCCTGCGTCAACCTTCTTTTTAAGATTTTCTATATCCGAAAAGAGGGTTGTGCTTTCGGGGTGACCTTCGGGATAACACGCTCCGCCTATGCAGAAATTACCCGTGTCCTTGCACTCTTTGACAAGCTCGCTTGCGTAGTGATAATCCATATTACCCGTAAAGTCCTTGGGTATATCACCCCTTAAAGCCAACACGTTGTCTATACCCTCCTCTTTGAGAGCGACAAGCTTTTTAGCCACGTCCGCCCTGTCCGATGAGATACACGAAAGGTGAGCTAATGGCTCTACCCCCAGCTCCTTTATGCGCTTTGCAACGGCAACGGTATAGTCGCTGGTACCGCCGCCCGCGCCGTAGGTTACGCTCATAAAATCGGGGGAGAGTGCGGCAATACTATCCACCGCCTGTTTAACCGACTCGTATTTATCGCTCGTCTTAGGGGGGAACACCTCAAAGGACAAGCAGGCTTTTTTACTATTTATTATGTCTATAATCTTCATTTTTTCTCTTCGCTTTACCCGTTTTTCAGGCAAAAAAACATTATTATTGCTATCTATTATAATTTAACGGAATTTGTTTGTCAACAAATGCCGTTTCATAAAATTTGCTTGACATTAACTGTTTGCGGTTATATAATACAGTAAAATTAAATAATTCGGTGCGAGTGACTTGAAATTTGTTTTCAAGGCGAAAGCAGGGGAAGTACGGTGTAAATCCGTCGCAACAGCCATTACGGTAAAAGTCCGATTGCCTGTCCGCCGAAGAGTTCGGTTGTCTGTCTTGGGCGTATGGAGAACACAGACCGCCTTTATTTTTGCACGCCAGAATTGCGTGCTTTTTTTGTTTACGCCCTCACCAGGCGTTTTTTTAATTGAAAAATTTTTATAAAGGAGTATTAATATGAAGAATTTTAAAAAGAGTTGGATTGCGTTTTTATTATGCTTAATAGCTACCGTTTTTGGCGTTTGCTTTATCGGTTGCAGCAAGGATGAAGGCTTTGCAGTAACCGAAGTTGACGCAAGCGATGAAGTGGTTGCAATAACCGTAGTTGACGCAAGCCCTAACGCAAGCTTGCTTCTGGCTATGGAGTGTGCGCAAAAAGACGGCAAACTCACGTTTACGATTTCCAACGGAATGGTAACGGACGTTAACGGCACTTCACAAGCCGCAAACTGTTATTGGATGCTGTACACGAGCGATAGCGAAAACGCCAACACTGCCTGGGGCACCTACGATTACAGCGGTCAGACGTTAGGCTCGGCTGTCTTGGGTGCGGAAAGCTTGACGGTTAAAACCGGTTGCGTGTACGTGTGGGTATATACTCAATTTTAATGAAGGCTAAAGATTTTGCGATAATCGGGGTATATACCGCATTGCTCATAGGCGGACAGTTTGCCTTAAGCTTCGTTGCCGGGGTAGAAGTCGTAACCGTGCTATTACTTACCTTTGCCTACCGCTTCGGCTTTCGGCGCAGTTTAATGGTTGCAAACGCCTTCTGCATTTTGCGGTGCTTTATCTTCGGGTTCTTCCCCACAGTAATTATACTGTATTTTATCTATTACAACCTGTTTGTACTGCTATTTGCATTTATAGGCAAGAGGTTTAACGGGAAGTTAACCGTCGTTAAGCTTATAATAATCGTCTGCGCCGCAGCACTGAGTAACGCCTGTTTTACGCTGTTGGACGATATTATTACGCCCCTTTTCTATTCGTTCAGCTATTCTGCTGCAAGGGCGTATTTTATAACCTCGCTGTACACCATGGCAACGCACGTCGTCTGCACGGTTGCAACGGTTACAATTCTGTTTCCTCCGCTCAATGCGGTATGCAGAAAACTATCTTAACTAAGGCATATAAAGGGGGCAATTTCAATTGCCCCCTTTATCGTTCACCTGAATTTTTTTTCGTATGCAGTCATACACTTAGCGATAATCTCCTCCGCTTCCGCTTTGCCGTAGATATTATCGACGCAGGTTGACTTATCCTCCAACGCCTTATACACGGCAAAGAAATGCATCATCTCGTCAAAGATGTGTTTGGGTAGCTCGGTTATGTCGCCGTAGTGCTTATAGTACGGGTCGTTTTCAGGCACGGCAATCACCTTTTCGTCCATTGCGACACCGTCCACCATTTTTATTACGCCTATAGGCAGACACTTGACTATTGCCCCGGACACGATTTGTTCACTGCAAAGCACCAGCACGTCCAGAGGGTCGCCGTCGTCTGCAAGCGTCAAGGGTATTAAACCGTAATTACAGGGATAGACCGTCGAGGTGTATAGAATTCTGTCCACACGCAACAGCCCTGTGGCTTTGTCCAGCTCGTACTTGACCTTACAGCCCTTAGGTATTTCAATATACGCATCAAATAAATCTTTTTTTACGCTGCCAACAGGCGCATCATGCCAAATATTCATAAGTACATCCTTTTTAAAGTTTCAAAAAAATAATTATCGCAAAGGTTATTATTGCAGCAACCATGACAAGCCATACCGCAAGCGCAACCCAGCGCACGCCCTTTTTATTGAGCTTGAACTGATAAATCAAATAGAGAAGTGCGCCGACGGTACCCTCAAACAGGACTATCACCGCGCCTAAGCCGCAGACAACTATACCGATAATGGTCAGGACGGGCATACTGTAAGTTCCGTCGCCCACCTTTATATTCAGAAAGTTGTTAAGACAGCTATACAATCCCCAGAGCAAAAGCATAATAACAGCACCGCTAACGACCGATTCCAATATGGAACGAACGCCAAGCTTAACGCTCGCCTCTCTCTTTTCCTCGTCGTCTTTGATTCTTTTATACTTTCCCTCTATTCTTGTCCAAAAGCATATAAGCTTGCCGATTAAACCTAACAGTTTCATAGCTTGCCCCCTCTTTAATATTTATATTGCTTTTGTTCAATTTAATTGTATCACAGCTTTTTTAATTTGTCTATAGCAATTGCCGATTTACCCTTTATTGCTGATAGGCACGAAAGGTTTTTGTTAATAATTGACTATATTTATTTATACGTAAAGCACACCGCAACCTGTTTTACAAACGGCTGAAAATGTGTTATTATATCAGTGTACCAAAATATAATAATAACTGTAGAACACAAACTTGCAATACAGCTTAAGGAGATAAAAATGAGTTTAGTTGTTAAGGGAACGGTCAAAGAAAATCAATTAACCGTCAAGGTAGAGGGCAGAGTCGACTCCACCAACGCCCCCACGCTTGAGAGCGGGATTTTTAACCTTATCAACTCCAACCCCTGCGATAAAGTAGTTTTGGACGCTGAAAATTTAGAGTACATTTCCAGCGCAGGACTTAGAGTTGTCTTAAAAGTAAAGAAGGCTAAATCAGACAGCGAGATTATTAACGTCAACAACGACGTATACGAAATTTTTGAGATGACGGGCTTTACCGATATTATTAAGATTTCAAGAAGGCTCCGTCAGTTTTCAATCGAAGGCTGCAAGCTTATAGGTCAAGGCGGCGTTGGCAAAATCTACCGCTATGACAGCGAAACCATTATTAAGGTTTACCGCCCTGAAATTACTATGGAATACATAGAGAGGGAAAGAGAATGTTCCCAAAAGGCGTTCAAGTGCGGACTTCCCACCGCCATTTCCTTTGACGTAGTAAAGGTGGGCGATTGCTACGGCGTTATGTACGAGCTGATGGACGCAGACAACCTCGCATCACTCATTATCAACAACCCCGAAAACGAGGATTTTTATATTAAAAAGTACGCTCTCCTTGCAAAGACGATACACAGCATATCTCAACCCGTCGGCACGTTGCAGCCTGCTTCCGAAATTTTCAGAAGCTCTATGGCTCCTATGTCCAAGTGGCTGACCCGGGAAGAGATTAGCCGTTACGACGCCTTAATCGATATTATCCCTAATCGCAACACGCTTATTCACGGCGATTATCATGAGAAGAACGTGCTTGTCCGTGACGGAGAATTGGAGATGATAGATATGGGCGATATCAGCCAGGGTCACCCCATGGTTGAGCTTGCCTGCGTCTATTGCAGCCACGCCGTCTTTTCCGACCGAGTAATCGGTATGCCCAGAGAGAGAGCCATGAAGGTTTGGGATAAATTCTGCGGCTACTACTTCGGGGAGATAAATGAAGACGTCAAGCCCTCCTTCAACCGCCTTTTGACCTGGATTGCAGCAGTCCGCAGACTGCCTTTCCTCTGTATGAGTCCGTTAAGCACAAAAGAGCTTATCGACTCGGTTAAGGCAGAGGTCTTTATCGATACCGACCAAATAGTAGCCGACTTTGCAGTAGTGGATAAGGCATTGTTCCCCGTAGATTAACCGCTTTAATAAAGTTTTAAGCCTTGATAAGGTATGCGCCCCGAAACAACTTTCGGGGCGCAATAATTTTGACGAAAATCAATTAGACGAAGAGGACGAGCTTTGCGCATATGCGATAATCTGCAAAACCCTGTAAATGAGTTCGAGAAGGGCGATTACCATATCGTTTATATATTCTATGTTGTAAAGCCTGAACAGCTTTTTGCAATCTTCAAGTTCCTCTTCGGTTGCAAGCCCGTTCTCTTTCATAATCTCGTAAGCCCTCTTTTGCGCCTTCTTCTCAGTCTTTAAGACGAGTATGGACATAACAAAGGACAAAACGTAAATAACTAAAGCTATGCAGGTTAAAATAAACGTGCAAATGCCGTTTGCATTGGTAAATACTAAAACGTCGAGCAGTGCGCCTATTATTACTAAGGGTACGAAGGCAACGGGTCCGAAGTAGATTAACGGCGTCATACGCACCCTTGCTTTCATATCCTTGTCGCCCTCTTTATCCAGCACGGCGAGGGCAGATTTCTGCGCAGCCATGGCAAGCGAAGAGACGCTGTCCTTTTTCCATGTAAGGCGGCGAAGCCTGACCTTTTTAAAATAGTGGCTGTAGCTGTTGCCGAAAAGGATAGAACCCGTAGCGGAAACCTTTATCCTTCCAAGTCCGTTTTTATCTAGGATATCCCTTGCAATCTGTTCGCCTGTTTTTCCGCTGCTGTTCTTCTTTTTGTTGTACACAACGTATTTTACGGCGAGGTAGCACGATACGCCAAAGGCGAAGATCGAGGCGATAATCAAAAGACCTGCCACTATGCTCATTGCGATAATCACGGGTGCTGAAACGCCGTCAAACGCACCGCCCGACAAATCGCGAACCCAATTAATAAAATTATCCATTTGTTACCTCCCAATGGTTTAAGCTTATCTTCTTTACTCGTTTGCTTCTGTTTGATAAATTGAGAAAAAAAATATCTTTACCTTTTTAATTGTACAATCAAAAAGTAGGCAAAAGGTAGGCAAAAATAGAAAAAACGGCTGTGAAATAGCCGTTTTTTCTCATACCTATTGCTAAATTATATTATTAATCATTCTTTTCCAAATAGGCGTGAGTAACCTCCGCCCAACTGTACTGCGTCATATATTCCCCTCGGTAAACCTTTGCGCCGACAGCCTTACCCTCTAAATAATCGAAATAATCGCAGCTTACCGCCTCCTTTACAATACCCAGCATACCGTGTCTACGGGCTATTATATCCTCGCAGCCGCACCCTTTAAGTGTGTTAATAAGGTCTGCGCGTATGCTTTTAAAATAGGTCGTATGGTCGCCCTCGTCCTCGAAAAGCACGGCAAGCATCTCGCCCACGCTGCAGGTGGCTCCCTTTCTGTCCACAAGGTATGCCAAAAGTTCCAGCGACTTGGAGTATCTGAAAGTCAATGGCTTTCCGTCCAGATACACCTCGAAATTGCCGAAGGTCTGTATTCTTATCCGCTTATTCTCTGCTACGGGGTACCGAAGCTCAGCAAGCTCGGCTGCAATTTTTTGCGGCGTTACGGGCTTTACTACGTATCCGCTTGCGTGCATATCGAACGCCTCGCTGCGGTAACTGCCGTAACCCGTTACAAAAATTACGTTGATTTTAGGGTTTTGCTCCTTGAGCTTTAACGCCAGCGTTACGCCGTTTATCCCTGCCATCTCTATGTCCAAAAAAGCCACGTCGCAGGTATTGTCCTTGGCGTATTCTATTGCGTCCTCGGCATACCTAACCCCCGTTAACTCCGCTTGAGGACAGGCATTTGCTATGGCTTCGGTAAGTGCTTCAAGCGCGAGCCTTTCGTCGTCTACGGCTAAAATTCTCATTTTAACCTTTCTCCTTTTTTGGTATTTTAACGATTGCAACAGTTCCACTGCCTATCTCGCTTGTAATTTCCAAGGTTGCGTTACACATAATCAAAAGCCTTTCGCGCACGTTCTCAATACCTACGTGTTTTTTGCCGTCGTCTGCATAATGCCCGGTATCGAACCCTACGCCCGTGTCGCTTACCGTAATTTCAAAGCAGGTCTCACACTCTCTTGCAGACACGGTTACACTGCCGCCTCCCCTCTTTTTGGACGTGCCGTGCTTGACGGCATTTTCAACAAGGGGTTGTATAGTTAAAATGGGCAGAAGAAAACCTGTCGTCTGAACGTCGTATATTATTTCCAGCTCATCGCCGAACCGTATTTTTTCAAGCTCTAAATAGGTCTTAATATGCTGTAACTCTTTATCGAACAAGACGAGTTCGTTGCAGTCAATCGAATCTATGTTGTTTCTAAGATAGTCGGAAAACGAGCTTACGGCGTTCTGGGCAGCTTCTGCGTCCTTACCGCATAGATAATGAATGGTGTTTAAAGTGTTATATAAAAAGTGCGGCTGTATCTGCGAAAGCATTATGGATATACGGCTGTTCTGCAGCTCCACCTGTAGTTTATTACGCTCGGCAATCAGCTCCTTTTCACGAATTGAGGCTCTGATATTATGCGGCATTATCTTAAGTACGAGAATGAGAGCATCTAAGAGCAGGACGACAAATGCAATCTTTGAAGCTAAGCCTTGCGCCCACCAACCGAAGGCAACGCTTGCAAAATCAAGCCAATACGCCACAAATGAGAGTGCGCACGGCAACAGCAGAAATAGGTTGTTTATATTTTTATCCTTAAAGCTTATGCACATAAGCACGACTAAAACGAGGCTAATTAAGCATTGGATTATACCCCAGATAAGCCTTGTATCGTAAAACAACACCTCCGAAAATGCGGAAACGCACATTATGACGATTGCAGATAAAATAGAAAGGGCTAAACCCACCCTGCCTATCGTCTTTAATCTGCCGCTAAGCAAGCTGACTGCAAGACTGCTTAAAAATACCGCGTATAGCATTGAGCTTAGAAGTAACGCTGTGGTATTTAACGCAACTAATCCGCTCCAGAAATAGACGTTTTTGGAGCTGAATATAAAGTAGATACCTGCAAATAAGGTGATAAGCCCGTAAAGCATAATTGCAGTACCCTGCTTTAAACGCAGCAGGGCGACATACAGAGCAACGCCTAAAAGTACGAACCCGACTATTATCAAGGCAAAGCCTGCACTGCGTGCAAGACTACCCGCGTTCAGCATTGAATTTTCAAAATTAGAGTTTGAACTTGCATTGACGTACATATTGTCGAGGAAGTCGTTATAAGCCGTTACGTTGCCGAAAGCGTGTGGATTGCGGAGGGTGATGGTAACGACGTCGGAATCCGTACCGTCGTAGGTGTAATTTATCCACGTCTCCCCGCAGGAATCACTGCTCAGATTAGCGAGTTCGGTATCGAATAAGTGCGGTTCCCGTCCCTCGATTTGCAAAGTTGCGCCGACGTGATTGAATTACATAGCTATATCACAGTTTCCAGACACTCTGCCCAAACCTTCGCCTTCTTCCGTCTGCAACTCGAAATAACCTCTCAAGGTCAGATCGCCTTGGGTTGCAGGTATTTTCTCCCCCTTTTCAAGCTGTTTAAACTCTCCCCCGGCAAGGCTGTATTCTCCTTGAAATGCGACCTTTAAGGTTATTGATGCCGTTGCCTGAGAATTGTCCTTTAAACTCATCCACAGCACTAATACGGAGGAAACGAGTATCAATATTAACCCTATTATCAAATACGGGAATTTTTTAACTCTGTCCGAAAATTTCATTTATCGACCTTTCAACGTTTATACCTTAAGCTAAAACGGTTTATTTTATTTACCGCTTATATTTATTGTATCATTAATTAGCCTTAAACACAAGAACAACGGTTATTCTTTTTGATAAAAGATTTTCGCCCCCGACATTGCCGTCGGGGGCGAAATGTGTTTATTTAAGCTTTGATTTGAGTAAATTAAGCAACCGCCTCTAAAATAACGTAATAGAGGTTCATGCTGTCGCCCTTTGCAATGGTGTGGGTACCCGCGTCTAAAGTCAACTCTAAAGTACTTGTAGAAGTTTGCGAAGTTCCGTCAATTTTAATCTTGCCCGAAGCCGAAGTAACTATCGTTACCTTCATCTGCGTAGCCAATACAAACGTAACTTCTGTTCCGGTCTCAAGCTTTAACGGATCGCTGTAGGTAGTACCGTTATAAGTATACGTTTTGCCATCAGCATAGTTTTTAGTAGTACCTGTCAACGAGAAGCCATCGGGAAGAGCTAAAGGATTATTGCTGTCGTCCCTTGCAAAGATTGCAACGGTGGTTGCTGCCGCAAGCTCGGTAAGAGCTGCCTCTGCTGCGGTGAGCGTTGAGTAGTTAGTTACCAATTCCTTCTGCTCGGTTGTCAACGCATCGTAAGCATTGCGAGCTGCGGTTATCGATGAGCTGTCGGAAAGGGTTACCGCTGAAGCTGCAGGAAGGGCATCTATCATAGCAATTACGTCGTAAGGTGCTAATGCAGAATTCAATGCAGTGATACCCTCGGTTACCTTTGTATAATTCGTAACCTGTGCCTTCTGTTCATCGGAGAGATCTTCATACGTTGACTGTACACTCTTGTACTGTGCAAGTAAGTCGCGCATAGCCTCTTCGGTAGTCGCAGTTGAAGTTGCTGCAAGGTTATCTATCGTAGTGTTAAGAGCAGTTACTTTATAGTTTTCAAATGCAGTTTCTGCTGCAACCAAATCAGCATAATTGTCAACTGTTGCGCCGGGTGCAACGTTAATAAGTTCCTGGTAAGCCGACCTTGCGGCAGATATTGCAGTACCACTGCTTTCAGTAACCGTACCTATAGCATCAATTAAGCCTTCTACGTACGTTTCGCCTTTTCCAACATAGGTATTGAATGCAGTTGTTACTACAGAATATTCAACGGACACCTCTGCCTGTAAATCGGAACTTAACAGTGCATAAGCATCTTGAGCATTCTTAATCAGCTGATAGCTTGCGGTATTATAAGCTATCGTAGCCTCGCTAACCAACGCAGCTTTAGCATTATAATCTGCCAATAACTTGTCATTTAATTCTGCCGAATTATATTCTTCAAAAGTAATTGAATTTACGGTAATTTCCTTAAACGTTCCGGTGGTAACCGCCGCACTGTCTCCGGGTTCGAAATTCGTAGGCTGAATCATATACGTGCCGGGTTCTAACACAACCGTTCCGCTTGCAGTTAAGAAACATTCACCAGCCTCGTTCACTAATACACCGGTAGAGCTGTACGTATCGGAAGAATATGCAATCGTAACGGTTGCTGCACTGGTGATAGTAAACGCATAGACGGTCTTGCTTATCTTACCGGGCGCAACCGTAGAAGGAACGGAAATACTTACAGGCGTAACGCCGCCGGGAACAAGCGATAGGTTGGACATTGTGACGTCTTCCGTCGAATTAATATTCCTCTTGGTAACGCCTGTAAAGGCTGCAATTACCTTTCTTGCTTCGGTTACGCTTTCCTGAAGCTGATAATCACCTGTAGGTATATACGAAAGCGAAGCGTTAGTGTCAAACTTGCTGTAATCAATACCGCCGTAAGCATACTGACAGCTGTTTGAAACGGTCTGTGTCTTGTCGGTTACAACCGTACCATCCATCAAATTTATGCAGCTTGAGAACGAATCGTTATAAGACTTAATTGCACCGCCGTCAACCCTCTGAGGACTCTTGCACATATAGAATAAATTATATTCGGAGAAGATATATGCATTAGCTCTTGTATTCATAGCGTAATCCGTCTGTCCGTCGAACACGTTATTATACATATGCACGTTAGCGTTTCTTGTAAGAGGTCCTCTTGCTTTACATAAGTACCAGTAATTATGGTGATAGGTCAAATTGTACTGAAGTGAAGTGTCTGCCGAACCTACAAGGTTGGTCTTATGGCAACCTTCGAAATAGTTATAAGAAACGGTTAAGTACTGACCGCGCTTGAAGTCGCAGCTGCCGTCGCCCTCGTATTTATCATCATCGGCAGCTACACTCAAACTAGGTCCGTAGAACTCGTTATTATGAATCCAACATCTTTCAACACTTGCCGTTATTTCAGAAGTAGTAGCAGCACTTGCCTGCACGCCTTCCATACCGATTGCATCTTCGGGAGTGTTTATAAACGTAAGATTTCTTACCTCGAAGCTCTTACCTAAGTCAGCACTTGAAGATTCACACATAAAGTGGAAGCCCCAGCCGTCGATAACCGCATCTTCGCCAACGCCTTCGAGCGTTACGTCTTTACCCGATTTAATACGAGCCATATGCCCGTTATCTTTTGCAGTACCGCCGTTGCCGGTTGTATTGTAATCGGTCAATCCGTCGATTAAGGCAGTAGACGAAGGGTCAAAAGAAGCTTTTTTGTACAAGCCTGAATCGGATACACAGCCGATAAATCTTACAACCAATGGAATACCGGCATCCGCTATTTTCTTAATTATTCCCTGGTTAGTATTGCCTTTGCCCTCACCTGCGGAGTTCAAAATATTACCGATACCGGTAACCGTAACGCCGCCGTAAGTTAAGCTTACCGTGTTCTTGTTGTCGTCGGTTACGTAGAGGACGATTGCGTTGTCCTTTAACGTACCGTCGTCGTTGTACGCGCCTACGCCGTCGGTGTAGTTGAAGTGTGCAAAACCCGAACGGTCATACTTGTTTATGTCAAGGGTAACGATAGATTCGTCCTTGGAGCTGGAGGTAACCTTAAAGGTATAGCTTTCACCGCCCTTCAAGCCGAGTGCGTCTACCCTTGCGGTAGTGCTGTCTATCTGGCGGATAAGCTCGCTGTCAACCGCAGCGTACGCGCTGTCGGAAGCCGAAGCAAGCTTATATGAAACGGTTGCCGAAGAGGCATTGGTTTCTGTCCATTCGATTGCAGCACTCTCTAAGTTGCCCTGAGAGTAGGTTATCTCCAAAGAAACCTCCTCCCACTTTGCATACAGGGTTATGTCTGCAGTTATAGCAGTTGAGAAGCTGAATAACTTTGTTAATGCAGAGTCGGTGTACCAACCGACAAGCGCGTAGCCCTCCTTGGCGAGGCTTAAGCTTGTGGCTGTTTGCCCCTTGATAACCGACTGCGTATCTTGGGTTGTATCACCGTCCTTGAAGGTTACGGTGTATCTTACGTAGCTTGCAGATATTTTACATTCCGCATTAACGGAAGAATTGCTGTTGGAGGTTGCCGTAACGGTAACGCTGCCTTCGCCTACGATTGTAACCAAACCGCTCGCGCTTACCGTTGCAATTGAAGAGTTGGAAGTTGACCACGTAACGGTCTTATCCTCTGCATTGTCAGGGGTTACCGTTGCGGTAAGCTGAAGGGTATCGCCCACCTTGAGGGTTTCGTTAGTATAGTTAAGCTCAATACCCGTTGCCTTTACAATTTGAGTTTTAACTTCAATAGCACAAGTTGCCTTAACGTTGCTATCCTCGGTTGAGGTTGCCGTAATGGTTACGGTGCCTGCCTTGAGGGCGGTTACCACGCCGCTTTCGCTAACGGTTGCAACGCTCTCGTCTGAAGACGACCAGGTCACGCTTTTAACTGTAGCGTTGTCGGGTAGTACGGTTGCCGTTAAGCTGACCGTATCGTCAACCGCTATAGTTGCTTCAGTTTTATTAAGCGTAACAGAAGTAGGTGCAACGTTGGTTACCGTTACTTCACAGGTTGCGGTAAAGCTGCCGTCTTCCGTGGTTACGGTTATGATTGCAGTACCTGCCTTCTTGGCGGTAACTTTACCATTTGCGTCAACCGTTGCTACGGAAGTGTTATCAGAAGACCAAGTAACAGTTTTGTTAGTTGCATTGGTGGGCGCAACGGTTGCCGTTAAGGTCTCGGTTTCGCCTACCTTGAGTGCAGCCTCACTCTTATTCAAAGAAACGCTTTCAACTGCTACGGGAGTTGAATCGCTTGTTGAAGTTAATGCAATATAGCAGAGGTTGCAGGTGTCACCCTTGGTTATTGTAATTGCACCTGTAGCATCGTCTACAGTTACAATACCATTACTATCTGCGGTATAACTTGTGCCGTTTACCTTAATTTTTAAACCAGCACCACTTCCACCTGCATCGGCTACAATATACAATTTCATTGTATATGTACCAGAAAGGGTAAACGTTACGCTTGTAGAGCTTTCCATTTTAAGGGGATTGAAAGACTTGCCGTTGCAAGTTACGGTTATACTCTTGTAATTACCGGATATGGTTACGCCGTTTTCAGCAAGGCTTGAATCACCGCTTGCGCAGTAAATAATTGTGTCTGCAGTAATACTGCTACCTGTATTGCCTGTGTCACCACCGGATTCGCCGCCGGATTCGCTGCCGGATTCGCCGCCGGATTCGCTGCCGCTTTCGCTGCTACCGCCACCGGTAATAGCTACGTCGCCGACTTTAATAAGTGTGGAAGAATAAGCAGAGAGTGCAGCCTTGAGTGCTTCATTTACATTGTAATCAGCGTCATCGACAGAATCGTCAAACTCCCACTGGAAGTCGCCGCCGCCTATTCTGCCTGCATACTTTTCAACCTTTGCCTTGGCTACCTCTGCGCTGTCAACTTCATAGCTGTAGAAATCAGCAGCCGTATCGAAATTGTTATACGTTGCACCACCGCTGACCGCCGTATATGATGACGGTACCTGCTCGTCACGGGAGCTTGCCTCGTAGCAATCGGAATTGGTATTGACATTGTCTTTGGTGGCGGTTATAAGTTTAAGCGTGCCGCCGCCCGTAACATCATATACGTTGCCGTACGACTTGATTGCACCGCCTGCTTCCTTTGAGAACGTACCTGTACCCTCTGCAATATCAGTACCCTGCATAGAGGTCAGCATAGGTTTCAACGTGGAGGTTGAACGGAAGTAGTTATTCTCAACGAATATATCCGAGTCCAAAGTTGCGCCTATACCATACTTTGCGTTGCCGTCGTAATAATTATTATAAACGTGAACGGTTGCAATTCTTACACGGGGATGACGGGAGTCGGAGTGGTCATACCAGTTGTGGTGATAAGTGATGTAGTTAGAAGTATCAGTTGAAGTACCGCCTTGAAGGTTGCACTTTCCATTATCCCAGAAGTGGTTGTATGAATGGGTGATGTGGTGCGACTTCTTGGTATCGAGTGCGCCGTCGCCCTTTTTCTGATCGTTGTCAGAGCCTTCCGCACCATAGAAGAGGTCGTTATTATGTACCCAGCAATATGAGTCACCCTGCTGTAAGCCAATATCGTCGAGTTCTGTACTGTTTACATTCATAACACCCATATTGCGAATTTCGACGTCGTTACTGTTTTTAATAACTACACCCCAACCGTTTGCAGTTGCATCGCTACCGATACCTTCGATAGTCATACCCGCTGAGGTCACAGCATCGATATAGAGGTCTCCATTGGGCATGTTTGCAGGATCTTCAACGTTACCTATAAATCTTACGGAAAGAGGGCGGGTTTCTTTGCCCTTAGCATATCCCGTTATGATATTCTGAACGCCTACGCAGGGATTAGATGTCGCGCCTGTAACTTCCATAGAAATGCTATCCTTGTTTTCGTTGGTTACGTAAACGACAACAGCATTGTCCTTTAAAGTACCGTCGGCTTTATATGCACCGGGCATATGCCCGTCTTCAAACGCGTAGCCGCTTCTGTCGTGTGCCTCTACCTTAATATTGTTAATTTCGGTATAGGACGCCAATTCCTCGCCTTCAGCGTCGATGGGTACGACCTTCATTGAGTACGTTCCTGCCTTAAGCCCTACCGCGTCTGCTCGGTAATAATCGGAGTACTGCCTTACAAGTGCACCGTCAAGCTTGGTATAGGAGGTTGCAGTGCTTGTCTTAACGTAGACGTTGTACCACTCTGCACCCTCAACCGCCTTCCATGTTACGTAGGAAGCCTCGAGGTCGCCCTCGCAGCTTTCCACTTCCAAGGAGCTAGTGTTCTTTACAACAAGCGTTGCTTCATTAGCCTGGCTGTTCGCGCTGACTTCAGCTATTGCGAAATAGGGTTTTTCAAAGCTTGTACCTACGCCCATATCGCTTGCTTTAATCGTTTCGGTTCCGCTATCCGTTTTAATGGTGAGCGAAGAATAAACCACGTTCGAAAGTCCTTCAACCCCTGCGCCGTTGTATGCCGTTCCGTTGTAGACGTAACCCAATTTAACGCTTGTGCTGCTGTCAAAGTCAGCCAAGTCAATAGCCGTAAGGTAAAGCTTGTACTTACCGTCTTTTGACGTAATGGACAGCGTTTCGGTTGCGTCAATCGTCTTTGAGTTGCCGCCTACGCTTAAAGATACGGGGTTTGCCGTTTCCGCTAAAGCCGAAATCGAGTACCTGCCTTGAAGATTTAAACCGTCTTTAAGGTTATTCTTCGCAATCGAATACACGCCAACGCCTGCTAGCGAATAGATAAAGCCCGTTGCGGCAATCGCAGTCAACACCTTTCTGATTTTTGCCTTCATAATTCCTCCCTTATATTTGTATCAATAATAACAATATAATAATAAACTAAACGGAAAAATATAGACGAATAAGATAATAATTATCAAATCGAGAAATTTTCTCACATACATTATATCACTTTTTTTGTCAAAGTAAAGTTATTTGTAATAACTGTATATGATTTTTTGTTTTGTTTTTTTGACTAAAAAAATCACCGACTTATGATACACAACCTAAAAATGTGCATATTAGTCAGTGAAACGGTGGTAGCTAAACCGCCGCTTAATAATTAAAGTGCAAAGTTGAAATTATATTTTAAACACCTCTTGATTATCCCTAAAAAAATGATAAGATATAATAAAGCTTGCTAAATAGTTTAAATAACTTACCGGAGGTATACTGTGGCAAACAACATACAAATTAAACTTGGTACAAAGTTGGTCGGTGATATAACAGGCAATTTTTACGTACCGCCGTACCAACGCGGATACCGCTGGGGTAAGGACGAAGTTTTCCGCCTGTTGGACGGGCAACAGAGATTGACCGTTATACATATACTTATATATTAAGTAAACTGTGGACTCATATCTGTTTCCGTCAGTGCGTACTACTATAGGCTGAAGGCAGTAGTTCTTGTTTCCGTTTGCGGAAATATCGTGGGTGGACAGTTTTTTACGGAGTATAGAATGTGATACCCGAAAAAGTGTAAATAAGAGCAAAGAAACAGCAATTTTGTTGCTAAAATTGCCGTTTGGGGTGCACCTTCAGGGACTCGAAGCCGTTTTACAGCTTTTTGAGTATTGATAGACACACAATATATTGATTTGATAAAGCAATTATATCACAATATATAGTGTAATTTATCACTTTTAAATCTATGCCCCGTTTATACCCCAAAAATTTCAAACTACTAAATTTATCAACTCAAAAGCCCCCTGCTAAAATCTTGCTTAAAAAAATCTTAATCAACTAATGATATTGACCACGCAACCTGCGGGGAAGGCGTTTTCTTCTACCGTGCAACTGTGCGGAATTTCTACGCTCTCCAACCGTGTACAATATTCAAACGCATCTTTCTCAATAGTTTTAACTGCGCTATTTATCTTGACGCTTTCCAGCTCAGCACAGCCTGAGAAGGTACCGCTTTTTATCCTTAACACCTTATCGGGTATTTCAATACTTTTTAAACTTTTACAGCCTTTGAAGGCATCACCACCGATGTCCCACACACCATCTGGTATATTTATATCCGTCAAGCTGGTACACCCCACAAAAACACCGTCACTAATAAATTCTAAATCGTCAGGAATTTTAACGCTTTTTAATCCAATACACATTGCAAACGTCCAAAGTTCAAGTCTACTCACACAAGGTGGTACTTTAACACTTTCCAGACCGTAGCAATGAAAAAATGCTCCCGCACCGATTGAAATCAGACTTTTAGGCAGGTTGATTTTAGTCAACGCTCTACACCCCTTAAATGCAAAATCGCCAATCTTTTTCAACTGATTAGGCATTACGACCACTTCCAACTCGCTACAACCTGAAAACGTCTCGCAGCCGATTTCGGTTACCGTGTTTGCAATTATTACGTTTTTTAAGCCCTTATTATCTTTAAACGCTCCATCGCCGATAACTTTCACGCCGTCGGGAATTATTACGTTTTCGCCATCGCCGTAATATTTTATCAACACACCGTTATTGATTAAAAAAGACATATTTTACCCACTTAAAAGATTAGTACTTTATATTTTTATATTTGTAATGTGCCGAGCCGTCCGACACAAACCTTACCGATTTTATTCCGTTTTCCGCCGTCAAGCCGAAAAACTGAATAATCTTCTCCCTAATCTCAAAATAATTGACGTCGGGATTTAAAAACACTATCGTCCTGCCGTTTTTTATTTCCACTCTTCCGCGCGGATAGTAATCAAACGGCTTGTTGTCCGTAAGATTACAGGGCAAAGCCGACCACAGTTTTTTGTGATTATAGTTAGTGCCGTCCTTTGAATTTAATGTATATTCAGTTTTGCCCGTAATCTCGCCGCAAGCGTTGCAGGGTATGCGAAAAACAAAATCGTTAAACCTTTCCTCTACGACCCAGAAAACGCCTTTATATAAGCAATCCATTTCAGCCTATTCCCGTTATCTCTTTAATTTTACTCAATTGCCATCAGTCAGGACTTCGCAAACGTATTCCCACGGAATATCCTGCGATTGCCACACGCCGTTTGCGGATAAGTAAAAGATATATCCGTCCGAAGCCATACGATTTGCGTCGATTTTAAGAACTACGGGAACGCCGTGACGACTGCCGACCTTAAAAGCGGTTTCTGCGTTTTCAGACAAATGAACGAATCTGCGTGACATTTTCAATATCCCGTTCTGCTTTATCCCTTCAAGGTTTTTTTCCGCCGTGCCGTGATACAGATAATCGGGCGGAATACGTTTTTCAAAGTCAACGTTTACGTCAATCGAGTGACCTTGATTTGCACGTATTTTAGTCATATCCACGTTAAAAGAATACCTGCCTTTTTCGTCGTCGTACACGATTTTTAACAGCAGTAACAGGTCAAAAAATCTACACGTTTTATTTGTTCCGTCTATCAATTCGCCGACGTCCGCCCAACCCTGCCCGTCGAGCTCTATCCCTATTGACGACGGGTTGTGCCGCAGAACGTAGGCGAGAAACTTACTCATATTTTTAATATTATTTCCGTTCAACAACGTATCTCCCTTCTTTAATTTCTGTTTGTTCAAGCTCTATGTATTTACTTTTTTCGTCTTCCAGATAGGAAATCAGCCCCTTAAAAACGTCTTTGCAATATATAAAGGTCAAAATCCCCTGAGTAAAGTTGTAATTATCCTGCATATCAGCGGAAAAATCTTCGTAATTCATAGCAAGTTTCTTATTTAATTCGGCTAATTCTTCGCAGATATGTGCTTTGACCTCATTTGTTTTATTCATTAATGTTTGATTTATTTGCTCTTCCATAGTTACCCCTTTGGATTAATCGTCGCGTTTTATCCCTGCAAGAAATAAATCTTCTTTTGTGAACCATTTAAAGAATTCTTTAGACTCCTTGTAGTTCTCTTCCGAAAGGAAGTGATAATAAGCGCACATAAGCGCACTTATATCTATTTTACCTTTAAGATAATTAGACAAGGCAGTTAAAACGCAAGCAACTCCCGTTAACTCCTGACGGTAATATTGAAGATTGAGATAGGAGGTAGTCGTATGGCAGGGTGATATCAGGTTGCCATCCATACAGTAGCCTGCGGCAATCATATCCGACTCGTCGCCGTCCTTTTTATGTACGGCAATCAGTCTTTCAGCCCGTTCGTAACACCCGTCTTTATCTTCGATACCGTTTTCAATCAGCTCTTTTTCTCCCCATGAGCACATATCACAAAGAACGAACACGAGTTCTTTGGAATCGTACGGATTATACAGTATATCGCCTTTTTTAAACGGTGTAGGTAAAGCAAACCACAAACCGTCGAAACCGTAATCGATAATTTCTCTTTCCTGCTGCGTAAGCCGATTTTTGGTTAGGACGTAGTCTATTCTCTTAGGCGCTTTGTACCTATTAAAAACTATTATCACACCGTAATCGGGGTTAGATAAATACAGCTTTTTTATCTCTATCTCGTCAATAGCGTAGCCCTCTTCTTGCAAGTAATTCTTATCCAGATAATTTAAACACGATTGCAAATCGGGGAAAACTTCTTGAAAATTTCCGAATTGACAATTGACTTCCTTGTCGAGCAAATTAAAAGTATATGCACACCTATCGCTCTGTACGTAAAATTCTTGCAAGAACTTTTTTTGAATACGGATAAATTCGCTTAAAAAGTCGTGAAGGTTACGCCTTTTAAACCACCTGCGCTCTTCAACAACGCAGTCAGGCATACTGTCAATAATTTCCTGCCAGGCAGAAAATTTTTCGTCCAAAGTCGTATTCAGACTTTGATATACGAGATACGCAATTTCCAAAGGCGAAAAGCGGTAGTCAATTTGTTTTAAATAAGCCGCAATATCCTTGGAATTAATAAATTTAAAAACGTCCATTTCTGCTGAAATTACCCTTTACGAAATTCAGGAATATCTCGCCACGACCTGCCTTCGTTACTGAAATTAATTCTATTATGTATAAAAGCATTCATGACATTATCGGGCAGCACTATTTCGCCCCTTGCAACTTTCTGCAAAGTAAGCAACTGCTCTCTGTATCTGTCGCCATACAACCTATCTACGGAGCATAATTGCAGGTCGGCTTCGTGGAAGGTTTCAGTCTCATAGAAGACAGTATTGGGATAAGCATAGACAAAATAACCGACATAATAAAGATTATTCCAAGGTGCGTTTGCATTATCTGGTTTTTCCGGAATATCCGTTATTACCATAATCTGCATAAAGTCGTTTACCAACTCCCAATCCGAGCAAACCACAATATCGCCAACTTTGAATTTTGTACCCGCTTCCGCAACCGCATCTTCTTCCCTGTTCTCGTAGGAAGTGCCGTCGTTATAATGCAAAAACCTTGTTCTCACTTCGCCGTTATGGCGCAGTTTATAGACGGTTTTCGGGGGATTAGAAAGGCTGTGATTGCCGTCGTCTTTCTTCCACCATAAGTGCGTATCTATTCTCTCAATAGTCAGCTCGTAGTCGATATATTCCGAGATATACTCTTTCTGCCAGCTCTCATTTGCCTTGAAAAAATCTCCCTTTTCGGGGTCAACTTTACCAAACAAAGTATCTTGATAATAGATGCCTTTAATGCGATTATTGAACATATCGACTAAAAAGTTTTTTGCCTTTTCAAAGTCGTTGAACACTTCGCAAAACTGAGAACCTTCTTCCCATACTTTCTCGCCCTTTACAGATTTATCCTGCCTTACGACGTAACCGTTTGCGTGATAGATATACATAGATTACCCCTTTAATATCTCCTGCCCGTCCAGAATTCACGGCGGTGACCCATACGCCTTATCGCACCACGCACTTCCAAATAGCTCTGCGCCAACTCTTCGTCCGTTTGCTTGGCGGCAGAATTATTATTGTCGGTTTTGGAAATTGTTTCTGCGTTGTCAATTATGATTTTGTTTTCTTGATTATTGTTTTCCATATATCTACTCCTTATCAACTAACTTTCCTCTGTTTCACTTTCATCCCAATGAAATTCAACAAATTCTCTTATCTTTCTAACACGACCCCAATTACGCAAACATCTTGCCACACGCATTGCTGCACCCAGCACAGAGAAATTCATAATCCCCAACTTATCAGCAGCTTCGTTTAAGGTGGAATGCTCTTTGAAGATTACACACAACGGTTCAATCATTTTTATACTCAATGTCTTTTCAATCTCAGCAAAAGCAGCTTCGTACCCTTCTTTCAGGACTGACTGCGAACCATAGGCGAAGCGAATAATGTTTTCAGGATAAGGCAGATTGATTATCTCCTGCTTCTTTACCCAACGTTCAATAGTTTCCTTTCCCATTTCAATCCACATTTCTTTGTGGTCTTGGTCGAGCTCTTCAAATTCTTGTTTAGTCATAATTATCTCCTTTTTTATTTCGTAACTCTTACAAGTTCCTGCCAGAGTTTAACCATTGCAAACGTGTCGAGTTCGCAATATTTTAAAAGCTGTTCCCTTGCCTTTTGCGCTTCTTCGGGCGGCATATCCTTAATTTTAGGGAATATATCCATAGCCTCGCTTCCGTTATGCACCCCTTCTAAATCGTGATAATTCAATTCGGGATATATCGCAGGCAGAACGCTCTTTATAGAAAACGAACTGCCCATTGCACGGTTGTAGTAATAACCGTTTTGGAAAGGTATCAGCAAATCCTTGATATTAGAGCGTATTTTAAGCAGATGCTCGCTTAAATCGGGAAAAAGCTTTGCAAGCTCCCCTATTCTTCCGCACTCATACATCTTATAGTAGGCAAGTACGCAAACATTGTCGGGTATATCGTTGCAAAGGTGTTCCGCTATCTCTCTTCTGGGGTCCACGCCCGATTGCGCCAAAAATTCCTTATGTTTAATTTCGCCGTTCTCGCTTTCTATGTAGTGCAGAGAATACTGGAAAGGTATCTGCTGGTTGGGCTTGGAATTATCAAACGGCGGAATAGCGAGACGCATACTTTCAAAATCGAGAAAATAAATGGGATATGAAAGCTCGTTTAAAAACTCTTTAATTTTCTCTTTATCTATATAAGTTCCCCTATCGTTAAGCGCATAGTCAACCTGCATCTTTTTAATTCCCGTCAGCGCAACGCCGTTTGCAACCAAATCGTCAAAGGAAACAATGCCTTTTTTATATGACGCTATCTTCTCATTGAAGGGCAATTTGTATAAATCGAATACGGAAGGTGTGGGAATATGCCTTGTGCAATAGTCCCAGAATCCACACTTGTAAGGGTCGGTACAGCACTTATCAATATCTATTGCAGGCTCGTTGGGGTTGGCAAGCAGTTTTTCCGCATATTCAAGCTTTTGACCCACAACCTTTTCTTCTTCATTTACCAAAGAAGAAACGTCTGTAATTTTGAAAAAAAGTTGTATATCAATTTCGCCTAAACGTATATATTCGCTGTTTATATTAACCAAGAACGTACCCGTAACGCAAACACCGCACTTTTCAAGAACGTATTTTTGATAAGCCATATCTGCGCAGTAGATAAGTTTTACGTCAGTTGAACTTTTAACTTCGTAAATGGCGTAACCGCCGTTTTCCTTGTGCAGAATATCCACGGCGCAATACAGCCCACCGAAAGAAAAAGCCGCTTCGCAGATATTTTCCACTGCGTCCGCTATTGCCTTTTTGGTCTTTTCAACCATAGCCGAAAGGTTAAGCGAACCGTCTGCCTTTAACGTGGTAACGTCGCAGTACTCACCGAATAAACCCTTTGCAAGCGCACCTACCTGATTACCTGTTTCAAACCTTGCCTGAACGTCAGGGTCGATTTTAACTTCTTCAGGCTTATATTTTTTAAGCCAACACATCTTGGGGCATTGCCACAGCGAGCAATATTTGCTTTTAGAAAAATACATGGTTTTTCTCCTTTACGCTTTTCAAATATTTGCGAATTACCTTCAATATTGCGAAAGCGATTCGTTTATTTTTTTAACAAAATCGTTCTTAACGTCTTTGGGCGAAAGAATTTTGACGTGCGAACCGTAAGATGCAACCCACCCAAAAAACGTATCGTTTACGTTGACCTTTTCGGTAAACGTGAATTGTTTTGCTCCATACGGGGAAGTCTTAATACCACTTCCGAATTTATCGTACATATCTTCTATATAATTATTATCAACTAAAAGAGTTACGCTTTTAATGGGAGTATTCCACATACCGAACGCCGTCAATCTATCTTTCAGGTCGCCCACAATCTGTGTATTTCCGTCGTTTTCGTCCATGGTTTTGTTCCACTCTATTGCCATATCTTTGATGCGGTCCACACGGTAAACAACTATATCGTCGTATTTGTCGCTGTAACAGATAAAGTAATACCGACCTTCGTTGAACAGCAGTCCTACGGGATTTTCTTCGTAACGCTCACCGTCTTTTGCATATTTGATTTTGCCGCCAAAGCCTATATGGAAATATTTGAACGAAACCTTTTTACATTTATCTATTGCAAGGTTAATATGCTCTATCGTCTTTAAAACTTCGTTGTTATTATGCTTGACCTTATCAAAACAAATGACCTGTTCTTCCGCTAACTCGATTTTTTGCGAGCCTGCAAGATTGGATAGGGCGGAACTGATTTCGTTAGTTTGATTTACAGTTAGAAAAGTTGCCGACTGAGTCATATCGAGAAGGATTCTCAGCTGTGCATTAGTCAGCCCCTGCTCTTCGAGGTAGTACTTATAGCCCTTGCATTTAATGTCGTACCCAAACTTTTGGAGTATCTTAATATCCGAATAAATCGATTTGCGTTCGCATTTTATACCCTGCTCTTCCAAAGCTTTAATAATATCATTCATAGAGCAAGGTTCTTCTTCGTTACTATGGGATTTAAGATATTCGTAAAGCCTCAAAATCTTAATTTTTTGATTTTCACTTCTCGCCATGTTATTTCTCCTTTTTCCTTATCTTTGACTATATTATACCATAATTTGGACAAAAAACAATCCCCATCTGTACCATTTATTGTACAGACGGGGATTTATTTTAGAAATTTTTTTTAGAGTTATAGCTCCTTTTCAAATTCCTGAATATTTTTCATACACTCAGCTAGTCTGTCATCGATTGTCTTTTTACATAATTTATCGTTATCACAAATGCAATTACCAGATTTATCAAATTCCTTATCTCTCTCATCCCAAGTAAGCAGAGTAACTAACTTTTTACTTTTTGGGAATTTCTGAAGTTGTGATTTGTTTTTATACACTTCATCAGGAACTAAATGCCAAACACATAAGACGTTTCCACCATCAGTTCCGCAATGATAATATCCAGCATTTGTTTTTACATATTGACCATTATTATCTTTTTGGTAATTATAAAAATCTTTAAGCTTTTCAGAATAAAAATCAAAAGAAACCTGCTTACCATTGGATTTTTTAGCTGAAAATAATCTCATTCCTTTAGCCTCAAACGAACCTTTCACATATTCAAGTACGTCTTGAATATTATCATTATAGTTCATTATCAAATCTAATAACTCTGCATATTTTCTACGAACATCCTTACATTGCGCTCTAATATCATTATTGTTCAATAAAATATCTTTCTCTAACATTTTCTTATAATCCCTTATTAATTTATTATTTACTTTAATTGCATTAACCAATTCATAAATTGCGTTATAATCCATTATACAGTATCTATCGTTATATTCTTCATCTCCACCTATATTCATAGGTAATTCACCTGTAGCGGCTCTGGGTGAAAGGTAAACGAATATCTTGTTTTTATATTTACCGTATATACTACTATTCACTTCGTTTATGTATCTATCTAATTGGTTGTCATGCACAGCAGTATCTATTTTATTCTCAATAACTATAACTGTATCACCAAAAACCAAAAGGACATCAATACGGTTTTCTTTGTTTTTTATAACGTATTCGGTTTCTACTTTATACCCATGGTTTTTAACTTGAATTGAATTAAGAAATTCGTCTTTACTTTTATAGTTTAATATTTCTGCATTACTTTTAACCGTTTTATTATTTACTATTTCTCCATATTTTGACGGAATATAATCATAAAGAAGCCCCAAGAACTTTTCTACAACATTAATTCCGCTTATTTTAGCATATTCTGAAGACAATATCCATGCAATAAATGCCGAATGAGCTAACTCATTTGTCTGTAATTTTAAAATATGAAAAATATTTTGGTCTTTATCACTATATCCATTTTCTTTAACTTTATCTAACGCACTAGTTAAATCCTTCAATTTATCAAGTACCGTTTGAATATCTTTAGTCACAATATTTTCCTCCTTCGTTTGTTTTATTATACCATCAGTATACCATACTGTCAATATTGAGCCTTAAAATCTCTGTCCTATAACTCGTACAACAAATAAAATTATAAAAAATTGCACAATAATTCGTACACTGTTTTTTTGTTATTTAGCTGGTTAATAAGGAGTTCTTTGATTTCAGCCTGAGCCAAAGGATTCTTTTCATCTGAATAATCTACTATAATCTTAAAAATATACAAAATTGAAAATCTATATTACTGACCTTTCTTCCCCATAATCACACCCCTTTAAAATAGTTTTGCATAGCAAGTTTACCCATTATGCGGCTTTCAACACTTCCAACCAATCTTTTTTATACTGTTTTTGCAAACGCCGCACTTGTGAAACGTATATACTATCCGGCAGATTAACACCTTTAATTTTTAATCCGTCTTTGATTCTATTATAACCAGCCTGCGCCAATCTGCTGTTGCAAATAATCTTTACGCCCTTGTTGACCAACAGATCCCCAAAGACTTGCTCAAAGGCATTATAATCCAAACAAAAATTTTGAATATCGTCATCCGCTGAACTACCCTTAATTCTAATCACCTTTTCCATCACATCTAAAAAGGCAATTTTCTGTTGTGTTAACGTTGCAACAATTTCGTCTTTTGCAGTCGAATGAGTTTTAAGTTTTCTTTTTAATTCTTTTAAACCCGTGTTCCTCACCTCGTCAATATAACCATATATACAATTATAAGGCGAAGTGTAAAAATACCCACAAGCTTTAGGCGGCGTAATCGTTCCAACAATAATTATTTCCGTGTCTTTCGTAACACAATGTTCTCTATTGAAACTTTCTACACGTTCTTTATTCGATTCTATTACTGCTTGTTCTATCTTTATCTTATCCAACAATCTTTTCATTTGACGTTCCCCCAACTTTTTTGTAGTATAGCATATTGATTTTTAAAAATTTACTAATAATTCTATTTTTTTAAAAGTTGTTTATATTTATAAATTTCTTTGTGTATTATCAGTAATTCAATATTTTTTCAAAACAATAACTTAAAATCATGTTTTCAAAAGAAATATTTATCTCTTCTATATCATCTGTAAGCAGCGGTTTAAAAATATATCAAAGCAAAATCTCATAAGTGTACCTCTTGGCTGTTTTCACCCATATTATAAACGACTCAATGTTCGTTTTTTGTACAATTATTAAATTTTATATGAATTTTTGAGTTGTTCTGCTTTTTTTATTAGCAGGTTGTTTGTCTATGATACAGGCATAGACAGAGAAAAATGTTAAAAGCTAACAAATGGTCGTTTTGCGGTCGCTTGTCTATGATACAAGCGGAAGGGCGGCTGGCGCCGCCCTTCCGAGACAAGCGACCGCACTTTTATTGATTGATAAATCGAATGAAAGAACTGCAATCCAACGAAAGAGCTGTATCCATAAAGCCCTTTGAATTTCCATTCAAGCAAACGAGCAGGCTGACGGGAAGGGGAACGAGCCGAGCATAAAAAGAACAAAGAGCGGCGGAGCGGGTTTTGCCGCTAAACCGCTTGCAAATACACCGCTCTGCCGCCTTGCTCATTTTGTTTGCTTTTATGTCGCTCTTTAATCGTTTTCCTTGAGTATCCCTGCCTTGCATTTTAACCGTGTTAATTTGTTAAAAATTCACAAATGAGCGTTTTACGGTCGCTATGTCTTGATACAAGTTGGGAACGTAGTTGAACTGTTAGAAACTCACACATTACAGATTTACGGTCGCTTGTCTTTGATATAAATGGCAGGGCGCTAAAATTCATAGGGTTAAAAATGGCAAATGACCGTAATGTGTGTCGCTTGTCTTTATACAAGTAAGGAGTAATTTTAACGTTCTTTTCAATGCTATAAAACCTTCCGTTCTAAATTGCTAAAAATAGCTAAATGACAGATTTACGGTCGCTTGTCTTTTTTACAAGTGGGAAGGCGGTTTATAGCTATATTAAACTGCAAGCAAAATGGTTAGAAACTGCCTTTCCTAAAAATCTAATCAAACGATTGTTTCTAAAAAACGTCGTTAAACGGCTCTAATTTGCCCTACAATCGATTTGAGTTGCTTTCTTGAGCACTTCTTCATCTTTGGTGTTAAAGTGGCTGTAACAACTAAATTTTAACATCTGTCGTCCATCGTAAAGGTGGACGATTATTTTTTACCTTGAAAGATGACGATATCATTTACTTCCGTTTTTTCTTTCGAGGGGATAGTTTGGCATAGCCGTTCTACCTTGTCAACTCCGTTTCGGTGACAGGCATTCACGGCGTTGACAAGGCAAAAGAAAGATAAGAGAGTTTAGATAATAGCCCGCCCATGCCCTTTTTACCCCGTCGAAATCAAAAACCAACGGAGGTAAAAACAAATGACAAAGGTAGTTAGAACAAATTTCAAGGTGTTGGAAGAAGTTATTTCTTCTGAAAACGTGTTAGCGATGGCAGAGATTCTCTCGCTAAAAGAAACGAAGTGGCTTACGAGTTACGCAGGTGAGTTTGCTATTAAGGTGAACCACAAGTTGTATAGCGACGTTATGAACAAGAATAATGAAGGTTACGTTTTAAGTGATAGTTACGATATAGTTCAAACAGTTGCTATATTCCTTTGTGAACACTTTGGACAGAGGTTAGACGACTATTACCGAACCACGAAGAAGTGCAAGGTGGTTACAATCAAATATCATTGCTATAACCTTATCAACAGGGTAATAGGAACGAAGTATCGTAGGTTAATTAGAGATGTCAGCTTGGAAGCTTTAACGAGAAAGACCGAGCCGAGAACAGAGCTTAAAACTTTTGAAGAAGACAGTCAAAGAGCTGTGGATAAAGTTATTTCAAAGCTTGAATTAAATGAATACTACGAAACTATTCTTAATTGCAGAATGGCAGGAATGAGCTTCCCCGAAATAGGTAGGATTGTAGGTCGTCAAATCAGCACCGTATGGGTTGCCTTGAACAAGATTAAGACGATTTATATCAACACAATCCACTAATAACCCCACCACGAATGAGCATAAATGAGCATAAATGTGGGTTTATGTAGGGTAATTGCACACAAATGTTGGGTAATGTTGGGTTTTGGCCTAGGAAATGTTGGGTTTTGGTACAGTAAATGTCCTTGTAATCGGGATATTTACAGTTTATAATATAACCAATCTCCAGCAGGATTATAGGCTTTTTTAGACATTGAATAAATAGGAGGATATGAACTATAAGGAATTAGAAACATTATTAAACGTATTGAAGGAAATTCCCGATGCAGACAAAAGGGACGAAGGCGTAAGGTTAATGCTACAAGCAGCTTCCGACAGCATTACTCACGAAACCTTAACGTCACTTTTAGAGAACGGGGAAACAACAACCAAGACAGAACAAGATTCAAGCAGGGTGCTTTTGAAATTACCTAAAAAGGAGATTTCAAAAATACCTATGAGATTCAGAGAACAATTCAGAATTAACCACTACACCGTAAGGTGCCGCAAGAGAAAGAGCGGAAAAGACAACGTAAATTACGAGATAAGATACCGTAGGTGCGGATTAAATATCGCCGTATCGAGCAACGACCTTGACGAAGCTGTTAAGAAGTTTATTAAGGCGTTGGAAAATGCCGACAAGGAACAGAAAGATACTGCTGTACCCACCACTTTTGAAAAGTTTGCAGACTACTACTTTACCAACTACAGAAAGCGTAAAGTTGCGGCAAAGACTTTTGAAAACGATATGTACAGGTACAACAAGCATATCAAGCCTTATTTCGGAAATATGAAGTTAAAGGATATTACCCCTGCTTACTGCCAGAAGTTGCTTGACGGCTTTGCAGAGAAGGGACAGACCAAGACAAACAACGAAGTCTATTCCCTGCTGAACGGCATATTCAAAATGGCGATTGCTCACGGCATTATCTCAAGAA
>JBJEVD010000047.1:0-5803 GCA_051884175.1 Candidatus Coproplasma sp.
TCGTGGAACTCCACGAGAGATTGTTTTTCTAATTTCATATACTAAATATCGTGGAATATCATTATGGTATATCACGATAAGGGGTAGGTATATGAAATTAAACGAAGCTATCTTAAAGCGCATCGAAGAAATTTGTGAAGAAAAAGGCAAGAACGTTTGCAAAGCCTGTTTAAGCGGAGGGAAATCACCTTCAGCAATTTACGACTTAATGAAAGGAAGAACGAAGTGTCCCAAAGTTACAACGGTCAGAAGTTTTTGCGAGGGTGCAGGTATTACTCTTTCTGAGTTTTTTGATAGAGATTATTTCAACGACCTTGAAGACGACGAATAGCATATAAAAAGACCGAGAGTTCTGCTCTCGGTCTTTTTATATGTAAAACGGTGATATTGTCACAGAAATAATTTTTATTAGGGGTTATAATTAAGGCGTAAAAGATAAAAGGAGAAAACTATGGGAATATTTTCGTTTTTACGCGCCCCCGACATTAACGACGGCGTTGCAGAATTTAATAAGACAAACGGTGCGGTATTGCTTGACGTGAGGACGGAGGAGGAATATCGAGGCGGTCATATCGAAAACAGTATTAATTTACCACTTGACAAAATAGGTTTGGTGGAAGATACTATTAAAGATAAGAATACGCCCGTCTACGTCTACTGCTTAAGCGGAGGCAGAAGCGGAAGGGCGGTTGCCTATTTAAAACAAATCGGTTATACTAACGTCAAGAATATAGGCGGTATATCTTCATATAGCGGAAAGGTGGTTAAATAAATGAAAGTTGTAATAATTGGCGGTGTGGCAGGCGGTGCTACGGCTGCGGCGAGAATACGCAGGCTTGACGAAAAGGCGGAGATTATAGTCTTTGAAAAGTCGGGCTATATTTCCTATGCAAATTGTGGTTTACCCTACTATATAGGCGGAGTAATTGAAGATAAAGGCGATTTAACCTTGCAGACGCCCCAAAGCTTTTACTCCCGTTTTAGGGTGGATATGCGTGTTAAACACGAGGTTATTTCAATCAACCCCGACAGAAAGTCGGTAACGGTCAAAGACCTTGAAAGCGGTGTTGCTTTTGAAGAGACTTACGATAAACTTTTAATCTCTACGGGAGCAAAACCCATTCAGCCGCCTTTTGAAAAGACGTCAAAGGGCAACGTGTTCACGCTCCGCACCGTGGAAGATACGCTTGCTATAAGACAGTACGTGGAAGAAAATAAACCCAAATCCGCAGTAATTGCAGGAGGCGGTTTTATCGGCATAGAGGTTGCGGAAAACTTAAAAGAACTCGGAATGGACGTTACAATCGTTCAGGGCGGTTCACAGCTTTTAACTCCGCTCGACTACGATATGGCTTCCTTTATTCACGCAGAAGTCAGGGCAAAGGGAATTAATCTTCTGCTCAACCGCAGGGTAGAGGGGATAGAAGAATTTGATGGCAATACTACAGTTAAACTTAAAGGTTGCAACAGCATAACCGCAGATATGGTTATACTTGCAATAGGCGTTTCGCCCGACACGCACCTTGCAAAAGAGGCAGGGTTAAAGCTTGGCATAAAGGGCAGTATAGTCGTGAACGAGAAAATGGAAACTTCGGTTCCCGATATATACGCCGTGGGCGACGCCGTGCAGATCAAAAACTTCGTAACGGGGAACGATGCGCTGATATCCCTTGCCGGTCCTGCAAACAAACAGGGCAGGGTTGCGGCAGACAATATCTGTGGCAAAGAAAGTGAATATTCAGGCGGTCAGAGCAGCTTTATAATAAAGGTTTTCAGCTTGACTGCGGCGTCTACGGGAATTAACCAGAATATGGCAAAACAGGCAGGGATAGATTACGATAAGGTTATTTTATCCCCTATGAGCCACGCAGGTTACTACCCCGGCGGAAAAACTATGACTATGAAAGTGCTGTTTGAGAAAGGCACTTATAGATTATTAGGTGCGCAGATTGTGGGCTACGACGGAGTGGATAAGCGCATAGACGTGCTTGCAACGGCAATTCGTGCAGGGGTTAAGGCGTATGAGCTTGCAGAGCTTGATTTAGCCTACGCACCGCCCTATTCTTCAGCCAAAGATCCCGTCAATATGGCAGGGTTTATGATTGAAAATATAAAAGACGGAATTGTTAAACAGTGGTTTATAGAGGACGAAGAATGGTTTATAAATAATAATAACGTAATCCTGCTCGACACAAGGACGGCAAAAGAATTTGCAAGGGGACATATTGAAGGTTTTAAAAATATTCCCGTTGACGAACTGCGTGAAAGGCTTCACGAGTTGGATAAATCTAAGCCCGTGTACGTCATCTGCCAAAGCGGTTTACGCAGTTATATTTCCTGCCGAATACTTGAAGGCAACGGGTTTGAAGCCTACAACTTTGCAGGCGGATACCGCTATTACGAGGCTTTGAAAAAGGATAAAGCGTTAATTGAAAAATCACTCCCTTGCGGAATGGATAATTAAAAATAAGGAGGTAACGAAAATGAGATACGTATGCGACGTGTGCGGTTACGTCTATGACGAAGAGGCGGGCGAACCCGAAAACGGAATTGCTCCCGGCACAAAGTGGGAAGATCTTCCCGAAGATTATGTATGTCCCTTGTGCGCCGTAGGCAAAGACCAATTCAGCAAAGAAGACTAATTAAAATAGCGTTGAGTTTTGCGAAACTCAACGCTATTATTTTATCCTTCTGCAATTTGTTCAAGTCCTTGCATATCTAAAATTTCAATTGTTCCACGGGATAGGGCAATCAACCCCTCGCTAACAAAATATTTCAACATTCTCGTAACTACTTCCCTTGGGCTTCCCAAATGGTTGCCAATAACCTCGTGGGTTATTTTAAGTTTATTTGTTCCTTCGATATTTGCTTCATTTATTAAAAAGGTTGCAAGCCGTCTATCAAAGCTCTTCCACATAATCTGGTCGACAAGCCACATTACGTCCGAAAAACGTGTTGCCATAAGCTCGTTAGTGTAGTTTGCAAGCGGTGCGGAAATGCCCATTATACCCTTATACACGTCTGAGGGAATGACTAAAACTTTAGTGTCCTTTTCAGCGGATAGCGCAATATCGAACTGTATGCTGTTTAGCATACAGCTGGCGGAAAACAGGCACACATCCCTTTCAAAAAGTCTATAGAGGGTTATTTCTCTTCCATCGTCGGATATGGTAAAAGCACGCAACTGCCCCTTGATTACAAGTATCAGCCCCGTGCAGTCAGCCGAACCGCTGTGCAGTATCTCGCCTTTTGTAAAAGATTTTTCAAAAGCTGAATTTAGAAGGGTTTCCTGTTGTTCTCCCGTCAATTTATTCCAGACGGGTAAATAGGTTAAGTAATTCATAACTACGTTAATTATAATGCCGTAACAAAAAAATGTCAAGAGTTATTGACATATGTCAAAAACTGTTTTATAATAATACCGAGGTGAAAATATGGCAAGACCGACAAAAGAGAGAAGAGTTTGTCACTTCCCCGAAGTGAGTACGTTTGTCCCTGACGGCGAGAACGTTGGACAACCCGTTTTGTTGGCGGTAGACGAATATGAGACTATTCGCCTTATCGACAACGAAGGTCTTTCTCAGGAAGAGTGTGCAACTCAATTGGGGGTGGGCAGAACTACCGTGCAGAGCATTTACGACAGCGCAAGAAAAAAGATTGCCAAGGCATTGGTTGCAGGCTGCCCTATTAAAATTGAGGGAGGCAAATACTGCCTTTGCAACGGAAACACGGACTATTGTTATAAAATGAACTGTATAAAAAGAAAAATTCAAAGCCAAGTTAAATTGGAAAAAGGAGATAATATTATGAGAATTGCAGTAACTTACGAAAATGGAGAAATCTTTCAGCATTTCGGGCATACGCAGACCTTTAAGGTGTACGATATTGAGGACGGAAAAGTCGTTAGCTCGCAGATAATCGATACCAACGGTACGGGTCACGGAGCCTTAGCGGGTTTGCTTGCTGATATCAATGCAGACGTCCTTATATGCGGAGGTATAGGCGGCGGTGCGCAAATGGCGTTAAGTCAGGCAGGAGTAAAGCTATACGGCGGAGTTTGCGGCAATGCAGACGAGGCGGTAGAGGCATTTATAACGGGTAAGCTCGATTATAATCCCGACGTTCACTGCGACCATCATCACCACGACCATGGTGAAGAACATTCATGCGGAAGTCACGGCTGCGGTCACGGTAAGTGCGGAGATAATTAAGTTTGTGATTTTGTCACGGAAAGCAAAAGATAAATACGCTATAATTGAATAAAAGGAGGCGTAGAATGAAAGAATATATCTGTACGGTTTGCGGCTACGTCCATAAAACCGACGGCGAACTGCCGCAAGATTTTGTCTGTCCGCTCTGCGGTGCAGGCAGAGATGCCTTTAAACTAAAGGAAGAAAACAATGCGCAGACAGCGATAGAAAAGCCCCATACGGAAAAGGAACTTTCCGCAATGGAGATGAGCATAATCTGCTCTAACCTTGCCCGTGGGTGTGAAAAGCAGTATCTCCCCAAAGAGAGTGAAAACTTTAAAAAGTTATCAGAGTTTTTCCGCTCCAAGGCACAGCCTGAAGACGTGGCAAGTTATGAAAAACTTCTTGAGCTGATTGAACAGGACTTATCGTCGGGGTTCCCCTACGGAAACGTAGTTGCAGGAAAGCAGCCCGACAGGGGTGCGTTGCGCTGTCAGGTATGGGCGGAAAAGGTTACGAGAATGTTGCAGTCTCTCCTATTACGCTATAGAACCGAAGGCGATAAAATGCTTGAAAACACGGGCGTTTACGTCTGCACGGTCTGCGGTTTTGTGTACGTGGGGAACGAGCCGCCAAAGCTCTGCCCCGTCTGCAAAGTGCCTGACTGGAAATTTGAAAAGGTTGAAAGGAGGGGAAAATAATGGCGGATAAATATGCAGTCAGAAATTTAAGGCTCTGTACCAAAGACTGTCTCTGTCTATACGTCTGCCCTACGGGTGCTACCGATACGGAGAACAGTATTATAGATACGGATAAATGTATAGGTTGCGGAGCGTGTGCCGAGGCTTGCCCTTCAAGTGCAATCTCGTTAGTACCTAAAGAGTTGCTCCCTCAACAGCCTAAAGAAGAAAAGGTGGTAGAGGCGTTAAGGGCTTTAGTTCAAAATAAGGCTAAGGCGGAAAATATAGCCTCGCAACTGCCCGAAGTGTTGGCGGTTGCGATTGAAAAGTCCTCTCGCCTGATGGCGGAAGATTTGTGCAGAGAGGCAGGTTTTATGCTCCCCCAGAGCGCAAATACACGGGAATTTTTAGAGAGTATAAAGGGTTATCCCGATATACCTTTAGACGTAGTGAATGCTCTGCTTAACTCGATAAAATTTAACGAAAATCAAAAAAATAAAGAGGTAAAAACAATGAAGAAATGGAAATGCACAGTATGCGGATACATACACGAAGGTGAGGAAGCACCCGAGAAATGCCCCGTCTGCAAACAGCCCAAGGAAAAGTTTGTAGAAATTAAGGAAGCTAAGAACCCTTACGCAGGCACCAAGACGGAAAAGAACTTGTGGGAAGCTTTCGCCGGCGAATCCCAGGCGAGAAACAAGTACACCTACTTTGCTTCCGTTGCAAAAAAGGCCGGTTACGAGCAGATAGCCGCACTCTTCTTGCAGACTGCCGAGAACGAAAAAGAACATGCAAAGCTTTGGTTTAAGGCATTGGGCGAGCTTGGCAATACTGCTGAAAACCTTCTCCACGCAGCAGAGGGCGAAAATGCTGAGTGGACGGATATGTACGACAGAATGGCAAGGGAGGCTGACGAAGAGGGCTTCCACG
>JBJEVD010000048.1:0-81729 GCA_051884175.1 Candidatus Coproplasma sp.
AAACTAAGTACCGCCTTTTATATTGTGTGAATGAAAGTGCCGTCCGCAAATGATTGCGGACGGCACTTTAACTTAAACGTATTTAATTTTAAAACTCTTTGGGCTTTTCCTTGGATATGACGAAGAGTACCGAGCCGACTGCCGCACCGACTGCCAACACTGCGCAGAGCACGACTGCAAGCCAGGGCAGGGGCAGAGTTTCAAACAGCTCGTAAATTTTTGCACGGAGAACAAAACCGCTTGCGCCCGTCTGTACGAGGTTTGCCAAAAGCACGCTGCCGCCAATATATACGGCAATAAATGACGCCACTGCAATTAAAAAATGCTTTGTCTTTTCTAAACGCACAATTGCGGACAGCACTGCAAACATTAAAACCGACTTAAAGAAAGAAAACAGGTATGCGTTTGCGGAGAGGTTTGCGATGGCTTCGGTTTTTTCAGCAACAAAGATACTTTCGCCTGTAGCTAAAAATGCAATCGCACCAAAAATTCCGAAAATAATGAGTATGCCAACCAAAAAAATTATTAAACCTAACAGAGTAAATATTACGATATCCAGATAATAATATATCACTCTTTTTTTGTAGCTTATCGGCACAATCCTTAAAAGTGTAGTTTTACCGCAAAAGGCAGACGATATAGCAAAAGAGCCTATGCCAAACACCAGCCCTAATCCTTCAAAAACAGGTACGGTACCTTCCGTAAGAGTAAGCATAATCAAAAAAAGAATGAATACAGCCGATAATTTAGAAAAGCCAAGCGTATTAGACATTGAACTATTTGTAAGAGAGAAAAACTTTTTCATATTGTACCCTTTTTATAAACCGAATATATCTTTGCTGTCCGCACCACTTCCCGATAACGCACTGTATGGATTAGTCTTGTCGTAGGTTAAGTGAACGAACAGTTCTTCGATTGTTGGAGTTTTACTTTTTATATTCTCACCCGAAAGTGATTTGTCGGTAGTTATAAAGGTATAGCCGAACATACTCTTTTTCACGCCTATAGCACACTTTTCCATCTCTTCGGTGAGTTCGTCAGTCTGCACGAGGCGGTACCTTTCGGCAAGCGTTTCCTTATCCTCGCTTAGCGTTACCTTGCCCTCGTCCATCATAACTATATAGTCGGCAATCTTGTCCAGATCTTCGGTGATATGGGTGGAGAATAATACCGTCTTGCTCTCGTCAAGCATAAATTCCTGAATGAGCGACACCACCTCTCCCCTGTCAAAAGGGTCTATTCCCGAAGTGGGTTCGTCTAAAATCAGAATATCCGCACCCTGACACAGGGCTAAAATAAGGCAATACTTACGCTGCATACCTAGAGAATACTTGGTAATTCGCCTATCCGACGGCAGGTTGAATTTTTCCATAAGCGCATTGTACTTCTGCAAGTCGAATGCAGGGTAAAAGCTTTGATATATTTTAACCAGCTTTTTGGGCTTGACAAAAGTATTGAAATGCGGAGCGTCGAACACACAGGCGATTTTGGAGAGTATCTCCACCTCGTTTTCGGCAAAGCTCTTGCCGTTATATAAAATCTTGCCGCTGGTAGCGTTGTACTGGCGCATTAACGTCTTTATTAGCGTTGTTTTACCTGCGCCGTTCTTGCCGATAAGCCCCGTTATTGCGCCCTGCCTTATATCAAGGTTGATATTATCGAGCTTAAAACCGCCAAGGTCAACCGTCAAATTTTTGATTTCAAGACCGTTATTCATAATTTTTCCTCGCTACACACTTTTTCTACTATTTCGGTGAATTTTTCTTTAGGCAGACCGCTAAGCTTAGCCGCCTGAACTGCAAGCCGCAATTGCTTTTCTATTTCACTATATGAAATTTCGTCTATCTTCTCCCTTGTAATATTTGCGACGAACACGCCCTTGCCCTGTACGGAATAGGTGAAGCCCTCCGAGGCAAGGTCGTCGTAGGCACGTTTTGCCGTGATTATCCCCACCTTCAACTCCTTTGCGAGCATACGAATTGATGGCAGCATCTCATTGGGAGCCAGACTGCCGCTTAAAATCTGTTCCTTTATCTGCCCCTTTATCTGTTCGTAAATGGGACCTTTTTCCAAGTCTAAAAGAATGCGCATTAATTTCACCGATCGTCAAGTGTTTCTACTGTTATTATACAACAGATACAGTTATTGTCAAGTGTTTTTTTAGGATTTTTAATTTTTTTAGTTTATAGATAAAACCGCCGTCCGATTATGTTTCGGACGGCGGTTTGACTTAAACATATTTATCTTATAAAGTTGGTCTTTACCTTATCGATTATTACGGGTTTTTCAAGCTCGGTACCCTTTGCAGAGTCAAGCAGTTTTAATAGCCATACCATATTAGAGGCGATTGCCCTCATTATGGTTATGCCCTCTAAATCGTCTGCCGTCTGCGCGGCGTTTGCGCCAAAGGTCATATTCCAATAGGTGGAAGGAACCTGAAGCATTGAGTTAATCTGTATGTACTTGTTGAGTACGTCGTATGAAGCCGTCGTACCTGCCCTACGTGCTGCCACCACGCTTGCGGCTGGCTTGAACTTCATATGCTTGCCGTATGCGTAGAAAAGCCTGTCTAAAAGCGCGACCATTGCGCCTGCGGGTGAGGCGTAGTGAACGGGTGCGGCGAAGATATAGCCGTCAGCCTCCTTGACCTTTTGCCCGATTGCGTTTACGGGGTCGTCGTCAAATACGCATTTGCCCGTCTTTTGACAGCTTGCGCAACCCATGCAGCTATGCACTGCGGCGGTGCCTAAACATACCACTTCGCTGTCCACACCCTGTGCTTTCAATTCCTTTACTATAGTTTCCAGTGCGGCGTTCGTCGTTCCGTCTTTGTGAGTACTTCCGTTAATCAATAATACTTTCATAGTTATAACTCCTTTATCTTTGCCTCGATAAGCGGCATATACTTAAGCTCGTAACCTAAAGCGTTGGGGTGGGTGCAGTCGCCCTTACCCCAGCCGTAGCTGTCGAAAGTGAACAAATCCCTATGGCTCTCCAAAAAGGTGTTCATACCGCTTTCGGAATAGATATCCACGTAGGCAACACCCCACTTTCTGCAAAGAGTTAATGCCCTTTCGCCGTACAGCTTTTGCAGTTTATCGTCCCTTCTGCCCATATTGTGGGGGCGGAAGAAGAGAATTTTTGCCTTGGGGAAAGCCGTCATAAAGGTATAAAGAATAGTTTCAAAACAGTAGCTGAAGGTATCTTGCTTAGTTACCTTATTGATATCAAAACCCGAATATCCCTCGCTTATTTCACCCAAAGGCACGTCCGGTACGGTGGCACCGTCGGAGATATTGCAGTCGTTGGTAAAGCCGTTAAATACGATATAGTCGGGTGTTATTCCCTCGGCTATTGCCTTTTTAACCTGCTCTATAACCCAATTTTTACCCTGTTTAAAGCCTACCCTTGCACCGCCGACGGTATACTTTTTAAGCTGAAATCCTAAATCTTTTTGTAAATATTCGCCAACTCCGAACTCATAATTGCCCGAGCCGTTGGCAATGCTATCGCCGAAAATCGCAAGAAGTTTTTCTGAATAATCCATTTTAGTTACGCTTTTTTTGTACGTTTTTTATACCTTTCTGTAAAGAAATCTATGGCAGTTTTCGCACTCTACAATGCTACCCCCTGCCGTTTTATCCTTGTCTGCAATCGAAAGCTCTATACCGCACTTAGAGCATCTGTCGTTTCTTATCTCACAGATAATGGGGAAAATCCGCTCTGACCGTTTAACCTGGTATTTGCGTAATACTTCGGGGTCAATCGAAGTTGCAAGAGAGGCAAGGTGTGCGGAAACCTCGTCCATTTCAACCTGCTTTGTCTTTTTATACTCCTTGTATGCCGCGTCTATTTCAGGAATTTGCTTCTGGGTTTGAATGACCTTTTTCTTTAAAGCCTGATACTCTTCCGTCGTCTCTTTAGCTGCCGCAATCAACGTGTTTATTTCGGCTTTAAGCGACCTTAACTGTTCTGCAATCTTAGACGCGTTACGCTGGTAGAAAGAGACGTCTGCTCCACCTTCTACAAGTTCGTCAAGATGTTCAAAGTCCTTTAACGTTTCCGCAATCTCATTATAGTTTTGTTCAAGCGTCTCAAGGCGGGTTAAAAGACCGTTGCTCTTTGCGTCAAGCTGGTCTAATTTTTCCGATGCCTTTTTCATAAAGCTCTGCGTCTGCATAAATTTTTTACGCTCTTCCGAAGCCGAAACTTCCTGTTCTAGCTTTAAAAGCTCGGAATCCTTTTCCTGGTAGAGCAGAAGCTGTGAAATTTGTGACATATATATTTCCTCCCGTTATGCAAACCTTTCGTCGAAAAAATACGACGAAGGTATTTTTATACTTTCTTTTATATCTTCGTAAATTCTGTTAAAGCCGTAGCTCTCTGCACTGTAATGCGTAAGATGTAACACGCCGATACCCCTTTCAACGAGTTGGGTTATCTCATGGTGCTTTAAGTCGGACGAAACGAAGAGATTACAGCCGTTATCTATGCTAAAGTGCATATTCGTATCGTCGAAGCCTGCACCGCAGAAGGAGCCGACTTTGTTTATTATTATGTTTTCATTGCCGTGATAAACCGCCCTGTGCGTTTTAAATTCGGCAGATACCCTTTTTAATAATTCATTTACCGTTACAGGTTCTATCTCGTAAACCCTGCCGTAACCGCCGTTCGGCACCGTAGCGCAGACCTTGCCGTCCTTTCCGCCTAACCCACACATTAAATAATAGTCTATGCCATGCGGTGCAGCGTCAAAATTAAGGTGCATTGAAATGACCGAAATACCGTTTTTAATGCAGTTTTCGATTGCCCTTGACTTGGGGTCTTGGGTTATATCTATGCGGCTAATTCCGCCGTAGATTGCAGGGTGATGGGTGATAATAAGGTTATACCCCCTTTCAATTGCCCTGTTAACAGCTTCCTCCGAAAAGTCAAGGGAGAATAACGCACCCGTAACCTCTTTTGCGCAGTTGATAATAATGCCGCTGTTGTCGTACATCTTGTACTTTGCGCAGAACTCGTCCGACAGGGCGACGGGAGCGATACGCTCCTCTAAAATATGTAATATTTCCTCAACCGTCATTTAAGCCTTGCCGCCTTTTTTATAAAATTAATCTTTTCATCTAGTGCAGAGTTTACGTTATATGCGGAGAGCTTTTCCACCTCTTTTTGCGCAAACTCTTTAAACACGGGGTTATTTAAGCTGTCTTTACCGAAAGCATACTCCTCTTCGCTATAGCTTAAAGTTCCGCCTGAACGTTCACCTTTTACGATAAAGTAATAATTATTATCGAAAAAGATATCGTCGGCGGTGATTTTACAACCGTTTGCAATTAAAAACTTTCTCAGTTCCTCTGCATTTTTCATAGGCTGGAGAATAAACCTTTGGGGAATGAACCCCTCGGTCAATATCTTTATTATCTCCATACCGCCCATACCTGCAATAAGCACTTGCTCGCAATCGCTGTCGATTTTTTGCAGTCCGTCGCAACAGACAGATTTGCACCTGCCTTGTTCGATATAGCTTGAAAGCAGTCTTTCCGCTTTTGCAAGCGACTTTGCCGATACGTCTGAAATTACGGCACGCTGACACTTACCGCTCTTTAAGGCGTGCAAGGTGCAATAGCCGTGGTCGCAGCCGATATCCGCAAAGCTGTTCGAGTTATCGATATAGGAGCAGATTTCCTCTATCCTGCCCATCAGGTGTCGAGGAAGTCCTTTAAATGCTTGGAACGTGAAGGATGACGGAGCTTTCTTAAAGCTTTAGCCTCAATCTGCCTGATACGCTCCCTGGTTACGTTGAATTCCTTGCCCACCTCTTCGAGCGTCCTGGGTCTTCCGTCGTCTACGCCGTAGCGAAGTCGCAAAACCTTTTCCTCACGAGGGGTTAAGGTGCTTAACACGCTTATGAGCGTTTCCTTGAGCATTGTCGAAGAAACGCTGTCCGAAGGGGTTATTGCCCTGTCGTCCTCGATAAAGTCGCCGAGGTGGGAATCCTCCTCCTCGCCTATAGGCGTTTCCAACGAGACGGGGTCCTGAGCAATCTTCTGAATTTCCCTTACCCTTTCTTCGGATACGTTCATCTCCGCTGCGATTTCAGCGGGGGTGGGTTCACGCCCTAAGGTCTGCAATAATACCCTTGAAACTCTGGTCAATTTATTGATTGTTTCGACCATATGCACGGGGATACGAATGGTTCTTGCCTGATCCGCAATAGCCCTGGTTATTGCCTGTCTTATCCACCACGTTGCATAGGTTGAGAACTTGAAGCCCTTTTCGTAGTCAAACTTTTCTACCGCCTTCATAAGACCCATGTTGCCCTCCTGAATTAAATCAAGAAAGAGCATACCTCTGCCGACGTAACGCTTTGCAATGGATACGACGAGCCTTAAGTTTGCCTCGGAGAGCTTCTTTTTAGCCTCTGCGTCGCCCTCCTGTATGCGCTTAGCCAACTCGATTTCGTCGTCCGCAGATAGCAGGGGAACCTCGCCTATATCCTTTAAATACATTTTAACGGGGTCGTCCAGGCTGATGTCGGAGAGAGCCTGTTCGTATAGCTCCTTATCCCTCTCGGCTTCATCAATAATCTGAATACCCACTTCCGCAATCGACTTGTAAACGTAGTCAACCTGCGCCGGAGTCGTGTCGTACTTCTCCAACACGTCGCACAGAGCGTTGGTTGTTATCGCACCCTTGAAGGAGTGCGCGTCGATAATCTGCTTTAAAATTTCGTTAAGTTTCTGATCGGATATACTCATTTTTCACCTACTTTTGATTTTCTCTTTTTGTTTTGCTAATTCGTTAATCTTTTGGGCTATCTTTGCCCTTTCCAATAAATCTTCAACACCTGCAAGGCTCTTGGTTAAAGCTGCTATCTCCTCGTCGATTGCATTGATTTTAAGCTTTATAATACAGTCGTTGAAGTACTTTTCACCTACCTCACCCTCTAAGCCGCTTCCGTCTGCATAATCCAAAATCCTTGAAAGCTCTTCATATTCGGGGGTGTCGGCGTCGAAGAAGTCGAAAAGCTCGCTTAAGCGTATCTGCTCTTCCATAAGCCGTTTGCTTCGGATGTACTTTGCTATGATTATATGCACGTCTGAAGCGAACTTTATGGAGGATATATCCACGTCTTTGGCATAATCTTCGTCAAACAACAGCCCTGCAATTACAAACCGCGACGCCCTTTGAATGACGTCTGCCGTGTCCTTTTTTTGAGGGGGCGGCGTACTTTTAACGGGCTTTTCGGGGCGTTTTGCGTTTAAGTCTTTTTTCAACGCCTCAAGCGATACGCCCGTCTGCGCACGGAGTTGCTTTAAAAGCTCCTCTTTCTCCGTCTCCGTGTCAGCCGTTTTAACAACGTCCAACGCCTCGGCAATGCAGGAACGCTTGTCCACCGTGTCCGACACGTCGTACTTGCCCATAACGATTTTAAGCTTATAGTCTATCAGCGGCATTGCCGCGTCAAGGCACTTTTGATAACCCTCCGTGCCCTGCTGCTTAATTACGTCGTCGGGGTCCAGCCCTTCAGGAAGGGGTACCACCTTGACGTTTAACCCCTCGTCCTTTAATATATCCATACCCTTAAGGTTGGCGTTTTGCCCTGCGGCGTCTCCGTCGTAACTGATGTAGACGGTATCTACGTACCTTTTAATAAGCTTTGCCTGCTCGTGAGTGAAAGAGGTACCCATACTCGCCACGACGTTTTTAAACCCTGCGCTGTACAGAGATATTACGTCCATATATCCCTCTACCATAATTAAATCTTTAACCGTGGTAGTACGCTTCAGCTTTTTTATAAGATTTATGTTGTAGAGGTTGTTGCGCTTGCTGAATACAAGCGTATCCCTTGTGTTTACGTATTTACCGAAATCTGTCTTTTTCAATACCCTGCCGCCGAAGGCTATGACCTCGCCGTAGGAATTGATGATGGGGAATATTAATCTTCCGCCCTGCGCGTCGGAGAGCCTGCCGTTAGCCTCGTTTACCACTCCGCTCTCAATTATCTGCTGCTTTGTATAGCCCTTTGAGAGTAAAAACCGAGGCAAATCGTCGAAGTTAAGACTGGCACCTAAACCGAACGTTCGCACCATATTCGGGGGTATTTGTCTCTTTAATATATATTTTACGTGCGCCTCTGCCTTGCCTGAGGAGAGGTTGTTCAAATAAAAGTGTGCGCAATCGTTTAATATTTTAAGTATAGTATCCTTTTTCTTTTTCAGCTCTGCCGCCCGTCCGTCGTCCTCCGCCATCTCGGGCAGGGGGATTTGCGCCCTTTCACAGAGCATCTTTACCGCCCCCATAAATTCGAGCGACTCCATCTCGCAGACCAAGCGTATGACGTCGCCCGACACTCCGCAACCGAAGCAATGGTAGAACTGCCCTGCCTCGTTAATGGAAAAGGAAGGGGTCTTTTCGTGGTGAAAGGGACAGCAAGCCCAATAGCTTGCCCCCCTCTTTTCCATAGAAAAGTAGCTTTCCGCAATCTCTACGATATTAACTTTTTCCTTTAAAGTTCTTATGAACTCCTTGTCAATTCCGCTCATCTATAAATGAATACTAATTCTGTTCGTCTGTAAAATTCCAGCCCTTGGGTACGAATATGCGGTTAAAGGTGTAAACCGCGTACCTGTCCGTCATTGAGGAGAGATAGTCGCAGATGACCTGTTCCTTTTTATAATTATCCATTAATTTAATAAAGGTTTCGGGGAGAGCTTCGGGGTGCTTTTCGTAATAGGAGTAGAGTGCGGATAACATTCTCTCCGCTTTCTCCTCCTCTTCCTTTGCAAACTTTGTGAGGTATACGTTTTCAAACATGAACGCCCTCAGCTTTTCGCTTGCCCTTTCTACCTCTTCACCTAAAGCAACAAACGGCTTGCCCACACTCGTTCTGTAAGCGGAGGACACGGCTGTGTTTATCCTCTCCCTCGAAGAAGAACCCAGCACCTCTATAACGTCTTTGGGGATATCGTCCGCCTTTAATATGCCTGCACGGATTGCGTCGTTTAAGTCGTGATTTATATAGGCGACTCTGTCGGCTATGTTTACGCACATACCCTCCAGCGTGGCAGGGGTTAACCCCTTTTTATGGTTTAATATGCCGTCTTTGACCTCGTAGGTTAAATTTAAGCCCTTTCCGTCCTTCTCCAACACGTCTACAACCCTTACCGACTGCTCGTTATGCTTGAAGCCCGTGGGGGAGAGTTTTGAAAGAATCCGCTCTCCGCTATGCCCGAAAGGGGTATGACCCAAGTCGTGACCGTAGGCGATTGCCTCTGCTAAATCTTCGTTAAGGCTCAACGCCCTTGCCAAAGACCTGGCAATCTGAGAGACGTCCAAGGTGTGGGTTAAGCGGGTCACGTAGTGGTCGCCCTCCGGCGAGAAAAAGACTTGAGTCTTATTCTTTAAACGGATAAACGCCTTGCTGTATATAATTCTGTCGCGGTCACGCTGATACTCCGTGCGCATTTCACACGGGGTTTCGGGGTGTGCCCTGCCCTTTGTGTCTGCCGATTTGGCGGCAAAAGGCGAGAGGTACCTGTCCTCTAAGTCGTAACGGTTTTGAATTATGCAATCGAATTTATCCATTTTCACTTTATATATACGAAAAAATTTTCCGTTTTCCTTTATTTTTGGCAAAGTTTTTGAAATTTTTCGTGAAAAATTTGTTGAGGGATAGTTTTACGTTAAATCATTAAACCCGTTTTATTTTGCAAAGCCGCCGCCGACGGAGAGGACTTCGCCCGTGACATAGGTGTTTTGGGCAAGGAATAGACAGGCTTTCGCCACGTCCTCGCCCGTACCCATACGACCTAAGGGAATTTCGGAAATAAGCTCCTCAGTCTCTATTTCGGATAAGTGAGAGTTCATCTCGGTATCTATAACTCCCGGTGAAACGCTGTTCACACGCACATATGAGGGAGCAAGCTCCTTGGCAAGAGCCTTAGTAAAGGCTATTACCGCACCTTTTGAAGCTGAGTACGCCACCTCGCAACTCGCGCCTACCTCTCCCCAAATTGAGGAGATATTGATTATACAGCCGCCGCCGGAGCAAATCATACTGTCTACTACCTCCCTGCTGCATAAGAATACGCCTTTGATATTTACGTTAAAAATCTGCTCGAAGTCGTATAAAGAGGTTTCCTGTATGACCCTAATCTTTGAAATACCTGCGTTGTTTATAAGGACGTCTACCTTGCCGTAGATGCGGAAGATCTCCTTGAACATCTCCTTGACCTGCCCTTCGTCGGACACGTCTGCCCTCATAAGCACGGGGCAATAACCCTGTTGGTTGAACTCCGCCTGGGTGGTTAACGCCGTCTCCTCGTCGTGGCAGTAGTTTAAAATTACCTCGTAACCGTTTTGCAAAAATTCTTGCGCGATTGACTTGCCTATGCCCTTTGTTCCGCCCGTTATCAGCACGGTTTTCATAAAATTTCAGTCCTTATCTTTTTTGCAATCTCTTCAGGAGTCAAGCCGTCGGTATCTATAACGCAGTCTGCTACGCCCTCGTAGACGGAAGAGCGTTTGGATAAAATGCTGTTTACCCTCTCTTCTAAATCACCCTGTAAAAGTGGACGGGTGCTGTCGCCCTTTAACCTTTTTATTATCGTCTCCGCTTTAGTGCGAAGGTAGAAGATTTTCCCGCTCTTTTTTAATGCCGTAACGTTTTCACTGCGGAGAACGCAACCGCCGCCGAGGGATATTACCGCATTGTCATACGTTGAAGCAACTTCCTTAGTTACTTCCGTTTCAATATCCCTGAATTTTTCCTCGCCGAAGTTTGCAAATATAGCGTTAATCTCGCCGTGACGCTCTACTATTACCTCGTCGGTGTCCACCTTTTTAACGCCGTAAAGCCTAGAATATACCTCGGATACTGCTGTTTTGCCGCAGCCCATCATTCCACAGAGTACGACGTTCACAGCTTGAAACTCTCCGCAGCTAAAACGTAGCTGTCTTTACCGAAGCCGAGCACTTCGCCCTTGCACACGGGGGTTAAGACGGAATTGCGCCTGAACTCCTCCCTTGCGTGTACGTTGGACATATGTACCTCGACTACGGGAATTTTTACCGACGCGATTGCGTCGCGGATTGCATAGCTGTAATGGGTGAAAGCACCTGCGTTTAAAATGATTGCGTCTGCCTTTGCAGTATGAATTGCAGTGCAGATTTCCCCCTCAATATTGCTCTGGAAGAACTCGCACTCGTCGCCCTGCAGTTTCTGAGCGATATACTTATTAATCTCTTCCAACGTTTCGGTGCCGTAAACACCCTTTTCGCGGATACCCGTCATATTGAGGTTTACGCCGTTGATGAATAAAAATTTCATATCTTTTCTTCCCCTCTTAATAAATCTTTGCGTACTCTTCGTACAGCTTTGCCGCAACTGTCGGGTCGGGCGTTAAGCCGAAGTAGTAGCAGTCGGAATAATATGCCTGATAAAAGAGCATTGACGCACCGTTCAAGGTCTTTTTGCCGAGGTTATCGGCAAGTCTTAAAAACTCGCTTTGAGCAGGTACGTAGATTAAATCTACCGCCGTGTCGGTAAGCTTTAACACCTCTTGGTTTACGGGGGAGATACCCTCCGTCTTGTGCATACCTACGCCCGTTGCGTTTATTATTACGTCTACCTTGTGGGGTACGACCTCGTCAAGTACGGCAATGTTTCCAAACTCGCCCGCTACGTTTATTGCGTTTTGGGTAAATCTGTCGTAGATTTCTACTTGCGCACCGCCGTCAAGCAGCTTTTTAGCTACGCTTCTGCCTGCGCCGCCTGCGCCTAAAAGCAGAACCTTTTTACCCTGTACCTCTATCCCTGCGGCACTCAGCATCTGCATAAAGCCCAAGCCGTCGGTGTTGTAACCGGTTAAAGTTTCGGAAACAACCGTGTTTACCGCACCGAACGCTTTCGCGTCGCCTACAATTTCTCTGAGATGGGGGATTACGGTGAGCTTATAAGGTATGGTAAAGTTCATTCCGTCGTACTCTTTTAATAAACCCTCTATTCGCTCTTCAAACTGCTCTTCGGGAATGGAGAGCTTGTCGTATGAAATTTCCACGCCTAATTTTTCTGCAATGAAAAGATGTATCTGCGGACTTGCCGATTTGGATACGTCCTTGCCCACTACTGCAAGCTTAATCATTTTTTCTCCTTTATAGTTTCGGCTAATTCGCCGATTGCCTGTGCGTATTTGCCTAAAGGCATTTTAATCTCCTCGCACCTACCCTCGACGGCGGGGACAATCATCGACACAGTGGTCTGCTCGTCGTTCTTTTTGTCGAACTTGGCAACAAGAGCCGCCTGCCCCATATCCGCATAGGCAGGAATATTTTTGATAACTTTGCGAATGAGCGTCTTTAAATTTTGCGCATACTCGCCGCCGCAAACGCCCTTGCTTTGGGCAATGAGCAGTTCGTAATACATACCTATAAGCACAAACTCGCCGTGCGATTTGCGTTTATAATACAGCTCGAAGGCGTGACCCGTAGTATGCCCTAAATTTAAGGTTTTCCTCAAGCCGTTCAAGTCCTTCTCATCCCCTGCGACAACGTCAGCCTTGTGCTGTATGCAGGGTGCGGTTATATCCTCCCAGAACTCCGGGTCGAACAGCCTGTCGCGGTTCTGCCAGAGGGTTTTATATATTTCGCCGTCCAATGCACCGTACTTTACTATTTCACCCAAGCCGCATCTGATTTCCCTTTTAGGCAGGGTGGCAAGAAACATAGGGTCTACGATAACCTCGCCGGGCTGATAGAACGCGCCTATTGCGTTTTTGACGTTGTTTAAGTCCACCGCCGTTTTACCGCCAACCGAGCTATCCACCTGAGATAAAAGAGTTGTGGGTATCTGTACAAGCTTTACACCCCTCATAAACAGGCAGGCGGCAAGCCCTGCGATATCGCCGACCACGCCGCCGCCGAGGGCAACTACCGTATACGCCCTCGTCGCTCCGCTTTCAAGCATATGCTTTAATATGCCGATAAGCGTATTGTAAGTCTTGCTCGCCTCGCCCGCCTTGATTACGTGGACGGGAGAACTGCCAAACGTATTTTCTATTAATTGCCTGTAGATGGCGTAGACGTTGGAGTCGGTTACAACAAACAGTTTTTTAGCGTCTAAACCTTTAGCAAAATTTTCAAAAGCACCCTTGCCGCAATGTATTACGCTTTTTTGCGTGGGCGTGTTTATTATTATATCCTGCATATCAGTCAAGGAGCGAATAACGCCCTATTACCTCCCCGATATTGTCTCCGCCTAAGCGGTTTGCAACCACCTGGGCAAGAGCAGTACAAACCACGCTCTCTAAAATAATTTCACAGGCGCAGATTGCCGCAACGTCGCTGCGTTCGCCTGCCGCCGTGGCGACCTCTCCCGTGGCGACGTCTACCGTCTTCAATCCCTTCATAAGCGTGGGAATGGGCTTCATAACCGCGCGTAAGACTATCTCTTCGCCGTTGGACATACCGCCCTCTATTCCGCCTGCATTGTTGGTGGTACGGCTGTATTTGCCGTTTTCTAAAATTATTTCGTCGTGCACCTTGCTGCCGGGCAGCATACCTGCTTCAAACCCCATACCGACTTCTACGCCCTTAATCGCCTGAACGCTCATAAGTGCACCGCAGAGGGTTGCGTCTAATTTTTCAGAGTAGGTCATACAGCTGCCGAAACCGCTTTTAAGCCCCTTTACACGCACCTGTACAATACCGCCGGCAGTGTCGCCCTGAGCTTTTAAACTGTCGATAAGCTCCATTGCCTCTGCCTGTTTTTGACTGTCTAACATAAACAACGGCTGTGACTTTGCCGCTTCCAGCTCCTCAAAGGTATGGTAAGCATTATCCTGTATTCCGCACACGCACTCGACGTAGCCTGAAACCTCTACGCCCAGCGCACGCAAATATTGCCTTGCTATCGTTCCGCCTGCAACCCTTACAGCCGTCTCCCTCGCGCTTGCCCTCTCCAAGATATTTCTCGCGTCGGTGTGGGCGTATTTAATCATACCCGTAAGGTCGGCATGACCGGGGCGCACACGGGTTAATACCCTTTTAGTTACGTCTGCCCCCTCGGGAGCCATAGTCCCTTCCCAATTGGCGTAATCGGCGTTTTTAACGCAGAATGCAACGGGACTGCCAAGCGTTTTTTTATTGCGCACGCCCGACAAAATTTCCACCTTGTCGGTTTCAATCTTCTGCCTGCCGCCCCTGCCGTAACCGCTTTGACGGAGGGCTAGATATTTGTTTATTTCGTCTATATCAATCGACATATTGGAGGGCAAACCCTCTATTATGCCTAAAAGCATTTTTCCGTGAGATTCTCCTGCAGTGGTAAGCCTCATAATTTCTCCTTAATTTTAATTGAGTGTCAATCCTTGGGAATTCACGCAGAACTCCACGTTACCGCTCTCCGAGGTTAAATAAACTTGCGCGCCTACGCCCGTCGGGTTGGAGAGCGCGATTGCAGAAGGATATCCTCCGTAATTTAACCCCACGCTTACGACGGCGTATTTCGGCTTGAGCAGGCTGAACCACTCGGCACAGGCGTTCTTTTCGCCGCCGTGGGCGGCAACCGTTGTCACGTCGCACCCCTCAAGCAAGACGCCGTTGCCGTTATACGGGCAGAATGCGTTGTCCAGCGACTTTTGCAATTTATAGTCTGCAATCACCCTCTCCAAAGAACGACTGCGCACGTCGGAGCAAAAGACAAACTTTTTGCCATAGCACTCCAACCAGCCTACAGCCGAAGCGTTATCGATATTTTCCTTGTCCGGGTTTGTGTTAAGATCCGCGTATTCAGAGGCAGGATTTAAATAGCTTGACGGAGATAAAAAGGTAAAAAAGTAACCCTCTCCGTCGAAGCCCTCCGAGACGTTTGCAATCCTTGTCGGAATATTTGCGCCGTTAAGCGTTGAAATAAAGGCGTAATATTCGTCGGTTATCCTCTCGTTTTTGCAGTAGGGTATATACGCAGCGCCAATCCCTTTAAGCTTAACTATCTCCGCTAATCCTCCGCAATGCTCTTTTTTAACAGAGGAGCAAACGAGGTAATCTATATAGTCTACGCCGTGGCTGTTCAACGTCTTTAAAAGCTTTAATTGGTTGGGATAACTGCCGTCGCCGCCGTCGATTAACGCCGTTTTGCCGTCGGGAAGTTCTATTAAAGTACTGTCGCCAAAACCCACGTCTATATACGTAACTTTAAGTTGACCCTGCTCGTTTTTAACAGACTTGACCGTATATGCCGACAGGTACCTTACGGGGATAAAGACGTTAACTATCAGCAGCGCGATTACGATTGCCGCCGCAACTGCCGAGATTATTATAGCAACGAGAACAGACGGTGACAGCCTGCGTTTTCTTCTTTTGCCGTTCAAAACAATTAACCCGTCTTATTCTTCGGAAGAGCCCGAATTCTCCTCTCCAAAGAACTCGATACGAAGCGATGGAAGCTTATAGAAAATCTTCTGGGGCTTTAACTGTTTTTCAAGATGTAAAGGTACGTTTGCAAGGTGGAGCGAAACGCTGCCTACAAACGCCTGCCTGCCTACGCGCTTGACCGATAAGGGAATATCGATTGCAACAAGCGATCTGCAGTTTAAAAAGGCAACTTCGCCTATATCTGTCAGACCGTTGGGCAGGTTAATTTCACGAAGCTCGTAGCAGTCTGCAAACGCCCACTCGCAAATGGTTACAAGGCTTTGGGGCAGTACTACCTTTTGCAGATTTTCACAGTGGGAGAACACTCCTTCCGAAAGGGTGGTTATACCTTCGGGTATTACAATGCTTTCAATCGAAACGCAGAAGTCAAACGCCCTGCGGCTGATGGTTTTTAAGGATGCAGGCAGTGCTATCTCCTTTAACGCACTGCATGCCCTGAACGCGTCTGCGCCGATAAACTCGAGATTTTCGGGCAGGGTGATATTTTCCAGCGAACGGCAGGAGGCAAACGCACCGTCGTCTATCATCTTAAGCGTCTGAGGGAGGTTTATTTCGGTGAGCTTATCGCACCAGGAGAAGGCGTTTTTGCCTATTGTGTTAAGCTCTTCGGGCAGTTCCACAGAAGTTATCGTACAGTTGGAAAATGCGTCTGCGCCTATGGAACGGATATATTCGGGTACCTTGACAGACGCTGCAGAACCGATATATTTTATAACCTTGTCGCCTTCGATAAGAAAATCGTTGTCGTTTATGAGATTTTTATGAGTAACGGCGGCAACTTTACCCTCGTCAGGGATTATTGCGTCCATTCTCTCCTCTAAACTCTCGTCCTCGTCCGTACCGTCGAGAGTGATATCCTCGTGGGGTTCACTCTCCTCTTCCTCATCTTGCTCCTCGTCTTGCTCTTCTTCGGGTTCTTCTTCGGGTTCTTCTGTCTGTTCCTCCTCGACGGGTTGTTCAGTAGGGATTTCCTCGGGTTGTTCCTCTTCAATAACCTCTTCGGCTTCTTCTACAGGGGACTGCTCTTCTTCCTCTTCAACCTCTTCTGCAAGGGGTTGCTCTTCTTCGACCTCTTCAACAACCTCTTCGGGCTGTTCAGGTTTTTCGGGGAGTTGTGAAGGGGTAGGCGCAGGTGCGTTGTTTACTATTACGTAACCGCCGAAACGCCCCACCGCATCGAACATATCCGTATCCTTAATTCCCGAACTCAGATATGCGTCTACCGTATCGAAGTAGTCGGAATAGTCCTCGTCCTCTGAAGGTGCGTCGGGAGAGGCGTAGAAGCGGAAAAAGATATTTGCGTTTTCGGGGAATACCTTACCGCCCTTTGCCCTTGCAAAAAGTCTGCCGGGAAGCGTGACGTCTTCTAAATTGTCACACCCGAAAAACGCCCCTTTGCCTATTGAAAGAAGTTTATAGGGAAGGACTACCTTCCTTAAAGTTTTACAGCCGGCAAAGGCGAACGGCGCGATGCGCAAAACGTCCTTGGGCAACACCAGCTCCGCAGCACTACCCGTATACCTTAACACCGTAGCCTTTTCAATACGCAATCCGTTGATAATTTCAGCCATAATATTACCCCGTTTTAAGTTTACTATATAATTAGGTAAGTTTAATTATAGCACATAACATTCTAAAAGTAAACGTTAATAATGTAATTATTAATAAAAAAGTAGGCACTAAACGCTTTTTTTACGCTTAGTGCCTCAATATATTAGCGAATATTAAATTTTTATCAGTAATTATAAGCTCTCGTGAATGGTACGGGAGATTACCTCGTCCTGCTGTTCCTTAGTGAGCTTGTTGAAGTTTACCGCATAGCCCGATACCCTGATTGTCAACTGAGGGTACTTTTCGGGGTGAGCCTGTGCGTCTAGCAGCGTTTCCCTGTTGAAAACGTTGACGTTCAAATGATGACCGCCGTCTGCTACGTATGCGTCTAACATAGTTACTAAATTATCTGCTCTTGACATATTATTTTTCTCCTTTTTGTGTATTGATATATTTGGTAGATGGAATTTTCCTTATCGCTAATTGTTTTAAGCAAAAAATTCTTTACTAAACTTATTGGCTATTGTATTTGTAAATTTTTTTTGCTTTAAACCGCAAAGCGTCTTGAATAGAAGATTTTTGTTCCTGCCAAGGCGAGTGGTTGCAGGCGTACACGGACGTACGTCAAAACCGCTCAACGCCGGCAGGGGCGAAAAGATTTATTCAAGAAATTAGTGCTGAGGGGAATTTCATCTACTCGTCTTTACCCAGACTTGCAGGGGTTACCGAGAAGGTGTTGGAAATGCCGTCTCTGCTGTATTCGTAGGGCAGTTTTGCCACCGACTCCAACGAAGCCAATGCGCCGTTGGTATCCCTGCCGTGCATGGGGTTAGCACCCGGTGCTAACGGCGTTCCAGCCCTTCTGCCGTCGGGGGTATTGCCCGTCTTTTTGCCGTAGACCACGTTGGAGGTTATGGTTAAAATCGAAGTCGTGGGAATGGAGTTGCGGTAGGTGTAGTGGCTGCGTATCTTGCTCATAAAGGTCTTGACCAGCCATACCGCTATATCGTCCGCCCTGTCGTCGTTGTTGCCGTATTTGGGGAAGTCGCCCTCCGTTCTGAAATCGACAACCAACCCCTCCTCGTTGCGGATAGGATATACCTTTGCATACTTGATTGCCGACAGTGAGTCAACCGCACAGCTTAAACCCGCGATACCCGTTGCAAAGAATCTACGCACGTTGGTATCGTGCAGAGCCATTTCAAGTGCCTCGTAGGAATATTTATCGTGCATATAGTGAATGAGGTTTAACGTATTGACGTACAGTCCTGCAAGCCAATCCATCATCTGCTCGTACTTCTCTAATACGTCTGCATAATCGAGGGCGTCGTCGCCCGTGATAGGTGCGTATTTGGGGGATACTTGCAGGGGTTTGCCCGTTTTCTTATCCTTCGTCAACTCGTCTGCGCCGCCGTTGATTGCATATAACAGGCACTTTGCAAGGTTTGCCCTCGCGCCGAAAAACTGCATATCCTTGCCCACTCTCATACAGCTTACACAGCAGGCTATGCAGTAGTCGTCGCCCATCTCGGATCTCATCAAATCGTCGCTTTCGTACTGAATCGCAGACGTTTCAATAGACGTTTCTGCACAGAATTTTTTGAATGCCGCAGGCAGATTTCTAGACCAAAGCACGGTGAGGTTGGGTTCGGGTGCGGGACCTAAATTCTTTAAGGTGTGCAGTATTCTGAACGAGCTTTTGGTAACCAACGTTCTGCCGTCCATACCCATACCGCCGATTGACTCGGTTACCCAGGTGGGGTCGCCGGAGAACAATTCGTTGTAGTCCTTGATACGCATAAACTTAACTATTCTGAGCTTCATTACGAAGTGGTCGATAAGCTCCTGCGCCTGCTCTTCAGTCAACTTGCCGTTTGCAATATCCCTTTCGATATAGATGTCGAGGAAGGTGGAATTTCTGCCGATCGACATCGCCGCGCCGTTCTGATCCTTGACCGCACCGAGATAGCCGAAGTACAGTGCCTGAATTGCCTCCTGCGCGGTACGTGCAGGTTTGGAGATATCTTTTCCGTAGATTTGCGCCATCTCCTTTAAGGCTTTAAGGGCTTTAATCTGGTCGGATAACTCCTCCCTGTCCCTTACCCTTTCGGGGGTCATATCGCCGACCATCAACTCCTTATCGCGCTCCTTGTGCTCGATAAGGTAGTCCACTCCGTATAAGGCAACCCTTCTGTAGTCGCCTACTATTCTGCCCCTGCCGTATGTGTCGGGCAGACCCGTGAGGATATGCGCGGTACGCGCACGGCGCATTTCGGGGGTGTATGCGTCATACACGCCGTCGTTGTGCGTCTTGCGGTACTTGGTGAATATATCCTTGACTTCGCTGTCAAGCTCGTAGCCGTACATATTCAACGCCTGTTCGCTCATCTTGATGCCGCCAAAGGGTTGGAGAGCACGTTTAAAGGGTTCGTCGGTCTGTAAACCTACGATTTTTTCAAGGTCTTTATCTATATAACCTGCACCGTGGCTGGTCAACGTGGAGATAGTTCTTACGTCGGCTTTGAGCACACCGCCTGCCTCCCTCTCCTTTTTGGTCAGCTCCATAACCTCCGCCCAAAGCTTCTTTGTTGCCTCGGTGGCGTCTGCAAGGAAGCTGCCGTCGCCCTCGTAAGGGGTGTAGTTATGCTGAATAAAGTCCCTTACGTTGACCTCGTCGTCGCTCCATTTACCGGGCGTAAAACCCTCCCATTGTTCAAACTGCATCTTTATATCCTCTTTAAAATTTTTCCGTTTAATTAATTTAATTTAGCTTGGCTTCCACCCAAAGCTCCAGAATTTCCTGCGGCTGATAGCCTGAACACTTAGCTAAAATTTTACCTTCGTCCCATAATATTATGGAGGGAATGCGGTCCACGTTAAAATTTTTAACGAGTTCCGCGTCCTCTTCGACGTCCAATTTTACGAAGTTCAAATTGAAGCTTAGGGCAACCGCATTGCAATTCGGCATAACCGCAAGACAGCTTGCGCAGCTGTCACCGCCAATCTCTATCAAACACTTTCCCTGTAACTTTTTCAAATTATCACCCTTTGCAAAGTATTTCCCTTGCGTTTTTCACCCTGTCCGCCGTAGGCGGCTCAACCCCTTTAAGCGGATAATCTATACCTAACTTTTCGTACTTAACGACGCCCATTGTGTGGTAGGGTAAAACCTCTACCTTTTCCACCGTCTTTAAGCTTTTTATAAAGGTTGAAAGCTCGTATAAATATTCGTCGTTATCGGTTATGCCCGGCACCAAGACGTGCCTTATCCACATAGGCTTGCCGATATCCGAGAGGTGCCTGGCAAAGGCTAAGACGTTTTCGTTATCTCTTGCCGTGAGCTTTTTATGCTCTCCGGAATTTATATGCTTTATATCTAAAAGAACGAGATCGCAAACCTTTAAAAGCTCGTCAATCTCCCCTCTATTCTCCTCGGAGAATACCGCACCCGAAGTATCCAAAGCGGTGTGAATTCCGTTGGCTTTTAATATCGTAAACAGCTCCTTGACAAAACCTATCTGAAGCAGAGGTTCACCGCCGGAAACGGTTACTCCGCCGCCGTTTGCGAAGTAGTTTTTATAGCGAAGTGCGTTTTTTGCAACCTGTTCGGCAGTGTATTCCGTACCGCCGCTTGCGCCCCAGGTGTCGGGGTTATGGCAGTACTTGCAGCGCATCGGGCAACCCTGCATAAACACAACAAACCTTATGCCCGGTCCGTCGACGGTGCCGAACGATTCAAAAGAATGTATACGCCCTGTCACTTTCTACCCCCCCTGTACCGCCCGTTAAAAAAAGGGCAATCTACTTAAAAATAATTTAAGTGATTTGCCCAGACGAACGGCTTAAAAGGTTGCCAAGGCGAAAAGTTTGTTAAACAAGCTTTTGCCTTACGCCACTCCCATGCGGTAAAATCCGCTTTTGCTTCGTCAGTTATGGCGCACCCTCGATTTGTGATTTGATTATAGCATACTCCCTTTAACATTGTCAATAGTTTTATATCAAAATATTGATTGAAAATTTTTGGCAATACACAACATATTGTGGTTAGATGTGTATCAAGCCATATTTAGCTATATAAAAGAATACATTAACCCAACCAAAACGCCCGAAAAGACGCCGAAGACTATAATTGCCCCTGCGACGGTGAACATCTTTGCCGCCATTCCGTATATCCAACCCTCGGTTTTAAACTCGATTGCAGGGGAGGCAACAGAGTTTGCAAAACCTGTAATGGGTACTATAGACCCTGCGCCTGCGTACCTGCCTATCCTGTCATACACGCCTAATCCCGTCAATAGGCAGCCTAAAAATATGAGTATTACCGAAACCGAACCTGCAAGCACGTCACCCGATAGCCCTGCAAACTCCAGCATATAGCGGAAGAATTGACCTATACAGCAGATAAACCCACCCACGCCGAAAGCCGCTAAACAGTTTTTAAAATGCTTGGTGGGCGGATCCTGCGCGTTGACGTAGTTTAAATAGTTGGCATTAAAATTATCCCTATGCTTTCCCGTCATATTTTTGCCCCGTCTGCTTTACTCCTTTGTACAGCGTTTCCCTCTCGTCGCGTCGGGATAAATCGTAGTCCTTTTTCAACATAACTCCATACCATTTCAATCAACGGCTTGCCGTTGGATTTAATCACCGCTCAAGCGGTGGATTGCATAGCTATTGCTTAAACATTCGGGCATTGAGATATGCCGTAAGCTTTTCGGGCATTACCCTCGTAGCAAACCTTTTAACGGTGTTTTTAGCTCCGCACGTCTTGATTATAGGAGGATTTTCTTCGGTTAAAATTTCATAAATATCCTCCGCAACCCTGCAGGGCTTCATACCGCTCTGCTCCATATTGGCAAGTGCGGCAACCGCCCTGTTGACGGGTTTGGAATACGACCCGTTCTCCTCCTCCGAATACACCTTTCTCTTAAACGAAAAGTTAGTTGAGGTACCGCCGGGAAGTAACGCCGTAGTTGAAATGCGGTAGGGCGACAGCTCCAGATTAGCCGAACGGGCGAGCATCTCCAACGCCGCTTTGCTGCAGGAGTAGAAGGCATCGAATACAATCGGAACGTCGCCGCCCAACGAACCAACTAAAACAATTTTACCGCCCCTCTTTTTCATATGGGGAACGGCAGCCTGCATTGCCTTTAAAGCACCGAAGTAGTTGACCTCGAAAAGGTACTTATAATCGGTCTCCTTGGCGTATTCAATAGGGGCTGCCATTGAAAAACCTGCGCAGTATACAAGCGCGGTCAAGCCGAATTTTTTGGCGGTTGCGTCTATCGCGTCGAACGCCTCCGCACCGTATGCCACGTCAGCGCAAATATTGTTGACCTTGGCATTTTTGCAGGGTGTACGTGAAATATTAGTAACCGTCCAACCACGGTTAACTAAGCGGTTGCAGGTTTCGTAACCTATTCCCGAGCTTCCGCCCACTACCACTGCGGAGGGGCGAACGGCTTTTACTTTACTCTTATTTTCCATACCCATAGTTTGGTAAATGCGTAAGGAATTATACATTGAAAAAAAGTAGGATTAACGGTTAACCGCTTGGGGCGGCTTTTGCATACTATATAGGGCATAACTATATTTTACAGGAGCAAAGGCTTTTGGATTGGTTTATTTCACTCGACGGTTATCTTCAGGCGTTACTTGCTACGGCTTTCACCTATCTTATGACGGCGTTGGGGGCGTCGTTCGTGCTTTTTTATAAAAAGGTGGGCAAGACCGCCTTTTGCTTTATGCTTTCGGGTGCGGCAGGCATTATGCTTGCCTCCTCGTTCTTCTCCCTCCTTTTGCCTGCGTTGGAGCAGGGCGGCGAATATGCGTACTTAACCCTGACTTGCGGCTTTATTTCAGGCGGTTTAATAATAATTCTATGCGATACGCTTATTAAACTTTTCGGCAAAGAACGGAGCGGAGTAAACCGCAGTAACGCCGTAATGTGCATTGCCGTAACCGTGCATAACGTGCCCGAGGGTTTGGCTGTCGGGGTGGCGTTCGGGGCGTTATCTTCAGGCGGCGGCGTAGGCGTAGTGGCGGCGTTGATGCTCGCTTTAGGCATCGGTATTCAGAATTTCCCAGAGGGTATGTGCGTCGCGTTCCCCTTACGGGCAAACGGTATGGGCAGGTTTAAAAGCTTTTTTATAGGTCAGCTTTCGGGTGCAGTGGAGATTTTGGCAGGCGTTCTGGGTGCCGTTGCGGTATCCTTTATTAGCGGTATTCTGCCATTTGCCCTGGCGTTCTCTTCGGGGGCTATGATTGCGGTCGTCTGCTCGGAATTGGTTCCGGAAAGCTTTGCAAGCGATAAGCTTAAGGCGACAATCGGCGTTATCTTCGGGTTTGCGCTTATGATGATTTTGGACATTGCTTTAGGATAGCAAAAAGGTGTGCCTTAAAGCACACCTTTTTTATGCTGACGTATTAGCAATTATAACTTTTCGATAACTTCGACAAGTTCGCCGACGGTCTTGATTTTGGTAACCTCTTCGTCGGGAACGGTCTTGCCCGTTGCATCCTCAAGCTGCATTAAAAGCTCAACAACGTCAAGTGAATCTGCGCCGAGGTCGTCGACGATTCTGCTGTCTAACGTAATCTTAGACTGGGGGATACCGAGCTGCTCCGCAAGCATTTCTGCTATTTTATCAAACATTATTTTTTTCTCCTGATATTAGATTGGTTTGCTTAATTAGTATAAATCAAAGGTTGCGATTTGTCAAGAGTTTTTATGACATTAAGTATTGCAGTGACATATTCTGCCATTTGTATGATTTATCAAACGAATAACGTTACGCTTGTTGGGACTTTTTTAGCTGCTTGATGGATAGCCCTATCCTCTGCTTTTTAACGTCGAGATTGATTATTACCGCCGTTACGTGCTGACCTACCTTTAAGGCGTCGGAGGGGTGTTTGATGTATTTATCGGTTATTTCGGAGACGTGAACCAACCCGTCCTGGTGAACGCCGATATCTATAAACGCACCGAAGTCGCACACGTTGCGCACCGAACCCTCTACTACCATTCCGACTTTCAAGTCCTCAATGCCTAAGATATCCCTGCGAAGTACGGGAGGGGGAAGGCTGTCGCGGATATCCCTGCCGGGTTTTAACAGCTCGGTAACGACGTCGTTTAAAGTTGCCTCGTCAAGTCCGCATTGCTCTGCCGCTTTGCTCGCGCCGAACGCCTTAATCTTTGCAGGCAAATCCTTGACGTTTCCGCTCTGCACGTCCTTTGCCGTGTAGCCGAATAAGCTTAACAGCTTTTCTGCACCCGCATAGCTTTCGGGGTGAACGGCGGTATTGTCGAATATATTAGTACCGTCGGTTATCCTCAAAAAACCTGCGCACTGTTCGAATGCCTTTGCGCCCAGCTTGGGTACCTTTAAAAGCTGTTTACGCTCTGTAAACTTGCCGTTTGCCTCCCTGTAGGTTACTATGCTCTTCGCCGTACCCGAATTAAGCCCTGCAACGTACTTGAGAAGGTACGCGCTTGCAGTGTTTAAATCTACGCCTACGCTGTTTACGCAGTCTTCCAAAACACCGCCTAAGACGGCGTCTAACCTCTTTTTATCCATATCGTGCTGATACTGACCTACGCCTATGGACTTGGGGTCTATCTTTATAAGCTCTGCTAAAGGGTCCTGAAGCCTTCTTGCAATGGAGATTGCGGAACGCTTGGTTAAATCTAAATCGGGGAACTCCTCTGCGGCAAGGGGACTTGCCGAATACACGCTGGCTCCCGCCTCGCTTACAACCGCGTAGGATACGGGGCGGTCAAGCTCTTTAAGTAGGTCTGCAACGAATATCTCCGTCTCCTTGCCCGCCGTGCCGTTACCGATTGAAATGACGTCTACGTTATATTTGTTGACGAGGCGTTTAATCGTCGCCTTGCTCTCGTCTATTCTTGCCATAGGGGGAACGGGGAAGATTACGTCGGTATCCAACACCTTGCCCGTGCCGTCTACCACCGCCACCTTACAGCCCGTTCTGTAGCCGGGGTCAAGACCTAAGGTGACCTTATTCTTTACAGGCGGCTGAAGCAACAGGGGACGTAAGTTGACTTCGAACATATGAATTGCCTGTTCGCTTGCCCTCTCGGTTAAAATGGCACGAACCTCTCTTTCTATGGAGGGTTGAATCAATCTGTCATAGCCGTCGGAGGCAGCCTCTTTTATAAGAGCGGCGCAATCGCCCTTGCTGTGCACGTACTTAACGGCGCACACCCTCTTTGCCATATCGGCGTCAAAGTCTATCTTAACCCTTAAACACTCCTCTTTCTCACCCCTGTTGATGGCGAGAATTCTGTGATTTTTGATTTCGGGTACGAGTTCGGTATAGTCTTTATACATATCGTAAGTACCCTTACCGTCGTCTTTTATAAGTTTAACCTGTACCTCGCCGTGATTTTCAAAAAGCGTTCTGAGTTTCTTCCTCAGTTCCGCATTGTCTGAAATAATCTCTGCTATGACGTCCTTTGCTCCCTGAAGAGCCTGTTGAACGTTTTCCACACCCTTTTCGGGGTTGATATATTTTTCAGCCTCTGCAACGGGGTCGCCTTCCTGCGCCAAAATAAATTCGGCGAGGGGCTGTAATCCCTTTTCGATAGCAACCGACGCCCTTGTCTTTTTCTTCTGCTTATAGGGGCGGTACACGTCCTCTATCTCGGTCATGGTAGCGCAAGCGGCAATGGCAACTTTAACTTCGTCTGTCATCTTGCCCTGCTCCTCGATTGCGGAGGCTACCTCTGCCTTTCGCTTTTCAAGGTTGATCAGGTATTCGTACCTGTCCGCAAACTGCCTTAAAAGCTGGTCGTCGATACCGCCCGTCATCTCCTTTCTGTAACGTGCGATAAAGGGTATGGTATTGCCCTCGTCCAAAAGCTTGACCACGTTTTCGGCGTGATCGCTTTTTAAGTTAAATTCCTGCGTGAGTTGTTCGGTTATGTTCATATTCCCACCTTATTTAAAAGCGTTTCAACGCTTTAAGTTCCGTCTTTTGTTTATCGCTAATTCTGAAGCTTTCGCACGCCTTTGCTATTGCCTTGTTGTGCGTAGCTTTTTCAAGCCTGTTAAGCTTTAAATATTCAACGCCTCTTTCGTAATGCTTAATAGTAACCTCGGCGATAAGCCAGGCAACCGCCATATGTACGTAGTAAAAACGCGTATCCGCCCTTTCCGCACTTTCGAAGATGAGGTTCAAATACTCCTCTTCAACGTAGAAATGCAGATAAGTTACAAGCGCGTAGCGTTGGTAAAATTCCCTGTTAACCCCCAAATATGCCTTAACGAACGGCAAAAACTCTTGCCTATGCTTTTTAATGCAAACCGCTTTGAAGCAATCGCACGTTGCCCAATTGTCTATAAGCTCTACGCACCCGTCTACCACTTTAATAAACCTTTCGTATGGCAGGCGAGAGGCAACTATAAGCTTTAAAAAGGTTACCTCGTAGTACTCGTCGGGAAGGGCGAAAAGCTTGTCAAAATCCTTTTCGTATTCTTTGGCAAGCGAACGCAAGACAGGGGTGCGAACGCCTATTACTTTAATTTTCGGGTTGTTTAAAAGCCTGCTGTGAAAGCAAGCGTAACCGCTGTCGGCAATACCTTTAAGCTTGTCTAAAAGCTCTTCGTAAAGCACTGTACCACTCCTCGTCGCTGCGCCTTGCGTTTGCAGGGCTGGTTGACGGCACTTTTTCGTACGGTACGCCAACGTTAGAAAATCCCTTTACAAACAGCTCGTACGCCTTACCGCCGTTTACAAGTATATACTCAATCGGTGCATTTTGCAACAAAAAATTTATATCCGCTATTTTGAAATTTTTTATCGTTTCATCACGGGAAGCTATTATTTCACACTCTTCAACCACGTCCCATAGGGCTATTTTGCGCCTTGTCAAAAAGTCCTTTTTCTCTTCGACCGAAAGGGGTGTATCCTCGCTGAAAAAGGTCGCCAAAATACGCCAGAAGGCGTTGCGCGGATTGCCGTAATAAAAGCTCTGTTGCCTGGACTTAACAGACGGAAAGCTGCCCAATATCAGCACTTTGCTGTCGCAGTTGTAAAAGGGGTCAAACCCCTTAAGCTTTTCCATTTTATATCAGAACAGGGGCTTATCCACGTTACCGACGACGGCTGAAGCCATATATTTGGTATCGAAATTACAATCGATTGCCTCGTTTACGTCGTTTAACGTCACGGCGTTGAGCTTTGCTACCCTGTCCTCGAAGTCGAAAACCTTACCTGCATACAGCAGTTCTTTGCCGTAGAGGAGCATCTGAGAGCTTGTACTCTCCTGCGCAAAGACCAAAGAGGAGAGCATCTGCTCCTTACCCCTTTTGAACTCGTCTTCCGTCATATCCTTTTTCTTTATCGCCTCGATACACTCCCCTATTGCCTCGATTGACTTTTTATAGTTCTTGGCGTTAACGCCTGCGTAGACGGTGAGAGCACCCGACTGCTCGTAGGTTGATAAGTAGGAATAGACGGTATAGGCAAGTCCTAACTTTTCGCGCACGGTCTGAAAGAGGCGCGAGGACATACTGCCGCCTAAGACGGCGTTCATAATCTGGGTTGCGTCGCACAGTCTTTCGTACCTCTTAAACGAGGGATAGGCGATTGCCACGTGGATCTGTTCGATATCCTTCTTCTTGAAGAGGTGAGAGCCGGAAAGCTCCACGTTTAACTCCCTCTTTTCTACAGCCTTTACAGGGATAGAAGCAAAATATTCTTCAACCATCTTTTCCGCTAGCCCGAAGGAGATATTGCCTGCCATTGAAACGACTATATTATCGGGTGTATAGCGTGAATTAAGATAATTTTTAATATCCTGTTTTGTGAAACCGGACACGTTGCTCTTGCTGCCCAAGATGTTTCTGCCGTAGTTCTTTTTACCGAAAAACGCCTCCGAGAGTACGTCTAAGCACAAGTCGTCGGGGGTATCCTCGTTCATTGAAATTTCCTCTATTACCACTCCCTTTTCCCTTACCATTTCGTCTTCGGGGAACACGCTGTTTAAAAACAGGTCGGAGAGGATTTCAAACGCCTCTTCGGCGTGATTGGAGGTGGACTTGGCGTAATAGCAGGTTATATCCTTTGAAGTAAAGGCGTTTACCTGCGCACCTATCGCGTCCATTCTGTCCGAAATCTGGAAGGCGGTGCGGCTTTTTGTTCCCTTGAACATCATATGCTCGATGAAGTGGGAAATGCCGTCCTCGCTATCGCTTTCGTACGCGGCACCCGTGCCTACGATTATACCCATTGAAACGGACAAAAGCCCCGTCATCTGCTTGACTATAAGCCGTACGCCGTTTGATAACTGTTTGTACTTTACCATTTTATTTTCTCCTCACTGTACATAAAGTGTTTTTATAAGTTCTGTGAAATAGTCACCGCGTTTAGCCGGTTATTATTCATATATTCCAAAATGCTTGGCAGTGCCTTGACCGTGACGTCCTTGGGGTGCATTAAAATAAACTCCCCGCATGCCAAGTTTTTGGTTGCCCTGCTTACAATAAGATTTACGTCGCTGTCACGCCAGTCGATTGTATCCCTCGACCACATAATGGTCTTTAAGTTTAACGCCTCCGCCGCCGTCACCGTTGCGGTGCAGTACGCCCCCGAAGGCGGTGCAAAGAGGGTTATTTCATACCCTAACATTGCGTTTAAAAGCTTTACGCTCGGTCTTATTTCCGCAAGATTTTGTGAATAATTGAGTTTGGAGTGGTCCTTATGAAAGTACCCGTGGGTGCCTATTTCGTGACCGCGGCTACTTACTTCCCTTACGCAGTCGATATTGTCGTCCGCCCAGCAGCCGCCCATAAAAAAGGTGGCTTTAGCGGAGTATTCGTCTAAAATATCCAAAATTTTATATACGTTTTCCGTGCTTTCGTACACGTTGAACATAAGCGAAACGCCGCTTGGGTTTTTTGCACGAAAGTACACGCTTTCGCCGTCGGTTGCCACCTGCTCCGCTCCGCCGCTGCCAAAGCCAACTAAACAGATACAACCAACGATTGTACAGAGTAACACGTTAACTATAACCGAAATAATTCTATTTTTCAACAGTTTGCCCCTAAAAATAATTACTATTACTATTTTATTTAGGGGGTATAATTTATAGACTTATTTCAAGGTTACTATTGTTACTCCTATTTCTCCCTCGCCGTAGGCACCCGAACGGTATTCCTTAACGCCTCTGTGTCTTTTCAAAAGTTGGGCAATAGCCGTGCGGAGCTTGCCCGTGCCGACGCCGTGAATGATTTTGACCTGCTCTAAATTGTCGGTTATAGCTTTGTCAAGGAAGTTTTCCACCTCGGGCAACGCCTCGTCAACCGTCATCCCTATGACGTTGATTTCAAAATCGGGGTTGGACGGAGCAAACTTTTTAACCACCTTGACCCTCTCTTTTGAAGACTTGTTAAAAGTCTTAGCCGATTTGTTCTCCCTGCGTGTAGGCTGAATTTTAAGCGTGTTAATATTAACTCTTAACCTTATCTGTCCGCAGGCGACCTCTGCTTCACCCTTCACGGGGTTGTAAGAGAGAATTGTGCCGTTTGACCCCATGCTTTCGACAAAGACTTCTGCGCCTACCTTTATATCTTCCTTAGTTGCCTGACGAAGTCCGATTTCCGGGCGGAGCTCGCCCTCGTCGTAAGCCTCGTCGGAAATTTTATTTTTAAGCGTTCTTGCCTTTATCAGGTCTGCTTCGGTTATCGTTTCCCTATTGCATATTTCTTCAAGCTCTTCCAGAAGTTCGGTTGCCCTTGCGGTGCGTTCGCCTATTATTCTGCGGCTCTCGGCTTTTGCCCCCGAGGTCAGGCTGTGCCTCTCTCTTTCCAATGCGGCAAGCGATTTCTTCGCCTCCTCGCTCTTTTGCGCCCACTCGGCTTCCAATAGCCTTGCTCGGTCAAGCGCGGCGGTTGCTTCAACCCTGGCATCCTCTGCACGTTTGATAATATTATCGTACCTGCGCCCTTCGTCGGAGAGGTATCCCTCTGCCTTTTTGAGTATCTCGGGGTTCATACCCAACCTTCTTGAAATGGCAAGGGCGTTAGACGCACCGGGCATACCGATTTTTATGGTGTACAGCGGTTTTAACGTCGCACTGTCGAACTGCATTGCGGCGTTCTCTATGCCGCCTAAGGAATAGGCAAACTCCTTCAACGCCGTAAAATGGGTGGTTATTATGCCCTTTGCCCCTGCGTTTAAAAGGTGTTCGGTTACGGCTGAGGCAAGAGCCTGTCCCTCGTCGGGATTGGTGCCGCCGCCAAGCTCGTCGATTAGCACAAGACTGTCGCAGTCTGCGCCGTTACAGATATCGATTACCCCCACCATATGGCTTGAGAAAGTCGATAAACTCTCCTCAATGCTCTGGCTGTCGCCCACGTTGCAGAATATCTTTGAAAAGGCGCACACCTCGGTACCAGGAGCGGCAGGGATAAATAAACCGCACTCCGCCATAAGGCAGAAAAGTCCCGTCATCTTCAAGGTTACGGTTTTTCCGCCCGTGTTGGCTCCGCTTAGAAGCAGAAAGGAATAGTCCTTGCCCAGCTCTAAAGAAACGGGCACGACTTTGTTTCTATCAATTAAAGGGTGTCTGCCCTTGACAATATTTATATAACCGCGCTTGTTTACCTGTGGGCAGATTGCCTTAATCGAATAGGCGTATTCCGCTTTTGCGTAACAGCAGTCGACTTGGGTTAAAATTTCAATGTCGGTCAAAAGCTTATCGCGCATTGCTCCCACACGGGCAGAGAGGGCTTTCAAAATTCTTTCCACCTCTTCCCTCTCGTCTATGGTCAGGGCGATAAGCTCGTTGTTTAAATTTAATACGTATTCGGGTTCTATAAAAAAGGTTGCGCCCGAAGCCGAACGGTCGTGAACAAAGCCTTTAACCTTACTCCTGTTTTCCGCCTTGACGGGGATGACGTACCTGTCGTTACGGATTGTAACCAAACTTTCCTGCAGATATTGGGAATCCTTGCCCGAAGCGTACTCCGCAAGCGTGGAGCGAATGCGTTCGTTGAGGCTCTTTATCTTGGAACGGATGGAGTAAAGCGTATCGCTTGCGTAGTCGCTGACCTTGTCGTTTGCAAGAATTTTTTCGGCTATATCACTCTCCAGATTTTCGTCAAAATAGAGGTTTTTAACGAGATTTTTGAGTAAAATTATATCGCTGTCGGCTGAGTTAACGGCACGATACGTCGTGCGCGCAGAACGCAGAAGGCAGTTGACCGAGAGCAGTTCTCCGCAACTCAACGCCGACCCCTTGGAGGCGCGGACGAGCAGGTCTGCAACGTCCTCGAAGTACTCCACCTTGCCAACGCCGTACTTGTATAAGAGGGTATCTCCCTCCGCGGTATAGTTCAGCCGTTGCCTCACTTCCGCTAAATCGCCCGAAGGTAGCGTTGCGCAGATTGCATTCTTTGCCGAATCCAATACGGCAAAGTTTGCGCACGAGGACAAAATTTTATTGAGTTCAAGTCCGTTATAATTTTGTTTAGCCATAATATTTTCCAAAAAAGCGCGGTCGAGCCGTAGACCTTTTACACTTTACAAAACGGGGGTTTCGGCGTGACCTTGAGTGTGATTTTTGTACGTTGCAGGGGGTACTGTTTTTTCTGTCAATACGCCCGTGAAAGGGATACGGTTTAAAAGGTCGGCACAATTGTAGATTTCAAATCGACAACCGTTAGACGGGTAGTTCACCTCGTAACGGCGCAGGGGGAATTCCCTGCCGTTTTCGTCGGTTAAAGTGTACATATTTTTCCTGTCGCAGTCCTTGCAGGTCTTTGAAAACGGGCAGTAGATTAAATCCATAACCTTTATATCGCCACCGTTTATATAGAAGGTATTCTCTCGGGCTAACGGCTTTGCCTCGGCAACCGAAAGCTCCTTTGAAAGGGCGATATAATCCGCAGGGCAACCTGCAACGGAAATGCTGTTCGAAAGGTTAAAGCCCACCCCTGCAAACAGCTTTTTGTTAAGCTCCTTTGCAAGCTCCACAGCATAATTACCCCCACTATATATGCCGTCGAACGGGGTTATAAGCACCTTGATTGTATCTATATCCTCACCCGAAAGATAGGGGGGAAGATATATAAATTTTTCACCGTTGAAGTCCTTGACTTTACCGAATAAATCGCCCAAATAGGCGTTGGGTTTTAACACGGCAACGTCGGCTTTTATTCCTTTAAAGTCCTCTGCAACAATGCAGGTTTTATTATTTTTTACGGGTTTTTCAGCTATGGGCAGGGGGTTAACCGCTTCAATTTGCTCGTTTGTGTTTGCCGTTTCACCCTCGAAAAAGCTTGAGTAAACATATCTGCGGAAGGCGTTTAATCTGGATACGGGAACAAATGATTTGCCGTCTGTTGTCACCGCTCCGAAGCTGACGGAAAAGGGATAATTGTCAATCTTTGAAAAATTCTTTATTATATCTTCCTGCGAAGTAGGGCGGCTCTGCGCCTCTTCACAGATGAAGTCCGCAACAAAGGTCTTTCCGTCAACGGTAGCTTGCGGTGCTTTGCCTGCGTTTATTGCAACTTCGACAAAGATTTTACGGGTACGTGTGACGCTTAAAAGCCGACTGTTTAGCGCGGCGTCGGTTGTGATAAACGCCTTATCCCCGTTTTTAAGCCTTACAGAGCTTTTCAGCTCTATACCGCCTTTGACCTGAGAGGAATAGTAGGCACCGCATATCTCCTCTCCTCCCCTTAAAATTTTAAAACCGTCGCCTTGGTTAAACTTGCCTGCGGTGCGAATTATAAACTTGCCGTTTTCCACGGAGACTGTGCCGACAAACTCGCCTATATGCCCCTGCACAGCGGAGGATAAAAAGCTTTTATCCTGCCCGAAAGCAAGCCCTCTTGTGTAATTGCCCCTGTTATACGTGCGTTTTAAAGCCGAAAGCTGAGCCTTTGCCTCAAGACCTTCAAGCAGCGTTTTGTAGTAGTTAACCGCAGCGGAGACGTATTCGGGTCGGCGCATACGCCCTTCGATTTTAAAGGAAGCAACGCCCGCTTCAACTAATTTTTCTATGCTCTCGCCAACAGATAAATCGGACAGAGATATGCGGTAAGCGTAACTATCAAAGTTTTTGCGGTTGATTTTATACCTCTTTCTGCACGGCTGTTTGCACTTACCCCTGTTGCCGGAATTTCCGCCTGCAAAGGAGCTAAGATAGCACTGTCCCGAAAAGCAGGTGCACAGCGCACCCTGCACAAATACTTCGGTTTCTATGATTTTTGCTATTTTTTCAATATCGGAAAATTTGGTTTCCCTCGCTAATATTACCCTGCCAAAACCTAAACTCTTGGCATATCTCGCGCCGTATTCGTTGCAGATACCTGCCTGCGTTGAGAGGTGCAGAACAATTTGTGGGTACTCCCTTTTAAGGTAGGCTCCCAAGAAAATATCTTGAATAATTATTGCGCTTGCGCCCGTATTCCACACCTTAACCGCGGTCTGAACAAAGCTTTCAAGCTCGCTCTCCTTGACGAGAGTGTTCATTGCAACGTATATTTTAACGCCGAAAAATTTTGCATAGGAGATTAGCTTTGATAAACTTTCAAAATCGAAGTTCTGCGCACTGCTCCTTGCTGAAAAGGCGGTTAGACCCAGATATATGGCGTCACAACCTGCGTTTATTGCTGCATATGCACTTTTTTCATCCCCGGCGGGGGCAAGGATTTCAACCATTTTTGTACCCGAATTTTTTAATTATATGCGCTACCGCACCCTCGTCGCAAGTGGGAGCAACGTACTTTGCAACACGCTTTAGCTCTTCCTCGCCGTTGCCAACCGCACAGCCCAGCCCTGCGACTTGCACCATAGAGATATCGTTTAAATTATCCCCGACGGCAATCGTCTTTTCCATAGGTACGTCGTACTTATTCGCAAGGAATTTTAAAGCCTCGCCCTTGGTTACGCCTAAAGGCGATATCTCAATTAACACCTTTGCACTGCACGTCACGTCGAACTCGTCGCCCAAATAAGCTTTAATCTTTTCGTACAGTGCCTGCCTTTCATCCTGGTGAACGAGTATAGCCGCCTTGCAAAATTGCGGTTCAACCGCCCTTGCAAAACGGGATAGAGGAATATCGAGGTGCATCGCCTTTATACCTATTATGCCTTCATATAAATTTAAGTGCGGTTCGTCCTCGGGCAGGGTGGAATAAAAACCCGTATCCGAATACAGTTGGATATTAACGTCCAACGCCTCTAAATAAGAGCAGATTTTATACGCCTGTTCCTGTGAAAATACCGAATTTTTTAGTATCTTACCCGTTGCGATTTCGGCAATCTGACAGCCCTGGCTTGCGATAACTAAGCCGTTAAACCCCATTTCCCTCACCCTTGGCAAAATGCTCGGCAGTATTCTGCCCGTACAAACGGCGAAGATACCGCCGCACGACACGTAATTATTTACCTCCTCCACCACGAAAGGAGGTACCTCGTTTTTGTAGTTTGCAAGCGTTCCGTCAAAGTCGGAAATGATAAGTTTATAGTTTAATTGCTTCATAGTTACTTTAAATTGTTGTTTAAATAGTCCTTAATTTTTTTTGCAAGCACTGCGCCTATACCCTCGGTTGCGGCAATCTCCTCCTCGGTGGCGTTTAAAATATTGCCCACGTTGGAGAACTTTTGCATCAGTGCAACCGACTTTTGCTTGCCTATTCCGTCGATTTCGGCAAGTACGCTCTTCAATGCGTTTTTGGTGTGAATGGAGCGGAAATAGGTTACCGCAAAGCGGTGCGCCTCGTCCCTTATTCGCTGCACCATTCTCAGCGAATAGTCGCTTTTGGGAATTTTAACGCTTTCGTCAAAGCTTAACGTGAATATTTCCTCGTCCTGCTTGGCGATTGAAATTAAATCTATATCGCAGACTTTCAGCTCGTCAAATACCTGTTTAACCGAGGATAACTGACCCTTGCCGCCGTCTATGACTACGAGGTCGGGTTTGGGAAATCTATCCTCTTCCTCGGTGTTAAGTTTGGATAATCGTCTTAATAATACTTCCTTTAACGACGCGAAATCGTCCGCCCCTTCTACCGTCTTAATCTTAAATCTGCGGTACGAGGTCTTGTCCGCCTCCCCGTCAATAAACACGACCATAGATGCAACCTTATCCACACCGGAGACGTTGGAAATATCGTAGCACTCCATACGGCGCGGATAGCGGGATAAGCCCAGCTGCTCCTGCAACCTCTTGCAGGCGTTTACAGTCATATCGTCCTTGTGCTTTATCCTGTCAACCGACTTTTCCAGATAGTCGGCGACGTTTGCCTTTGCCATATCCAAAAGCTTTGCCTTGACGCCCTGCTTTGCGTAGGTTAATGTAACCGATTTGTTTAGCTTCTCTTTAAAGAAGTTTTCAATTATCTCACCCTCGCAGCTGTCCTGAACTATTAGCTCGGCAGGCGGTTCGTGGACGGAATAGTACTGGGTTATGAACGAGGTCAACGCCTCGCCGTCAGACAGGTGGGCGTCGTCCAAGGCAAAGGACGTGCCACCCTGCATAATGCCCTTTCGGGTTATAAGCAGGTTGACCGCGGAATATAAGCCGTTTGTGGCATACGCAATGACGTCGGCGTCGATGGGTTTATTGATCGAGGTTATCCTCTTTGCCTCCAACTTAGAGAGCATGGAGAGCTTGTTTTTATAGTCCAACGCCAGCTCGAACGCCTCGTTATCGGCGGCGGCTAGCATCTTCTCGGTTAAAATTTCCTGAGCCTTTGCGTAGTTGCCGTCTAAAAAAGACAGGGCGAGCTTAACCTTTTTATCATAATCTTCCTTTGAAATTTTATGTGCGCAGGGGGCGCAACATTTGCCGATATGGTAGTTTAAACACTCCCTTTTGGGTTTCGCGCCTATCGCAGTGCGGCATAGTCTGACGTTAAATAAAAGCTGACAGCATTCTAAAATATCCTTGTAATTTATACCGCCCATAAACGGACCGAAGTACTTACAGCCGTCCTTCTTTATCTTTCGGGTTACGTAGAAGTTGGGGTACTCCTCCCTTAAATCCACCTTGATATATGGGTAGGTCTTGTCGTCCTTTAAAAGTATATTATACTTAGGCTTGTACTTTTTTATAAGGTTGTTTTCAAGGGCGAGGGCGTCTATCTCCGATGCCGTTATAATGTAGTTGAAGTCGGCAATGTTCTCCACCATCTTTAAGACCTTTTCGGGCTTTGGCGAGGAGTGGAAATATTGCCTTACTCGGTTTTTAAGCACCCTTGCCTTGCCGACGTAGATGACGTTGCCGAACCTGTCCAGCATTATATATACGCCCGGGTTGTCGGGCAGAAGTTTTAACTTTTCCTTAACTACGTCCATAATAATTCATTATTCAGTATAACACATTAAAACGCCTTTTGCAATATAGAAAAGCGTAAAAAAATTCCCTTTCACATAAAATGCAAAAGGGAGTTTTAATTACTTTTTATTTGGCGGTTTATAACAAAACACTGCCTGCTGCAATTACGCCTGCAACGGTAAGCGCGATAATTAAAATAACCGATAATACTTCTAAACCTAAAAATACGGAAGCAATTATTATACCCGTCTTTGAAAGGCTTTTGTTCTTTTCGCTGCCTGTTCTCTTTGCCTCGTTATAGGCGCATATGCTTAAGATAAGACCGATGAGCGAAGCTAAAAAGGCTAACACAACACCTGCAATCGTAAGCGGAGAGTAGTTATCCGTATTTGTATTGACAGTCGTATTTGTCTGACGGTAATTATTGCTCTGGCAATATTCGGAATCGAAGGTTTTCGTGCTGCTTTGGGAAGCGTTGTTATTCTGACTTCCTTCGTTGGGTGTTCTCGCCCAGGGGTCAACAAATACCTTCTTTCCGCACGAAGGACAGAAAACTGCATCATCGGGAATTTGAGTTCCGCATGCTTGACAATATTTCATTTTTCACCTCTTTTTTTAATTGTTTGATTTTATTAGTACGCTCTCGCAAAGTAGACGGTGTGCTTAGCCTTCTTTCCGCATACCGCGCAAGTTTCGTCTGAAAGCTCTTCGCACATAACCCTTGCAGTCGCATTGGTTTCAGCCTTGATTTTATCCTCGCACTCCCTGCAACCGCACCAACCTGCTAAAACGAAGTTGCCGCCTTCAACGCCTGCAAGTATGCCTGCCATATCGCCTGCACGAACTATTTTTTCGTCACGCCTTGCCCTTGCAGCTTCAAGCATATCCACCTGAATTGTATCGAGGAGCTTTATAACAGTTTCTTCAATGCCGTCTAAGGCACACTCGTTCTTTTCACACTTATCCCTGCGGAAGAGCATGGCTTTGCCTGCCTCAATATCGCGAGGACCGATTTCTATTCTTACGGGTACGCCCTTCATCTCCCACTCGTTGAACTTCCAGCCGGGGGAGTTGTCGGTATCGTCTAATACCACCCTAACTCCTGCCTTTTCCAAAAGGGCTTTAACCTCGGCACACTTTTCCAAAACGCCTGCCTTCTTTGCGGCGATGGGCACGATAACAGCCTGGTAAGGCGCAACCTTGGGGGGAAGAACCAAGCCCCTCGCGTCGCCGTGTGCCATGATAACAGCACCTATCATACGGGTGGAAGTACCCCAGCTGGTGGTATAGGCGTATTTCTGTACGCCGTCCTTATCCAAAAACTTTATATCGAATGCCTTTGAAAAATTCTGACCTAGGTAGTGAGAGGTACCCGACTGCAAGGACTTGCCGTCCTTCATCATAGCCTCCATACCGTAGGTTGCCACTGCACCCGCAAACTTCTCCTTCTCCGTCTTTTTACCGCAGATTACGGGAATTGCTAAGACGTTTTCGGCAAACTCCTTGTAGACCTCGAGCATTTTAATGGTCTCTTCCATAGCCTCTTCCTCGCTTGCGTGGCAGGTATGACCCTCCTGCCATAAAAACTCGGAGGTACGAAGGAAGGGGCGGGTGGTCTTTTCCCAACGCATAACGTTAGCCCACTGGTTGATTAATATGGGCAAATCCCTGTAGGACTGAAGCCACTTGGAATACATATTGCCTATGATGGTCTCGCTGGTAGGGCGGATTGCCAAAGGTTCTGCAAGCTCCTCTCCGCCTGCGTGGGTTACGACTGCAACCTCGGGTGCAAAGCCTTCTACGTGCTCCGCCTCCTTGGTGAAAAAGCTCATAGGAATGAGCAGAGGGAAATAGGCGTTCTGAACCCCCGTTGCTTTAAAACGGGTATCCATTTCGTGTTGAATATTCTCCCAAATAGCGTAGCCGTAGGGACGAATAACCATGGTGCCCTTTACGGGACCGTAATCTACAAGCTGAGTCTTTTTACAGACGTCGGTGTACCACTGGGGGAAGTCGGTCTCAATATCCGCAATGTTTTCTACAAACGTATCCTTTGCCATAATTCCTCTTTTTTTAACTATACTAAAATATATTATTGTGATTATATCATAAACAGTATAAAAAATAAAGTGTTTAAACGCCGGATAACAAAAATTTTATAACGCTATTTTAGGCGAATTTTGCACCTTAAACAGTTGTAATATGGTTGAGATTATTGTATAATATAGGTATTATGGAAAGAAAATCGTATATGCACTTAAAAAGCGGCAGCGACGTACGCGGCGTTGCCGTTGCAACCGAACAAGACGCTATAACTTTAACCCGTGAGGCGTTAGGCGATATTACCAGGGCTTTTTTGAAATGGCTTTCAATCAGAAGCGGAAAAAAGTCCTTAAAGATAGCAATTGGATACGATTGCAGAATTTCTAACGAAGTAATCTTTTCCATTGTAAAAGCCACCGTTTTATCCTGCGGATGCGACGTCGTGGAATGTGGTTTAAGTTCCACCCCCTCTATGTTTATGCTGCTTAAGGATAGCGGTTGGAGTTGTGACGCTTCGGTTATGATAACCGCATCCCACCTCCCCTACTATATGAACGGGCTTAAGTTCTTTACTCCCGACGGAGGCTTGAGCGGAAGCGAGATAAGCGCTATCCTTTCCTATGCTGAGGAGGGTGCAAGCCTGCCTTTAGGCGAGGGTAAATCGGTTAAAAAGCCATATATGAACGTCTACTGCAACCGTCTTGTCGAAACGGTCAGGGCGGCTACGGGAACGGATATGCCCTTATACGGCAGAATAATCGTCGTGGACGCAGGCAACGGCGTGGGGGGCTTTTTTGCAAGCAAGGTATTAAAACCCTTGGGTGCAATCACCTCCGGCAGCGTCAATCTCTGCCCCGACGGCTTATTCCCTGCACACATACCCAACCCCGAACTGCCTGAAGCTATGCAGGCGTTAAGACGCGCCGTACTCTTTTCAAAGGCACAGCTGGGCATCTCTTTCGACACCGACGTGGACAGGGCGGCTATCGTCGACGGCGACGGCAACCCCATTAACAGGGATAAGCTTATCGCACTCATCTCCGCAACCATTTTGCAAGAGCGTGAGGCAACCATAGTAACCGACAGCGTGACGAGCGACGGGTTAACCAAGTTTATTGCCAACCGCGGAGGAAAGCACGTCAGGTTCAAGAGGGGTTACAAAAACGTTATCGACGAGGCTGTACGCCGTAACGCAATCGGGGAGTACTGCCCCCTTGCCATTGAGACGAGCGGTCACGCGGCGTTTAAAGAAAACTACTTTTTAGACGACGGCGCATACCTCATCTGCAAACTGCTCATAACCTTCTGCAATCAGGCGGTTAAAAAACAAAAGCTCGGGGATTTGATCAGCGCATTAGAGCTGCCCGTTGAGGAACACGAAGTTCGCTTAAAGTTCACCGCCGACTGCGAAAACTTTAAGGAAGAGGGTGACAGAATTTTACGCGAGCTTATGTTTTTCGCCGAAGCAGATTCGAGAGTGGAGCTTGTGCCTAACAGCTATGAGGGAGTAAGGGTCAACTTCTCCAAAGGCGACGGAGACGGCTGGATGCTTATCCGTCAGAGTGTGCACGACCCCGTTCTGCCCGTCAACTTTGCAAGCCTTTCTGTAGGCGGCGATAAGCTTATGGCAAAATATTTATACACATTCGCCGTAAAATATCCCCACCTCGACGTGAGTGCGCTTGAAGCTTTTTTAAACAGGGATTAACCGTTTATTTGCACGTTACCACAAAATAACGGAGTATGTGCTAAACGAATAATTTAATTAAAATAATAAAATAATACTATAACAGGAGAAAAAAATGTCCGTACAACAAAAATGTGTTGACACAATAAGGGTACTTTCAGCTGAAGCTATCGAAAAAGCAAAATCGGGTCACCCCGGCATCTGCCTCGGCGCAGCACCTATCGGCTACGAGCTGTTTGCAGACCACCTTTCGTTCAGCTATAAAAACCCCAACTGGGACAACAGAGACAGGTTTATTTTATCTGCAGGTCACGGCTCTATGCTCTTATATTCACTTATGCATATGTTCGGCTATGACGTTACGATGGAGGATATCAAGTCCTTCCGTCAGCTCGGTGCTAAAACCGCGGGTCACCCCGAATATCGCAAGATAGCAGGTATCGAAACTTCCACCGGTCCTTTAGGTCAAGGTGTTGCAAACGCAGTGGGCTTTGCGGTTGCAGAAGAACACCTTGCGGCAATTTTCAATAGACCCGGCTACCCCGTAGTAGACCACTTCACCTACGTGTTGACGGGCGACGGCTGCCTTGAAGAGGGCATTGGCTACGAGGCTTGCTCCTTTGCAGGCAACCAGAAGCTGGGTAAACTCATTCTGTTATACGATAGCAACGACGTAACGATCGAGGGCGATATCTCCACCACTTTCACCGAGGACGCCGCAACCAGGTTTATGGCGCAGGGTTGGCAGGTTATCAGGGTTAACGACGCAAACAACTTATCCCTTTTAAAGCTTGCAATCGAAAGGGCGAAGAGCGATTTGACAAGACCTTCGGTTATTATCTGTAAGACCAAAATCGGCTACGGCTCGCCCTTAGTCGGCAGTGCGGATTGCCACGGCGCACCCCTCGGCGAAGAGAACGTTCGCCTCTTAAAAGAAAACCTCGGTTGGACGGAAGAACCCTTTACCGTTCCCGAAAAGGTTAAAGCCCACTGCCTCGCCATTGCCGAAGAGAAGAGCAAGGCTGAGGATGAGTGGAACGAGCTGTTTGCAAATTATGAAAGAGAATATCCCGCACTCGCTGCACAATACAGGCAGTTTATGAGGGGTGTTGTAGATTTCAACGCCGTTCAAGGCTTGTACGACTTTAACAAACCCGAAGCAACCAGAAGCTGCGGCGGTAAGGTGCTTAACGCAATTGCTCAGGTTGTACCCAACGTTATGAGCGGTTCGGCTGACCTCGCTCCTTCCACTAAAACCGAAATCAAGGGCAGCGCGTACTTCTCACCCGAACACAGAGAGGGCTGCAATATTCACTTCGGTATAAGAGAACACGCCATGAGCGCGATCTGCAACGGTATTCAGCTGCACGGCGGTTTGAGGGCGGTATGCTCCACCTTCTTCTCCTTCTCCGACTATATGAAGCCAGGTATCAGAATGTCGGCTTTAATGAAGTTGCCCGTCATCTACGTTATGACCCACGACTCAATCGGCGTCGGCGAGGACGGACCTACTCACCAGCCTATGGAACAGCTTGTTATGCTCCGCTCCATACCCGGCATCAACGTGTTCCGCCCCTGCGACGGCAAGGAGACGGCGGCTGCGTTTATGACGGCTTTCAGCTCCGAACAGCCCACCGTTATAGTTGAAACGAGGCAGAATTTACCCGTCTACGAAAAGTCGGGAAGAAAAGCGATGAGGGGCGGTTACGTCTTATCCGACTGCGAAGGCACCCCCGACGTACTGCTTATCGGTACGGGTTCGGAAGTAGAACAGTGCGTTCAGGCGCAGAAGCTGCTTGCACAGCAGAATATTAAGGCAAGGGTCGTATCCCTCCCCTGTATGGAAATTTTCGAAAAACAGGACGAAGAGTATCAGAACAGCGTTATCCCTAAGTCGGTCAAGGCAAGGGTGTGCGTTGAAGCTGCAAGCCACTTCGCATGGTATAAGTACTGCCGCGACTTCGGCGAGCTTATCACTATGACGAGCTTCGGCACCTCCGGCAAGGCGGCAGACCTGTTCAAATACTTCGGCTTCACGGCTGAAAATATCGTTGAAAAGGCTAAACGCTCCATCGACAACGTTGCCTTTAACAGATACAGCCATTAATAAATACACCCAAGGGTGATTAAATCCAATGCCTTGCATTGATTAAATCCGCAACTACGTTGCGATGAAATCCACCGCTAAAGCGGTGATTAAATCCAACGGCAAGCCGTTGATTGAATGCGGTATAGATAAAATAACAAAGGCGTAGCGAAAAGCTACGCCTTTGTTATGTTGCCTGACGGCAGTGATGTTACTACGCAGTGATGTTTTGCCTGATGTCAAAGTGATGTTTCTCCCTATGGGAGAAGTTGCGGTGGAATTATTTAGAATATCAAACTCTTCAGTCACTAAAGTGACAGCTTCCCTATTCTTTAGGGAAGCCGAGAGTAAAGTTCATATTTATTGATATTCAGACTCCATCGTCACTCGCTTAAGGCTCGTGACACTTTCCCTGTTCTTCAGGGAAAGCTAAATTGTAGTGCTGATTATTTAGAACGGTTGGTCGCATACCCGCTGGGATTGCCACTGCAACTTACAGTCGCCTCGCAATGACGGGTGGAGAGAGTTGGGGTATAGATAACATAAAAACAGCTCACTTGTAATCAGTGAGCTGTTGTTTCTTATATGCCGACTATCGCGGTTTTGAATACGTCGCAGACGCTGTCTACGGGGATAAAGTGTACGTTATCTTTAACCACCTGAGGCACTTCCTCCAAGTCCTTGACGTTGTCCTTGGGGATAATTACGTCCTTAACGCCTATGCGGTACGCCGCAAGCGACTTTTCCTTTAAACCGCCTATGGGGAGAACACACCCCCTCAAGGTTATTTCACCCGTCATAGCCACGTCACGCCTTACCGGCTTTTTTGTGAATGCCGAGAGAATTGCCGTCGCCATGGTTATGCCTGCGCTCGGTCCGTCCTTGGGGGTTGCTCCCTCGGGTACGTGGACGTGAATGTCGGTAGTTTCAAACTGCTCCTCGCTCAAGCCGTACTCCTCCGCGTTGGAGCGAATGTAGCTTATTGCCGCCCTCGCGCTCTCCTTCATAACGTCGCCGAGCTTACCCGTCAAGAGTATTTCGCCCTTGCCGTGCATTGCAGACACCTCTATAGATAAGGTGGTACCGCCCACAGCCGTCCAGGCAAGACCCGTTGCGGCACCCACCCTGTCGTCCTTGGGCAATTCGTCGCCGCGTTCGAAACGGGGAGAGCCTAAGATTTCGTGCAAATCAGCCTTTACAACAGTGCGGGTAAAATCCTCGCCCTTCGCCTTTTTAACGGCAAGCTTGCGGCATACTGCGTCAATCTGCCTTTCCAAGCTCCTGACGCCTGCCTCCCTCGTATAGCCGTCGGCAATGGCGTCGATCGCCTCGTCGGTGAAGGTTATATTATTCTCATCCAGACCGTTTGCTTTAAGCTTTTTAGGGATTAAATACCTCTTTGCAATCTCCCTCTTCTCCTCTAAGGTGTAGCCCGAAAGCTCTATAATTTCCATTCTGTCACGGAGAGGTTCGGGGATTGCGCCAAGGTCGTTGGCGGTTGTTATGAACAGCACCTTGGATAGATCGTAAGGCACCTCTAAATACCTGTCCCTGAAGGTTGCGTTCTGGGCAGGGTCGAGTGCTTCGAGCAGTGCGCTGGAGGGATCGCCCCTGAATTTATCGGTGGAGAGCTTGTCTATCTCGTCAAGAAGGAACACTGGATTAATCGAACCAGCGTTCTTTATAGCAGTTATTATTCTGCCCGGCATTGCGCCGACGTAGGTCTTTCTATGTCCTCTGATTTCAGATTCGTCGGTCACGCCGCCGAGGCTCATTCTTACAAAACTACGCCCCAAGGCACGGGCAACCGAGGTTGCGATAGAGGTTTTGCCCACTCCGGGAGGACCTACGAAGCACAAAATGGGTGCGTTCATACCGCCCGTAAGCTTTAACACCGCAAGATATTCGGTAATTCTCTCCTTGATTTTTTCAAGTCCGTAGTGATCCTCGTTTAATATTGCAACCGCATCCTCCAACCTTTCGGTGTCCTCGGTGGTGTTAACCCACTCCAAGTCCAATATCCAGTCGATATAGTTGCGAAGCACGTTATAATCGGGTGAAGAAGTCTGCATTCTCGACATTCTTGAGAACTCCTTCAACGTCTTTTCCTTGACCTCTTCGGGAAGCTGTTTTTCTTCAATTTTCTGTTTAAGCTCGTCCAACTCGTCGCCGTCGTCGCCAAGCTCCGTATGAATAGCCTTGAGCTGTTCCCTTAAATAATAATCCTTCTGTCCCTTTTCAATACTGCGTTTAACGGAAGCATTAATCTTCTTTTGAAGCCTTGCAATTTCAGCCTCGTCGTTGATGGCACGACAGAGTAAATCGTACTGGTCGCACAAGTCGACGGTGCTTAAAATGTGCTGTTTGGTGTTTATGGGCAGGTTCAACAGGCTTACTGCATTGTATAAAAATTCTTCCTTATCCTCGGTATTTTTAACAACGTCTGCCGTCTCATCGGTAACCGCACGTTCGGGTGATAACACCTCGGATATTGCGTATTTTGCGGTACGGAAGTACGCCTCCGCAAGTTCAGCGTTGTTGACTTGCGAGGGGAGCTGTTCGGCGTCTGCAAACAGACAGCCGTCCGACTTTTCAAGGGCGTTAATCTTAACCCTGTGCATACCCTTTGCCGTAACCCGTACGCGGTTTCCGGGGAGGTTGGTTACCCTGTTAATCGTTATAACGGTGCCGACGTCGTATAAGTCGACTTCATTGCTGACGTCGTTTACGCTTTCGTCTTTCTGGGTGACTACGACCATAACCCTGCCTTTATCCAGGGCATATTTAATGGCGGCAAGCGTTACCGCCCTGCCTGCGTCGAAAGTTATTGTGGAATGAGGAAGGGCGCAACGCCCCCTTAAAGCCGCTAAAGGCAGATGTATATTTTCGTTTGCCATAGTTTGATTACTCCTTTTTCATCCGCAATCTGTCTTGATTTTGTCAGCTGCTAAAAAACATAGGGGGATGCTGACCGCCTCCCCCACAATATTATTATAAACAGTTTATACCCAAACAAAACGTCACGCCGATTTTTTATAAACAATCTTCGGTTCGGCGTTGTCTGTTATGCAATCCGCGGTAACTATTACCTCTTCCACGTTGGATTCGGAGGGTATTTTATACATAACCGAAGTCATAACGTTTTCGATAATAGTCCTCAATCCCCTTGCACCCGTCTTTAACTTGATTGCAGTCTTTGCAATTTCCCTTACGGCTTGGTCGTCTACGGTGAGTTTAACGCCGTCAAGCGAGATAAGCTTTTTGTACTGCTTGATTATTGCGTTCTTAGGCTCCGTGAGTATGTTGACGAGTGCCTGTTCGTCAAGGGGATGAAGGGCAACCGAAATGGGAATTCTGCCTACGAATTCGGGGATAAGACCGAACTTGGTTAAATCCTGAGGTTTAACGTCGGCTAACGCCTTATAGGTATCCTCGTCGGTAGATTTAACCTCGCCACCGAAGCCTAAGGAAGTGCTGTCCTTACGTGCCTGGACGATTTTATCCAACCCCACGAAGGCACCGCCGCAGATGAATAAAATGTTGGTGGTGTCTATGCGGAGGCACTCCTGCTGGGGGTGCTTGCGCCCGCCTTGAGGGGGAACGTTGGCAACCGTGCTTTCAATGATTTTTAAAAGTGCCTGCTGAACGCCTTCGCCCGATACGTCACGGGTGATGGAGACGTTTTCGCTCTTCCTTGCAATCTTATCGATTTCGTCAATGTAGATAATACCCCTCTGCGCACGGGCAATGTCGTAGTCGGCGTTCTGAATGAGCTTTAATAAGATATTCTCGACGTCCTCGCCTACGTAGCCTGCCTCGGTCAAGGTGGTTGCGTCCGAGGTTGCGAAAGGTACGTTTAAAATTTTTGCAAGCGTTCTGGCAAGCAGGGTCTTTCCGCAGCCGGTGGGACCTAAAAGCAAAATATTGCTCTTGTCAATCTCAACGTCGGCTAGCTCTCCCCCCTCTTTGCCCATGCTGTTTATGCGCTTGTAGTGGTTGTACACCGCAACGGAGAGGACCTTTTTCGCCTCGTCCTGACCGACGATATACTTATCAAGCTCTTCCTTTATCTCGGAGGGCTTTTTTAAAGGTACGGGCTGGGTTGACGTGCCTCGGTCGGTTTCAGAGAGCATATCCTTACATATCTCTACGCATTCGTCACAAATATAGGCTCCGTTCTGACCCGCGATAAGCTTTTTAACCAGCTCCTCAGGCTTTCCGCAAAACGAACAAAATCTTTGACTTTCTTTCAATTTTAACTCCAAATAAATAAAATATGTTTAATCTTTTAAGCTTACGCCCTAATGAAAATCGGTTAACAAGGTTATTATAGCCTTGCTGAACTCGTATTATTCAAACAATTATCTCTTGTAGAATACGGTATCTATAAGACCGTATTCTTTTGCCTCCTCTGCGGAGAGGTAGTTATCCCTGTCGGTATCCCTTTCGATCTCTTCGATGGGTCTGCCTGTGTTTAAAGAGAGAATGTGGTTTAACTTCTTCTTTGTCTTAATAATGTGGTTTGCGGCAATCTGAATGTCGCTTGCCTGACCCTGCGCACCGCCTAAAGGCTGGTGAATCATAATCTCGCTGTTGGGCAGGGCATAACGCTTGCCCTTTGTACCGCTCGAAAGCAGGAAGGCACCCATTGACGCAGCCATACCTATACAGATTGTCGAAACGTCACATTTGATATAATTCATAGTGTCGTAGATAGCAAGACCTGCCGAAACAGAACCGCCGGGGCTGTTGATATAGAGGCAGATATCCTTTGAGGGGTCCTTTGCCTCCAGGAAGATGAGCTGAGCTACGACCGTGTTTGCAACCGCGTCGTTAATCTCACCGCTTAAAAATACTATTCTGTCGTCCAATAATCTGGAATAGATATCGTAAGAGCGTTCTCCCCTGGAAGTCTGCTCTACTACTATAGGCACGAGTGTGTTTAAAGTTTCCTTAATCATTTCTTACTCCTTTTATTAAATAGGATATTTATAGACAAATATTTAAAGGTTTATGCTTGAATTGCTTAAAAACCAAGCCCGTCTCTCTTCAGAGATACGAGCAGTTCAAGGCGCAGGAGTACCGTCCGCAGGGAGCGTACATAGACGTACGTGACCAAGGCGGCTCGTCGCCACAAACTACGCTTTATGCCATTTGAGTAAAACTCAAACAGCAACTTCGGTTCGTTGCGGCTCCTCTTCCCACAAAAACCTTTTTTGTGGGAACCCTAAGACAACGCAGAAATGCGAAGTATATATGAAGAGAATATAAAATGGCGGCATAATACGCCGCCATTGTTCACCAAAGTAATTCCTTACGCAACTAAGTTATTATTTGCGGAAAGGAACTCAAACAACTTGGTTATAACCAAATCGTTTGCGATATATTCAAGCTGACGCGCGTCAATATTCTTTTTGTACTCTTCGACGGTCTTTTCAACAGAAGCAGCCTGCTCGGCAATCTTTGCGTCGATTTCTTCCTGCGTCGCGGTGATATTCTCGGTCTTGATAATCTTTTCGATTACGAGCTGAGAAAGCACCCTCGACTGCGCCTGACCGTTGAACTGGGATCTGAACTGCTCCATAGTCTGACCCATATATGCAATGTAGTCTTCGAGCTTGATGCCCTGGTACATAAGCCTGTAGGAGAAGTCCTGAACGATATTGTCAATCTCGCTCTCGATCATTGCCTGAGGAATTTCACATTCGCAGGTCTCGCAGATAGCCTTAACTATGCTGTTCTCGGTCTGGTCACGGCTGTCGTTTTTAGCCTTAGCTTCAAGGCGTTCACGGGTCTTGGTCATATATTCTGCAACCGTCTCTACGCCTGCATGCTTTTTAACGTATTCGTCGCACATTTCGGGCAATTCCTTTCCCTTGATTGAGTTCAACTTAATGTGGAAGGTTGCATCCTTATCGCGGAGGTTATCTGCCTGATAGTCAACGGGGAAGTGAACGACGATATCCTTCTCCTCACCGATTGCCATACCTGCAACCTGCTCCTCAAAGCCGGGAATGAACGCGCCGCTGCCGAGTTCTAAATCATAGCCTTCAGCTTCGCCGCCTGCGAACGCTTCGCCGTCTACAAAGCCCTTGAAGTCGATATTAACGGTGTCGCCGTTTGCGCAAGAGCGGTCGGTTACGTCAATTATCTTTGCCTCTCTTGCAAGTATTTTGTCAGCTTCGGCTTTTACGTCTTCCTCGGAAACGGTGTACTCATACTTCTTGATCTCCAGACCCTTGTATGCACCGATTTTAACGTCGGGCTTTACGGGTACGGTAAAGGTCATAACAACCTTCTCGTCGGAAAGCTCGTCAACCGAAAGCTCGGGTGCGCCGACGGCGGTGAAGTTTTCCTTCTCCTTCTCAAGGATTGCCATATAGTGTTCGGAATAGAGAACGTTGAACGCCTCGTCAAAGAAAACGCCCTTGCCGTAATAGTTTTCGATTACGGGTTTGGGTGCCTTACCCTTTCTGAAACCGGGTACTGCGTACTTACCCCTGGTCTTGGTGTAAGCCTGGTTCAATGCCTGCTTCCATTCCTCGCCGTTGAAGGTGAGGGTGAGTTTTACCGTGCTTTTTTCTGATGCCGCTTGCGTGTATTCCATTTTATTTCTCCTGATTGAATTGCCTGTTTTTTTGATAGCAAAGCCCTAAGTTTTGGGCAAAGCATTTTCATACGGGTTATATTTTAACACACTTGTTTTATTTTGAAAAGCAATTTATAAGCCCGTTATCAATTTACTTTTTAAAATTTTTACTATATAATGGTGTAAAATGCAATTAAGGCGTATTTTTACACCTATGCAATAAGGAGTTGCAAGTGCCTCAAGACGCTTTTACTTTAAAATATATAGCAAGGGAATTGAACCAAACGTTTACGGGGGGTAAAATTTCCAAGATTAACCAACCCTCTAAAGATACGCTCTCCCTTTTAATATACACTCGTTTAGGCACGGTTAAACTTACTTGCGATCTTTCCGCAAAATATTGCCGTCTTTCCGTGGGTGAAACCTGCCCGGAAGTCAACCCCGAGGTTGCCCCTAACTTCTGTATGCTTTTAAGAAAGCACCTGCAAAACGCTGAGATTTTAGCCGTAAGCCAAGTAGCTCTCGAAAGGGTTATCCGCTTTGATTTCAAATGCTTTTCGGAATTTGAAATAACCGAAATGAGTTTGTATTTTGAAATTATGGGCAAGTACTCCAACGCCGTTCTGGTTAAAGACGGAGTTATCGTAGGGGCGTTAAAGACCGCCTCTTTGGAGACGGGGGCAAGGCGTGTTACGCTGGGCGGTGCTAAATACCTTTTGCCTGCAAGCCAGGGCAAGGCGGAACAGAACAGTTTGCAGGAGATTAAAAAGGTTTTTGAAACAAAAGACGGCTACACCCTCGGCGGTGCGGCGAAGTTTATCGCCGAGAAAATCGCTGGCGTTGCCTACACCACCGCGGAGGATATCGTATCCCTCTACGGCGAGGACCTTTCCGCAGAGCAGGTTTATTCCTATTTAAACGAGGGCGAGATTTATCCCTGCGTAATATACAACGACGGCGTGGCGATCGATTTCAAGGCAAGAAATTCTTTGGGTGCAGTCAAACGCGAAAGCATACTTAAAGCACAGAGGGAGTATTACGACTACGCCGTCTACAAGAAGAAATTCGAGGACGAAAAAAGAAAGTTAAATTCCGCACTCGCCTCTGCAATAAAAAAGGTTGAAAAGAGGCTTGCAGACCTTTACGACAGACTGACGGAATGTGAAAAAGCCGAGGGCGTTAAACTGTGCGGTGAACTCATTACCGCCAACATATATGCCGTCGAACGGGGAATGAAGAGCTTCGAAGCGATCAATTATTACGACGAGAACTGCGCAACGGTTAAAATTGCGTTAGACCCCCAACTATCCCCTTCCCAAAACGCACAACGCTATTATAAAAAATATGCAAAGCTGAAGAGGACGGAGCAGAATTTAACGGCGAGAAAGGCAGACGAAGTGGCGCGGCTGGACTACTTAAATACCATTGAAAGCAACCTTGCATACGCGGAAAATCTCACCGACCTGAAGGAGACGAGAGAGGAACTTATCTCCCTTTCACTCCTCCCCCCTCCCCCTAAGTTAAAGGGCGGAAAGCAGAAAAACGCCAAGGCTGCGGAGAGCAATTTCAGGCAGTTCGATTTCGGCGGTTTTTGCGTAGTATGCGGCAGGAACAACGTGCAGAACGATAACCTGACAAAGGGACTGGACGGCGAGGATATCTGGCTGCATACCAAGACCTATCACTCTGCACACGTGGGCATTATTTTACAGGGGAAAAAGGCGACGGACGAGGTTATTAAGTTTGCAGCAGAGGTCTGCGCTTACTACTCCGACGCGAGGGAAAACGGCAAGGTGCCCGTAGATTTCACCCTGCGTAAATACGTTAAAAAACCTAAAGGAGCCGCCTTCGGCTACTTTGAATATACAAATCAGAAAACTATTTTAGTTGCGCCAAAAGCGCATTTCGAGGAGAGGCGTGATGAACGATAAAAACGAAAATATTAACCAGACGGAAGAGCTTAGCGAGGAGGAAAAGAAGAGGTCGTATATGACGCACTTCTATATCTCTTTAGGTTGTTTTGCCGTTGGCTGCGTACTGTTGATTCTCTCGATTGTGTTTACATTTGCCGTCAAAAACGGAATCGCGGTGTACTTTTTAATTGCAAGTATGATTGCCGAGCTTGCTTCCGTAAGCTTTTTAAACGCTATGAAGCAAAGGGGCGGCGAGGGTAAATTAAGAACGGTATTTGTCGTTCTGAGCTACGTAATTATGGGCGTTGCGCTCATTATATTTATTGCCGGTACGACTACGGCCGGCCTTGTGAAGTAAACAATCCACCCTCCGGGTGATTCAATCCGCAGCTGCGTTGCGATGCAATCCACCGCTGAAGCGGTGATTAAATCCAACGGCAAGCCGTTGATAAAGGTTGGATTATTGGAATTCAAACTCTATCGTCACAGGCTTGGTGCACGTGACACTTTCCCTATTCTGTAGAGAAAGTTAAATTAACGTTAAATTAGTTTTGGAATAATATGCAGTATTATTCCCCATAATATATTTATGGACGATATTCTGCTTGCCCTCTCTTCCCTGCTTGTAAGCTCCGGAACGGACGGTTATAAAATTTTTTACGAGGATGAACTGACCGAAGTCTTTCCCGAAGATTTACGAAACAGGGAGACGCTTGAAGCGGCGTTGAAAAAGCTGACTGCGGAGGGCTGTATTGACGTAAAATACGCACGCGGCGAGGTCTTTTGCATTGCCGTTCTTAAGGAATATAAACTACCAGAAGAGGTTGAGGAAGTCGATTGCAGAGATGGCTTGCAGGCTAAGACCGAGCTAAACGTAAACAGAGTTTATATCTATTCGGCGGTTGCCGCCTTTTTGGGCGGTATGCTCGGCGGGTGCGTTACGGCGATAATAGCGGCGGTCGTTTGAAATGCTGAATAAATGCGAAAACGACGTTATGAGTGCAGTCTACTGCCTGTGCGACGGTACGGACGGGTGCCTCATCTCCCCCTTCGATATTCTGAACGTGCTTCCGGGGCATAGGCACTATACGGCAGAAAGAGTGGAAAACGCTCTGCAATCGCTTAAAAACAATGGATATCTGGACTTAATTTCCTCCGAGAGAAAGGGCGAAAAGATGTACGTGGTTTCGCTAAAGGCGAGCGGTCTTGCCTTTAAAAGTGAGGCAATCCAAAAGCGGAAAGAGTTTTTAAACAGAATTTTAACGGCTTTTGTAGGTGCGTTGGCGACGTTCATCTTCGGTATTATTTTAAAGGCAATATTTAAAACGTGAAAAAACACGGACGGTTGTCCGTGTTTTTTTTGTTGTGGTAGTTATTGACAAACAATCAAACTCTTTCGTCATACACACCGTGTATGACACCTTCCCTATTCTATTGGGAAGGCGAGATTAAGGTTAAATAATTTAGAAATTTAATTCGGTAGTAATCATCAGAAACAGTGACAACTTACCCGATGGGATTGCCGCGCTCCGCTCGCAATGACGGTGGCGCACCTGCGGATTTGCCGACGGGAGTTTACACAGGCGTACGTGACTGAGGGTTGCCGCAGCTCGACACAAATTACGAATAACCCAAGCCTGTCTCTCTTCAGAGATACGAGCAGTTCAAGGCGCATTATAATTTTACCTTATTCGGGGTTGTACCTCTGCGGAGATGCGAGTAAGAGCAGGCGTCTGCGGATTTGCCGACGGGAGTTTACACAGACGTAAATGACCAAGGCAAAACGCAAAGACAACGAACTATTACGAAGCATATACGCAGAGCGCAAATTATAAGCAATAAAGCTTATTTCTCGCAGAAGGCTACCATCGCCTTATGCATCGAGTACAAGTCTGCCTTTGAGATTATTTCGTAAGGGGCGTGCATGGAGAGAACGGGGCAGCCCATATCGCAGGTGTCGATACCTAAGTTTGCAATGTACATTGCCACCGTTCCGCCGCCGCCTGCGTCTATCTTACCAAGCTCGCCCGTCTGCCAGATAACGCCGTGAGAATCCATAGCGTCACGAAGGTAACCGACCATTTCGGCAGAGGCGTCGTTGGTGTTGCCCTTACCCCTTGAGCCGTGGTACTTGGTTAATGATGCTCCGCAGTTGATATAGGAAGCGTTGTTCTTTTCATACACGTCTGCATATGCAGGGTCGTAACCTGCGGTAACGTCACAAGATACGCACTTTGAACGATAGCGAACCAAGACGGGGTCTGCGCCTAAAGCCTTTGCAAGGCACTCGATTAAATCTAATATAACCCTTGACTGCATACCCGTAATACCCTGGCTGCCCGTCTCCTCCTTGTCGGCGAAGACTGCGATTAAGGTATCTTCCGACTTGCAATCGAAGAGCGCGGTCATTTCGGGATATGCACACACCTTATCGTCGTGACCGTATGCGGAGATTAAACTCCTGTCAAGACCTACGTCCCTGGGCTTACCTGCAGGAACCAACGTCAATTCGCTGGTCTGGAAGTCTATCTCCGTCATACCGTATTTTGCGTTTAATATCTTTAACGCAGCCGCCTTGACGGCTTCCTTTTCGTCCTCTGCCTTATCGGGAATGGCGGCAAGCAGTGCGTTTAAGCTTTCACCCGTAATCGCCTTGGAGAGAGGCTGTTCGCTTTGAGCGGCTGCAAGGTGGGGAAGCAGGTCGGTAATGTAAAAGATGGGGTCGTTGTCGTCCTCGCCTACGCACACCTCTACCTTTTCGCCGCCGGGCAGGACAACCACGCCGTGCAATGCGAGGGGAACCGTAGTCCACTGGTACTTTTTAATACCGCCGTAGTAGTGCGTTTTTAAAAACGAGAGACCGCCTGCCTCGAAAACGGGGTTGGGCTTTAAATCCAGCCTGGGACTGTCCACGTGGGCTGCCATAATTTTAAAACCGTACTCTTCTACGTTTCGCGTGCCTACCCTGATGAGGAATATATTTTTATCCCTGTTGATAAAGTACAGCTTATCCCCTGCCTTAACCTTATCGCCAAATTTATAGCTTTTATAGCCTTTAGCTTCAGCAAGCTCTTTCGCGCTTCTTACCGCACCCCTTTCGGTCTTGGACGTAAAGAGGAATTTCTTGTATCCCTCCGCATAGTCGAAGATTTCCTTCAATTCCTCTTCGCTTGCTTCCTTGTAATAATTTTTTCTTTTATATTCGTATTCCATTTAAAACCCTCCCATAGTGTGGCGGAAAGCAGTTTTACCCCTCCGCTTTAAATTCCATACTACATTATAACCAAAATATGCCCCCTTGTCAATAGGGGGTTAGAGTGCTTTTTAATATTTTATTTTACTAAATTTTTGCTTTTACTATTTACTAATTATTAAATATGGTGTATAATTATCTCGTATGAGTACTGTAAAACGCCCACGTAAAATAAACGCAAAGAAAATTGCCGTTTTAGGCGTTTTGACGGCGTTGAGTTTAATTGCGTTTTTAATTGAAAACCTGTTCCCCCCTCTCTTTATCCCCGGGGCGAAGTTAGGTCTTGCAAACGCTTTTTCCTTTATAGCGTTGATCATCTACTCCCCTTTGGAGGCGTTTATCATCGTAGGAGTGAGAACGGTGCTTTCTGCAATCTTTGCAGGCAATATCTCCGCTGTCATTTACAGCTTTACGGGCGGTATGGTAGCTATGGGGGTTAGCTCTCTTTTAATCTACCTTGTCTGCCCGAAAATTTCCGTCGTCAGCGCGAGCGTGGCGGCGGCTGTCGTGCACAACCTTACGCAAAACGCGGTATTTGCTTTAATTTCGGCGACCGCGCTTTCGTTCAGCTATGCGCCTTACCTCGCTTTAATCGGCGTGGCGAGCGGTGCCTTTATTGGTTTGGCGGTAACGCTGATAATTAAAAAAATTCCCGACAACACTTTTTGCAATCTGTTGGGCGTTAAATACTCTACCGGACAAGCTGAAAACTCGTCTGAAAGTTAAAGAATGAAAATTACACACTGCGTGTGGTGATTTATATTAAAAGTCGATAAAAATTTTTAGGAGGTTGACATTGAAAGCAATAAAAGGAAAACCCTTTTTTGCAGGCATACACGTCCACGACAAAAAGAGTCTGGCGTGTGATAAGCAGACGGAAAGAATGCCCGAGCCTGAGGAAGTCTATATTTCCCTCTCTCAAAGCTTAGGCAAGCCGGCAGCTCCCTGCGTTGAAAAAGGGCGGAAAGTCAAGGAAGGCGAACTGATTGCCAAGGCATCGGGTCCCATCTCTTCCGACGTTTTTGCAAGCATATCCGGCGAAGTTACGGATATTAAACAACTTATCGGTGCAAACGGCGGTACGGAAACTTATATCGTCATCAAAGGCGACGGCAGCGGCGAAAAGGCGTACCTACCCCCCTTGGAGAACCCCGACGGCGAGACTATTAAACAGCGTATCAGAGATTGCGGTATAGTAGGTTTGGGCGGCGCAGGTTTCCCTACGGCGGTTAAGGTTGCACCTAAAACTTCGGTCGATACGCTCGTTTTAAACGGTGCGGAGTGCGAACCCTATTTAACCTGCGATCACAGGCTTATGCTTGAGCATACGGACGAGATAGTACGCGGTGCGCTTATGATTGCCAAGGCACTGACCGTAAGCAAGATCTATATAGGTATAGAGGCCAACAAGCCCGACTGCATTGCGGCTTTTGAAAAGTACGACGAAATTCAACCCGTCATCTTAAAAAAGCAGTACCCTATGGGCAGCGAAAAACACCTTATATACGTCTGCACGGGCAGAAAAGTTGGTATCGGCAAACTCCCTGCAGACTCCGGCGTAGTCGTTCAGAACGTCGCAACCGCCTATGCGGTTTGCCAGGCAGTAGAACAGGGCAAACCCCTTTACGAAAGAATTCTGACCGTATCGGGCGGAGCGGTGAAGGAGCCTAAAAACCTTTGGGTTAAAGTCGGTACTCCCGTTAAGGCTATCGTGGACTTCTGCGGAGGCGAGGCGGAAGAGCCCAAAAAGGTCGTTCAAGGCGGACCTATGACTGGTATGGCTCTTTCAACCTACGACGTGTACACCCATAAGACGACGTCGGGCGTACTGCTTTTAACGGGCAAAGAGGCTGCTGCTGAAGAGCCTACCCCCTGCTTAAACTGCGGTAAGTGCGCAGACGTGTGCCCTATGCACCTCATGCCGATGCAGACGGCGTTCTATGCGTCTGCCGGAGATTTCGACGCTGCGGCTAAATACGGCAACACGCTGTCGTGCATAGAGTGCGGTGCGTGCGAATACACCTGCCCCGCAAAACGCCCCTTGATTCAGGCGATTAGAAAGACCAAGGCGGCAATGAGGGCTAAACAGTCCACCCCCGCTCCCACGCCTGCCGTTAAACCTGCGGATATGAAGGGTAACAGCGCACCCACCGTTACGCTTGAGCAGAAGCCTACGGGCGAATACGTAGACAAGGGCGACCATAAGGTTATAAACGAAAACAATAAGTCTGCACAGACACCCGATAAGGAGGAAAAGAAATGAATAACCAAGTAGTAATTTCCACCCCTCCCCACGTCAAATCTCCAAGGACGACGAAGGGAATAATGTTAGACGTTATAATTGCCCTTATCCCTGCGGCGGTGATGGGTATCGTGTACTTCCACCTTAACGCTTTCATCATTATTTTAACGTCAATTCTCGGCTGCGTTGCGACGGAGTTTGTTTATTACTTCATCGCTAACAAGGGCTTTGGCAGCAAGTGCAAGAACGCAGGACTTGTCTGCAAGAAGTGGTTGAAGCAGTTTGACTTCACCTCTATCGTAACAGGTCTTATCCTTGCCCTTATTCTCCCCCCTGCAACAAAGTGGTACGAGGTATTGCTCGGCGCAATCTTCTCCATTGCGGTGGTTAAGATGCTGTTCGGCGGTACGGGCAAAAACCTGGTTAACCCTGCGGCAACGGGCAGAATATTTATGTTTATGAGCTTTACCTTGACCGTTTACACCGCTTGTAAGGTAAACCCCGTCAGCGTTGACAGCAACCTGTTTACAGGCGCAACCCACCTTTCGGGCTATCTGCTCGGCGGTACCGCTTCTGCAAAGATAGGCTGGCTTGATTTGCTCCTCGGTACGGGACTTGCAGGTTGTATCGGCGAGACGTGCAAGCTTGCGTTGATAGTCGGCTATATCTACCTGGTTGTCCGCAAGGTCATCAAGTGGTGGCAGCCCGTACTCTACGTAGTACTCTCCGCATTCCTGTCGGTCTGCCTTGCGGCAATCGGCGGAACGTTCGATATCGGCTTGTTCTTAGATTATGCTCTCTCCGGCGGTCTTATGTTCGGCGCAATATTTATGGCAACCGACTACGTAACCTCGCCTAAGGGCGTCTACGGACAGATAGTTTATTTCGTAGCGTTGGCAGTACTTACGTCTGTTCTCCGTTACTTTACGAAGATAGAAGTCGTATCCTTCGTAATCTTACTTATGAACCTTATCGTTCCTTTAATAGATACATATATTGTACGCAAGCCCTTTGGCTATAAAAAAGAAAAGAAGCAAAAGGAGGGCAAATAAATGACGGTTAAACAGTTTTTTAAAGGCAAGGCGTTTAAATGCCTGATAGTGCTTATGTGCATTTTGCTTATGAGCGGTGCTATCTTGACGATTGCCTACGGCTTTTTAGAGGTCTACGCAGGCGAAAGACTGCAGAGGGCTGTAAATAAGATTTATCCCGACCAAGCCGTCAATATCTACGGCAAGAACGATAGCTTGATAGACAGCAACGAGAAAAACCCCGAAAGCATTGTTGAAACGACTTTGACTCTCGGCGACGCTAACATACTTTCCGCTTACAGAATAACCTTTACGGATAAAAGCGATATTCACTACCTCGTTCAATCGCAGGGTATGGGCGGTTATTCGGAAGGCACGGTAACCTGCTGGGTAGCTATAAACGTAGACACCTCGGCTAAATCCATTAAAAATATAGCAAAGGTTCAGATAGGCGAGAGCAGCGGTCAGACCTTTATGGATAAGATAACCACCGCTATGCTCGACTCCTTTACCAAGAGCCTGCCCGAAGGCGGTTTCTACCCCTCCGACGGCTATATCTCTACAGGTGCAACCAAGAGTTCAACTGCAATCTGTAACGCAGTGAACGGCGCAGTCGATTACGTCAACACCGTTGTATTCAATAACGTGGAAACCAACCCCTACGAAGAACTTGAGTTAATCAAATATATCAACGTTAAAAAGGGTCAGACCGAAGCTAAGTTTGCCGAAGGCTCAACCACCGACGTCGAATACAACGTTGTTACCAAGGGATACGGCGACGCAGATTCGTTTAAGATTAAGATTGTCGTAGGCGAAGATAAGACGATTAAGTCCTACAGCATAATCAAAAACGGTTCCACGGAAGATTATGATACTAAAATGCCTGCAAGCGTAAAGAACGGCAGTCTGTTTATAGGTAAGGGCGTATCCTTCTTTACCGATATCTACGGCGAAAATATGACCTACACGGGCGTTACAGGCACGAACGGAGATACCGTTATTACGGGTGCAACCGACCACGAAAATCACGCCTCAAATTCTACGTATTTATGTATGTACGCAGGCGCGTTCGCAACCAAGAACTATGACGCTGTAGTCGCTATTTTAAACGGAGGTACGGCAAATGAATAAGTATAAAAAGATTACGCTGGACGGACTTATCTTCCAGAACCCGACTTTCGTACTGGTTTTAGGTACCTGCCCCACACTCGGTCTTATAACATCGGCGCAGAGTGCGCTGGGTATGGGTGCGTGCGTGCTTATCGTCCTGCTTTTGAGCAACATAATAATTTCGGCACTGCGCAAAATTATTCCTAACGAAGTCAGAGTTCCCTGTTATATCGTAATTATTGCTACGCTCGTTACCCTCGTGAGAATGGTTCTGGATAAGTTTATGCCCGACTTATACGACAGCTTAGGCGGATTTTTGGCGTTAATAGTCGTTAACTGCATTATCTTAGGCAGAGCGGAGGCGTTTGCTAACAAACACACCGTACTCGAAAGCGCGGTAGACGGCATTGCTAACGGTCTGGGCTTTACCTGCGCCCTTACCCTTATGGCAATTTTCTGCGAATTCCTCGGCAGCGGTTCGTTATTCGGCGTCCATATTATGGACTTCAAAATCGGCATATTCGCAACCCCCGGTGCAGGAACGTTTATCGTTTACGGTATTTTCATCGCGTTGTTCGTAAAGATTTTAGACAGCGTTCAGCGCAGACAGCGCATTAAAGCTAACAGGCTTTCGCGCCAAAATCTGTTAAAGGAGGAGGCATAAGTTATGGCAACGTTAATAGCCGTTATTCTTACAGCAGTACTCACGAACAACTTTATTACAAAACAGACCCTCGGTATCTGCCCCTTTTTAGGCGTATCCAAAAACTCTAAATCGGCAATAGGTATGGGCGTTGCGGTTACGGTCGTTATGGTAATTGCAACTGCGGTTACCTTCCCCATCTATATGTGGGTTATGAAACCGCTTAATATCGATTTCCTTGAAATCATATTCTTCATCTTCATAATCGCTTCCCTCGTGCAGATGATAGAGGCGATTATAAGAAAGCTCTCCCCCTCGCTCTACGGCGCGATGGGCATTTACCTGCCCCTTATTACCACCAACTGCGCAGTGCTCGGCGTAACCGAAATGGTTATAGGCGATATGTCCTCCGTATTCGGCAAAGGACTTTCGCTTGCGGCAACCTACGGCTGGTCGGTACTCTACGCGCTCTTCGCAGGACTTGGCTTTACGTTGGTTATGCTTATAATGAGCGGTATGCGTGAAAAACTCGCTTACTACAAGACGCCCAAGGCTCTCTCCGGTTTCCCCATTTCTATGGTAACCGCCTCGTTTATATGTATGGCGTTCTACGTCTTTTCTTTAATTTAAGGAGTGCTGAATATGAATATACTTGCTAATATCAGTTTTAACGATCAGACGTGGATAACCCTTGCCATAGTTGCAGGAATTTTCGTCGGCTCCGCCCTGCTTATCGGCGCATTGATTTTAATCGTCGGTAAGGTGTTTAAGGTTGACGTTGACGAAAAGGTAACCAAGATTTTAGAGAACCTTGCCGGTGCAAACTGCGGCGGCTGCGGTTGCAGCGGCTGTGCAGGCTTTGCGGACAAGCTGGCTAAAGGCGAAGGGGATCTGTCCGCCTGCCACGTAACTTCACCCGAAAAGAAGGCGGAGATTGCCAAGCTTTTAGGTATAGAGCTTTCGGACGAAGAGCGCACGGTTGCAGTGGTTAAGTGCAACGGCGGCGCAAATTCTATTGACGCTTTTGCCTACAGCGGCAACCCCACCTGCGCAGGCTGCGCCTCCCTTTTGGGCGGCAACAAGGTCTGCAAGACCGCCTGCCTCGGCTGCGGCGACTGCGCAAACGTCTGCCCCGAAAGCGCGGTAAAGGTTACGGACAGACTCTCCGAAGTCGACCCCGACGCGTGCGTAAGCTGCGGTGCCTGCATCGAGGCATGCCCTAAGAAGATTATTGAAAGGATACCCGCCTCCGCGCCCGTTTACGTCGCTTGCTCTTCCAAGTGCAAGGGCAAGGACGTTATGAACGCCTGCAAGGTCGGCTGTATCGGCTGTACTATGTGCGCAAAGAAATGCCCTCACGGTGCAATTACCATGGTTGACAACCTGCCTGTGTTTGACTACACAAAGTGTACTGGTTGCAAGACCTGCGTTGCGGTTTGCCCCAGACATATTATTATCGACCGCTTCCCTAAGGCTGAAGAGCCTAAAAATGAAGAGGCTAAAGCGTAACGTTTAATTAAAAAGGTTAAGCCCTGCAAAAGTCAAAGCTTTTGCAGGGCTTATATTTTATCTTTTTAATTAGCCTATGGGAATTTCTTCAGGGTTATCCACTCGCTTTAAAAGCGGTTCAATATACATCTCATGCGGAAGGCAGGAAATATAAGAGGAGTTGTCCTTTAATGCAGGAGTATACACGCAGTCCTTTCTCAGGAGTGAACAGTTGGCGTCCTCTACCTTTACGCTGTTATTTATCTTATCCACTTTAACTTTGTTATAACCGCTTTTATCTTGAGTATAGACGGTGAGGTTTAAACTGCTTTCGTCCTCGCTGTCGATAACAATCCTTCCGTCGGTCATGGAATATTCGTACTTGTCGGTATCGAAGTAATATGTGAATACGACTTTGTTCGCCTGGCGTATAATAAAGCCGTTAGCCGAAGTTTTATCCCCCGTTAAAAATACAACCAGAAACAATGCGGCAATTACAAGCAGGATTATACCGTAAACTAAAAAATCCCAAAATTTAAAGTATTTAGTTTTTTTGATCTGTTCTATCTTTTTATACGACATTTTAATTGAGTATTATTTTACCATCTTCAACCGTGTTGCCAAGCGTGTACGTATTTACTATCTCTATATCGTCGGGGCGGTTGCATATTACCTTGCCCTGCCCCTCTTCAAATACAAGCATTATAACAAGCCTGTCGGAAAGCTTTTGGTTGATAAATTCAACAGCCTTTTGCTTGCCCATTGCAGAGAGTGCGGTTGTCAGGGCGTCGTCCTCGGCGGCACTGCCGCCTACTATTGTCACCGAGGCTACGCCCGTCTGAATGGGACTGCCCGTCTTGGGGTCGATTATGTGGCAATACCTAACGCCGTCAACCTCGTAATACTGCTCGTAATCTCCGCTGGTCGAAAGACATTCATTCTTTATTTTAAACTTTGCGTACGACCCGTATGAACGTGGGTCGTTTACGCCTAACGTGTAGAAATTACCCTCGGTTGTATTGTGGCTTTTAATTGACATTGTAGAAGAGCCGAAGGTGAAATAACCGTATTTAAATCCGCTCTCGTCAATAAGTTGGTTTATTTTATCTGCGCACCAGCCCTTGCCGATACCGCCCAAATCGAGCTTTAAACTGTGGGTTTTTCCGCCAACCGTGACGGTGGTTTGGGGCTTGATTGCATAGTATTTTTCGCCGTCTTGACTTAAGGTTAAATCCGCAAAACCGTCCGAAAGGGTTTTATATGCCTGTACCGTATTTTCGTCGGGGAGGGTTGAGGGCTTATTCGGTGTAGCCGTACCGAACCCGTACAGGCGTACGCTTTGATATACCGCAGGGTTGAAATTGCCTTCGGTCTGCTCGTAGACAGTCTTTGCAAGGCTTAATATTTCGTAGGCGGTCTGGTCAATCTCTACCGTTGAGCCTGCCTGCGCCTCGTTGAAAGCGTAGATGCAGGAGGTCTTAACCGTTGCGCTAACTGAATTTTCAACCGAAATTAATACCCCTTTTACCTCTTCCCACAAATTTGAAAAGGCGGTGTACCTCGCTTCGTCGGCAAAATTTTCCTCGTCGGCTATACGCAAATAAGCGTCGGTACCCATAACGTAGCCGTAGCCCTCCGCCATGACAGAGCCTGAAGCTTTATACTGTGAATAGCTTGCAATGGGCATAAAGTAGCTGTTGCTTTCGGGCGTTTGCCCGCTTTTGCAGGAAGAAAGCGCACCACATAGTATTACTGCGGACAGCGAAACCGCACAGAGCATTGTTAGTTTTTTATTCATAGCACCATTATATAATATCTTGCGTTTAAATGCAATCTTTTTGAAAAGCAATCGGGGGAGCCGAACATACGGTCCCCCCGACTTTAATTAGTTTAATTAATAATTACTTTGCAGCTTCGTTAGCCTTTACGATAAGCTCTGCATAGCTGAAATAACCGTCGGACGTTGCAGGGTTTAAATCGCTCCAGGTTGCGCCTGTGCTGATTGTACCGTCCATCCAGTAGGTAACTTGCTTATCTTCCTTAGTATCGGCAACTTTATCCGTAGCCTTTACGAGAGAAGTAAGATTTGCCGTGCCGTATGTCTTAACGTAATTTACGGTTGCGTCACGGTTCATCTTCCAACGGGAATAGGTATTTCCGTCCTTACCGGTTCTTTCCCAATAGCCGTTCTCTTCCTTGGAGAGGTTAGCCTTGTTCATAACGTCGGTCTTTTCCTCTGCACCAAGCTTAACCTTTACGGCGTTAGTGGTAACAGCTTCGTAATAAGCCTTGCAGTTAGCTTCAGTACCAAGCCAGGAAACAATAGTAGCACCGTCAGCAGTCTTGTAACCGTCTGTTGCATCATACGTGAAGGTGGTGCTTCCGACAGTTACGGTCTTATAGTAAGCGGTAGCCGTGTAGGTCGTAACTTCATCAGCCGTCTTACTGGTCGTAACTACAACATAGTCGTTTGCAGAAACGGTGGTTGTGATTGCTGCCTCAGCCTCAGCAGCAGACACGGTGCTGGTACCCGTAGTTACGGTAACATGATCAGGCAAGCAGACTTCGGTAAGGACGAGATCCTTTACCTTATCACCGTTTACAACGATTTTGGAATAGCCGACGTAACCTGCTCTGTGGGTAAGCCCGTAAGCTTCGCCCGTCTTATCGGAAGAGCAACCTGCGATAACGCCTGCAGTTGCAGCAACGGCAGCCGCCATAGTAATGCCAACAACAATTTTTGAAATCTTTTTCATAAAAAGTCTCCTCATAAAACTTTATTTTGTTCGGTTATATTCTAACACAGAAAGGCATAGTAGTCAATACTTATTTAAATTATTTTGCCGTATAATTTAATTTTTATGCGCATAATGTCAATATTACGTTACTCCGTTCTCAATGCAACTACGGGGTCTTTCTTGGCGGCTGCTGAAGCAGGGATAAGTCCGGAGATAAGCGTTAGGAATACACTCAAGCCAACCATAATCAGAGCCTGCCACCAAGGCAGTGCGGCAATTCCCCAGAAGCCTGCCAATGCGCTGACGATTATGTTGGTTATCAGCGAGAGCACGTAGGTTATTAGTATTCCGAACAGTCCTGCACCCAAACCTATTATAAACGTTTCAGCGTTGAACAGGCGTTTGATATCCTTCTTCCTTGCACCTACCGCCCTTAAAATACCAATCTCTTTTACACGCTCTACTACGGAAACGTAGGTGATAATACCTATCATTACTGTTGAGACGACTAAAGACAGGGCGGTGAATACTATTAAGGCAATGGTAATCATATCAATCATAGTATTAACCATATTTATTATCAACCCAACAGTGTCGGTGTAGTCTATTCTGTTCTTTTCCTCCAAGCGCACGGTCTGCTCTACTCCGTTGGAGTCGGTGTAGACGTAATCGGTACCCTCTTTGGTACACATATCGTTCCAGCCGTCCAAATACTCACAGACGAGGTTTTTGCTATTGAAGTCCGTAGGATAGATAAACATGCCTACGGGCAGAGAGCTGCCGCCGAAGTTGCTCGCGGTGAGATTACCCGTTGAAGACGTTCCCGTCATCTGACCTATCATCTGGCTCATCATCGTGCCGCCCGTCTCTATACCGCTCTTTGCGGTGGCTAAGACGTAGTTTTTAGTCTGCTCGTCTACGTAGTAGTAATCTACGTACATAGGCACCTCGGTAAACTCCATACCGCTATTTACCGAAGCGACAATCTCGCTGTCCTTTTCGGTCTTTAAAACATGTTCGGTTAACGCCTTGGTGTAGTAGAAGCCCGTCTCTAAACAGCCGTAGGATACGCCCTCCTTTTTCTGCAAAATGAGTTTTACGCCTAAATCCACCTTTTTATCATATCCGCTTTTTTCAGAGAAGGCAGTGAGGGTTTTAGTATTGCCGTAACTGTCCTTAAACTTATATTCGCTTGAATATGCGTTTGCTACGTAGCCCTCGGTAACTTCGTCTGAAGCGGGGATACGGAGTTTATTATACATTTTATCCGCATAGGCAGTCAACATGGATTCCGGCGTACCTGCCGGAGCCATCTGATGAACTAAAGTATTAATCAGCGTCTTTAACTGTTCGTCACCCTCATTTCTTGCGCCTATAATAATATCGGCATAAGCACCGTAATCCTCATCTGCCCTGATCTGCTCGTCGGTCATAAACGAGACGTAATCTACTAACGTATACACGCAGTCGTTGGGGTAATAGGTAAACTTCTTGGCTGTATCCCCTATAAAGAAGGAGTATTCAAGTCCGTCGTCGCCGACGAGGTGAGTATTCTGGTTTTCACCCGTTTCGTCAATGCCCTTGTAGGCGTAGTTTAAAAATTCGTCCTCGGTGAAATAGCCGTACTGGGCAAGAGTCAAATCGTCTATATGATAGCCGGATACTACCATAATCAAAGTATCCTTTGCTTCAAATAACTCCTTAAGCTCCTCGTCCGTTAACCCCTCTGTTACAGCCTTTCCGTCCTTGTCTGCGGCAATTATATCGTACTGAGAGATGATATACTCATAGTTGTTCGGCATTTCCTTAAACGTTGAAACGGAGGAAATCATACTGCCCCACGTACTGTATTCGGGAACTTTTTGCAAAACGTTGGAGTACATTGCTCTGATTGCCGTAACAGACATATTATATTTGTCTGTATAGCCGGTTGCGTCGCCGCCTGCCAGGTGGTCGCCAAGGTTATCGCTGACGGTAAAATCCGTATATAAGTTGTTGGCTATGGTAAAGCCGTAGTCGTATTGAATTAAATTGAGTTGTTCGGCAGGTATTTTGGAGACGTAATCTATATACGCCTCGGTAATGTTGTTAGTCTTCTGGAAGCCTGTCGAAAAGGTTCCGAGAGTGTCCAAAAGCGAGTTGACGTACACCTTATTGCCCTTAGAAAGTTCCTTTAAGTCAACGTTTACTTTGGGTTTTGACAGCTCCATAAGCGAGGTGAAATCGTATGCAGACTGCGTTACCGAAACGGGATAGCCGGAGAGCATATCGTTTTCCATATTGGTTATGTAGCCGTGTACGCCTGCGGAAATTGCAAGCACCATTGATACGCCTATAATGCCTATGGAGCCTGCAAACGATACCATTGCGGTACGCTTACGCTTTGATAGCAGGTTTTTAAAGCTCAAGCCGAACGCCATACCCATTGACATTGCGGAGTGCCTTTTGCCCTTGTTGGTCTTACGTGCTTTCGATACGTTATGCTTTTTCTTACGCTTTCCGCTTTTGCCCGTCTGCTCTGCTGATCCTATTCTATCCACCCCATCGATTTGCAGCTGTTCATCCCTTTCCGCCTCTTCCTCAAACTCGGAGTAGGGGTGAGAATCGCCGACCACTTCGCCGTCCTTCAATCTTACGATACGGGTCGAATACTGCTCGGCAAGCTCGGGGTTGTGGGTTACCATTATAACCAGCCTGTCTTTGGAAATCTCTTTGAGTAGTTCCATTATCTGTACGCTGGTAACAGAGTCGAGTGCACCTGTAGGTTCGTCTGCAAGCACGATTTCGGGGTCGTTTATAAGAGCCCTGGCAATGGCTACCCTCTGCGCCTGACCGCCCGAAAGCTGGTTGGGCTTGTTGTTGATTTTATCCTTAAGCCCTACCTTGTCAAGGGCGTCTATTGCCCTTTGACGCCTTTCCTTTTTGCTTATGCCTGCAATCATCAACGCAAGCTCTACGTTCTGCAAAATGGTCTGGTGGGGAATGAGGTGATAGCTTTGGAATATAAAGCCTATTGAGTGATTGCGGTAGGTATCCCAATCCCTGTCCGAGTAGGTCTTAGTCGATTTACCCTCTATCTGCAAATCGCCCGAGGTGTACTTATCCAGACCGCCGATGATGTTTAAAAGAGTGGTTTTACCGCAACCCGAAGGACCTAAAATAGAAACGAACTCACTGCGCCTGAAGTTGACGGAAATACCTTTTAATGCATGGACGGCTCCGTCAGCAACGGCGTAGTCCTTTTTTAAATCTACGATGCGCAACATATTTTGCCTGCCTTGTACCCGAATTTACGGGTGTTGATTTACTTTCTTATTACGTTTATCGTGTTATTATATTATATTATTAAAGGCGCAAAGTCAATTCAGGTTTGCGCCTTGGAAAGTTAATTCACACAATTTTTACTTTTCTTCACTCTTTTGACAATCTTTTGAATTGTTCTCAGATTTAAACCACCGTCTGCGAGGCTTTTCCTTTTCCGCATTTTCCTTTGCAAGGTATTCGCTTAACGCCTGTTCTAACGAGTTTGCACTCTTAAACGGTGAGAAAAATTTTGCTTTGGGTATCTTATGCGCAGTATCCTTGACACTGTTTTTAAGCCTGTCCCACCCTTCCTTTACACTCTCTTTGACCTTTTCGTACTTAACGACTACGTTATGCTCGGCTGCAAACCTGCGTATTTTTACGGTGAGGTTTATGGAATGACAGAAGTCGATTGTAAATACGCCGAAGAAATAACCCACGACGAAAGCAAAGGGCATATTTGAAACAAACCACTCTACCCAGCTTATCACAAACGGGTCAATTACGAAATAGTACAGTGCGGCTACCGCAAGCCAGATGAGCGAAAACAGAGGGCATATTATACCTTGAATATTGCCCCAACGGTTGGAATAATCCCAAAGCTTAACCCTCATACCCTTTATGAATATAAGACCTGCGAGGTATTCTATAACCGTCATTGTTACGCCGGCAATCGCAATGATTATTACGGCGTTGAGCCAGGATATACCTGTATCTATGGGGATAAGACATATAAGATACATACCTACCACGCCGAAGCCGTATAACGGCAGATAGGGTCCCGTTAAAAACCCGGGATTGATCCATTTTTTTGCGGTGAAGATACGGCGGAAAACCACCTCGATACACCACCCGATACAACTGCCCACAAAGAACAGAAAACATAAAGTCAATAACGTCGTCATAATCGTGAAATTGTTTGTAAGGTTTAATGCGTTACAGCTGCAAAAGAGCTAATTCGGTTATGCCTGCAATGCGGCGTTTAAACGCTTTAACGTGCGTTCCCTGCCTAAAATTTTCATAACCGTGCATAAGTCGGGGGAGTTGGACATACCCGTTATTGCTATTCGCAGTATCTCCGCAACGTCTGCAACGCTGCCCTTGTACGCTGCGGGATTGAGTTTATACTCACTCATCTCTGCAGCAAAGCCAACCTCTGCGGCAACCGCCTTCACCTTTGCAAACCAGGCGTTGTTGTCGTCGTTCTCATCGTAGACTGCGGCAAACTTTTCAAGCACTGCGTTGACGTCCTCTTTGCCGAAGCGGAAGACATATTCGGGGTTGAACGCGTCGTCGAAGAAGTAGTCGAAAAGTCTTACGCCCGTCTCCGCACGCACAATATCCTTACGGCGTTTTTTACCGCCTATGCCGCAGATGAGTATAATAATACGCTTGATATACTCCTTATCGGCAAAGTGCGCCTTGTCCTGCTCGGTGCCGAATTCGTCAACCCAGCCCTTTAAGAAATCGTAGGTCTCGTCCTCGGTCAAGGTGGATAGCTCTGCCTTGGATACGTCGTTTAATTTATCAATGTCAAACAGCGCACCGCTTCTACCCATCTTGTCTATGGAAAACTTGAAATCACGGTAATCTGACGTGGGGTTCTTGCGCTCCCACTCCTCAAAGTTGGAGTTTAGTATTGTCATAAGATACTTAACAACCGCCTTGGGGTAATAGCCTGCCTGCCTGTAGTAGTCAAGGGATAGTTCAGGGTCTTTCCTCTTTGAAAGCTTTCTTTTAACCCCGTTATCCACCTTCATTAAGCTACAGGTGTGACCGTATGAAGGCAGTTTGAAGCCGAGCACCTTGAACAACTCCAGATGAATGGGCAGGCTTGACAGCCACTCCTCACCCCTTATAACCAACGTGGTGTGCATAAAGTGGTCGTCTATTGCGTGTGCGAAGTGGTAGGTAGGAATACCGTCCGACTTCAATATAACGACGTCCTGGTCGTTTTCGGTTACGGTTATTTCACCCTTAATTCTGTCTTTAAAGGTTATCTTGTTTTCAGTACAGCCTTGGGATTTTAACCTTATTACAAAGGGTTTACCCTCGGCAAGGTTAGCGTAAATCTGCTCTTCGGTTAAATTTCTGCATTTTGCGTATTTGCCGTAGTAACCCGTTATTTCCTTTCTCTCGGTCTGCTCGGCGCGGACGGCGTTGAGTTCGTCCTCGGTGCAAAAACAGGGATACGCAAGCCCCCTTTCAATCAAGTCCTTGACGTAGGCACGGTAAATCGAAGCCCTTTGACGCTGGTAGTAGGGACCGTAGTTGTTTAACGGGGAATTAATCTCCGCACCCTCGTCGAAGTTCAAGCCGAAATAGTTTAACGAACGGATAACCGATTCAACCGCACCGTCAACCTTTCTCTTTAAGTCGGTATCCTCTATGCGCAGATAGAAAATACCGCCCGTCGTATGAGCGATACGCTCGTCCGCTAAAGCTGAGTAGAGGTTGCCCAAGTGTATAAAACCCGTGGGCGAGGGAGCAAGACGGGTTACCTCCGCTCCCTTATTTAACTGTCTTTCGGGGTACATCTTTTCGTACTCCTCCAAAGGCAGAAGGTCTGTATCGGGTATTAAAGTTGATGCTAATTTTTTTAAATCCATATTTATTCACCTGTTTGGTCTTTTATTTCTTTGCTTTAGGTTATATTATTTTTCGATTTGTTTTCAACGTCCTGTTCGGTCAGGTTTTCCTGTACGCCTGAAACGCTTGATTGATTATTATCCTCTTGCGACTGCAAAACCTCTTTTTCGGTTAGAATTCGTTTTTCGCTTCCTACCCTCTTGCGCAGATATTTACTGTGGAAGGTCGGGGAAATCAGGTTGAAAAGCACGGTTATTACTATCAAGCCGATTACAATGCCCAGCAGCGTTTTACCCATTTCGGCACCGTAAGTCATAGCGGAGTCCCACTGCTTGGAGATGATTGCGTTAACCGTCAGATACAGTGTACGCCCCGGCACGAAGAGTATTATTCCCGGCACGAAAAAGATTATTGCAGGGGCTTTTATGGTACGGGCAAATATCTCCGAAAGGATAGCCGCAAACGCCGTTGCAACCAACATATTCAAGAGTGTATCGTTTACAAAAGCTTCCATAACCAGATAGACGCCAAAGGTTAACATTGCGTTGATTGCAGAGGGAATAAGCCTGCGATAAGCTCCGCCGAAAAAGATGGTGAACGCCGTCGTGCCTAAAAAGCAGGAGATTATTCGGTACAAATAATCTTCCAACCCCGTCCTCTTTATTATAGCCACGTCCTCCATAAAGGTTGAGGAAACTACCATCGGAATACTATAGCCCGCAACGATTGCAAGCGTTGTGATTATTGCGTTCAACAGCTCCGACGTTCCCGAATAGGTATCGCCCGAAAACAAATCTCGTATGGCGTTACACATCAAAAGTCCGGGAATAACCGTCATTATCGTACCCATCATAACGGTTGACAGGTGGCAAGTCAATCCCGTTAGCGTGATTAGCCAACACAAAAACGTGGAGAGCACGCCGCCGATAAGCGAAAGCATAAAAGTTCTGGCATAGCTGTTAAACGCAAGACGGGCAAACACACAGCTTAAAAACGCCATAAGTCCGCCGACAAGTCCGCCGGGGACTGCGTCGATTAACGAACCGCCGTAAAACACCGTGAAGGCTCCTGCGCCGATACCTGCTGATAAAGCGGTTATTAATTTGCTTTGATTATGACTGTATTTGAGCTTTTCAACCAGCTCGGTCGCCTCGTCGACGGGATATTTTTTTGCACATATATCCCTTGAGATTTGGTTGTAAGCCTCCATCTTTGCAAAGTTGTTAGATATGGAATAAACCCTTTTCAGCTGGGAGACCTGGCTTCCGTCGGCAATTCTTACCCCCGCTATTATCATAGAGGGAAAGGTTGAAACGCTGACCGCCGCAGCACCGTATGCTTTGCAGATGTATTCCACTGCAAGCTCCACCCTTCCCACAGGGCAGCCGCAGGACAAAAGCCCGCAGCCCACCTCGATTGCCACGGCGAGCACCTTATCAAAATAGGTTCTTTCGCTCTCCGAATTATCCATATTATACGCAATTACGCTCTCTTCGTTTTCCATACCAGATTTATTATACAATAAAAAAAATTTATGTCAATTATTTTGCAAATTAAAACCCCACTTATAGTGGGGTTTGGGCAAATATCGCTGACTTACTCCGCCTTCTTTTCCGGCTTGTAGAGCTTACGCAGGACGAACCAGCCTGCAATTAAAATCTGCATACCGCCTGCGACCAGGTAGAACGGCCAGACGGGTATTTGCGTAAAAAGAGATAAAAAGACGTGTACAACCAAAATTACAGACCAAAGCACCAGCGAGGCGGCAATCGCCATTGTTATTCTCCTGTACCACAGAGCCGAAAAAACGGTGAACACTATAGAAGCCGCTACGGGTGCGCACACGTATGCGAGGTATGCATAACTTTTAAGCGGAACAATGTAGAAAAATATCATAAATATCGCCGTTGCGATAACGCCTACAAGACCTATTGAAAGCAAAGTTATAAGCACGTGCTTTTTCTTCAGGTTGAGCCTGGGTTTTAAACGCTTGCCGGGTTTTGACCGCACCAGGTCGTCAAGCGAAATATGGTATATTTCCGCAAGCTTTATAAGTACCCTTAAGTCGGGAATAGATTCCCCCCTCTCCCACTTGGATACCGCCTTATCCGAATAGTTGAGCATTTCCGCAAGCTGAAGCTGGGTTAACCCTGCCTCCTGCCTCAAATGCGCAAGATTTGCGGCAATGACTTCTTTTAAGTCCTCTGACTGTACATTTTCTTCGTTCATAGCCTGATTTTACCATATTAATGGCGAAATAGCAAGCATTTTAACTAACTCTACCGTCAGTAGAGTGCGCTATTCTGTCAGTAGAATAGGTAAACTTAAAATTCTACTTGTTTTTCAAAGTGTAGAATAAATGAATAGCGTTTTAAGTTGTAAATTAACGTAACACAGTCTATAATTAGTAATAACCTGTTTGAACGGCTTCGGCAGTTACGGTCGGTTACGGAGCTGTATTTGCTAAACTATGCAGTTCTTTGAAACAATCGGTTTTAAACACAAATTCAATTTCTTTTTAGCGAGGAATATAAACTATGGAAAATTTTGAAATTTATGTTGATTCAGCGGCTAACTTAACGGACGAGTTGATCGCAAAACACCATATCGGCGTCGTGCCCTACACCTGCTCAATTAACGGCGAAGAGATGGAGTGCTACCAAGAGAGCGTTCCCTCCGATACGATTGCCAAGCAATTTTACGAGGCGATGAGAGAGGGTGCGGAAACCAAGACGACGCTTATAAATGCAGATAAGTTTATCGACGCCGTTACCCCTGTTATGCAGGCAGGCAAGGACGTGCTTTTATTCGTAATTACAACCAAGCTTTCGGGAACCTATAATCAGGCTCTTATGGCAAAGGAAAGGCTTAAGGAGTCGTTCCCCGAAAGAAAGCTGTTGGTTGTCGACAGCTTCAACGCCTCCTTGGGCGAAGGTCTTATGGCAGTTTACGCCGCAGAAAAGAGGGATGCAGGCGAGGATATCGACAGCGTTTATAAATGGGCGTGCGACAACGTTGCAAATATGAACAGCTTCGTAACCGTATCCAGCCTTAAGTACTTAAAGCGCAGCGGAAGGGTCAATGCGGCAAAGGCATTAGTCGGTACTATTTTGAAGATTAACCCCGTAATATGGGGAAGCGACAAGGGTGAGCTTGAGGTTTTGTGCAACGAAAGAGGGCGCAAAAAGGCAATTAGCAAACTTTTAGAACTCTTTAAGGACAGGGTTATCGACCCCGAAAATCAGCACGTTGCAATTGCCCACGCCGACTGCCTGGAAGAGGCGCAGCAGCTAGCCGAGATGGTTAAGGCGGCAGGAGCTAAGGAAGTTATAATCAATATGTACGACTTATGCACGGGTGCCCATATCGGTCCCGGAACGATAGCCCTCTTCTTCATGGGCAAAAAGCGTGATGGCAAAATCGAGTGCTAATCGCTGACAGTTGAGATTATTTTAAGAATATTACAACCGCCGATTAACGGCGGTTGTTTTTTTGCGAGTGTGGTTAGAATTATTAGAAATTCAAACTCTATCGTCACGGGCTTAATGCACGTGACACTTTCCCGCGTCACCGCAACAGTGCATTAGTGCCGTTCGGGATAAATCCCAAACGACAAGGTTAGCCCTGTTGCGTCTCCTTTTCCCACAAAATCTTTGCAAGCAAATCTTTTGCGGGAACCCTGTAAAATAGGGAAAGCTAAATTGAAGGCTGAATTATTTAGAAGTGGTGACAACATACCCGATGGGATTGCCACGGGGTGCCTCTTAAAGGCACGCCCTCGCAATGACGGATAAATAATGGGATTGTCATGAGGAACCTTTGTTTGTCAGGCGGAAAGTTAGTCAAGTATCTAAGCAATTAAGATACTCGGCTCAATACCTATTGTTTGATTAGAATTGTGTTTGTCAAGTATCAAAGTAATTAAGATACCCCGCCGTGGGGCGACCCCACGTCACCGCTTCTCGGAGCGGAAGGAGAGGTTGTCGTCGACCACCTCTACCGTGACCTTTTCACCGGGCAGAACGTGACCTGCTAAAATTTCATCCGACAGCCTATCCTCGATTCTTCTTTGCACCGTCCTCTTCATAGGGCGTGCGCCGTACTCCTCGGAGTACCCCTCCTCTATAAGCTTTTCCATTGCCTCGGGCGAGATAGCAATTGAAATATTCTTAGGCTCAAGGCGTTTCTTTAATCCCTCTATAAGCTTATAGCAGATTTCGCCCGCCTCCTCCTTAGTGAGCTTTCTGAACACGATAACGTCGTCCAGCCTGTTTAAAAATTCAGGGCGAAATTGCTGTTTTAAAGCCTCGTCTATGGCGTCCTTCATATTGTCGTACCCGTCGCTTTCAGACGAACTGAAGCCTAAGCCCGACATCTTCTTAATCTTCCCCGCGCCCACGTTGGAGGTTAAAATTATAATGGTGTTTTTAAAGTTTATTACTCTGCCCTTACTGTCGGAAAGTCTGCCGTCGTCGAGAATTTGAAGCAGAAGATTGAACACGTCGGGGTGAGCCTTTTCCACCTCGTCGAAGAGCACTACCGAATAGGGCTTACGCCTTACCTTTTCGGTTAACTGACCGCCGGCGTTGTCGTCGTAACCCACGTAGCCCGGAGGCGCGCCTATGAGCTTGGAAACCGAATGTTTTTCCATATACTCCGACATATCCAGCCTGATAAGCAGTTTTTCGTCGCCGAACATATTCTCCGCGAGTGCCTTTGCAAGGTCGGTTTTACCTACGCCCGTAGGACCTACGAAGATGAAAGAGCCAATAGGTTTTCCGCTCTCGTTCAAACCTGCCCTCGCCCTTCTTATCGCCCTTGCCACTGCGGACACCGCCTCGTTCTGACCGATAATGCGCTTATGCAGATTTTCCTCCAAGCGTAACAGCTTTTCGCTCTCCTGCTCGGTGAGTTTGACGACGGGCACGCCCGTCCAGCCGCTTACCACGTCTGCAATCTCTTCACTCCCTATAGTCGGCGTGGACTGACCGCCCTTCCACTCTTTCTTTATCTCCTCGATTTTTGTTTGAGTGTCGTTAAGTTCTGCAACAAGCTGTTTTGCCTTGTCGTAGTCCTCACCCCTTGCCGCCTTTAATTTTTCCTGAACGAGGTGTTTATATTTTTCCTCCAGCTCGTTTAACTCTGCCGGCGCGTTATAGCTGTTAAGCCTTGCCCTCGAAGCCGCCTCGTCAATGAGATCGATTGCCTTATCGGGGAGAAAACGGTCGGTAATATATCTGTCGGAAAGGGTTGCGGCGGCAATAATAGCTTCGTCGGAGATAACCACCTTATGGTGCGCCTCGTACTTATCCCTCAATCCTCTCAAAATTTCAACAGTGTCGTTTACGGTAGGCTCCTCCACTTGAACGGGGGTAAAACGCCTCTCCAACGCCGCATCCTTTTCTATATGCTTTCTATATTCGTCAAGCGTCGTTGCACCCACAGTCTGCAATTCGCCACGGGCGAGCATGGGTTTTAAGATGTTAGCGGCATCCATCTTGCCCTCAGCTGAAGCTCCTGCCCCGACGAGAAGGTGGATTTCGTCGATAAAGAGTATGACGTTACCGTTATCCTTAATCTGCTGTATGGCGTTTTTTAACCTCTCCTCGAAGTCGCCCCTGTACTTTGCGCCTGCAACCATACTTGCAAGATCAAGCGAAAAGACTATTTTTCCCTTGAGCAGGTCGGGTACCTCGTTTTTGACAATGGCTTGAGCCAACCCCTCTACTACCGCGGATTTGCCAACGCCCGGTTCGCCTATTAAAACGGGGTTGTTCTTGGTGCGACGGGAGAGAACTTGAATAATCTTGTCAATCTCCTTCTTCCTGCCGATTACGGGGTCAATCTTTCCATCCCTGGCTTTTGCGGTTAAATCCGTTCCGTACTGCATTACGCTTTCGTCTAAACGTCTATCGCTGTGCTTGCGCTCCTCTTTATTTGAAGAGGTACCGGCAAACCCGTCAAAGACGTCGTCGTCATCATCAAAATCGCACTTTCCGTCGGTTGCCATTTCCACCTTTGCGACAAGCGAGGGCATATTAATGCCAAGAGCTTTAAATATGCTGACCGCAATACAGTCGGGGGATTGTAAAATTGCGCGGAGAAGGTGTTCGGTACCCGTCAGCCCGTCGGGGTTTGAGTCGAGAGCCAAGTCCTGCGCACGCTCGAGCATATGCTTGATACGAGGGGTAAAATCCCTTATGGTGCAGTCATGATCGATTGCCATATACAAATAGCGTCTAAACCCCTCTGCGGTCACTCCGCAGCTCGTTAAAATTTTGTACGCCGTACTGTCGTCAACCATAAGCATTGCGTAGACGATCTGCTCGGTTCCTACGTAGGAAATGTCAAGCGTTGCCGATATCTCCCTTGAGGCGTTTAATACGTCCTGCAGATTGCGAGTTATTCTTGAAAGATCCATATATACTCCTTAATTAATACTGCCCGTCAGCCGTTTTTTGTACACAGCGACTTTATGCGGTTAGAGGCGTACGTTGCACGGTACTCGTCACGCTCCTTTGAGGAAAGCGTTCTGCCTGCAAGTACGTTTAAGTTGGAAGGTTTCATCTTTATCATCAGCTCGTCAAGAGCTGAAATATCATTTATTTTAACGTATCCCAAGCACACGGCAAGCTTTAAGTCGGCACAAAGCTGGTCAAACTCCCCGTGAGACATCAAGGCGCAATTGGTCAACGTGCCGTATGCCCTTAAGCATTTATCCTTGAGTTCAAGTCTCTGGGAACCCCCTTTTAACCTTGCCCTCTCGCTTGCCTCGACCTCCACCACCTTGGAGACTACCTGTTCCACAAGGCTTAATACGTTGTCCTCGGTTACACCTAAAGTAACCTCGTTACTCAGCTGATACGTGTACCCTGACGCAACGCTGCCCTCGCCGTATGCACCACGCACGGTTAAACCTAACCGCCTTGCACTTTTGACGACGTCGGGCAGTATACCGCCAAGACTTATCGCAGGGAGAAAGAGCATAACAGACGCCCTTAAACCCGTACCTAAATTGGAAGGGCAGGCGGTTAAATACCCGAGCTGCTCGTCATAGGCAAAGGGCAATGAACGGGCAATGAGCGAATCCTTTGCGGACAGATCGGCGTAAGCCTCTCTTATCGACATACCGCCCCTTATGCACTGCTGACGCAGGTGATCCTCTTCGTTAATCATTATGGAGATATCGCCCGTCTCGTTGATGAGGACTGCGGAGTGCGAAGGGTTTTCCAAAAGCGCAGGGCTGATAAGCCTGTTTTCGACCAAGTTTTGCGCCTCGTCTTCAGATATTCCGTCCATATATTTCAAGGCGAATTCGTCAACCTTGTTTATTGCGGAGGAGACTGAACGGATAATCTCCTTTGCCTGTCTGCCGCTTTTAAGCTTTGCAGGGAAGGGATAGCCGTTTATATTCCTTGCAAGGCGTATACGGGAGGATATTACGGTGCCTAACGTGTAATCCGACATACCTTAACCCCCGTTCCTCTTGCGGATAGCGTTCATCTGCCTGTTTATCTTTTCCGCTAAAATATAGTCTCCGCCTGCAAGGGCGCATTCCATTGCCTTTTGCAACCTTGAAAGCTCTAACCGCGTTTCGTGCTCTGCCGTGTTGAAACCGCCGCCCTTGCCTACGTGCCTGGTCTTGCCCTGGATTTTTGCTATGTAGGGCATAAGCTCCTCACGGAAGACGTCGTAACAGCTGGGGCAACCCAAAAGCCCCGTTCTCTGGAACTGCGAAAACGAGGTTCCGCAGGCAGGGCAGACGCTGTCGAAGGCATACGGTTCGTCGAAAAGACCGTTAGCCAAGCCCTGCGCAAAACTCTCCTCAAAGCCCCCGAACATCTCCCCGGCGCAGACGGCGCAGAGGTGATACTCAAAAGCTTTTCCGTTGATTATTTCAATATGGTTTTGCGTCGCCTCTCGGCGTTTACAATTTTGACAGAGCATTGATTATTTCCTTAAATATATATTGATAATGAGCGGTAAGCTTTAATAAACTTTAGCTTAATAAAGCACGGTCGGACATAATCGCTTGAGATTATAATACTACATATAATATTATAATACTTTTTTTTAACCTGTAAACAGTTTTAAAAAATTAAAGCAGAAAATGTTGTTATAAATAATTGAAAATTTTACACGGCTATGATATACTTTACCCGTCAATAAATATTTTTGGAGGACAAGTAATGCAATATTCAAAAGAAGTCGAAAATATGATTTGCGTTGCCAAGGGTGTTTCCGGTAAATTTGAACACGGTCCCGCCCCCATTCCCGAAGAAGGTCAGTGGATTCAGGCAAAGGAAATCAAGGACATCAAGGGCTTTACCCACGGTATCGGCTGGTGCGCACCTCAGCAGGGTGCCTGCAAGCTTACGCTTAACGTTAAAGACGGTATCATTCAGGAGGCTTTGGTCGAAACTATCGGTTGCTCCGGTATGACCCACTCCGCTGCAATGGCGGCTGAAATCTTACCCCACAAGACCATCTTGGAGGCTCTCAATACCGACCTCGTCTGCGACGCTATCAACACCGCAATGAGAGAATTGTTCTTACAAATCGTTTACGGCAGAAGCCAGTCTGCTTTCTCCGACGACGGTCTTACTATCGGTGCAGGACTCGAAGATTTGGGTAAGGGTCTCCGCTCGCAGGTCGGTACTATGTACGGTACCGCTGCAAAGGGCGTAAGGTATCTTGAAATGGCAGAAGGTTACGTTCTTGCAATCGCACTCGATAAGAACAACGAAGTCTGCGGCTATAAGTTCGTCTCCCTCGGCAAGATGACCGACTTTATTAAAAAAGGTCTTACCCCCAACGAAGCTTATGAAAAGGCTATCGGCACATACGGCAGATATTCCAAGGAACAAGGTGCGGTTAAGCACATTGACCCTAGAACGGACAAGGAGGTTAACGACTAATGGCTACTTTTGAAGGATACGAGAGAAGAGAGGCTAAAATTTTAGGCGTACTTAAAGAGTACGGCATTAACTCCATTGACGAGTGCAAAGACATCTGCCTTGCTAAGGGCGTTGACTGCGATAAAATCGTAAGAGGCACCCAGCCCATCTGCTTTGAAAACGCTGTCTGGGCTTACACCGTAGGCGCAGCAATCGCTATTAAGAAGGGTTGCGTTAAGGCTGCTGACGCCGCTGCCGCTATCGGTATCGGTCTGCAGAGCTTCTGCATCCCCGGTTCTGTTGCTGAAAACAGAAAGGTTGGCTTAGGTCACGGTAACCTCGGCGCAATGCTTTTATCCGACGAGACCGATTGCTTCTGCTTCCTTGCAGGTCACGAGAGCTTTGCAGCCGCTGAAGGCGCAATCAAAATCGCTGAAAACGCAAACAAGGTAAGGGGCAAGGCTTTAAGAGTAATCTTGAACGGTTTAGGCAAAGATGCTGCATATATCATCTCCAGAATTAACGGCTTTACCTACGTTAAGACCGTATTCGACCCCTACACCGAAACGGTTACCGTTACCGACGAAGTTCCCTTCTCCGACGGACCTAGGGCAAAGGTTAAGTGCTACGGCGCAGATAACGTACCCGAAGGCGTTGCTATCATGAAGATGGAAAAGGTTTCGGTCTCCATTACCGGCAACTCCACCAACCCCACCCGTTTCCAGCACCCTGTTGCAGGTACCTACAAGAAGTGGTGCGTAGAAAACGGAGTTAAGTACTTCTCGGTTGCTTCCGGCGGCGGCACGGGCAGAACGCTTCACCCCGACAACATGGCTGCAGGTCCTTCCAGCTACGGTATGACCGATACTATGGGCAGAATGCACTCTGACGCACAGTTCGCAGGTTCCTCCTCCGTTCCCGCTCACGTTGAAATGATGGGCTTGATCGGTATGGGCAACAACCCCATGGTCGGTGCAACCGTTGCAGTTGCAGTTGCCGTTCAGGAAGGCATGAGCAAGTAATTGCATAATATATTATATAAAATATAGGGCTTCTGCACAAAATGCAGAAGCCCTTTTATCGTATTTACACAACCATAAGGTCAAACTACTCATCTTCATTAAGAATTTTCTTTTTTAAAAGTTTTTGTTTTTTTGCAATAATACACTGACTGTCATAATCAATTTCAGCACCGCAATTCGTACACTTATAAATGTAATACGACTTCGAAATTTCGCTCATTCCCAACGTTGAATGACCTAAAATTTTATTGGAATATTCCGGATCTCCCTTTTTATACGTTTTGGTTATTTTCTCTTTTTTTAGTCGAGCACCGCATTTGTGACAAAACATTTTTCTGAAAACCATACCAACCGATATTTCAGTCTCCGAACCTTTCCATCCCATATTATTTTCCTCACAAAGCGACTTCGAAAGAAGTCGCTTAATTTTTTTATATATTTGGTGTTATTTTACATTATTAAACTTGCCGCGCCTAACGCGCCTGCCGTGTTGCCGAGGGTTGCTTTAACTATCTCGATATCCGCATAATCGCAACCGCCGAAAATCTCCTTTTTAACTAAATTACGCACGGGGGCTATTAACCTTTCGCCTTGATTGCACACGCCGCCGCCAAGCATTATAATCTGCGGACGGAAGATATTCGCAATGCTTGTAAGTCCGCAAGCGAGATAGCGTATATAATCCTCCACCACCTTTTTTGCGGTGGCATCGCATTCCATATATTCAAACGCAGTCTTACCGTTTACCGTTTGAGGGACGTAAGTTTGCCACATCGCGCTGTCCCTGTTCGCTTTCATTGCCTGCACGGTGGACTTGATTAACGCAGTTGCTGAAGAATAAGCCTCAAAGCAGCCCTTTCGTCCGCAAGTACACTGTCTTCCTCTCTCTTTAATTACGATATGCCCAAGCTCGCATCCTGCCGATTTATAGCCTTCGAACAGCTTACCGTCGATAATTACGCCGCCGCCGACGCCCGTGCCTAAGGTTATAAACACCGCATTGTCATATTTCTTGCCTGCGCCGAACTTCGCCTCTCCGAGTGCCGCCGCATTCGCGTCGTTAGTGATTTTTACGGGGAGATCAATCCTCTCCTGCACGTTTTCAACAAGCGGATAATTTTTAAGAGCGAGATTACCGGCAAAGACAACCACGCCGTTTTTACTATCTATTACGCCGGGGCAGCCTATGCCTACCCCTGCAAATTTATGTATGTCTTCCCCGCTCTTTGTAATAAGGCTGTTGACAAGCTCAATAACGTTTGACGTGAGCGACGCTCCCCCGTCCTTTTCACCTGTGGGAGCTGTGTCCGCGCAGATAGTTTTGCCGTCACCGTCAATAACCATGCCTTTGATAGACATACCGCCTATGTCTATGCCTATATAATATTTTTTCGTTTCCATACCTTAAATTTTAATATTGTAAAGCTAATATGTCAAGATTAAACACTTTACTTTTTACAGAAATAATGATATAAATTAATTATGATTTACTTATACATTTTACTCGGTATAATTGTCGTTGTTGGGCTTGTGACGTTTGCCGTTTACGGCATTGATAAGAGCAAGGCAAAAAGAGGTGCCTGGCGAATACCTGAGGCTACGCTTTTAACCCTCTCAGCTTTAGGCGGTTGCTTCGGCGCAATTTTGGCAATGCAGGTATTTCGGCATAAGACAAGGCATTGGTACTTCTGGGCGGTTAATATTCTTGCCTGTTTAATCTATATTGCCTTGCTTGTATTTATCTTAATTAAATTCGTGTTTTAATAGTAAAAGGACGTCTGCTACTAGACGTCCTTTTTATTTTTTAGAAGGTACAATTTACTTTGTTAACTATTATTTTGCGTTTTTTAAATTGTTCGCTAATTTAGTATAAAAATAATTGTATTCCCAATAACTATTTTTCTCATTGCTATAATCAGTGTAATATTTACTCAACTCTTCTTTTTCAGCATTTGTATTAATTCTTACCAACTCATTAATAATAAGACCATTTCTCAGATAATTGAATGAGATCTTGGGTTCTACGAAATCGCACTCGTCAAAACGATAATCATAGCAATATAAACTATTTATAATTGAATATGAACCAATATAGCCTTTAGCCAAAAAGAAATAATTTAGATAAGTATTGAGCAATACGCAATCATTAAGAATTCTTTGGGTAAAATCTTTTGTGCTAACGTCAAAGATATTAACGGTTATAACGAAATTCTTATTAGAATAATTATCTTTTTTAATACTTACTTTGTAATCGGATAATACCTCTCGGATAAAGTCAAGAATGGCTACTTCTTTTACTGAATTAAGGATGATCTTAATTACGCCAATAAAAAAATTTTTCTTTTTACACTCATTAAAGTATGCAATGCCCGCAGAGTGATCAAAAAAATTAACTCCCTTCTCTTCTTCTGTCTTTTTCTGTTGAGGACTTTTCTCCCTGATTTCGTAGTGATTTTCTACCTTAATGATTTCAAAGGTTTTTCCGTTGGCTACGAAGACAGGGAACTTATCCGCCTTCTCGTCGTTGGTTTTGATGTGGCAACAAATTAAATTGGACTCCGTATCCTTTCCGCCTTGTGATTTTGGCAGAATATGGTCTAAATTCCAGCCAAACTTGCTGTCCCTATTGCCATAGGCACCTTTGTCCATTTCCCGACCAGCAAAATCTTCTACTCTGGTCGCCTTGCCATAACGCTTATTCCAAAGCGACATGGCTGTTTCACGATTAATTTCCATTAATGCATTTTGATTCATTGTTTTTCTCCTTTTTAGAAAAACAAAGTATATGAACCTC
>JBJEVD010000049.1:0-20155 GCA_051884175.1 Candidatus Coproplasma sp.
GGTATGACTATGACCGTGGTTCTAATTGGTCAGGCTCTTTCGAGGTCGTCGCAACCTCTATGAGTACTAACAGCCCATCCATTATCGCAGGCTAAACGGAGTAAATTATGAAAAGCTCACTGACAACCCGTATATGCACGGTTATAGTCTTTCTGGCTTTGATAGCGTTCTGGTTGTTAGTCGGTTGCGGAGTTTACACAAACGGGTTCCAGAGTATTAAACCGCAATACATAACTTGCGACGATCAGGTTGTCAAGTCGGAAAATGTGGTTGAGCTTTGCGACCGTTCGCCCGTATTCACTCTTACGGGTGCAGGGTTTAAGGCGGCAGAATGGGGAGAATATACGCTCTCCATAGCCGCCAACCCTCAAGCTGAAATAAAGTATGAGGCAGACGGCAAGGCATATAAGGCTGAAGATATCGAATTAACCGCAGGGTTTGCAATTGAAAGGCAGGGAAACAAATTTACCATAAGTAGCGGTGATTATTCCCTGCAGAACGTATTTAAAACCGTAACGGGTAAAGAGGTGTCGGTCACAAGCTTTGCCGAGAACATAGCCCCGTACATAATGACCGTTACTGACGGCAACGGAAATAGATTTACCTGTATGCTTAACTACGTAAGGGAAGGTACGGGGATAATAATCGAGCCTGATGAAATTATAGCAGGATAATATGAAGAAATCAGACCCTATAAAGGAACGTAGGCGCAGGGTGCGCCGTGTCGTAATAGTTGAAATAGTGTTTATGGCAATCGGTGTACTCTGCGTACTGTTACCGCTTCAATGGCGGCTTGTAACGCTTGTGGTACTTGGCGCACGCAGCATTATAATCAAGGCGTATGCGCAGCTCAAACAGCCGATAGATACGGGGGAATACGTAGGATATGGCAAAGGATACAACCAGGAAAAACGCACGGAAAAGTGCAAACAGCAAGAGCGCAGGAAAGCGCAAAACGCAAATAAAAAAGACCAATGCAAGCAGGGGTAAGGGCGCAACGCCCACCCTTGCCGCCGCACGGTCTAAGGTAGCCAAAGGGTGCAGTCAGACGTCTAAGGAAACAGCATCCACTCCGCAACGTAGCCAAACTTCGAGGTCAACGCCCGGAGCGAACGCTCAGAGCCAACAAGCTGCCGAGAAGAACGGTGAGAGAGTGCATATAGGCAGCACTATAAAAACTAAGGATAAGTATTTACCATATGACCCCGAAAATGTACAGGAACTTAAGGAAAGACGTTGGGTAGTAGTTATAGATAAGAACACCAATGAAGAGTTGGCAGTTGTACGTTTAACTGATGAAAATCAAAGTAACACAACGGAATTACCTACATATAAGAAAGGCAATAAACGTAAAACTTATTTCAAACATTTTGTTGAGATTGAAGACGACGAGGGGAATGCTATTCGTGTTGACGGTAAAAAGTTTCTTGAAAATGCAGCAGAATATGATTTAAGTAATAAAGAAATGCGTGAATTAAGGGATAAAGTTTTAAATCATACTAAGCAATCAAGTGAAAATCGAAATAAGATTTTGATTTTAAAAAATAAAAAACCCAGAGATTAAACCACTCTGGGCAATACCGCAAATATACGGTGGGTGTATGGGCTAAACCCATACCTGATTATGTAAAGATTATAACATTACCAAAGCGCAAAAGTCAATAGATAAGGAGTAAAAATTTTATGTCAACAGGGTTAAAAAAATTACCTAAAAGACCTATCAGGCAAAACTATATTGATAAATATGGTTTTGAGGGGGATTCGATTTGGCGATTAGATATGATTAAATATCAAGAGGAAAAATACGCAATAGAAAATTATAACGAGGGTATAAAAGAACGAGAGCGGCGTGCAAAAGAAGAGGAACGCCGTACACGGGAACTGGAACAACGCCATAAATCAACCAGTAAGCCTAAGACGTCTAACCCTGAAAAATACATTCATTTGCAGTTTCACGGCAAGCAACCTGCAATAAAAGCATCTGAACTTAAAGCGGGTGACGTAACCGTTTGGAATGGTGGTGCAACAGAAAAAGTCGTTTCTGTTAAACCGTCAAAAACGGGAAAGACTTTAGACGTAGAAATAGAATATACGAATATGATGGGGAAAAAGGTTAGAAGTAATCGCCGTATGAGTGTAAATAGGCTTGTGGGCATAGATAGAACAACTAAACCTACACCTGCAGCCCCTGCAAAGAATAAGCCAACGTCACCTAAGACGACGTCTAAGCCTTCAGAGGGAAAGTCTTACACCGTTCGGCAGGGCAGAACGTGCAAGACGTTTGCAACCAAAGCCGAGGCAAAGGCTTATAAAGAGCAATGTAAAAATAAAAACGTTACCATAACCGAAGGTACCAAAAAACCCACGCATAGGGTTGTAAAATTCACGGCAAGAAAATGATTTATGACGAAAGCTTGATTATCTTCTTCGGCGAGTGTGGAAGAGGTAAAACGTCGCTAATGGTTCACTTTGCAGACGAGTACGTAAAAAAGTGTTGGGGCGAACGGTTAGAGCTTAACGAGTACGTTATACGTGGTCTGAACGCAAACCGTAAAACGCCGTTAAGCTATCCAACCGAACCGCCTATATACTCTAACAGGGACTTTACCTTACAGGACTATAAAAAAAGAATTGTAAAGCCTATTCGTGTGCAAGGTTGCGATGTGGGCATTAACAACACGCCTGGAGATGATAACAAATATAAATACTTTTATCCAGCATCGCTAATCATTATGGATGAAGCACACGGTGAGTTTAATTCAAAGGGAGAGCATTTGCCTAAAGGTCAATTAAGATTTTTTAACGAGCGCAGGCATAACCGCCTTAAGATAATGTTTGCAACTCCACGTGCGGTGCTTATGCATAAGGATATCAGAGGGAGCGGAGCCTACGGTGTAGAAGTGCGACATATGGAGAATACCTACAGTCAGTTCGGCACGTTGATTTCATCTAAATGGTATTGCCTTGAGTTTCCGCATGAGCAAGAACTGGAACGTTACATAAAATCGGACGGTGCTGAAGGATATTGTTTTCAGACCGTTTACGAGCATAAGGGCAACGTGTTTGAGTTATACGACAGCTTTGCAAACGTAACCGATTTTGCACCGCCTGAAGGAGATGAGTATTACAGTGATGTTTTTTAAAAAGCAAGAGAACGAGACACAAGGGCAAATACAAAATTCAACCCTTACGTCTGATGAGTTAGAGGAAATAGACAAGCTCATAGCGCAGAACCTGAAAAAGTTTTTTAAGAAGAATAAAAAGCTATTGAGTGACGAAGAAGAGGACTGTTACCTTTTACCTTCCGATATCAAAGATATAATAGATGAGTTTTCAGACCTTGAACGGCAGATTAAGGGGTGTGAACACGAGGCTGATGAAAACTATATCAGTCTGTTATCCGCTATTGTGGAAAGTACGATACGTACACGTATAAAAGAACTATCCCGTCAACGTATGGCGGAAAAAGTAAAGGAAATAGCCTCTGCAGACGCTAAGGACTATTACCAAACGCCGAGGTATTACCGTTCTTGGAGAAACTGGTTCCGAAAAACACCCAACAGGGCTATGGAGCTAATCCTTGAACAGGAAGAGCTTGAAGCAAGGAAATTACATTTGCAACAGCAAATAGACAACGACAATACACGTAGGCAGATAGAACAGCAAGAAGAAGAGTATGCTAACGGTATTTCGGAAGAGCAAGACGAGGTGGCACCTGAAGAAGAGCAGACCGACGAGGAAGAGGACGTTGCAATGCTGCCCGTTCGCAGGGTGCGTTCGGTAAGTACAGACGAAGAAGAACAGGGCGACTAAGCCCTTAAAAAAATAATCAAATGGTAGACAACGACTATGGATAATGTGATGAAGTATAAATTCATTTGTAAAGATTGTGGCACTAAATCAGTGTTTGCAGGTCGCAGCCTGCGACGCATCCACGACTTGGCACGTGATGAGGGCTGGGCAATCTCCCGTGATTGCAAAAAGCAATGGTGCCCGAAGTGCGCAGTCAACCATAGGCACACGGGCAAGAAATCAGAAGATTAAGGGACGCTATTATGTACGGTTGCGAGTATTGCAAAATGGATAAGAAAAAGTATACCGAATACTGCGCCATAACGGGCGAGCTTACAAACGGTGCGGTCATGTGCGACTTTGAGTTCGAGCGTTGCCCTCTTCGGAAAAAGGCGAACGATCAGGAACAGCAGACCGACCCTGAAACTGAGTAATAAGATGAACGCTATTTTAAAGTATCCTGGTTCAAAATGGCGTATAGCTGAGTGGATAATATCACATTTTCCACCTCATAAAGTTTATTGTGAGCCATATTTTGGTTCAGGTGGCGTGTTCTTCAGTAAGAAATCGTCTTACATTGAAACGATAAACGACGTTAACGGAGATATAGTTAATTTGTTTCGTGTTTGCCGGGAACGCCCGGAAGAGCTTGCGGCCGCAATAGAATTTACACCGTGGTCACGAGATGAATACATAAGTTGTTATTCAATCGAGGGTGACGAGGTGGAACGTGCAAGGCGTTTCCTCGTTCGTCATCATCAATCGTTCGGAACAACCAACTGCAATTTGAATACTTGGCGCAACAGTCAGACATATAACAGTCCCCGGACGGCGGCACAATGGAACTGTTTACCTGAAATCGTTATGCATGCATGCGGCCGGCTGAAAGAAGCTCAAATCGAGAACGTAGATGCATGTACACTTATAGAACGTTATAATGACCCTCAAACACTTTTATACCTTGACCCACCGTATTTGCAGGAGCTTCGGAAGAAGTCAATGTACAAGTACGAGATGACAACCAAGCAGCACGAACAGCTGTTAGAACTTATTATTAATAGTAAGTCAAAAATTTGCCTTTCAGCATACGATAACGAGCTGTACAACAGCATGCTTAAGGGTTGGTACACAGACGAAATTAAAACCACAGCACAAATGGGCAAGCACAGAACGGAGAAACTGTATATGAACTATGCTCCCGACTTAATTGCGTTAAGTAAAGAGGTGTGATTAAAATGCAATTTAAAACATTTATACGCAATGTTCATGCGTTTCATCAGAAGAACAGCACAACAATATATCAGAGGTAGAAAATGGGCTTATTGGCAAAGTCAAAACAACTTAATAACGGGTATTTTGCTTTACCATATACGTTGATGGGCAAAGGGTCACGAGGCGTACAGCTGCGATTTGGAGTTCTGCTCAGGCGGTGCTCCGCAGTGGCACATATGGGAAGACGTAACGCCGCTTATAAACGGCAACTGCACTTTCTTAACCTGCGACGGTCAATTTCACACGGTGGCACGTTGGGATATGATAATTGCCTTTCCACCCTGCACCTATTTAAGCACTGCAGGCGGTTGTAATCTCTACAAAAACGGTGCCTTGGACGAGGAGAGGGTAGCAAAGGGCAAAGCTGCGGCAGAGTTCTTCTATAAGTTTTACAATGCAGATTGCGACAGGATAGTAATAGAAAACCCCGTACCTATAAAACGTTTCGGGCTTCCCGAACCGACACAAGTTGTAGAGCCGTATATGTTCGGCGTACCCGTCAGCAAGACCACTTACTTATGGCTTAAAGGCGTTAGGCGGCTATGCCCTACTAACGTTATAGAACCGCAGTACACGTTTAATAATTATCCGCTGTTTAAAAACAGTTTCGGAAAATATCGACAGAAAAACCGCAGTAAAACTTTTGAAGAAGTAGCAGCGGCTATGGCATTGAGCTGGGGTTAAAAATCGAGGTCAATGTACCAGGTTAAAAATCGAGGTCAAAGCACATGGTTAAACGACGTCATCAAACGGCGCGGTCAAAAATCGAAGTCACCGTCCAGGGCGAATGTTCAGAGCCAACTCGCTGCGCCGTCTCTCTGAGCGGAAGACCGGAGCCGTCGCACGTAGTCAATAAGCTGCGTGATAAGCAGTATTAAAAACAGGTTGATTAAAATGCAATTAAAACCATTTAAACGCAACGTACAGGCGTTTCATCAGAAGAACAGTACAACAATTTACATATCGGATTTATGAAGAGTTAAGCAAAGGCTTAACTCTTCTCTTTTTTACCTAACCACAATATAAAGTATATTATTAAATTTTAAAACACAATATATTGATTTAATCACGTAAGTACTCCCTATATAAAGGGGTTAACATAAATTTATTTTTAATAGTTTGTTATATTTGACAAGTAAAATAAGGCTTGCCATATTATAAAAGTACGCATTTTTCAAGTAACGTTGAATGGTGCACACAAAATTTCATAGGTCTGACCGTGCGACAAGTCATTAAACTGTCGGGAGCTGAAGCACTCCAACGCTATATGAAAAAATGCTTTAGGGGCGTGGCTGGCGTCCTCAATATAATCAAGTGGTGGTCATCTGGTCGTAAGACGGGATTTACTGCGGCGTGGCTTATGGGCAGAGAGTAGGCATACACGACGTAGACAGCGCAAAATACGTTGGTTCTCCCGACAGGGGGAGACCAGCGCAAACAACTATCCCCAAAATTACAAACTATCCCGACTTTAGTCGGTCACTCTTTCAAGTCACCTTTTCAAATCACCCCTGCAAGGGTTAATTCCAAATTATCACTACCACAGCCTAAATTCAAAATAATCTCCTCTTCAGCTTAAGGCAAGGTACCAATTTTTTTCGCCGTAAACGGCGGAAACAGTGGACGGTGAGAACTGCAGGGGTGCTTTAGTGGTTGTCAACCACTTTTTATAATGAGGTACATAATATTTAGAAGAACAAGCAACCGCAATTTTGCGGTTGCTTAACACTAATAGTAGAAATTCGCCGTCAAGCCGCCGCACCTTGTATAGTAGTTGACAACTACTTAATGCATAAGAAGCGGTAAGAATAATCTGAAACCGTCGCAACCCGTCACTAATCACCTTAGCGAACAGAGGCGAGGAGCGGCGCGCCCGAACCCAGGGCGACGATGCAGCTCATTGACAACGTGCATTAGCCCCGGGCGGTGACTTCGAAGGCTGACCCAGGGTATTACATATTATTAATAATACTGAAGAACGGCGGCAAATAAAAGTTGGGAACGGGTTGGGAATAACTCAGTAATTCACAATTTTATCAGATAACAAAAAGCGGTAAATGAACGATTTCTCGTACTTTTACCGCTTTTTTGTTTGTTTGGTGCGGATGACAGGAGTTGAACCTGCACGGTCGCCCACAGGAACCTGAAACCTGCGCGTCTGCCAATTTCGCCACATCCGCTAAAGATGAAATGATAAAGTTGTATTAAGTTTAAGCTCATTACCTGCAAGCGCAGGTTTCAGCTATTTAAGGGTATCCCGAAAAAATTTTGTTCAACAAAAGTTTCTTTGGGAGGAGGAGACGAAAACTTTGTAAGGTGCGCAGTTTAGTTTGCTAAACTACATAAGATACAAAGTTTTAGTCGACGAGGCGTCTGCCAATTTCGCCACATCCGCTCGTCGGCACAAACTGCGCTCTAAACCGTTTGTGCTTGCACAAACGGTAACTTAGCTCCGTTGTGCCTCCTCTTCCCACAAAATCTTTGCAAGCAAATCTTTTGCGGGAACCCTGATTAACAGGGGTGTTTTCTTAAAAACATTAGTTATTATAATAAATTAAGGTTGTTATGTCAAGCAAAAATTGGTGGGATAGGGTTGACTGATTTACAAAATATTATTAGTGCTAATATTGACGCATATTAGTTGTTTATAATTTTCATAGAGTTTAAAATATTAACACTTTGGGGGCAGGTGTAAAATGATTTTTTATTCAGGTGCAAAACGACAAAATTTTTGCTACAATAACAGTGACTAAAAATACTATTCTGAAGGAGCAAATATATGGAATTCAGATTATCTTACGGTTGTTGCGACTCGGTTGAAAAGCTTGAGTCCGAGATCAAGAGGGTAAGAGAGGCGCAGAAGATTTTTGCAACCTACACTCAAGAGCAGGTTGACAAAATTTTCCTTGCTTGCTCGATTGCCGCAAACAAGGCGAGAATACCTCTTGCAAAGCTCGCAGTAGAAGAGACGGGCATGGGTGTGGTTGAAGACAAGGTTATAAAGAACCACTACGCATCCGAGTATATCTACAATAAGTACAGAGACGTCAAGACCTGCGGAGTTATCGAGGAGGATAAGGCATACGGCGTTAAAAAGATTGCCGAGCCTATCGGCGTTATTGCAGCCGTTATCCCCACGACAAACCCCACGTCGACGGCTATATTTAAAACGCTTTTATGTTTAAAGACGAGAAACGGCTGTATAATCAGCCCTCACCCCAGGGCAAAGGGCTGCACGATTGCGGCTGCTAAACTCGTTTACGAAGCGGCTGTTGAAGCAGGCGCACCCGAGGGAATTATCAGCTGGATAGACGTTCCCTCGCTTGAGATGACCAACCTCGTTATGAAGGAGGCAGACACTATTTTGGCAACGGGCGGTCCCGGTATGGTCAAGGCTGCATACTCTAGCGGTAAACCTGCTTTAGGCGTAGGTGCAGGCAACACTCCTGCAATCATTGACGAGAGTGCGGATATCGTTATGGCAGTAAGCTCCATAATACATTCCAAGACATTTGATAACGGTATGATTTGCGCATCCGAACAGTCGGTAATTATTGCAGATTCCATCTACGAGAAGGTTAAAAAGGAATTTTTATACCGCGGTTGCTATATCTTAAACGAAGAGGAGTTAAACAAGGTACGTAAGACCATTATTATAAACGGTGCGTTAAACGCTAAAATTGTCGGTCAGAGTGCTTATAAAATTGCCTCACTTGCAGGCGTAACCGTGCCTGAAACGGCTAAGATTCTCATAGGCGAGGTAGAGAGTGTAGAACTCTCCGAGGAGTTTGCTCACGAAAAACTCTCCCCCGTGCTTGCAATGTACAGGGCTAAGACCTTTGAAGAGGCAGTTTCAAAGGCTGAAAGATTGATTGCGGACGGCGGTTACGGTCACACCTCTTCGATTTACTGCAACGTTCCTTCTTCGGCGGAAAAACTCGACTACTTCCAGGCAAAGATGAAGACCTGCCGTATACTTGTAAATACGCCTTCCTCACAGGGCGGTATCGGCGATTTGTATAACTTCAAGCTTAACCCTTCGTTAACACTCGGCTGCGGAAGCTGGGGCGGAAACTCGATTTCCGAAAACGTTACGGTTAAGCACTTAATCAACATCAAGACGGTAGCCGAAAGGAGGGAGAATATGTTGTGGTTCAGAGCACCTGAAAAAGTATATTTAAAGAGGGGCTGTCTGCCCGTCGCATTGGACGAATTGAAGAACGTAATGGGCAAGAAAAAGGCGTTTATCGTAACCGACAGCTTCCTCTACAATAACGGTTTTACAAAGTGCATTACCGATAAGCTTGACGAGATGGGGATAAGCCACGCAACCTTCTTCGACGTCGCTCCCGACCCCACGCTTGCATGTGCGCGTGACGGTGTTGCACAGATGAGGGCGTTTGCTCCCGATACGATTATCGCGCTCGGCGGCGGCTCGGCAATGGACGCAGCTAAGATTATGTGGGTTATGTACGAACACCCCGAGGTTGACTTCCTCGATATGGCTATGCGCTTTATGGATATAAGGAAGAGAATTTACACCTTCCCTCATATGGGCGACAAGGCTTACTTTATTGCAATTCCTACGTCGGCAGGTACGGGTTCGGAGGTTACGCCCTTTGCGGTTATAACCGACGAGAGCACGGGAATCAAGTATCCCTTGGCTGACTACGAGCTACTGCCAGATATGGCTATAATCGATACCGACCTTCATATGTCTGCACCCAAGGGACTTACTGCGGCAAGCGGTATAGATGCCGTAACCCACGCCTTGGAGGCAATTGCATCCATTATGGCAACCGACTACACCGACGGTCTTGCAAAGCAGGCTTTAAAGGTTATATTCGAATATCTCCCCAGGGCATACGACAACGGTCAGACAGACTATGAGGCAAGGGAGAAGATGGCTAACGCGGCTACTATGGCAGGTATGGCTTTTGCAAACGCATTCCTCGGCGTATGCCACTCGATGGCGCATAAGCTTGGCGCGTTCCATCACCTGCCCCACGGCGTAGCTAACGCTCTTATGATAGACGAGGTTCTCCGCTTCAACGCGGCTGAAGTGCCTACCAAGATGGGTACCTTCTCACAGTACGATCACCCCAAGACCTTAAGACGCTATGCAGAAGTTGCAGAATATTTAGGTTTAGGCGGTAAGAACGATGAAGAAAAGCTTGAAAACCTCATTAAGGCTGTTGACGAGCTTAAGGCAAAGGTAGGCATTAAAAAGACGATTAAAGAATACGGCATTGACGAAAACGACTTCTTAAGCCGCCTGGACGAAATGGTTGAACAGGCGTTCGACGACCAGTGTACCGGTGCTAATCCCCGCTATCCTTTGATGAGCGAAATTAAACAAATGTATCTCAACGCATATTACGGCGAAAAGAAATAAGGAGGAAAAAAGATGGAAAAGCAGTTTATTAAGGCATATCCCGGCAAGGAACTGTACAAGACGGCAGAGGGGTTTGTAAAGACTTTCAGCTCCGAATACTCCAAAGCGGATATTTTAAACGAGGCGTTAAACCACGCAAGGGTAGAGGAAACTGATTTAAAAATGCCTAAAATCAAGGCGATAGAGGTGCTGGACGGTAAGTGGTCGATTATAATGGACTATATCGAGGGCACAACGCTTGCTGAGCTTATGGAGGCTAACCCCGAAAAAGAGGACGAATACTTGGAGTTGTTCGTTGATTTGCAGAGGACGGTATTATCTAAAAAGGTACCTATGCTCAACAGGTTAAAGGAGAAGATGCAGGCAAGAATCAGCCTTGCAAAACTTGACGCGACCACCCGTTACGACCTGCATACCCGCCTTGACTCTCTGCCCAAGCACTACAATTTGTGCCATGGCGACTTTCAGCCCAGCAACGTAATAATCGCAAAGGACGGTACGCCTTATATAGTAGACTGGGCACACGCAACCCAGGGCAATGCTTCCGCAGACGTGGCTACGACTTATCTTATGTTCTATCTTAACGGCAAGCAGGATTTAGCTGAAAAGTATTTAAGATCATATTGTCTTAAGAGCGATACTGCAATTCAGTACGTTCAGAAGTGGATACCTATCGTTGCTGCTTCCAGGCTTACAAAGGCGAAGGAAGAAGAGGATGAATTCCTCCGCAGATGGATAGACGTTGTCGATTACGAATAAAATGGACGTAACCTTTCAGACGGGAATAGGAGTTCCTGCGTCTTTTAAAGTCAAATACGACGAGGAGAGTAAGCTTTTAAAGGGTTATACCGATAGGCGCAGACTCCGTTCCTGTTGCAAAATTATTTCAGTCGATTTCAAATTAAAATTATTATTTACCGTGGCCGAGGGGAACTTTATCGGGTTTGAGTATTACTGTCTGCCCGAGCTGTTGCCTGAGGTAAACTTGACCAAGCCTTTTATCTTGGACGGGTTTGTAAAATTGGATTTACAGCCCGGTATGATTAAGAGGGTTAACGTTGTTTCGTTTAATAAAGCCGAGGCAAAGTACGATAAAGAGGCAAAGCTTTTGCTTATCGGCGAAGAAAAAGAAGAGCTTGCTTTTTACAGGATTTGTAAAAATATGTCTTTCGGCGTTGATTTAAGCGGTAAATTGTGTTGTATATTAATTGAAATCAGATTTTTTTAAATATTTTATATACTTTTTTTAAATTCGGTCTTGAAAAATAATATACCTTGTGATAAAATATCTTAGGTATAATATGGATAGGCGTGAAAGACTTGAGTTGTTCCATAACGGCATAGATACGAAAGCGTATGAATTTTTCGGCTGTCACAGGCTGGAGAAAGGCAGGTACGTCTTTCGTGTTTGGGCTTCTCACGCCGTAAAGGTCTGCTTGATTGGTGACTTCAACGGCTATGCGGAAGACGCTTCGGTCATGGAAAAACTTCCCGACGGTGAGAGTTGGGAGACAGAGGTTGACGCAAGCGAAGGCGATTGCTATCAATTTCTTATTCACACCTTTGACGGAAGAAAATTATACAAAGCCGATCCTTATGCATTCAGGTCGGATTTCCCCAAAAGCAAGCGTTCGGTAATCTGTACCGATATACCCGTCGTTGCGCCTATGCCTAAACGTACGCAAGGCGAGCAACCCGTTAATATCTACGAAGTAAATCTGCTTGCGTGGAAAAGACATAAGGACAACTCCTATTATTCCTTTTTAGAACTTGAAAAAACCTTAGTTCCCTACGTTAAAAATATGGGCTATACTCACGTGGAGCTTATGCCCATAACCGAATTCCCATACGACGGTTCATGGGGGTATCAGGTGACGGGCTACTTCTGCGTAACCGCAAGGTTGGGTACACCTGCGCAATTTGCTTCACTTATCTCTGCCTTTCACAGAGAGGGGATAGGTGTAATTCTCGATTGGGTTCCTGCTCATTTTCCTAAAGACGACTTTGCTTTATACGAGTTTGACGGTCAACCCCTGTACGAATGTCCGTTGTGGGACAGAATGGAGCATAGAGGTTGGGGTACGAGAAAGTTCGACTTCGGAAGAGGAGGGGTAGACAGTTTTTTACTCTCCTCAGCGGCATATTTTTTAAGGACGTTCGGTTTAGACGGACTCAGGGTAGACGCTGTAGCGGCAATGTTATATCTCGATTACGATATGCCGTTCGGTCAATGGACTCCTAATAAATACGGTGACAATCGCAATTTAGAGGCGATTGAATTCATAAAAAAATTTAACCTTAAGCTTCACGAGCAATTTCCCCACGCAATAACCGTTGCGGAGGAATCTACTGCATATAACGGCGTAACTGCACCAGTGGAAAAGGGAGGACTCGGTTTTGACTATAAATGGAATATGGGTTGGATGAACGATACCCTATTCTATTGCAGGCAGGACCCGTTGTACAGGCATTATCATCACCAGAAGATAACCTTTTCAATGATGTATTCGCTGGGCGAGAGGTACGTTCTTCCGCTCTCTCACGACGAGGTCGTGCACGTTAAAGGCTCTATCGTCAATAAAATGCCCGGCAGTTTCGACGATAAGTTTTCGACGGTGAGGGCTATGCTCGGATATATGTATGCCCACCCCGGCAAAAAGCTCAACTTTATGGGCTATGAGTTCGGTCAGTTTGCAGAATGGAATTATACGACGGGCATCGACTTTTTCTTAAAAAAATACGAAAAACACAAAAAGCTTTCGGTTTTTGTTAAAGCTATAAACAATTTTTATAAAACCTGTCCTATATTATATACTATTGAAAACGACTGGAAAGGGTTTGAATGGTTGGTGGTGGACGACGTTATAAATAACGTTCTGGTCTTTAATCGCTACGACGGAGAGGGCGGCTGTCTTATGACGGTTATAAATTTCTCGGGAATAGACCAACCCAATTATACTTTCGGTCAGCACGCAGGCAGGTATAAAAAAGTATTCGATTCGGACTCTATTCGCTTTGGCGGCGAGGGTAAATTCAAAAAGCGATATCTTTCGACCAAAAAGCGTAAAAGCCACAACAAGGATAATTCGATAACTATGGATATTCCAAAGCTATCGTGTTTATATTTTATCAAAGAAAAATAAATTTTGGGGGATTTGAAACAATGCTAAGAAAAAAAGAATGTGTAGCAATGTTGCTTGCCGGCGGTCAGGGTTCAAGACTGTACGCTTTAACTAGCAATATAGCAAAACCTGCCGTATCTTTCGGCGCAAAGTACAGGATTATCGACTTCCCGCTGTCGAATTGTATCAACTCGGGAATAGATACCGTAGGCGTACTTACGCAGTATCAGCCGCTCGTTCTTAACGAGTACGTCGGAAACGGTCAGCCTTGGGATCTGGACAGAACCTTCGGCGGCGTGCATATTCTCTCGCCGTACGAGGCTAAACAGTCCACGTCGTGGTATAAGGGTACTGCAAACGCAATCTACCAGAATATCCGTTTTATGAAGATGTACGACCCTGAATACGTTCTTATTCTTTCAGGCGACCACATATATAAGATGGATTACGACAAGATGCTTGCCGCACACAAAGCAGCAGGTGCAGATTGTACCATAGCTTGTATGCAGGTACCTATGAAGGAAGCTTCCAGGTTCGGTATTTTAAACACCAACCCCGACGGCACCATCTATGAATTTGAAGAAAAGCCCAAGCAGCCTAAGTCCGACTTAGCGTCAATGGGTATTTACATATTCACTGCTTCCAAGCTCTTCAAATATCTCGAATTGGACGAGCAGGATCCCAATTCCGAAAAAGACTTCGGTAAAAACGTATTACCTGCAATGCTTAACGCAGGCGAGAAGATGTATTCGTACCGCTTCGAGGGCTATTGGAAGGACGTTGGTACCATAACCTCCTTGTTAGAGGCTAATATGGATCTGCTCGGCGTTGTTCCCAATTTCGAGCTTCGTGACAACGACAGGGTTATCCATTCAAGAAGTCCTTTGGCACCTCCTGCATACATCACCGGCGAAGTAACCAATTCGCTCATTGCAAACGGCTGTGAAGTAGAAGGTACGGTTATTAACTCGGTAATCGGCACTGACTGTGTAATCGAAAAGGGTGCAGTCGTACGTGACAGCGTACTTATGGGCAATATCGTCGTTAAAGAGGGTGCAACCGTTGATTATTCGATAATCGACGAGGAAGTAACCATCGGCGTAAAGGCAAAGGTCGGCGATAATAAGGCAGAGGCTTGCAAGGTTGAAGGCAAGACGAACGGTATAACCGTTCTCGGTAGAGGCATTTCCGTTTCCGACGGCGCAAAGGTTGCCGCAGGCGAAATCGCAGATAAAAACGTGTAAGGGGGAATAATAAGATGACATCAACCGTAGGTGTAATTTTTTCAAGCATTAATGATGAACACGTATCCGAACTTACCAGAGTTCGTTCCAAGGGTTCAATACCTTTCGGCGGCAGATACCGTCTGGTAGATTTTACCCTTTCCAATATGGTTAACTCCGGCATTACGACGGTAGGACTTTTAACCAAAAACAACTATCAGTCCTTGATGGATCACTTAGGTTCGGGCAAGGAATGGGATTTGGCAAGAAAGGAGGGCGGTTTGATTTTGCTTCCTCCTTATAGCGACGAAAGCGAAGTTTTATACCGCAATAGGTTAGAAGCACTTAAGGGTGCAACTGCTTTCCTGAAAAAGGCAAAAGAAGACTTCGTTGTAATCGCAGACAGCGATTCTGTCTATAAGCTTGACTACAGCAAAGTTATAGAGCAGCATATTGCTCACAACGCAAACCTCACCTTGGTATATCACGAACATGAATGTACCGACGAAAAGTCATATATGATGTTTAACTGCGACGATGACGAAAAGATTACTTCCGTTGACGTCAACGTTAAAGGCGAGGGCGTAAGAAAGCACTACATAAACGTGCTTGTTGCACGCACCACTTACCTTCTCAGCATTCTTCAAAAGGCTTTGGCAAGGGGACTTACCAGCTTCTCTAAAGATTTAATCATTCCTGCAGTAGAGGATGGCAGTATCTACGGATATAAGCTTGAAGGCTACTACAGCAATATCGATTCGCTTTCTTCGTACTACAGATCCAATATGGATTTGCTTGACAAGAAGGTTAGAAACGAAATCTTCGGCGATAGAGACGTCTATACTAAGGTTAACGACGCTCCTCCCGCAAAGATTACAGAGGATGCACACGTTGTAAATTCTCTTATTCACGACGGCTGTCTTATTGAGGGAACGGTTGAGAATTGTATTCTCTTCCGCAACGTACACGTCGGTAAGGGTGCACACCTTAAAAACTGCATCATTATGAGCGAGAACGACATAGCTGAAAACTGCAATCTTGCCTACGTCGTTTCCGATAAAGATTCCAGCATAGGTAAGGGTGTAACCTTAGCCGGCTGCGAACAGAAACCCTATTTCATCAACAAGGGTTCTCGTATATAATTAACATCGGGGGATAATAAAAGATGGCTGCAACGAAAAAGACCACGGCAACTACTAAAACTACCGCAACTAAAACGACTAAGACGACGGCTGCAAAGTCGGCTACAACTACTGCAAGAAAGACTTGTGCGAAGTCTACCAAGACTGCTGCTAAAAAAACTCCTGCCGTTGTTACGGCGGAAGCTGCTACGACGGGTAAGAGGAATATCTTGTTCGTCGCTTCCGAGGCAACGCCCTTTATTCAGACGGGCGGTCTTGCTGAGGTGGTAGGCTCGCTTTCCACTGCGCTTGCAGAAACGGGAAAGTTTGACGTCAGGGTAATTCTGCCCCTTTATTCGGATATTAAGAAGGAGTATAGGGAGAAGTTTACCTACCTTGGTAATTTATACGTTCATCTTGCTTGGCGTAATCAATACTGCGGAGTTTTCTCCTACGTTAAAGACGGCGTTACCTACTACTTTGTAGATAACGAATTCTACTTTAAACGTCCCGGTTGCTACGGTTACTTTGACGACGGCGAGAGGTTTGCGTTCTTCTCAAGAGCGGTATTGGAAATAATACCTTTCGTAAACTTCTATCCCGAAGTTATGCACTGCCACGACTGGCAGGCGGCTCTTGCTGCAATTTATCTTAAGACCAACTACTGTTTCAGACCTGAATATCAGTTTATACGTTGCCTGTTCACTATCCACAACATAGAGTATCAGGGACAGTATTCTCTCGATATTCTCTCTTCGCTGTTCGATATCTACGGCAAGTATCAGTACCTCGTTGAGTATAACAACTCAATCAACCTTATGAAGGGTGCGATTGAGGTCAGCGAGAGGTTCTCGACTGTAAGCCCCAGATATGCCGACGAAATTAAAGACCCTTACTATGCTCACGGACTCGACCCCATTATCAGGAACAACCAGTTCAAGCTTAAGGGTATTTTAAACGGCATAGACGACAAGGGTTACAACAGCGAGCTGGATACCCATCTATTCAAGAACTTCACGGCAGAGGATATGAGCGGTAAGGCAGTCTGCAAGGAAGAATTGCAGAAGATGTTAAATCTCCCTGTAAAGCCCGATACCCCTATGATTTCAATGATTTCCCGTCTTGTTTCGCATAAGGGTCTTGATCTGGTTACGAATGTTATTGAGGAAGTATTGAAGGAAGACGTTCAGTTTGTTCTCTTAGGTACGGGTGATTATCAGTACGAGTCATACTTCAAGGAGCTTGCTAAAAAGTATCCTGAGAAGGTCAGTGCCAACATTCAGTTTAACGGCGATTTATCCAGGAAGATTTACTCGGGTTCGGATATCTTCTTAATGCCCAGCAAGTCGGAGCCTTGCGGACTTTCCCAGATGATGGCTTGCCGTTACGGTACGGTACCCGTAGTAAGGGAGACGGGTGGTTTATACGACAGCATTAAACCCCAGGTAAACGGATATACGTTTGCGAATTATAATGCGCATGATATGCTTTACGTCATAAGACAGGCTCTTGCGGATTATAAAGATAAAGAAAAATGGGCAGCTATCAAGTATAGAGCAATTACCTCTGACTTCAGTTGGAAGAAGTCGGCAAAGGAATACGAGACTCTGTATCTTGAAATGCTTAAATAATATTTTACTAAATTTCAGGAGTGTATAATGAGCAATACTGCTATTACGGAAAAAGAGGTCAAGGAACTTGTAAAGGGTAAACTTGCAAGGTACTACGGTGTAAGCAAGCCCAACGAGGTTACTAAAGATCAGCTTTATAAAGCTGTCGTTATGAGCGTAAGGGATATCCTTTTGCAGAAACGTCAGCAATTCCAAAAGCGTGTAAAAGAAAAGAAGGCAAAGAAGGTTTATTATCTTTGCATGGAATTCCTCTTAGGTCGTTCGCTTAAGAACAGCCTTTTCAATCTCAGTGCAACGGATACGTTTGCAAAAGTCGTATCGTCTTACGGTGTAGATCTTGAAGATTTATACGAGTTGGAGCCGGACGCAGGTCTGGGCAACGGCGGTTTAGGTAGGCTTGCAGCCTGCTTTATGGATGCGTTAGCTTCCGGAGATTACCCTGCAATGGGTTACTCTCTCCGCTACGAATACGGTCTTTTCAAGCAGAAGATAGTAGACGGCTGGCAGACTGAATTACCCGACGCCTGGCTTCCCGGCGGCGAGTGCTGGCTTACTCAGAGAACGGATAAGTCGTTTAAAATCCGTTTTAACGGCAGGGTTGAAGAGAAGTGGACTGAAAACGGTATGCAGATCGAATACGTCGATACCAACGATATCGAAGCGGTTGCATACGATATGATGATCTCCGGTAAGGATTCCGACGCAGTATCAGTATTAAGGCTCTGGAAGGCTAAGCCTGTTCAAGACTTCAATATGAAGCTGTTCTCGCAGGGCGATTACCTGCAGGCAATGCAGGCAGATGCAGACGCTGACCTTATAACTAAGGTTCTTTACCCTGCAGACAACCATATGAACGGTAAGTCGTTGAGGTTAAAGCAGCAGTATTTCCTCTGCTCCGCATCTATTCAAAATATAGTTGACGACCACAGGCACAGATACGGTTCGTTAAAGGATTTACCCAAACTTGCGGCAATTCACCTTAACGATACCCACCCTGCAATGGCTATTCCCGAACTTATGAGAATACTTATCGACGAGTATTATTATAATTGGGATGATGCCTGGGCGATTACGACTGCAACCTGCGCATATACCAACCACACGGTTATGGCAGAGGCTCTTGAAACGTGGTCGGAGGATCTTATTCAGAGAACGGTTCCCAGAATACACTCAATTATCTGTGAAATCAACCGCAGAATGTGCGAACAGCTTTGGGATAAATTTACCGGCGAATGGAACAAAATTTCCCGTATGTCCATTATCGAACACGGCAGAGTTAAGATGGCAAATCTTTCCGTATACGGCGGTCACAGTGTAAACGGCGTTGCAGCACTTCACAGTGAAATTATTAAGCAGTCTATTTTCAAGGACTTCTACGACTTCTCTCCCGAGAAGTTCACCAACGTTACAAATGGTATCGCATACCGTAGGTGGCTTTGTCAAGCTAACCCCGAGCTTTCATCGCTCATCACCGATTGCATCGGCGACGGCTTCGTACACGATAGCTCGCTTTTAGCAGGTCTTAAAAAGTTTGACGACGACGAAAGCGTTTTAAAGAGGTTGGATGAGATTAAGGCAATCAAGAAGAAGCAGTTTGCTGATTACGCATTGAAGAAGCAGGGCTTTAAGATTAACCCTGATTCCATATTCGATACGCAGGCAAAGCGTCTGCACGAGTATAAGCGTCAGCTTCTTAACGTACTTAATATTATCGATACCTACCTTGATTTGCTTGATAATCCCGAACTTGACGTTCAGCCTAAGACCTATATCTTCGGTGCTAAGGCTGCTTCGGGCTACTCAATGGCAAAGCAGACAATCAAGCTTATAAGTTATCTGTCTGAAGATATTAAAAAGCACCCCAAAATTCAAGAAAAGCTTAACGTTATATTCATGGAAGACTACAACGTTACTATGTCCGAAAAGCTTATGCCTGCAACCGAAATTTCCGAACAGATTTCCCTTGCCGGTAAAGAGGCGAGCGGTACCGGTAATATGAAGTTTATGATCAACGGTGCGCTTACAATCGGTACGCTTGACGGTGCTAACGTTGAGATGGCTCAAGCTGTCGGTGACGAAAATATCTTTATCTTCGGTCTTAAGTCCAATGAGGTAGAGGATATCTGGCGTTCAGGTTATTTCTCTTCTAAGTATTATAACGAGAATGCAAGGTTAAGGAGAATAATCGAGGCGTTGATTATCGGCTTTAACGGTCAGTCCTTTGCTGATATGGCAAATTACTTGCTTACAGGTACTCCTGTTGCAGACCCTTATATGTGTATGGCAGATTTCAATGCTTACAGCCAGACCCAGCATCAGATTTCCTCCTTGTACGTTAACGACAAGCGTAAGTGGAACCAGATGTCGCTGCGCAACATAGCTGCGTCGGGCTTCTTCTCTGCTGACAGAAGCATTAAGGATTATGCGGAAAATATCTGGCATTTGAAGGCTTTAACCAAGGATAACAAGTAATTATAACAAAGGTTACGGACGGGAGTTTTTCCCGTCCGTTTTTCTATATAGGAGTATAGCTATGAATTATATTAGGCTCTTTGTCAAATGTTGTGGTGGAGATAAAAACTAAAAAATAGATAATTCT
>JBJEVD010000050.1:0-19669 GCA_051884175.1 Candidatus Coproplasma sp.
GTATTATGACCCGACTACGGGCAGATTTATATCACCCGACAACATCGATTACGCCAACCCCGAAACCGTAGACGGACTCAACCTCTACGCTTATTGCGATAATAACCCCGTGATGAACGTTGCCCCTGAAGGACATTTCTGGTTTACGTTTTAACTACTATTATTGGTGCGTTGGTAGGGGCTGCTGTTGATGCTGTTGATTATTTGGTGAATAATGATGGTGATTTTAGTTGGGTTGAATTGGTTAAAAAAGCGGGAGCGGGAGCTGCCGCTGGTGCAACTGCTGGTTTTATTTTAGGTATAACAAAAGGTGCGGGTATAAAAGCAGCTAGCTATGCCTCGGCTGCGGTCTATTCTGCAACAAGTGAAATTATTGACTACGCAACAGGTACAAAAGAGTTATCGCTACAAAATGTATGGAACTCTATATTGAAAGTAGCAGGTGATACAGCTGTAAATGGTACGTTCAACTACATAACTAATTATGCCGCAGCAAAATTTATTCCAACCAATGCGGGTTGGTTTTTTCCTAAAAAGTTTGTAAGTTATTTTACTAAAACTTTTGGTCAAAGAATGATAGGTCAAACATTATTTGCGGGTTCAGTAGCAAATGTTATAACGATATTATGGAGTGAAATTAAACAATTAGGATAATGAAAAAGAAAAAATAAGTTCCAATATATACGGTATAATTAAAAAATATTTTAACTAATTTTATAGAAAAATTATGTGCAATAAAAATGTTGCAAAAAGAGCATTAAAACCCAATGCCTAAGCAGGTAAAGGCGGTGCCACAAGTTGCCCCACGACGCCTCGCTCCGTCCCATCGCTCACCAATCGGGAAACCCGATTTGATTGGTTGGTATTCGATAACAAAAACTAAGATTTTAAAAATAAATGGTTTTTCTGAGAATGCCTAAAAATTGTTAGTATGCTGAAAAGATAATGTAAAAACTGCAAAGTGGTCGTTTAGTTGTCGCTGACGTAGCGCATTAAATCCCTTTTAATTTTGGCATAATTGCGTTCGGGAACGGGCAAGGTTATGCCCGAAATAAGCTCTATTTCACAGCGGCGCATATTCACAATAAACTTCGTGTTCACCATAACTCCACGCCTTAAAGGGTAAAAGTTTTCTGGCAATATTGCCGTTAATTTTCCGAACGAGGCATTTGCCGTAATGATGCGATCCACACATCGTATTTCAGTTTTTTTACCCGAACTGCCTACATAGAGAACGGCGTTAAGGTCTACATTTATTATCTTATCTCCGCACTTTATGGGTATGCGTTTGCCTCCTGCGTCCAAAAGCAGACTTTTAACAAACTTTATGGTATTTATATCCATATTTAAAGTCTCAATCTGCCCTTTATCGGAATGGGTTTCATAATCGTAAAATTGATGCTGTAGAATAATTTTAGCCTGTCCGCCAACGAATAAATAGGTTATCGCAAAATAGGTGGTGGAGCTTACGCTCGGATTGCGGCCGGTAACAATACTGCCGTACACCTGCACACCGTTGTCACCGAAATCTATCAGGTTATATTCTTCGCCGACTATTTTAACGATAGGCGTATCTAAATTCGAATAATAGTCTTTGATTGCAAGATCTCCGAGCAAAACAGGTTCCCCTCGACATATAAAGACGCTGTCCTTATATAGGTGCGAAAACCATAAACTGCTGTCACCCCGTTCAAATCGGGAATGAAAAATCTCTTTAGTAAGTTCTTTTAAATCTTCTTCAGCCATCTTAATTCTCCTGATTTTATTGTAGCACAATCTTTAAATATTGTAAAGAATATGTCATTCACACCTAAAAATATGTTATTTATTCCATATATATTTACAGAGTTTATGTGTTGTGATATAATCCAAAATATTAAATAACGGCTTAATTTGTCGTATAATAAGGAGATATTATGAAAAGTAAACAAATTTCTCTGTTCGCATTTATTGTCGGCGTAATCGCTTCGGTTATTGCATTTTCGCTGTTTGCCGCCTGCACCACTGCAAGCCCAAACGATACCGAATATTGGTTTTCGCAGAACAGCTATGAGTTTGTAAAGTACGAGGACGACAAGGACAATCTTGATAATGCAGGTGCGTATTGGTACTTTACCGCTTCAAAGGACGAAGATATCACGTTGAGCGTAAGAATTAACGTGGATAATTATTATTCAGCCGCATATTTATACGTCAATGATGCTCAGGTTAAAAGCGAGAACAACACGGGTATTTATACCTATGTTTATAACTTATCGTTAAAGAAGGGTGATAAGCTTAAGCTTCACGCTTTCTGGGTAAATTCGCTTGTCTATCAAGAAAACGGCTTTGAAATTTCAATGCTGACCATAGGCGACGGGCAGAAGAGCTACTCTTTGAAGGAATTTGACAAATCAACTACAACGTAGTGAGGTATAATAAAATGATTAAAAAAAGATATTTGACTAAGTTTGTTGCACTTGCATTTGCCGTAATAATGTTGTTTTCAACCTGTGGTTTATTGACGTCTCATAGCAATAACTCTGTTGCCGTAGCAGAAACTACTGATACAAAAACTGAATCACTTTTTGACAAAGTAATCAACCTCGTTGCAGAAAAGGGAGCGGATATCGTCAAGGAAAACCTGCCTACAGTCGGCGACTTTTTATGCTCGCAGGTGTTTGATTACGTAGGCATAGATTATTCCGACAGCTATACCAAAGAGCTGAAAGCCGTAAACGAAAAGCTTGACTCTATGCAGAAAGAATTATCAGAGATTACATATAACCAAAATAAAGAGAAATCGCAGAACGCTATCCGTGCTTTTTTAAATCAGGTTAAAGTTTTTTCCAACGCAATAAAAAAATCGTATAATTATTACAGCAATATTCTGCAAAAGGAAAAAGACGGAACAATCTCGAAGCAAGAGGCTCAGGTCGAAGAAGAGAATTTGTTCAACAACTACGTTAAGAAGCTGTTTTTCGGTTCAGGTACTTCGACGGGAGACCTTTATTTGCAACTGACAACTTTATTGGAAACAATCTTGGTTCCAGATGATACGGTTAAAGAAGTTACGCTTATGGAGCATTATCATATAGTGTACGAATATCTATGGGCTTTCGACACGCAGTCTTTCCAACCTAAAAAGGAATTTTTAGGCTTTGTATCGACCACGGTACTTCAGGGGCTAACGCTTGCCTCGTTCCAGTACACCTACGACTATGCAAACGCTGTGTCCGAGAATGAAAAAGAGACTATAGACTCTTCTTGGGAAGATATCAAAGAGGCTTTTCAAGCGGCTCTGAGCTATATCAAGGGTGAGTTAAATACTATAAAAACCGAGCAAACGAAGAGGGCTGAGACCGTTTTCCACTATTCGTCGGGCATAACGCTCTCCAAAAAGCTGTATGTCGCAAACGCCAGTCTTTCCTCTACTGTGAAAAACCACTACACATACAGAAGCTATTATACTGCTAACCGCCAGGGGAATATGCGTTCCTTGTCAGTGATAACCCTGAATGCACGTAGTTTGGTCAATAAGGTACAGGAGGATTTTGAGAAGTACAAAAAGAATCATAAAACGGGCGACGACTATACGTTGACTGAGTTTTTACAGTCGGCAGGGTTCACGTGCGACGATTGGAATAATAACGGTCTGTACAAAGGTCAGTCGTTCCGCCATGACGGCAATAAATTCACAACGGAGTTTTACAGGTTCTATATCGAATACGTCAATATGAAAGGTGAGTCGGTTAATGATAATTGGGGCGACGTAAAATACAAGGTATTAGGTTCTCCAAACCCTCGCAAATGGGGAGGAAGCTATAAGCTGATGGCTTTTGTAGAGGCAACAGGTAATAAGGCGGGCGACACGCTTTCAGGTACGTATGAAACCATACATAGCGATTACGGCAATACAGTTGTAGACGCAGTGGCAAGCTTTATCGGTAAGAACGACGTGCCTGCAAATAAGGGTAAGGTATGGTGATAATATGAAAAAGAAATTATTATTTGGTTCAATTGTTTTAGCGCTCTGCTGTTTTACCTTTACCGCCTGCAACAATAATGACGGTACAAGTAACGGCTCTGATGATAGTACTGCTTATGTCTATTGCAGTCAATATTACGACGTGAGTTTTGGGAATTATGGTACGTTTTCAATCGTACCTCTCGAAGATAGTGAGCTGGAAAAGTCTTTTGACTTATCTAAAATCACGCTTTCGGGTGCGTTTAACGGTATGAGCATAACGGCGGCAACCTTGTCCGACGACGAATACTCAGCGGTGTTCAGCCTCAGCGGCCCTCTTGCCGAGGGGGAATACGGTATAGTTTCTGGCGAGGGTATAGTTAAGGGTAAGTCGGTGGAAATAACCGTGCCAATAACCCAAGCCTATGCAAACTCCGAATCAAAGGTATATGGCAATGCAGGCGAGCAGACGGTAGAAATAGACCTCGTCTCCGCTTGCTTTAATAAAGAGCTCACCCCTGCAGATTTTGTTCTTTCGGGTGCGGCAAAGGAAATGACGGTCAAATCGGTATCAACCGATTACGTAACGGATACGGACGGCGAAATAATTCTTTCGCAGACAGCCACATTAACGCTTACGGGCGAGCCTGACGGTACGGACTATGCCTATATAGACGTTTCAAGCAATGCCACAACCTACAACAAAACGCTGCGAACGGTTCTTGAAACCGACTACTACGGAGCAATGATTTTAAACGACAGTATCGACTCCTACACGCTGTCAGATACGGTATATATCAAGGCGAACAACGTAACCTTCAGCGAAACGATTGCCAAGGACGATTTGACTTTTGACGGTGCGTTAAAAGATTATGCGGTAATCGAAGAGTTGGACTTTGTTGACGAAAGTTTGATAGGGCTGCGCCTTTCTTTCCCGTATACGTTCATTGATTTTAATGATGCTATAGGCTATATTTCATTCGGTGCTGAAAGCAATGCAGAGGGCAAGACTTTTAGCTGTTCGGCATACCTCTCTTCGCCTGAAATGGATTATACTATCACGGTTAATAATACAACTGCAACGCTGAATATTACCCTTGTAAACGAGGAGTTTAACCTCATTGCCTCGCCCACGGTGACAACCGAGGATGGAGTGGTGATATTCGTCAGCGGCGTTGATATAATCGATATGGATAATTATTTATCGATAACCTTCAACCTGCCTGAAAACTATTCAGGGATGCTGTATCTTGAAATCGAAGACGCCTACGACATTAAAAAATCTGACGGCACTTATGAAAACGTATCCATCAAAACGGCGTTCTATATCTGAAATTAAATAAAAACAGAACGGTGCAGCGGAAATCCGCTGCACCGTAGTTTTTTATGGGTAAAATATAACTGTTTATATTACAGCGTATGGCAGAGTCAAAACGAAAGCTGAACCTTCTTTTTGTTCATATATAATTGTACCGCCCATTGCTTCAAGCTCGCTCTTTACAAGCAATAATCCCAATCCCGTGTTGTGGGAATCTTCATTCAGGGTGTCAACCGATTGACTGTCGGCAGGGGTGGGGGTAAAAACGTCTCTTCCGTCGGGCAGACCTTGTCCGTTATCGTGTACTCGGATAATAACGTTGTTTTGCGCTCTCCGTGCAGTGATTGAAATTTGGGTGCAATGGGCGTGTTCCATGGCGTTGAAAACCAAGTTAAACAGCGTAGAGAAAAGTGAGTTTGGCTTGGCGAATACCGCCAGCTTTGTCGACGGTATGTGAAGCGTTATGCCGTATGCCTTGCAGTCCTCCGCAACGTGAGCAGATAATTTATCGAACATATCGGCAAGCGGAACCGTATCAAAGGGTTCGTCGGAGTAGTTGCGTTTGGCGTACTGTAAAATTTCCGATAGCGATTCCAAAACGATTTTGTTTTTACCCTGTATTTTGCCTGTCAGGTTGGTAACATGGTCGTTGGGCGAAGAACGGGCAAGCTCGTCTGTTAACGCCTGAATGCTGATTGAGGATTTGCGCAAATCGTGTGATAGAAAGGATAGTATCCTTTCTCTATCCGACAGTGCGTTTTTCAAAGTGTTAGTCTGCGTGGCGACTTCGATTTGCAGGTTTTCGGTAAGGGTACGGTTTCGCCGTTCGGTGCGGAATATGTCACCGATAATGAAGTACAGCGCAGTGAGTGCAGAAAGGCTGATGCAGAGCGTTGAGGCGGGCAGAAAGACGATAGGCGTAACGCAGATAAACACAGCCGTTGTTGCACTTGCGCCTGCGATAACGTTATGGCACAGCATAAACGGCTTTTTATCACCGTAAAAGCTAAGTATTCCGAAAGCTAAGGCAATAGCTGAAAAGCAGGGGGTTGCCACTTTGTTGTATAAGGTAAGACTGCTGAATACGGTTAGGGCAAATACCAACGAAAGCACCGCATTGATAGCGGAAACCGCAAGCGAGGCAACCCAAGCCTCTTTCCAACCCTTAGCCTTCTGACGGGAGGATAGCAGGGCGAAGAGCGGCAATAGCGAACAGGCAACATATAGAAGTTTTGTGCCTGTAACCGCTTGACCTGAAAGGGGTATTAAGCTTGCAATCAAAAATAAAACGCCGCATACAGATATACCGCAAGCACCCATTAAAGCACGGTTGCGTTTAAGAAGTGACAGTGCGAGGAATGCTACGGCAACGAAAGAAACCACGGCAAGGAATGTGATATTCCATACCAGCCTTGAATTGACGGCAGATTTTACGTTGTTTTGCGTACCTGCCAAAGGTAATGCTCCAGCAAAACTCACGCCGTCATTTGCCAGATAATGAATGGTTACAATTCGTGCCGCATGGAAGCGGTCGGGGTCTATCGTGCGTTGGTTAAGGGGGAAGGAGAGCGTGAGGTGCTGTGCCTCTTTAGTTACGTTGTTGGGTACAAATGAACTTGCTACGTAACTGTCCAGATAGTCCGTCGGACTGTAATCACCCATATCTCCGGCCGTAAAGACGTAACTGTTATGGCAAAATACAGTTGCGGCGTCGAAGGCGAACGGCAGATAAAAATCAACCGCCGCCGTGCTCTGTGTGCCCGTGCGGAAGCGTGAAAGCCCCTCTGCCTGTTCGGCAAAGTTCTCGCTCATAGGGTCAAGGTTAAAAAAGAAAAACTGTAAAGTGCCGTATTCGGCCTTGGTAAGCTTATCCAACCTTTCGATTTTGCCTGCTGTAAAAGTCTTTTGCATGCCTTCGGACGGGGTGACAAACTGTTCGGGTATGTGGTTGACGTACAAAATACTGCTTATCTCACCGATAGCCGAAATTTCCGTTCCGATAAAATCCCCCGTAGCTACTCCGATTTCGTTATATTCTTTGTCGTAGACGGTGCGCTCGTAGGAAAGGGTTATGTCTCCCGCCATACTGTTTTCTGCGTTATCCAGCGTCACGGGCAGGACGATGGCAATGATTAATAATAGGGCAGAAATAAGCAATGCCAAGTAAGGTTTAACTGTGTTTAAGAATTTATTTTTCATACCGTCGGATCCTTTATAAAACGATAGCCCTTGCCGTAAGCCGTCTGAATATATTGTTCCTGTGGCGCTGCTTGTGCAAGCTTATAACGCAGATTTGAAAGGTGCATTTTGATTGTAGTAGATTGCAAAAACGCATCGCCGTATACAGCGGTATATATCTCCTCTGCCGTGTGAAAGCAGTCTGCGTTTTCAAAAAGATACAGCAGAATATTGAATTCCGAAGAAGTGAGAGGTATTGTAGAGCCGTTATAATTCACCATTCGCTTGACGGTATTTATGGTAAGCTTGCCATACGATAGAATTGCTTTGGAAGTAGGCGCAAGCCTTAATGAGATGTGTCTGGCAAGTATGCGCATAGATACGGGCTTTATGAGATAATCTTTAGCCCCTGCGTTTAACCCGTCTTCGTGATCGTCGTCGTCAGCAAGCGAGGTTAAGATGACGGTGGGACAGGTCAGCTCCCGATTAGTAAGCAGATCCAAGCCGTTTCCATCCGGCAAAATCAAGTCTAAAACGCATACGTCGGGCATTCCGTCGCAGAGCAACAGCCGTGCCTGAGCTAAGGAACGGGCGCAAATTAAGTCGTATTCGGTCTGAAAATAGTTGCTCATACTCTCAAGAAGAGTATCGTCGTCCTCAACAAGCAACAGTTTTGTCTTTGTCATAGTCTTTTTTTCCTTTGTAAGCTTAAGTCTATTTTACATTATTACAGAGCTACATGTCAATAGTGTTATTTCTTCGTATCTGTGTAAAAAGGTTATGAATGGTTATGATTTAATATCTCCGTATCCTTATGCTTTATTTACTTTCTGTTTGAAAGTAAACTGAAGATGAGAAAAGTGCACTCATTTCTGATTAGAGAAAAGCGTTGCACGAAGTTTCAATGGGATGATCTCCCTGAAACAACGGAGGGAATTTTTATGTTCGGAATACGCAAGAAGGCAACTGCCGCAACGTTAGCGGTGATATGTGCAGTAGCGGCTCTGTTTGGTCTGCTGCTGTGGAAACACGGGGAAACTGCAAATTACCAGGCATATGCTGCAGGCGGTTCTCTTTTGGGAAGCGGCACCTCGTCCGACCCGTATCTTATAGATGACGCTGCCGATTTAAAGGCGTTTGCTTTACTTTTATCTTCCGATAAAAACAACAGTAGCGCATGCGCAATGCTGACGGCGAATATAGATTTGGGCGGCAGCAGCTCCAACCAATGGACGCCCATCTACGTCAGCGGTTACCAATATGACCCTTCAGCGCATTATTGCTATAGCGGTACCTTTGACGGCAACGGGAAGACTATTTCTAACCTGTATATCAGCGGAGTAAACCAATATCAGGGTTTGTTCTCCGTTATAGGTAAAAGCGGTATGGTTAAAAATCTTACCATATCTAACGCCTACGTGAACGGGCAGAGCGATTTGGGTGCGATAGCAGGCTATAGCTTTGGCACAATCAGTGGTTGTACGGTAACGGAATCTACCATAACCGCATTGCAGAGTGTTGCCGATAACCGTGTGCTTGAATGTAACACGGGCGGTGTAGCGGGCTATTTAAGCTACGGCTCGATTGAAAACTGTACTGTAAGCAATACCGAGGTTAACGGTTATTTAGACGTGGGCGGCATAGCGGGTAAATTTGATGCCTATGACAGTTGCTTAAAGGCAGTACTGAGCGGTTGCTCCACGACTAATACAACTACGGTTACGGCTGCAGGCAGGGTAGGCGGTATAGTCGGTTATGCTTGCAATAGTTATTCTTATTCAACTGATACGCTTATTACAAATTGCCATAATAATGCCACCGTAAAAACTTCAAGGGCAGACAATTTCAGTATTACAGATACAAGCAGTTACGTCTACACGGGTACGGTTGCAGGCGGCGTAGTCGGTTGGAGTAAGGGCGTTTCGCTTTCAACTTGCTCAAATACGGGTGCGGTAACTTCTAACCTTTTCTATGCAGGGGGAATAGTTGCCTACGCTTCAGGCAGTACGAGCATTTCAAAGATAAATATAACCAATTGTTATAATACGGGTATTATCACGCCGGGCAGTTCTTCTTACTCTACGTACTGCCGTTACGCAGGCGGTATATTGGGTTATATCGGTTTAAAGCCCAATCAGCCTGACGGAACAAACGGCGACGTGGACGATATCGGCGACGGAGTATTGGCCGCTACGGGAACGATAAGTTATTGTTACAGTACTACGTATCCTTCGGGAACAACCCATGAGGATTATAATCAGATAGGCGCAATTACGCCCAATTATTATAATGCTTCCCTATTGGACGATACGGATCCTTTGATGAAAAAGCTCGACGTTACCACTTCTAACTGCTATGCGGTTAAAATTTGGAGCAACTCAAAAGGCACCAGAAAGGAAAACGTTACGGTAAAAACTACAGGGCAGTTTGCCTCTGGTGAAGTTACGTATCTTTTAAATGAAAACAACTCTGACCGAGTCTGGAGACAGACGATCGGTGCAGACGCCACACCCAACTTTACGGGTGAAAAAGTAGGTTATTATAACGGAGAATATACCAACCAAACTTACGTAGCGCAGGTGGATAGCAATTATTACGGTCAGTTTACCGAAGCATTGCAAGCCGCAGTAAGTGTGGGTACTCAAAGCAACCCTGCAACTTTAATACTGTTGGACGACGTGGTTTTAGACAGTGCGGCTTATCTGAGGGGAACGGAGGCAAATCCTGTATATATTGAAATAGATCTCAACGGATATACTATAGAAGGCTGTGGGACGGGTTCGGTGTTTAACGTGCTCAGTTACGCCAACTTGACAATAAAAGATACTACTTCATCGGGCAACGGATTGATAAGAAATATGAAGCCGATATCCGGTGACAGTACTTCAAGCTGTATCTATATTGCAGGCGGTACGCTTAAGCTTGTGGGCGGTACGATAACTTCCGATACTTCCTCTACGAAAAAGACGTGCGTAAACGGCGGCGGAGTATATCTCGATTACGGTGACTTTATAATGGAAGGCGGTGCAATCAGCAATGCGCAAGTAACCGACTTCGGCGGCGGCGTTTACATTGGTAACGGCGGTACGTTTACAATGAACGGCGGTACCGTTTCGCAGTGTACAAGCAGTACAAGTACGGGCGGCGGAGGCGGTGTATATCTTGCCTCAAGCCAATCTAAATTCATAATGACAGGCGGTTCGATTGAGGACTGTAAGACCTATTATGCTCCGGGCGGCGGTGTATATATTGCCAATGGTACGTTTACAATGGAAGATGGAGAAATCTCCTCCAACACAGCATACAACAGCAACGGCGTAGGCGGCGGTGTATATCTTCTATACGGCACGTTCACAATGAACGGAGGTATAATAGAGTTTAACAAGGGAAACGACGGCGGTGGCGGCGTGTACGCAAAGGGCGGTACGTTCTCTCTTACGGACGGCACTATATACGGAAACGAGACGGGCAATTATTCAGACGGCGGCGGTGTTTATATAAGCGGAAATGCCGGGTTTACTATGACGGGCGGCAGCATAAACAGCAATTCGGCTTCCATGGCAAAGGGAAAACAGTTATTTATAGGCAGTCAGAATTCCGATACCTGCACGGCTTCAATTTCGGGAGGAACCATCTCCGACGGTTTGCAGACGTCCTCGCAATCTTACCCTGCAATCTATGCTTCGGCAGGCACGCTGACTATTACGGACGGCTATTTCAAAGGGGTTATCGGGCATAATTCTTCCTATAGTCCCACGCTCGCCTTTTCAGGCGGTTATTTCAGTCAGTCGCCTGCTTCAACGTATATTGCAAGCGGATGCGAGGTGAAGGACAATACCGACAGCGCAACAAACGGCGAATATCCCTACAAGGTCGCTAAACCCCACAAGCACGCCTATAGTGGGACGAGTGGAGAGATTACGTTTACCGAATTTACTTCAACAGGCGGAGAGCTTGCCGCAGGTTCGTATTATCTGACGAATGATGTGGAGTTAACCGAGCCCTTGTTGATAACTGATGGTACTGTAAGGATCTGTCTCAACGGCTACACCTTAAGCAATCCCTCGTCTATCTGGACTATTTCGGTAGAGGGCGGTTCGCTATACATTTGCGACTGCGATCAAAGCGGTTTATCAGGCGGTATAGTTAACGGTGGTATTTCACTGACGAGAGGATATCTGTACATATACAGCGGTACGGTTAACGGCCGTATTGCTCAGGCGGGTGGATTTTTCTATATGTACGGCGGTACGGTGAAAAGCGGGGATGCCGAGATGTATAGCGCTATTTCCATTTCGGACGGCTGGTTTATGATGTATGGCGGTACAATCGAAAACGGTATTTCGGTGTCGTATGGATTTATTCATATATACGATGGTACAATAAAAGGCAGAGAAAATGGGGGTATAGTCAGTGCGATTTATGCTTCCGACGGTTGGATAAGTATTCACGGCGGCACTCTGTCGGCAACTAGCGAAAGTCTTACTGCATACGACTTATATCTGGTGTCGGCTAACGGTTATCTTTATGGTGAACCGGAGATAGGTAGTGTATACATTGAACAGAAATCTGCATATCTGTCAGGTGATAGTTCAGATACAGATTTGTTTACGGGAAAAGTAAACGTATATTACGGTGTTGAAAATCCCCGATCTGGTGAAAGTATCATAGGTCAAGTAGGGGCAGACCAATTTGAAAACTATACGGTAACTATAATCAACGGTCAGGGAATGTTTTCTGCGGTGTACGTGAGCGGAGAAACCGATGGCAATATTTGCGTAGGGTACGCCACCTATTCCATTAATTACGAGACCAATGGCGGCACGTTAAGCGGTGAATATGCCGAAACATATACCTGTACCGTAAGTGCAACCCTGCCCACTGCCGACAATATCTCCAAATCGGGCTACGTTTTCGCAGGGTGGTATGCAAATTCTGAATTTACGGGAGAGGCGGTAACGGCTATTTCCAAAACCGATACGGGGGACAAAACTTTTTACGCCAAGTGGTTGGAAGTTTTGACGTTGACCCTTTCCGAACAATCGGCAACGTACAACGGCAGAGCGCAGCAATACAGCGTAGCAAGCAGTTTAACAGGGTTTGAAGTGCAGTACTACGTCAATGGCGTATGGACGACTACCGCCCCGACTAACGTAGGCGAATACGCCGTTAAGGTAACGAGGGAAGCGGATGACGATTACGCCGCTTTTGAACAGACAAGCACGTTTAAGATAGAAAAAGCTACCCTTACCATAAGGGCAAAAGATAACAGTATTACGTACGGCGAAAGCCCTGCGGCTAACGGAGTGACTTTTGATGGGTTTGTAAACGGTCAAACGGCAAGCGTATTGGGCGGAACGCTTTCGTACGCCTATAACTATTCCGCAGGCGACAACGTGGGTTACTATTCCATTACGCCAGAAGGATATACGAGCGATAATTACGAAATTAATTTTGTAGCAGGTATGTTGGAGGTTTTGTGTAAAGACCTTTCAGGTGCGCAGATTACGTTGGGCGATAAGTTGACTTATAATGGTGACTATCAGTCTCAGAAGGTGACGTCGGTAGTCGTCGACGGAGTTACTCTTACAAATGCAGATTATTATGTATATAATAATGATGAAATGTACGCAGGCAACTATACTTTAGTTGTAGAAGGTGTGAGCAACTATACGGGTAGTGCTTATTGCGATTTTACCGTATATAAAGCCGATGCATGGCTTGAAAATCCAAGGGTTCACGACACTCTCGTTTACGGACAGAGTCTTAGCGAGCTTTCTCTTATAGACGATTTGATATGGGGTCATTGGCAATGGGTGGATGACACTATTATTCCCACCGTGGCGGATAGCGACAATGACGTTCGCTTCCCCGTCGTCTATTACCTTTCGGATTACGATAAGCAAAATTACGATTGGTCAAAAATTACGGGTTATAATGAAGATGAGGAGTGTGTGTATTCAAGCGTATGCGTTAACGTGGAAAAGGCGGACGGCGTAACCCCTACCGTGCCTTCGTCTCCCGACTATGAGCTTACTTACGGTCAGACTCTTGCAGATATTACCCTGCCCGACGGCTGGGAATGGGTAAATCCTGCAACCGCACCCGACGCATCGGAAAGCGTTACCTATACGGCGAGGGTAGTCGTCGACACGGTTAATTACGACTGGTCCGGCGTCTCCGACGTGAGGGACGGTTGGTATTATGCGGAAATTTCGGTTACCGTTAATAAAGCAATACCGTCATATACTCAGCCAGAAGGACTTACGGCAACCTATGGCGAAAGCCTATCCGATATAACTCTCCCCGACGGGTGGCGTTGGGATAATCCTTCCGCTTTGGTGGGAAATACAGGCGCTCACACGGCTTCGGCAACCTATACGCCAGACGATACGGATAATTTTGAAAGTGTTACGATATTGCTTTCCTATTTCGTAGTAAAAGCCCTGCCTTCTGCCGAACAGGTTCAGCCTGTGGTGAACGGCGGTTCCGAAGAAACGCTCTATACCTCTTCACAATTCCCCACGCTTACAGCCGAACAGGGAAGTCTTTCGGGTATGTACGCCTGGGACGAAGGGCAGCGGCTGACGGCAGGTACGCACGAATACAGCTACACGTTTACCCCCGACGACGGAAATTATACCGAATACAGGGGTACGGTAACGCTTACCGTGGTGGCAGTAACCTTGACAGGAATCGAGGTTTCAACTCAACCTAACAAGACGTTATATACCGCACTCACGCCCTTTGAAAGCGACGGTATGGTGATTACCGCAAAGTATAACGATAGTTCAACGCAGGACGTAACAAGTGAAGTATCTGTAAGCGAAAACGCAACCTCTCTCCGCTACGGTACTGACGGATTAGTTGTAATAACGTTTACGTATCAGGGCAAAACTACAAACTTAACCGTAACCGTCAATAAAGCCGTCTACGATATGAGCAGTATAACTTTCGTTAACTCTCAATTTACCTATGACGGACAGGGTCATTCGATTTATGTTTCAGGTGGGGTGCCCGAGGGTGTGGCGGTATCCTATACGAACAACGGTCAGATAAACGCAGGCAGCTATTGCATAACGGCACGTTTTACGGGCGATTACGAAAACTACGAAGCTATTGCCGATATGACGGCAACTCTTAATATAATCCCTGCTTCGCTTACGGTTACGGCAAACGATAAAACGGTTACTTTCAGCGACAGCCCTGCAAATGGCGGAGTAACGTTTGAAGGGTTTGTAGACGGTCAAACGGAAAGCGTATTGGGAGGAGAGCTTACTTTCATATATAACTATTCCGCAGGCGATAACGTCGGTACCTATTCCATCACGCCGAGCGGATATACGAGCAGTAATTATGATATCAGGTTTGTCAACGGCATTCTGACCGTTGAGCGCAAGAGTATTGAAAATGCCGTTATATCCGTTGGTGACTTGCTTACCTATAACGGAAGTGAACAGACGCAGGAAATAGTAAGCGTAACTATAGATGGATTGACCGTAACCTATGATATAAGCGGCAACAATGTTACCGACGCAGGCAATTACAAGTTGACGATAACGGGAACGGGCAATTTCTGCGGTACTGTGCAACTTGATTTCTCTGTTGCTCGCAAGGATATAACGGGTGCAAGCATAACGCTGGCAAGCGCACTTACCTATAACGGCAGCGAACAGATTCAAGGTATAGACAGCGTAATAATAGACGGTCTGGCGGTTACTTACTCCGTAAGCGAAAACGTGGCAACCTTAGCAGGGGATTACACTCTGACCGTAACGGGAACGGGCAACTTCAGCGGTACGATAAATAAGGCTTGGATAATCGCAAAAGCACCTGCCCCGATACCTGTTGCACCCGTAGTTACAGGCGAATTGACGTATAGTCAAAGCCTTAGCCTCCTTTGCCTTTCAAGTAGTTGGGGTTGGGTAGACGATAATATAATCCCTGCCGTTTCGGATAGCGGAGTTACGCAGTATTACGCATTCATAAGCGTGGACGACGATAATTACGATTGGACGAACGTAATCGGTTATTCGGACGGATTGTATACGGTAAGCGTAACGGTAGTTGTGAACAAAGCCGTTTACGATATGTCCGGCGTAACCTTCACGGGGGCAACGTTTGTAGAGGACGGTTCGGCAAAAAGTATATTCGTAACAGGCACTTTGCCCAATGGCGTTACGGTATCCTATCTCAACAATAATCAAACGGCAAGCGGTGCATATACCGTTACGGCTGTCTTTGCAGGCGACTACGATAATTATATTGAGATTGCCGATATGTCGGCTGTCTTGACGGTCAATCAGGCAGAGATAAAATATGGTGAAAACGAGGATGAAACCGAGATTGGCGTTTCTTCTGATCAGGGGCTTTCACCCGATATACGGCTGGTTGTAACAAAAGAAAATCAAGCCCCTCAGCAAATCGAAGAACGTGTTGCCCGTAACGAACGCATTTCTGCTGTTTACGACGTTAAAATGCAACAAAACGGCGTTACCGTTCAACCGAACGGTGCGGTAACCGTCCGTATGCTTATATCAGAGGACGTTGCAGAAAGAAGCTTCCGTATTCTGTATCTTTCGGACGGTGAAGCAAAGGAGATTGAATATTCTTTAGACGGAGCATATGCGGTATTCACCGTCAATGAACTGACTCAATTTGCAATAGTTGCAGATAATTCCGGCTCTGCGCTGTGGCTGATTTTAGTGCTTTCAGCGTTATTGCTTGCGGAAATAGTGCTTATCGTTTTGAAGAAGGCAAAGACGAAGGGCAAGGACGAAAGATTACTTGCCGCAGGCGCGTTCGGCGGAATAATTGCAATTCCGGAGATTGTGGCTTTGGTTTTGCTCGGCGTTGCGGTGCTTGCCCTAGGTGCGTATACTATTTATCTATATGTCCCGAAGAAGCATACGGTTGAGACCGAGGGTAATGCGGAGAACGAAACAGCAGTAACAGCAGAGGAAGAGGCGGCAATTTCTCAACCTATGGCTGAGGAAGAGGAGAGCGGAACTGAAAGTCAAACGCCCTCCGTAGTCGTCAGGTATAACCGTTCCTTGGAGGCAAAGCTGATAATGGCAGAGCAAAATACTAAAGAATATTTTGCGGCTATTGCCAATTATCTTTCGTCTTTTGCAGGAATTAGGGTACGCAAAAGCTGGAAACATCTTTCCTTTAGCAAGGGCAGGGCACAACTTGCAAAGATAGGCGTGAGAGGCAAAACGCTGTGGCTTTTCCTTGCGCTTGACCCGTCGGAATTTAAAGAAGGCAAATATCACGGCGAGGACTTTTCCCAAACTGCACAATATAAGCAAGTGCCGTTTGCGGTAAAGGTAAAATCCGATTACGGTTTAAGACGTGCAAAGGAGTTGATTAACCTTCTTACGGGGAGCCATAACATAAGGCAGGGAGAAGAGAAGGTTGCCTTTAGTGCCGATGATTACCCGTATGATACGCAGGAAAATCTTATTGTAAGAAAGCTGATAAAGGTTTATGCAGACGGTGAAATGACGGAAGGGGCTAACCTTGTAAGTGCGGGATTTGAAATTCGACGTAGCGTTACCGCAATCGAGGCTCATTCGCTGATAGCCGATTCCCGGGTTCAGTCGCTTTATGAAAATGCCGATACTGCGGTTGAAAATGAGTATTCAGCACGAAAGAAGGGCAGGCGTTTTGCGGTTAATATAGACGTTCTTTCTTCAAACTTTGCGGCGGGAGATACGGTGGATATAGTGGCATTGAAAGAGAAAGGCATTGTGCCTAAAAAGGAAACGGCAATAAAAATACTTGCCAGAGGCACTTTAGATAAACCGCTTATCGTACGTGCAGAGTCGTTCTCCACCGATGCCGTAAAGATGATTGTGTTAACGGGCGGTAAAGCCGTTAAGATTTAATTGCTTTATATTGTGGTGAACTTTTATTTTGGCTCTTTAATATATAGCCGACGCTTTTACGTCGGCTATAATTATGTGCAGACAAGTTAAATATAATGGCTAATATAGTTGACAAATACTGTTATATTGGCTAAACTATTAGTCATTAGAGGTTATTATATGAGTAAGTCAACTACTGTTTTGTTACCACAAACTCAAGAAATTTTGCGGATAATGGGCGAGCAGATTAAGCTTGCCAGATTAAGGCGTAATCTTTCCGCTGTGCTTGTTGCCGAACGTGCGGGAATAAGCAGGGCGACGTTGCAGTCCGTGGAAAAGGGTGCGCCTACGGTTGCTATCGGTATTTACGCCGCAGTGCTCCACGCTTTGAATAATTTAGACAAGGACTTGCTTTTAATTGCAAAGGATGATGAGCTTGGCAGAACCCTCCAGGATTTGAACCTGACTGTCCGTAAACGTGCTGCAAAAAAGAGAGGTGACTGATATGGCTTACGAAGAAAAGATTATTTACGTCTATGCCGATTGGTTTGGCTCATCGCCCGTTCCGTTTGGCAAATTATACGTTAATTATATCAGGGGAAACGAGTTAACGTCTTTCTCATTTAGCGATAATTGGCTTAAAAGTCAAAACGTTGGAATCTTCCTTGATCCCGATTTGAATTTTTACAGCGGAAGGCAATACGTATCTTCAGGTAAGTTGTTATTCGGTATATTTTCCGATTCCTGTCCCGATAGATGGGGTAGGCTTCTTATGCGCAGAAGGGAAAGTATAAACGCTAAAATAGAGGAAAGGGCGGCAAGGGCACTGACGGAGACCGATTATTTGTTGGGAGTTTACGATGCAACCAGAATGGGTGGACTAAGGTTTTCTCTTTCTGAGGGAGGGGAATTCGTATCTTCGGATAAGGAATTGGCTGCTCCTCCCTGGACAACCCTTCGCACGTTGGAGAACGCTTCTCTGGCATTTGAAAATAGTGAAGGCAGTGACGAAGAAAAATGGCTGAAACAGTTGCTTGCTCCCGGTTCTTCGTTGGGTGGAGCCAGACCGAAAGCCTCGGTAGAAGCTCCCGACGGTTCATTGTGGATAGCCAAATTTCCCTCTAAAAATGATGAGACGGACGTAGGGGCATGGGAAATGACCGTTCACGATTTGGCGCAAGCATGTGGGTTAAACGTACCGCAGGCAAAGATTGAAAAGTTTTCAAATAAGGGAAGCACCTTTCTTGTAAAACGATTTGACAGAAAAGGCAAGTGCAGAATACATTTTACGTCGGCTATGACGTTGCTTGGTAAAAAAGACGGGGAAGAGGCAAGCTATCTCGATATTGTTTCATTCATTAAATCGTATGGGCAATCTCCGCAGTCCGATTCAGAGGAGTTGTTTAAGCGAATTGTATTCAGTATGGCAGTTTCAAATATTGACGACCATCTTAGAAATCACGGGTTTTTGCTCTCGGACAGTGGTTGGAGGCTTTCGCCTATGTATGACGTAAATCCCATAAATTACGGTACCCGTTTAGCCCTCTGTGTTGACCATGATAATAACGAAATTAATTTTGACTTGGCGATATCGACTGCAAAGTACTATAATATTTCAAAGGTAAAGGCAGAGGATATCGTAAGGGAGATAAGAGGCATCGTAAACAGCAGTTGGCGCAGAGTTGCAAGCAGTTATGGGTTAAGCCGTGGCGAAATTGAAAAGAAGGCACCGGCGTTTGAAAAGGTATAATACTATAGTAAAATATATCCCCCCACCGTAAGTTTTCTACGGTGGGGGATAGTGCAATCAGGTGTAAATCACAGAAAAATCGTTCTCCTTGTGTATTAATTTATGGTTGGTAAACGTTTGGTAAACGATTTTTGAAAGTGGCTGAAAATGAACGGTTTTCAGTCGTTTTTACCTTATTTTTGCACAAAATCGGGTAATCTTAAAATTACGTTACCGCTTCAAGTCCAACAAGCGGAGCCATTCCGGTGACTAAGCATAAGAGGATCCACCTGTTCCCATTCCGAACACAGAAGTTAAGCTCGTTTACGTCGAAAGTACTTACACATCACGTGTTGGGAGGATAGAAAGTTGCCGGATTTCAATGTGGAAGCCGTTGCGATTTGTCGCAACGGCTTTACACTATTTTTAAGCCGTTTTACGCAATATTTGCTTAAAAACCCCCGTTTTCGGTATAAAATAAGCCATTTCCGCTTAAAAATCCCTAGCCTGTTTTTCATCGAAAAACAGGCTTTTTTCGTTCGTTTTTCGCTTTTTCGTATATAGAGTAAAATGTCGTTTTTACCCGTGCTGAATTGAATTTTTGTGTTAAAATTACGGTAATTTTCGGT
>JBJEVD010000051.1:0-5080 GCA_051884175.1 Candidatus Coproplasma sp.
TTGCCGGTACGCTGTCTTTGATTACCACACCCATATGACTGTATTCGCCTATGTATACTCTGTTTGAGAGCATATACCGAATGGCGTTATAACGCAAAGGCTTGCCGTTGGCACGAGTAACTTTACGCTCGGACATTACGTTGAATATTTCTTTTACCGTTTTGCCGTCGTTGCTCATTTTGAAAATTTCGGCAACGATAGGAGCGGCTTTCGGGTCTATATCGAGTTTTCGTTCTGCGTTGATTACATACCCGAAAGGAATATTTCCGCCGTTCCAAAGACCTTTCAAGGCGTTTTCTTTCATACCGCGTGTAACCTTTTCAGCGAGTTCTGCGGAATAGAACTCCGCCATGCCTTCCAGAACCGATTCAAGGAGTATACCTTCCGAGCCTTCAGCTATCGTTTCCTTTGCAGACACGACCTTTACGCCGTTTTTGCGGAGTAGAGCCTTATAGTGTGCGCTGTCATAGCGGTTACGGGAGAACCTGTCCAATTTCCACACGATAATGCAATCGAAAGCGTGTTTATAGCTGTCCTTAATCATTCGCTGGAATTCTGGGCGATTATCTGTCTTGGCAGAATAAGCTCGATCTATGTAATTCCCGATAACCTGAATGTCGTTATAGGTAGCGTATTCCATACACTCTCTAAGCTGACCCTCAATAGAAGCTTCCGTCTGGTTGTCGCTTGAATATCGGGCATATATAACTGCTCTCATTTATTATGTTCCTCCATAAGGCGTAAAAGCGTTTGCTTTAATTTTGCATTTGCGGGAGAGTTGGGGTCAAAGCACATTTCAATCAACTCCTGCATTTGCTTGTTGTCTTTCAGAACCTTGGGTTGATAGTCGTATAGTTTACCCTGTGGATTGTCCGTTCTGCCAAAAATATAATCAAGCGATACGTCAAAATAATCGGCGTACCATAGTAAAATACTATTCGGAACATCACTTTTTCCGCTTTCGTAACGGAACACGGCAGATTGTGCTATTTTGCCGTTTGCTTCCGCTATATTTACTTGAGTTTTGTTTATTCCTTCTCGTAGTGATTTTAGCCTATTGCCTATAATTTTATTGTCCATATTCACCTCATAAATTTATGATATACTAAAATTAAATAAATGTCAATTCATATTACGTATTTATTTCGTTGATTTTTAAGCTCGCATATGTTATAATTTTTTTATCTTTTATTTTTTGCAATAAAATCGTTAATCAAAGTGTTTAATTTGTAAGGAACAATATTAGTCTGATTACGGACGAAAAAACAAAGGAACAAACAATGAATAAACGAGAAATCGATATTGCTCTTAAAAAAATTGCGCAGGGCGATAACGTAGCCTTCGAGCAGTTATACATAGAAACAAAGCGCGGCGTTTACGCCTTTTTATTCTCATACTTCAATAATCAAGCCGATTGTGAAGACGCTATGCAAACTACTTATTTGAAAATCAAGCAAAATATCGGGAAGTATAAAATTGGCAGTAACGGCTTGGCTTGGATTTTACAAATAGCGAAAAACACCGCATTAAACGAATTACGTGCAAGAGCAAATTACGAAAAACAACGAGAGGGAGTCTTACATCAAGAAGTAATCAACTACGATAATCTTGAAATAAAAGATACTATCATAATGATTATGAAACGGATATTAGACGAAGAGGAACAACGAATAGTCATTCTTCACGTTGTTTGGGGCTATAAACATAAGGAGATAGCAAAAATAATAAACAGCCCTATCGGTACGGTAATGTCGAAATATAAACGCGCAGCAGATAAATTAAAATCGGCGTGGAAGGAGGAACAGGCATGAAATCTTGGAAAAAACAGTTAAATGAAGAGTTTGACAGAACTGTTCCTGCGCTCAAAGACGAAATTAAAAATGCACCTATTATAACCGCGAATCAAATTGATGGTTCGGTAGTTCAAAATGGAAATACATTAGTCAAACGCCGTATCGGAATAGGTTCGGTTTGCGCGGCGGCAGTAATTGCGCTCGTGTTTATGTTCATGTGGCTCTTCGGCGTTTTTAATACGCCGACTGTTCCTGCCATTGACCGTTTTGTATTTACATTGGAAATCAATCCCACAGTAGCGTTTGTTACAGATAAAGACGGCAGGGTTCAGAGTGTAAACGCCCTAAACGAAGACGCCGATGTAATTCTTTCGGACGATAGTACATTGAACAAGCTCAAAAACGTGCCCTTATCGGAATCAATCGTAACTTATACCGATAGCGCGGCGCAGCTCGGTTATCTCGATTTGTCAGCCGATAAAACCGCCGTCCGGCTTTCGAGCAGTTCGGAAACAGACGAAACTTTGCTTGCAACCATATCCGAAAGTTTACAGTCCTACTTTATGACGAACGGTATCTATGCGGTAGTAGTGACCGATATTCTTCCCGTAAGTGAAATATGCGAGCGTTTAGGTGTTCCGAAAACAAATACCCTTACGGATTTAACCGACACAATTAAAGACCTACCCGCTCTTTTCGGCGAAAGAGTGGATATGGGCGCAGATGCCGAAAAGCTACAAAACCTTTATCAAACCTTTGTTATCGGTACGCAAACACTTGAATATGTCAGGGACGAATTGTTGAAGAACGTAAACGTTATTGTTACCAACGCGCAAATGCTTTCGCAAATGGGTTTGTGCAGTTACGACATTATGATGCACAAGGATAATCCGTTCAATCCTATCCCCGCAGATTATTGGACTATAAAAAAATATCCCAACGCAAATTATACCGAAGAATTTGCCGCACTTATGACGCAAATGAAAAACTTGCTAACCGAATACAAAAATGAATTCGGCATATCTTTGAATAGTTTATCCGATTTGACTTCTGCGGCAGACGCTTATTCTTCTTTTGTCGGTATGAATTTTGAAGAATTGTTCGCTAACCTTACGTTAAACGATTTTCAAAGTTCTGCGGCAAAATATGTCGGAATATTGAAAAATATCGGTTGCGATGTCGTAGTGCTTGAATCTATACTCTCCGTTCCGCTCACTACGCAGGAATATCTTACGCAGTTGCAAGTAGTGTTGGATCAACTGAACAACGCAAGAAAGGAACAGTTTAAGGAGATTTACGAGCAACCGAGAGACGAAATTTCCGATGTCGAATACGGTGATTTTATAGAAGAGATTATATCGGAATATGGTTCGCTCGAAAATTTTTGGAATAAAAAATAATTTTTTTATCGGATTGCAATAAAACAAATTTCTCACGTGTTTAACGAGTGATTAAAAAAAATCGGAGGTTCATATAATGAAAAAAAAATTTATAGCTATTGCGTTGTCTTGCCTGATGGCAGGTTCTATGTGCGGACTGACCGCCTGTAATCTCGGTGATGAAACAACGGATAAAACAGAAAAACAGGCTTATGTAAGCCTTGACATCAATCCCGCTATCGAACTCATTGTCGATAAAGATAGTAATGTTGTAAGCGTTCGCGGCGAAAACGAGGACGGACAAGTACTTTTGTATGAAGAAACAGGTATTAAGGGCGAAAAAATAGACGCTGCTATTCAAAAGATTACCGACTTGGCTATTCAATACGGTTATCTCGACGAAAACAATAAAGTTGTAGATACTATCGTTTCGTCGAGCGATAACGATTTTGCTACGGAAATTTTAAGCAAAGTTAATACTTCCATTACAGCAACGGCGGAAAATTTGGGACTGAGCGTATCGACTGACGGCGAAGGCGCTTATTCGTTACTTCGCAAAATGGACGAAGTAAAAAAGCAATTCCCTAACAATAAAGCAATTCAGAATATGTCCGTATCGAAATTCAAACTTGCACTTTCCGTATCGGAAACAGGAGAAATCTCGCTTGATGCTGCGGTTGCACTCGATGACGCTAAACTTATTGAAATGCTGAAAGAAGCAAGTCCAAAAATAGAAGAATTTGCCACGGCTACTTATTTGGAAGCAAAAACGAAGGCTCTCTCCGTTTACGAGCAGGCAACCGAGCTTGCGGGCTATGGCGTGTACACGCAATACTACCTTGAAAAAATGCTTTCGCATCCTTTAACGGTTTATTACGGCGGCGTATATCAAATGTATGCTTCGGCGGCAAAAGGATTTGACGTTATTTGCGACGTCGCAGAGCTTGCCGCAAATGTAAGCAATTATCCTTTGAACGAAATGCAGATTAACGCAGTTGTTGCCGCTCTAGGAATGGAATCCGCCGATGCGCTTAAAAATTCCAAAGGCGAAATTACGGTTAACAGCATAGAGGCGTACGCCGATAAACTTTTTAAGAACACCTCTGCATCCGAAACGTTGGAACTGACAAAGGCAGCTCTGACCGAAGCCCTTGCGCAAGCGGAAGCGGTTATCGAAGAACAAATAAACGAAATGACCGCAGAATACAAACCGCAAATCGAATCTGCGCTTGTAAGCGCACGTCAGATTATGGCTACGGTAGACAATTTGATGAGTTCTATGCCCGAAAGTATAAAAACTGTATTAAATTCCGCTACTGCCGATTTGAACGATATTTTGGCGGAAGTTGACACTATACTTGCCGGAGACAAAATCGAACTTGACGAATTGAGGGATAAAGCTAACCGTCTTGAAGTCAAGGCAAACGAATATCTTGATAAGATTAAAGCCGATTTGTCGGAAGAAGAATGGGAGGAACTCGAAATGAGAAAAACTGCGGCTATCGAAAAATTGTCCGCACAGAAACAAGCCCTCGACGAGGCATTGGACGAGGCGGCAAAAGCAGCAAAAGATTATCTTGCTAATTTGAAAGAAGCACGCAAAAATAAGTAAATATTAGAAACACAGGTGAAGCGGCACGAAAAAATGATGTGAACCCCAAAGTTTGGACAAAATTAAATATTAAATTATTTGTGAATGAGTTCTGTACTGTACAGGACTCATTCCTTTCAGTTTTAGAGAAATTCTCTCGTTGTTGTAGTAATAAATGTAGGAATGCAGCTTGTCTATAAAATCTTCAACAGAGTCAAATTTCTCCCCATAAAACATTTCCACCTTTAGTCTTCCAAAGAAAGATTCCATTGCTCCGTTATCCATACAGTTCCCCTTTCTCGACATACTTTGAATTA
>JBJEVD010000052.1:0-72777 GCA_051884175.1 Candidatus Coproplasma sp.
TAGAATTATCTATTTTTTAGTTTTTATCTCCACCACAACATTTGACAAAGAGCCAAAATTAAACGCTCCGCAATCACTGCGGAGCGTTTTTCTGTTCTATGATTGATTAACCCTTGTTGTAGTAAACCTTAACGCCGGGACCCATAGTTGCGGAAAGAGTTACAGACTTGATGTACTGACCCTTTGCTGCTGCGGGCTTAGCCTTAACGATTGCATCCATCAAAGCGTTGAAGTTTTCGATAATCTTCTCTTCGCCGAAGGACTTCTTACCGATGGGGCAGTGAATGATTGCAGTCTTATCAAGACGGTATTCAACCTTACCTGCTTTAACTTCGTTTACAGCCCTGGTTACGTCCATAGTAACGGTACCGCTCTTGGGGTTGGGCATCAAGCCCTTAGGACCAAGCACTCTACCGATACGACCTACAACGCCCATCATGTCGGGGGTGGTGATAACTACGTCGAAATCGAACCAGTTATCCTTCTGGATACGCTGAACCATTTCTTCTGCACCAACGTAATCTGCGCCCGCGGCTAATGCTTCGTCTGCCTTAGCACCCTTTGCGATAACCAAAACCTTCTTGGTCTTACCGGTACCGTTGGGGAGGACTAAAACGCCTCTAACCTGCTGGTCAGCCTGCCTGGGGTCAACGCCTAAACGAACGTGAAGTTCGATAGTTTCGTCGAATTTAGCCTTTGCAGTTGAAAGTGCAAGTGCAACTGCTTCCTTGGGATCGTATGCCTTGGAATGTTCATACGACTTAACGCTTTCTGCGTATTTCTTTGCAAGTTTCATTACCTTTTTACCTCCCTATTATTCCTCTACGGTTATACCCATAGAACGGGCGGTGCCCTTAACCATGCTCTTTGCTGCCTCTAAGTCGCTGCAGTTCAAATCGGGCATTTTGGTCTTCGCAATTTCTTCAACCTGAGCCTTGGTAAGCTTGCCAACCTTGTCCTTGTTGGGACGTGCGGAAGCCGTATCTATCCCGAGTGCCTTTTTGATAAGAACGGGGGTAGGGGGCGTCTTGAGGATGAAGGTGAAGCTTCTGTCCTGATAGATGGTTACTACGCAGGGAATGATAAGTCCTGCCTGTGCGCTGGTCTTTGCGTTGAACTCCTTAGTGAAGCCGGGAATGTTGATACCGTGGGGACCCAACGTAGAACCTACGGGGGGTGCAGGGGTAGCCTTGCCGGCAGGGAGCTGCAACTTAACTACCGCAGTAATTTTCTTTGCCATAATTAAATTTCCTCCAATGTGGTCAGACAAATAAGCCATGAAAAAGATTTAACTTATTCTCCCACAAATATATCAAAGCCTCTTTTTTATAAGGCGTTGAAAACTAAAATAAAAGGATAAATATCTTTAAATATTCTTTTCCCTATTCGGGGTATATACCTTTGCGGAGAAGCGAGCAAGAGCAGAAGAGCGAGGAAAACCTGAAGGAGTTTACTATGTCGTAAACGACTGAAGGTTGCCTCGTCAACGCAAACTACGCTTTAAGCCGTTTGTGTAAAACCCAAACAGCAACTATGCTCCGTTGCGTCTCCTCTTCCCACAAAAACCTTTTTTTGTGGGAACCCTTATTTTGACGAACTATTGCGAAGCTTATACGCAAAGCGTTATTTCAAAGCGGTTTACTCAGAAATTTTCTTCATCTGGATATACTCAACCTCTACGTCGGTAGACCTACCGAACATCTGGATATTGACCTTAGCCTTCTGAGCTATATCGTTGAGTTCGGTAATCACGCCGTCGAAGCCCTCCAAGGGACCTGCGTCGATATTAACCTTATCGCCGACGACGAAGTTAGCGTCAGAGACAACTTCCTCCAAACGCATTCTTCTTATCTCGTCACGGGTCATAGGCTTAGGTCTGCCCATGGGACCTACGAAGCCGGTCACACCCCTGGTGTTGGTTACCCAATACCAAAGCTGGTTGGAGTAAATCATTTTGATAAAGACGTAGCAGGGGAAAAGCTTACGCTCTACCACCTTGCGCTTACCGTTCTTCTCCTCTATGGTCTGTTCCATAGGGATTTTGATATCGAAAATCTGATCCTTAAGGTTGTTGTTTTCGATTAACCTTGTAATCGAATCCTTGACCATAGCCTCGTAACCGGAATAGGTATGCAGAATATACCAGCAGGGATTTTGCTCCATAGATTAAACACCCCCTGCTTTTGTGAGCAGCTCCAATAACGCTTGAAGCCCGAAGTTAATACCTGTAACTATAACGGTAAAAATCAAGACTACGACCAAAACTACGCCCGTAGCCTTGACCACCTTGCCGAACGACGGCCAGGTAACCCTTTTGAGTTCAGAAAAAACTTCCTTGATTTTTCTGCCCATTCTTACTAATCTACTGGGCTTTTTTTCCGTTTCTTTAGCCATTACTTGGATTCCTTGTGTTCAGTATGCTTCTTGCAGAAAGGGCAGTATTTATTCATAGTAAGCCTGTCGGGATCGTTACGCTTATTCTTATAGCTATCGTAATTCCTGTGCTTGCAAACAGTACATTCAAAAGTGATTTTAGCCCTTGTTGATGCCTTCATAATGGGTCTCCGTACAAAAAAATTACACCCCTCTCGAAGTGTAAAAAAATTTTAACACGACTTAAGAGGGGTTGTCAAGCTATTTTATAATATTTTGTAAAACTTTTTGCTTAGACGTATACTATTTTACAATATATATAATACGACTTAATTTTTTTAAATAATTTTCACCTTATTTTGGTATCCGTCTTTGCGGAGAAGCGAGTAAGAGCAGGAGTCTGCGGATTTGCCGACGGGAGTTTACTTAAGCGTAAATGACCGAGGTAAAACGCAAGGGCGACGAACTATTACGACGCTTATACGCAAAGCGCACGTTTAAACAATCAGGATACGCTGCCGGGTGCGAATGCGTAAACGTCCCTATCCTCGGGGAAGATGGGTCCGTTTATTACGGGCAGGTTAAGCGGTGTAATGTACGCCTGTGCGGTGAGGTTGGTCACTGCCGCACGGAGGTAGGGATAGAGCTGGCTGGTTGCCTCAATGACGAACGCCCTCTCCTCTTCTGCGGTGTAATCCTCGCTCTCAAGCTCGTACATACCTACCAGACCAACGTTCAAATCGAAGGGTTTGGGTTCTGCCTCGGTGCTTTCGATTTTTACGGACAAAGCAATAAAGATAAGCTTTTTGTTGTCGTTAGCCTTGCGTACCTGACGGGCAAACTGGGGCTTTACGTCAAGACGCTGGTTGGGTGCAAGCTGTACCCTGTTAAGCTTGAAAGAAAGCTCTTCCATGCTGATTAATTTGAAATCGTATTTCATATCATTTTACTCCTGTTTTTGTTTATTACTTTTTTATTATAACATTTTAAAGTTAAGCTTGTCAATACTAATTAAGTTCAACATTTTTTATATAAACGCTTAATTCGGCTTATATTCTCTGCCGTACACCTCTTTATAGATGATCTTAACCGTCTGATGGAAATCTGTTAAAACGGAGGGACAGCTCATTACGTACAACGGACAGCCGCTTTCCCCCTCCCTGTAGGGAGGCTGGCGGTAGGGCTGCAAGTTTACGCACATTCCGTGTCTTTTATAAAAATTAAACCTACGCAGCTGAATGGGCTCTTCGGGCAGCTCCGTCTCTAAAATCACGCAAGGATATTTGCCTCTGATAAAATCTATCGCCCTGCCGCCGATGCCGCAGTTACGGAAAGGCTCGTACACGACGAAGTACTCCAAAAACACGAAGTCGCCTAAATCCCAGATTCCGACGAAGCCCTTATTTATCCCGTCCTCCTCGATATGAAAGACCTTGTATTTGCCGCCCTTGCACACGCGGACGACATCGTCGTACTCGCGCAGCTCTTCCTTTATGAAGTTGCGTTCCATCGACTTATAAATAGCAGGCAATTCCTTCAGGCTTGCAAGGATAAGGTTCATCGGGTTACTCCGTAAAAAATTCTTTTACCTATATTATCTTAAATTTATATAAAAGTCAACCTTTTACACAGCTGCCATTCAGGTGCGGAAAGGAGCAGTAAATTAAGTAAAAACCGATTTACTTTATTTTTTTATTAAAGCTTGATTATTTTGCGGAATATGCTATAATATGTGGGTAAGTTTGAAAACGGATAAAAAGCTTTGGGAGAGATTGTGTGACTAAAAAACTTTATTTTGACAGCCACTGCGGCATTGACTACTACGCACTTTGCGAGGACGGAGTGCTATGCGAATATATCTCCCAGAGTGCAACCGTACCCGACGCCGTGGGCAACGTGTACAAGGGGAAGGTTACCGACGTGCTTAACGGTATGCAGGCAGCGTTTATCGACTGCGGCTTGGAGAGGCATTGCTATATCTCTGTTGCAGACCTCGTTCCCGACAGCAAGATTTTTGAGGGCGACGTGGATATCCCCACCCAATTAAATCTGCACGAGGGCGACGAAATTATGGTACAGATAACCAAACCGCCCGTAGGCAAAAAGGGGGCTAAGGTCACCACAAACCTCTCGTTCGTGGGCAAGTATATCGTATATTTGCCCAATACACCCTTTATAGGCGTATCGAGAAAGTTCTCGGACAGCGAGCTGAAAAACAACCTTATATTCAGTGCGAAAAAGGCGGTCAGAGGCAACGAGGGTATGATTGTACGCACCGCCGCACCCTACGCCGTGCTGGGCGACAAGATGAACGAGCTAAACTTTTTCCGCAACACATACGCCACGGTCAAGGCGCACTTTGAAAAGGCTAAGGTCGGCGAGCTGTTATACAGCGATTCAACCGTACACTCCTGCGTACTAAGGGATATGATGCTTACCCCCTGCGATGAGATACACGTGGGAAACAAGGAGCTCTTCGAGAAGGTTAAGAGCATTATCAATATGTACCCCGAGAGGGAAAAGCCAGAGCTGTTTTTACACGACGCGCACACGGATATGCTGTATTCCGAGGGGATTTCCGACGAGATATTAAAGGCAACGCAGTCCAAAGCGGAACTTGCCAACGGAGCGTATATCAATATAGACCGCACCGAGGCGTTAACCGTCATAGACGTAAACACGGGCAAATATACGGGGGAGAACAGCTTGGAGGACACGGTGTTTGCCACCAACGTTTTGGCTACAAAGGAAATTGCACGCCAGGTAAGGCTTAGAAATATCGGCGGAATATTCGTCGTCGACTTCATAGATATGAAAGAGGAGAGCCATAAAAAGGCTATCGTGCAGGAGCTGGAAAAGGCGTTAAAGGGCGATAAGAGCAGGTGTAAGGTATTGCCCATGTCGCAATTCGGTCTGGTGGAGTTTACCCGTAAACGCACGGGTAACGGTAAAACTCTTGGCAGTGTCGCACCCTGCGCGGTGTGCGGAGGTTCGGGCGTTACCCGAACACGCTTAAGTATTGCCGCGGAATTCAGGGCAAAACTTTTAGAGGTGCTCAGCGGCGGTGCCGGCACGGTTTGCTGCGATTTGAATTTCGATATAGCCAACTACGTTTTAAACTTTACCGAGCTAAAAGACGACGTAGCATCGCTGTATCCTCAATCGAGGGTATACGTCGTCGCCCACCGCACCTATAAGGAAACGGCAATGTACTTCAGAAAGGTTGACAAGCCGAGCTTCACTATGCCCGAAGGCACTATGCTGCTTTATTGATTTCCTTTTAAAATTAAGTGTCTGCGGTATATCCCCGAGGATATGCCGCAGACACTTTGCTTTACTATTTCAACCTTATTGTGATTTATACCTTTGGAAAGATGGCATTTTAATTATCTTCACCGTCGTCCGCGTTCTCTTCTTCCTGACTTTCCTCCCAGAGCTTGACGTACTCGTCGAACACTGCCATTGCCGTTTGCTCGTCCTCTTCCAGAACAAGCACGTCCTCGCCGTCTCTCTCGTCCACGCGGAAAACAATAGCCTCGTCGTCGTTTACCCCCTCTATTTCCGATACGGGAGCCAATATAGCGAAGATCGTATTGTCAAAAGGAATGACGGCAACCTGGTTAAACACCAGCTCCGTACCGTCCTCGTTCGTCAGCCTTATTTGGCTGTCGCCCTCTTCATCCAATAACTGTTCAAGTAAACCCATTTTCTTCTCCTTAAATTGTTTTAGCAATATTTTTCAATTCTGTACTGTTCTTCAACCTTATTTCCGTAAAGGGTTATCGCCTTTTTAGGACATCTGTTTACACAGCGGTAGCAGGCGGTACACCTGCCCGAGGACTGCGCTACGCCCTCCTCCATGGAAAGGTTTTTCATAGGGCATTGCTGTACGCATATGCGGCAGCCGTCGCATAAATCTTCGTCTATTTTTAACCTGTCCGAATAGCTGTGTGAAAGCCTTCCGAGCCATAGTCTTTGACCGAAAAGCCCTGCAAGCCTTGCAAAAAAGCCTAAACCGTCCTTAGGGTACACGCCGTTTTTTATTTCGCTTACGACTTTGTCTATCTTCTCGTCCGCTCTTTTAATGATTCCGCGCCTCTCCTCGTTGAGCTTTTTTAAATTATTTTCACGCTGCAAGCTCTCCAGATAGAGCTTTTCGGGTTCGATTTCTTCACCCTTCTTCTCTTTAAAGTCGCAGACAGAGTCGGGCATAACGATATGTAAACCGCCTAATATATTCGCGCCAAACCTTTTGAACAGCCTTGCGCTACACCCTGCGCCGTCGCCGCTGAACGCGCCCATAGTCGCCACGCAGAGTATATTTTTACCCCTCCAAAGCTCCTTGTTCTCAATAATGAATTCCCTGACGAAAAAGGGCATATCGGAATATTGTACACCGTACCCGAATACGATTACGTTGTTCTTTGCTATTGCCGCCTTTGCGGAGTCGCCCTCCAACGGTAAAACTATTGAAGAGTCGTCTAAGAGTTTAACCAATCTCTCTACGCAGCGTTTGGTATTGCCTGTGCCGCTGAAATAAATTCCTATCATAACAGCAATATATTTTAACTGATTTTTTTGCGGTTGGCAACTTGTTTTATACGCTCAATTTACACTATTATGACGAAATTTGCATTTTATTCCGATCGGATTACCCCCGATATATCCCTTAATCAACGCCTGAGCGCAGCTTATAATAAACCGAAAGCCCTCTGCATATACCCTATTCTTCTCTTTCTCGCCTGCTCTGCGGTAGGTGCTTTCAGCCTGATGTCAAACCCGTGCATAGCCCCCTTGACCTCGTAAAGCTCTACGTTTACGCCTGCTTCGGACAGGGCGTCGGCATAGGCTTCACCCTCGTCGCGCAGACAGTCGTACTGCACGATTTCAACGTAGGCTTGCGGAAGGTTATTAAAGCTCTCCGCCTGCATGGGCGAGGCGTAGGCGATATTATCTTCGTTGCCCTGAACATATCCCAGCCACATTATACGCGAAAGCCTGCTGTTCCACATAGGCGTATCCGTATACGCCTTCTGAGAAGAAGTATACATACGCCTGTCGGTTACGGGATAGACAAGCAGCTGAAAGAGCGGTAAGTCCGCACCTCTGTCCCTCGCCATCTGACAGACCGCCGCAGCGAGCGCACCGCCCGCACTGTCGCCGCCGACGGCAATCTTTGCACGGTCGATATGCAGCTGTTCTGCGTTATTTAACGTCCACCAAAACGCCGCGTAGCAGTCCTCGCTGGGCGTAGGATGGGCATATTCAGGGGTTAAGCGGTACTGCACAAACACCACTTTACAGGGTGTATCTAAGGCATATTGCCGCGCCAACGCGTAATGGTAGTGCGCTGCGCCCAAGAAAAATCCGCCGCCGTGATAATACACAAGGCACGCGCAATCATCCTTAATGCCGTCGGGTTCGAAGATAATAAGCTCTATCTCCTGCCCGTCGTAGCTTTTAATAAATTGCCTGCTCGCCTTAACCGCCTTATCGCGCCATATCCTGCGCGGTGGCTTCATCAACGCCCCGATCCACCCTGCGAATTTCGCACTTTTTAATGGCGGCGTAAAGTGCGAAAAAGGCGAAAATTCCTTATTTATCGGATATTTCATATACGGTTTTGCACTCCTTATACGTTTACCGTTACACGGTTATTCTCGCAACCTTGCCCCAGGGCGGTTCAACCCTGTCGTTGTTTAAAAGCCATAAAACGGGTATACCGCCGGAGCGGCTCTCCTTGGGGAAGGGCGCATAGCCGTCGGTCAGAATTATTATGCTTGCAGGGCGTTTATCCTGCATATACTCGCGGACGTAATCGAAAATAATCCCGAAATCCGTACCGCCTCCCCCTACGGGTTTTATTACGGAAAATTCCTCTTCGCCTGCAAAGGGTACGGGCTCGATTATTGCCGCGTCGAAGAAGCCAAGCCAGCCTTTAAGCTTACCGTCAAACTGGTCTATTGCCCCTTTAACCTCGGAATATGCCGCAGTTATCATATCGTCCGACATAGAACCCGACGTATCTATCATAAACAGGATATCTGCCACCGTAAACTCTTTATCGTTAAAATCGGGTAAAAAGAAGGGACTTTCGCAAAACCTGCGGTCGGGCGGAGAGAAGGAGTAATCCGTCACTTCCTCCTGAACAAACTCGTTGAGTATCGTGCGCCAGTCGTTCTGCGGTTTTCTGAGTTCGTTCAGTATCCTCTGCGCAAATTTGGGCAGAAGCCCCCTTGCATTGGACGGGTCGCGTATGGAAATAGCCTCCGCCGCGTCCTGCAACCTTTTGACCCAGACGTCTTTTAAAAGGTCTTCCTCGTCCGTCGTTCCCCAGCGGGTATGGTCGTCCCACTGCCCTGCGGGGTTGTTTTTGCCCTGCGCTGCACGGCTGCCGGAACCGTCCTTGCCCGAACCGTTTCCCGAACCGCTTGCCTTTTTCGAACCGCCCTTTTTTACAAGCATTTCATAGACCTGCTCGGCGGTGTACTCGCTCCCCTCTTTTCCGTCGGGGGCGATATGCATTGCCTCTCCGTATTTTTTAAGCGTAATTGCCGCAAGCTGCATATTGTTTTCGGAGAGTATGTTGGAGTTGACGACGATATCGCAGGCTATGTTGAACAGCTCTTTATCCCGTCCTTCCCCCCTGAAGCAGTGCTGCAGCACGACGTGGAGTATCTCGTGCATCATAACGAAGTCCAGCTCGCCGTCGCTCAAGTTCTCTAAAAAGTCCGGGGCAAAGACTATCCTTAACCCGTCCGTTGCAGCCGTAGACAGCGACTCGTCAACAGAGTAGGTCATATGCATAAGCAGCAAGCCGTAAAACCCGTGGTTACACAGTATTCTCATTCTTGCAAGAAGGAGTCTTTTTATATAACCTTTGATTTTCTCATCAGATAATGCCATTCAACAATTTTCCTTTGGTCTGCAGCCATCTGTAAAACGCAGGTATCTTCATCAGCGTCTGCTTATAATCCCTGTCAATGTACATATAGTCCTTCATCAGCACCGTGGAAAAATCGGGCGGCATACGGTCTGCATACGCAATGGAGTTGGCTATGGCGTTTAAATCACCCTTATGCTCCCTTGCGTAAGCCGTCATTGCCGCACACAAGGCGTAAAGCGCGTCGGTACTCGTGGGCATATTGGGCATTTTACCCCTGAATATGTCCTCAATAACGGGCAATTGCTTGTACACCTTTGCCCAGCTGCGCATCTCCACCGCGATACCGCTGCCTACCAGACCGCAGATAAGCGGATAGACCTTGTCGATATCGTCCGAAACGTTATTTAAAATACTGCTCACCTTCTCCCACGAACGGGGCGTTGCAAACGCCAGATCGTCCGAAGAGGGGTCGTACTGCATAAGATAGTTCTGCCTGAAGGAGAGAAAACCAATAACCTTATCGTTAATTCCCGTTTGGATAGCCCACTTCTTCCATGCTTCGAAATTGACCTCCACCTCTATATGTAAAAGTCTGTTGGCGAGGGCTTTGGGCATTTTGAACGCAACCGATTTATCGGTAGTGCGGTTGCCTGCCGCAATTACAATGCAGTTGTCGGGCAGCTTATGCTCGCCTATCACCCTGTCAAGCGTTATCTGGTACGCCGCCGCCTGTACCGACTGCGGTGCGGCGGTAATCTCGTCGAGAAAGAGGAAATTGACGACGCCGTCGCTCTCGTCCATATTAAAAATCTGCGGTTTTAACCACACTGCCAAAGTCTTTTGCTCGTTAGCGGTGGGGATACCCCTTAAATCAATAGGGTTAAACAGCAGTAAACGCACGTCGGTGACGTGGGTTTTTTTACCCGTGTTTGCCTCAACCTCCTGCGCAATCTGCCTCACCGCCTGCGATTTACCGACGCCGGGCGCGCCCCACAGCATAATTGAAGGCAGTGTTTTAAGCTGTACCCCTGCGTTGATAACCGCACAATACGTGCCGCTCAATTGTTCGATTAACCTACTCACGTCCATAGACGGAATATTAGTAAGTTTAACGTCACCCATCGCTTATCACCCCTAATTTTTTATCAATCCTTTCAAGCTCTGCCCTAAGCTCCTCTATTCTTTCAGCGTAGCCCTCGTTTTTGGCAAGCTCGCCTTCTATTTCGCTCTGCCTCGTCTTAAGACTTTTCAGCCCCTCTCTTAACATTTTAAGCCGTTCTTTTAAATTGTCAAGAAAATTATCTATACGAACCATTCCACCCGCCTCGGTGTTGCCCACCTCTACGTAATAACGCCCCTCTCCGACCAGCCAGACGTATGGTTTTTCAATAGTCATATTGGCAGGCAGAACGACGTCGAAGCCCTGATAGGTAAACAAAGGCGTCTCCTTCTGCATAAGCACGTTCCTGTTTACCGCCGTAAACAGCTGCAAGCGCAAATCTCTTCTAACCTCCTTGTCGTACTCCGTGCGGTTTAAAGTATAGAACTCCAAATCCTTACGGCACTTGAATATCAACTCCTTCTGATGATTTATACGGGAGGGGAGTTCGGTCAGCTCCTGTTCTAACCTGATATGCGTTTCAACCATCTTTCGCTGCAGAGAAAGGCACCTGGTCAGCTCGTTAGCCGTTTCCACCCTCTTTTTTACAAGCGGATTACCGATGGCAAGAGCTTTAACTTCCGCATAGTTTAACACCGTACTTTCGATATCCGAACCGCTCCGCTCGGCAATCGACCCGGCGAGCAACCCCGTAATAAAGCGTTGCTTGGTTTCAAGCAGCTGCCAGGAGTAGGCGTCAAAGCTCCCCTCGGTGATGTAACGGTAAATAAATACCCTATTATTCTCGTTCCCCTGCCTTATTATCCTGCCCTCGCGCTGAATCATATCGGCAGGACGCCAAGGTATGTCTAAGTGGTGTACGGCTATGAGTTTATCCTGCACGTTTACGCCTAAGCCCAGCTTAAAGGTTGAGCCGAGGAGTATACGCACGTCGCCGCTGCGCACCCTTGCAAACAGCTTCTCCCTCTGCGCCTCGGTCTCCGCGTCGTGGATATAGGCAACGTCCTCCGCCTTCACGCCGGAAGCTATGAGCAGTCTTTTGACCTCGTCGTACATATTAAAGCCGTCTTTGGGCGTGGAGCTGTCGCAGAATATCAACTGCGTACTCTTAGCCGCTGCCGTCTTGAAGTAGATATCGCAGACGTTTTCCGCACACCTTGCAACCTTGGACTGAGTTGTAAACCCCGCTTTTGGCTCAACCAGCCTTAAATCCAAAGCCGCTTTCCTGCCGTCCGTCGTTATCTTAAGCATATTGTCGTCCTTACGGCGCACGTTGCCCCTGCGTACACGGTCTGCACGGTGCGAAATGTCGGCAAGATATCCGAAAAACCCTACCGTCCTCGGTATTAAGTCGTCGGTGTAACCTTTAAATTCGGGTACTCCCGAAGAGGCGTCGACCTGGTGGAAGTCGGCTATCGACGAGAGAAGAGCCGTAAGCTCGGGAAGGTTGTGGAACATTGAAAACCTTGTAGCAAGGCGGTAATTGTTGGTGTCCACGTCTATCTCGAACTCCGTCACCCTTTCGGCAAACATACCTATCCAGCTGTCAAAGCTCTGCAAATCGAGCATTGCAAGCTCCCCACTCTGCAAGTACTGCTGCATTACGTACGCGTCTGTAATAGAGTTGGTTATGGGCGTACCCGTTGCCATAACCACACCGCCGCCGTTATTGGTCTTTTGTACAAGGTGAACCTTGTCCATCATATCCTTGCACTTTTTTGAACCCGAAGAACTTATGCCCAGCACGAAGTCCGCCTTGGTGTCTATAGGCACGTTTTTATAGTTGTGCGCCTCGTCTACAAACAGCCTGTTTATGCCTAACTCGTCAAAGTACAGCGCGGAATATGCCTCGTCTATCTTATCGGACAGGGCAGAAACCGCCTTGTCAATGAAGGTCTTCTGTCTTGATAAACTTGAAGTAGACTTACGCTTATCCTTTTCAAGCTTTAAAATCTTTTCCTTAGACTCTAATAGCTTATCTATGTAATAGTCTTTGGATAAGGGTATCTGGTCAAAACAGCTGTATGCCATAATAATACCGTCGTAATCGTCGTCGCGAATACTCTCCAGCACCGCCCTTCGCTTGTCTTTAGTGAAGCTCTTCGGCTCTACGACAAGCAGCTTAGCCTGAGGATACATTGCGGTGAATATGCTCTTCCACTGCCCGACGATATTGTTGGGTACCACGTATAAATTCTTGTTGGAAAGCCCTATACGCTTAAGCTCCATTCCTGCGGCAACCATAATATAGGTCTTGCCCGAACCCACGTCGTGGGCAAGCAACGTGTTTGGAGTAAACAGTATTCTGGCAATCGCATCTTTCTGATAGGGATACAGCTTGACCTCTTCAGACATTGTAGGAAATTTTAAAAACGAACCGTTAAAGGTACGCCTGCGTACACAGCCGTAGTTGTCGTCGAAGATATCCTCAAGGCGTCTTTTACGCTCTTCGTCAAGCCATACCCACCGTCTGAACTCTTCAATAAGCTTCTTTTGCTTTTCGAGTGCAAGTACCGTTTCGGACTTGTTCACCACCCGTTTTACGCCCGAAAAGGTGGTCAAACAAGGCTCCTCGTCGTATACCGCAACCGTCCTCATATTGAGTGTTTTTTCAAGAATATACAACGCTCCCATTCGCTCCGTGCCGTATGTATGCGAGGAGGCAACGCCTACGTACCAACTGTAATAACTCTTTTCGGGTATCTCCCAGGTACCCGTAAGCTCGTCGTGCCTGGTACCCGAAAAACGCCTTGTCCTTAAGTGAAATATATGGTTAATAAAATCGTCTATGATATCCACGGGCACCCACGGCGAACCTAAGGTTATATAGATATCGTCTGTCGATACGGCGGCGGGCAGTATTTTCGTAAGAGCTTTGATATTGTCGCTGAAGTAACCCTTATACTCTATATTAGCCCTCTGCGCAGAGGTCCATTTGCGCATAATGTTGCCCGACAGGTACTCTTCGGCAGTCTCCCATCCCTTGTAAAAACATTCGTCCCAGGTGTCGGGATTTTGGTAGATTGCACCCTTTAAGGCACAGATTACACTCTTGTAGTCCTCACCCGTAATGGAGGAGATATATTCGATATCGACACGGGCTAAGTTGGCTAAGGACATAACCAAAGCGTCTGAAATACTGTCCGTATGCACGCCCTGCGCGCGCTCGTCGCCCGAGAACACGTTCTGCCAATCCAACGGCAAATCCATAGAAGTAACTTCTTTGATATGCTCGCTTTTGTATGAAGAACCGTACTCCCAACGAATGTTATCACTTGTCTTGCTGTCGCTCATCTTTACTCCTCCTTTGTAAAATTTATTTAACCGCTTATCTGATTATAGCACCGCCGCACTTTGTATATGCCTCAATCTGTACTATAAACGTACGTAAATACAGTTTTTAAAAAAATTGAGAAAAATCAGCACCCCAACTATTCCATCGGAGTGCCATTATATTTTAAATTAATTTGTTAATTTTGTCAAGCGTTGTAATGCAGTTAGTTTGACTTTTTTGTTTTTTTATACAAAACCCCCGACTGCTCTTTAATCAAGCGGTCGGGGGTTATTAATGCTACAATTAATTTTCTTATTCAAGATACATATTTTTGAGCTGTTCGATTTCCTCGACGGAAACGCCAAGTTGATTATTAAGGTAAGCTTTAACCGAGCCGTACTTCTCCTTTACCTCGTCGAAAGCCGCTTTGAAATAATCGCCGTCGACTCCTCCCATTGAGAGTGCGTCTTTAACAACCGACTCCTCACACTCCCTTTCAATAAGCTCTGCTTCAATGCTCTTGATTTTATCCGCATTAGCCTCGTTGGTCAACAGGAAATCCTGCATTATTATATCCTCGTCCACGCCGAGAGCGTAGAGGATAAGAGCTCCTGCAACCCCCGTCCTGTCCTTACCGTACGTGCAGTGCCAAAGGATTGCACCCTCGCCGTTGTTTTGAAGGAGGATATCGAAGAATTGCGTAAACCCCTTCTGCCCCTGTTCACTCATTAAAATTTTGCTGTATTGAGTTTTATATGTACCTGCCTGCGAACATAAAATGCCCTGCTGTACGTCGTCGCCCGCAGCCGCTTGAATCTTTTTCATAAGCTCAATGACTTCGGGGTCGGTCATATCGGTATTGTAGACGCTTATACCTATATTCTCCGCACCTTTAATTTCCCTGTCGGGTGAGTTCTTCCTCTCGAAATCCATACGCAAATCTATGACGTATTTAACGTTGTAGTATGTAGAGAGTTTTTGGGCGGTTTGGTCGGAAATGTTGGCAATGCCACCCGTTCTAAGTAACAGCCCGTCCTTTACCTTACGCCCGTCAGAAGAGACGTAACCGCCCAACTGCCTTGCATTTTCTATATCCGTAACGTCTATAAGTTGAGTTTCAAGAGAAACGATTTTATTTTTAGGCGCAGAACACCCAGCCATAGCACAAACCATCATAAGCGAAATAATTAACGCAACACCTTTTTTAATATATGAACAGTTCCTTTCATTACGCCAACCATTATAACATAACTATTGCCGTTTAGCAAACCAAAAAATTTACACCTTTACTATTTTATACGGTTGTCTACCCTCGATAGTCTTTCTCGCAATTCCGCAATTAATGTTTGACAAATTACTCAAAGCGTGCTATTATACCGCTAAATTATTTAAGCACGCTATTGGAAGATTGCAGAAGGCTTACGCTTTTACGCATTGCCGACTGTGATTGGATAGCACTCCGGAGAATCTCATTAAATTGAGTGCCGAAGGGGCAAGACGGATTTTCTCTTCCGTTAATCTCTCAGGCAAAAGGACAGAGCCGCATACAAACGCATAATGCTAAAGTGGTAAATTGTTTAACGGAGTGTGAATACATTCCGTTTTTTGTTTTACGAAAATTTCAAATCCTTTGGAGGGATTGTTATGGATAAAGTTTTAGAGGTGATTGAAAGCGTCAACTCGTTTATCAACGGCATAGTATGGGGTTGGCCGATGATAATTTTGATACTCGGCACAGGCATTCTGCTTACCATTCGCACTAAATTTTTACAGGTATGCAAGTTCGGAACCTCGATAAAGCAGTCAGTCGGCACTACGTTTAAAGGCGTAGGTAAAAAGAAAGGGAATAAAAAGGAACATTCAATCTCCCCATTTGAAGCGTTTGCCACTGCCATTTCGGGAACGGTCGGCACGGGTAACATAATAGGCGTTACTTCCGCCATAATGACGGGCGGACCGGGTGCGGTATTCTGGATGTGGATTTCCGCCTTCTTCGGAATGGTAACCAACTTTTCCGAAAACGTGTTGGGCATGTATTTCAGAAAGAAATCTCCCAAAGGAGATTTTGCAGGCGGCGCAATGTATTATCTGAGCGAAGGCTTACCCCTGCAAGCCAAGAGCGACAAGGGGCGCAAAATCTTGGGAACGGTCGGCAAGGTTCTGGGATTTATGGCGGCACTGTTCTGCGCGCTTGCGGCAATAGGCATGGGCGGAACGCAGACCAATAAAATCGCAGGAACGATTACGGGTGCGCTTCCCGATACGAATACGCAATTAGTCAGCCTTATCGTAGGAATAGTCCTCGCACTATTGCTTGCACTGATTATAATCGGCGGCGTAAAACGTATCGGTAAGGTTTGCTCCATTCTGGTTCCGTTTATGTCCATGCTGTTTATAATAATGGCTCTTATAATCATCTTTGCAAACGTTACCTTGATAGGCAACGCGTTTGCACTTATATTTACCAATATCTTCTCGTTTCAAGCGGCAGTAGGCGGTGTTGCCGGCTTTACTTTCGCACAGATAATTCAAAAGGGGCTTGCTCGCGGCATATTCTCCAACGAAGCGGGGCTTGGCTCATCGGTCATAGCACACAGCGCGTCTGAGGCAAGAGAGCCCATGAAACAGGGCTTCTGGGGGATTTTTGAAGTGTTCTTCGATACCTTTATAATCTGCACGCTCACAGCTCTGCTTATTTTGGTTTCTTTCGGAAACGATATGGAAGTGCTTTATTCAAGCGGTATGATCGACACAGAGGTTTCAATGCTTGCATTCAATAAACAGTTCGGCACGTTCGGCACAGTCGTGTATTCGGTTATAATACCGCTGTTCGGTCTTACGACTATTATCGCCTGGTCGTATTACGGAGAAAAGGCGGTTGAATACCTCTTCCGCAACACGGGCGAAAAAGGTAAAAAAATATCCGTACTCGTCTTTAAAATTGTATATCTGCTCCTCGTCGTCGTTGCGGCGATTATCAACGGCGAGCTTGCCTGGGCAATTTCCGACACGTTCAACGGTTTAATGGCGTTGCCGAACCTTATCGGTCTTGTAATTATGAGCGGTCTTGTGGTTAAGATAAGCAAAAACTATTTTCAGCGCAAGAAGGGTGAGGACGTAGAGCCGATGCTCTCGGCATATCCCGAGCAGAACGCCCAATTTATCGAGGATGAAAAGAACGAAGAAGTTGCCGGTGATAATAAAACAGAAATTCCCGATGACAATCAGAACGGCACCGACGATTACGTTCAATAACTCAACCTTGAAAAAGCAAAGTAGAAAATTAAGACGTTAACATTCACAACGTTTGACTTTCTGCAATAGTTAAAATATAATAATCTCAACCATAAAGAGTGTGTTAGGGACTGCCCCGACGACCACACAGCAACCTGCATTACGTAAGGTGCTAACGGCAGAACGATGGGTAAATATGTTTTCAAGCCCGTCGTAACGATGGGCTTTTTCAGTACCTCTTTATCAAAGTATGCCAACAACCCAGCACTTGGCATTAAGCAAGCAGCAAATTTATTCGGAGCAGATACGGACACAATAGCCGCCATGACGGGTGGATTGATGGGGAAATTATCAATGAGTCCAGATGTTATTTCACAACTACTCAAGGTTATTATCTATTAATATTAGTCAAATAATATTAGTCAAAACAAAATACGAACCGTTGAAAAACGGTTCGTATTTTGTTTTTTTTGTTTATTCAGGCGACATGAACAGTTACTCAACCCGTATTACACTCTTCCGTAATCATAGACGTAGGTGTTAATGAGCTGTACTAATTTTTCCCTTGTGGTCAGCTTTTTAGCTAATGCTATATTGATATACTGACCGTTGAAAGCCAGATACTCCTCATAGGTTAAGTACTCGCTCCAATCGCTGTAATCTGCAAGACCGTACTTTTCGACGTCTGCGGCAATGCTTGCCTCGTCATACTGCATATTGTCGCCGTAGTCGAATACGTTGTATAATCCTTCGGTTTCGTCCGAAACAGCCAACAGACCGTTTGCAACGTGGTTGATATTATACGCCGTAACCAACGTATACCTCGTTGTGGTCATATAGGTTACGTCTGCGGAGACAAGCTTAGTAGGTACGGATACCGCATTGCCGTTTACATACTCAACGCTGACGAATGTATGACCGATATACTCGCTTGCGTTGAAGTAATCGAACATTACGTATTCGTTTAAATCACAGTCAAACAAACCGTGCATATTGACCACCTGCAGTTTGGAACCGTTGTCGAAATTAAGGTTGAGGATAGGATAATCGACTACTTCCTTTGCGAAAAGCAGTGAGATTGCAGCACTTTCATATCTACCCTTGAAATGGTCATAGGACAATATACTGTCACCCAGCTTAAGCTCTTCAACGGGCTTTGTCGAACCGTCCGCCAACGTTATTAGGGTGCCTTCGATAAAGCAGGAATTATCATCTGCGCAAGATACCTTAATGGTTACGTTTGAAGCGGGCATTGTAAACGAGTACGAACCTGTAGTTGTTATTGAATTTCCGTCTGCGTCTACAACAGAATCGACTTTTGCATCTTTATATCCGCTTGCTACTGAAAGCGAAAACGATACGGTTGACCCATAAGTATAGGTGTTTGATGTACTATATTTTATGGTTACCTGGCTACCGTTTGTACCATTAGATTTAGAAACTTTATACACGGTTTGGGTAGCACTTGTGCTTATCGTAATACTTCTCGCAGGCATTACGATTAAACCACCGTTAGATAAGGAAATATTGCTGGTGCCATAAGTATATGTACATTTTACACTCTCATACCCCGTATTGGCTTTAAATGAAACCAGAATCTCTGAGTTATATTTTACGCTATACGTCGCACCGTTACTCATGGTAACCCCGCCAACCTTTACGGTCAATGAAGTACCGGCACCCTGTGTGATTGTAAGGGTATAGTAATTATCGTCCCATAAAGCTATAAGATTGAATACTGCACCGCTTTCTTCCGCACTGCTGATTAAATTACCCGACCAGGCAGCATCCTCCTCCGTGTAAATAACACCGCGTTCCGTATCTTGCCAACCCGTGAACGTGAAACCGGTTTTTGTAGGAACAGCCAGGCTTAAACCGTCGTTCCACGCTCTGGAAACGGAAAGGCTGCCTTCACCTATACTGCCTCCGTCGCATTCATAGTTAACAGTGTACACCGCCTCCGTCCAGTTGGCGGTAAAAGTTACCGTACACGCCTCAACAAACGTCTTAAAAATCCTATCCGTACCGCCAAAGGTTCCTGTTTCATTTATGTTATTATTGTAACGCCAATTGTAAGTTGTATACCCTTCTCTTACCAAAGTGGGCAAAGTATACTCTTCCGTAAAGCGCAACTCAACTTGCCAACCGTCAACAATCTCCGGGTTACTTACGCAAGTTCCGCCGTTTAAATCAAATATAATAGTATATTTAATTTCTTCAAAAACAGGTTCAAGTATTACTTCTGCACCCTCTATATACGCTAAATTAAGTTCCTTGTCCGCATTGGGATTTTTTACACCGGGACTAAACGTTTTATCACTGCCTTGTAATTGCCACGATACAAACTCATAGCCGGAGAGAGACGGTTTTGGCAAAGTATAGGCAGTATTATACTTGACGATTAAATCTTCGATAGGATTCATATCGTCTACCGTTTTAAAGCTAATCGTATATTCGATAGGCTCCCATATATCGTACAGATCTATCTTATCGCCATCTATTGTGGTCAGATTGGAAACGGTTTCACCTTTTTTGTACTGAATATTGCTGGAGTAGATACCCGAACTTGCGTTTTTCGTCCAACCTGCAAATTTATAGCCCGTTCTTTCAACAGAGGGTACTACGTCTTTAGCTTCATAAAGCGACCCCTCCTCGTCGTAATACCAGAATTGATTACAGGTTTCAGCGTAATCCCGGACGTGATATATAACTGTATATGAAATAGGTTTCCAGCAAGCATAGAGATGAATACCGTTTTCAGACACTTCCTCTTTAAGCTGCTCTATCGACACAACTATACCTCTCTCGTCAAGCCAGGTGGTATGAATATATCCGATATAATTATATATGGGGAATTCAATTATATCACTCAGCTTGGCGTAGGTTATCTCCTCTTCTCCGCTTGTTGTCTTTAAGTTATGGTATACGACGTAGACGTCCTTGACGACTTCCTCTGCATTCTCCTCGTATGGGATTATATTCTTTAAATAATCTGCCCAAATTTCAGAGGTTAAATAGGTTTCAAACAATCCCTCTTTAATCCTGTAACAATAGTCTGCAGAAATATTGCTTACGTCCATTACCTCATCTGACGTAAACACTACGGTTTTCAACGATTGCAGATTGTGTAACCCGTCCAGACTTGATATATTGCGGCTCAACTCAACCGTTTCTATCTCGCTCAACTCTCCTTTAGATAATAACGTTGCACCGCAGCTACTCAATATTTCTTGAGAGAGTAAATCGTCGTTCATCGAAATTGAAAAGTCGAAATCCGTTTTATAGATAGACTGCTTAGCGTCGTTTTCAATATTAATATTTACCTTACCTTCGCCAAGACCCACCACCTTCATGCTGACGTCTGTTTTGTCGTAGGTCAACTCAAACACTTCTTTTTCAATACCGCTTGAATTTAAAGCATTGAACAGACAGTAGCGTTCGATTTCGACGTTTCGCGGTTCGGTAACGACGTTGATTACATATGTTTCGCCCAATCTTAATTGCTGTGTTCCCGATACCAATACCTTATTCCCCTCCAAATCGCTGAAGGTAAAGCCCAGCACCTTAGCAAGTTTGCCTACGACGTTGACTTTTACCTTTGCGGTTGTTGAAGTATTACGTTCATAAATATCCACATAGACGTCCTCTTGAGGAATTGAGTTTATGGAGATAACTCCGTCCACGCTGACCGATATGCTGCTGTCCGACGCCGTATAATCAAAACGGGATTCTTCAACCGTTCCGTCGCTGTTTACCAGATAGGGCACCAAGGTAAAGGTTTCCCCATCGTAAACCGTGATATCGTCGTCAACTATAATGCTGTACTCCAGCTGCGAAAGGGTTGTCTTTTTAGTGAGGTAGATTACCCCTGCAGCTATCGCAGACGCCAAAATGACAACAACGATAATAGATATTATTTTAACTATATTGTTCCGTATACTAATCTTGTTGTTCATATTTTAGCCCTCTATAAGCATAAGCTTTCCGCTTTGAATTATCCAAACGGTATTACTGAAATCCAATTCAAAGAAAAAAGTATTAGGGTTGGCTATTTCGGAAATGCTTCCGACAACTTTTATTCCGCTACTCTTGTCCGACGTATAAACGCCATCTTGCAGAACGGTAACCGAATTGGTTATCGTCGCCCCGCTTGTATTTACGGCGTAAACCGAACCTACTCCGACGTTAGTTGTCTGACCTGTAAGAATATTAAACTCCTGCGTACAGCTAATTCTGTTATACGCAGAGATGGAAATGCAGTTTTTCACCGTACCGTAATTAAACGTGCAGACACCGCCGAATAAAATAGCAGATTCGTCGGCATTGAAATTCTGACTGGTTAACGTACAGTAGACGATTACGTTAGATATAGTTCCGTTATTGATTGTAACGCAGGGTGAATAGATGCCTTTGCCGTTTTTTATTTTCATATCCGAGCATTCGACGGTACAATCCTGAACGGTTCCGTAATTAATCTTTGCAATACCGCCGTAGGTATTGTCGTCTACCGTTATATTGCCAAACACAAAGTTTGTATTTTTGACCAAGCCCAACGCCGAAATACAGCCGAATATAGAAGTACTCTGGTCTACGGAAGTATAGTCTATATATATGGTATGACCCTTTCCGTCAAACGTACCTGCAAACGGTCTTTGGGTCGTGCCTATTCTGAAATCTTTTTCATTGATATGTATATCATCTGTCAATACAATCTCGTTGTTGTAGACCGTTTCGCCCAACGCCGTTAACTCTTGAAAATTGGATATTCCAACCTTTTGCGGATACTCCAGATTAAAAAACAAATCCTCCGATTGGCTTTTTAAAAAACCGAGGCATAGCGCGCAAAGGCATAAAATAATTGAAATAACCGAAAAAGCTCCTATAGCTTTATCTTTCTTTTTATTACTTGCCACTTAAATTCCCTCCCCCCTTACAGAATAAAAGGTAAATCAATTCTGATGAAATAGAACACAATGTAAAATACTACAAATATTAATATCGGTAATATGCCGCAAAGAACGGTAATTATGTTCGCCCTTTTAACCCTGTTTCCGTGTGAAAACGCAAAATAGCTTACAAGTTCAAGCAAAAACACGTATACAGGCAGAGCTAACATATAGGGTTTAAAGTAATAGACGAACTTTTCAAGAATATGAGCCGCGTCAAACGTACCTAAGCTTGCAGGAAGGATTAAGGCAGGCAAAAATAAAATCAGCATAGACAATATGCTAAACCCGAAAGCTATTAGAAATATGCCGCTAAATGGGCGTTTGCCCGACACCTTGCGTTTTTTTATCGTACCGAAAACTTTAATAGTCGATTCCACAACCCGCAGTTTTTCAGACATATCGGTAGCTTCTTCATAGGGTTTTATAGGGTTGTCGTCTACTTGCTTTTTGTTTTCCTCCGAAAGAGTGTTGTAACATTCAATAGCAAATTCGTAACGGTATCTCGCAAACTCTTCATTGACTTCCGCCTCGTGAATTAAGCTTGAAAGATAGGCGTCTATCTCCGCTGCTCCCCTCGCCTTTTCAGCCGTTAAAGACCCGAAGTATTCCAGGTACTGTCTGAAAACATTGTCGCCGCTTTTTATATTTTTCTTTACGTAATCAACGTCTAACAATTTTTCGTTGATTGCATTAGCCATATCTTCATAATACAGAGTATTTATAGTACGGCTTTTGATTAACGTGTCCGCAGTCAACGTTTCATCGATAGACAGTTTGCGTAAAAACTCCGTAATGAACGTTTTGCCATATTTTACGTTGAACAGGAAATTAAAACGGTTTTTAATGTCCAGTTCGGGTATCAGTTCCGATAATTCAAGCAATTTATTCCTGACGATCAATATAAAATCAAATTGATTTAATTGATTGGCATCAATCGCAGGAAGTATTTTAAATAAGCCCCTCAACCTGATTTCGCAATGGACGTCGGGCGTGTCCTTTTTATATGCCGACGCAAGCAATACAGCCGCCATAAGCTGACGCAACTCGTAACTGCTTAACTTGAGGATACTGTCAAAGAAAGCCTCTCCCTTTGTTGTCTGGCTCTGCGGAATAATTCTGAAACAATTATCAATACCGAAAAAATCCGCCGCTATCCTTATTAATTCCTTAATATCGGACAGCGCGTTTGCATTTCGGCTTAACGCCAGGCCGAAAATACTTGCAGTAAAGTCAAATGCATTAACCCTTGCTTCAAATCCGCCGATCAACGTCCTCTGGAGATAACTACGCAGGCGGTTGCCCGTTTTATCTTCGTATATCAACTCCGCATACAAATCCATCTTCATAGGCGAAAGCGAAGAGTATGTAGCTGTCAGGTACTCGAATAACAGACCTGAAAGTTCCTGAGCAACCCTGTTGTTGTTTCGGTATTCAGATATAATCGCCTCATCTTCCTGCCCTGTAATTAAACGGTAATTATCTGCACGCAACAATATCCGAGCCGCGCTGATAAAAGCCTGTTCCTGATATTGATCACCGTAACAACCCATGTTAAGGATTTGCTTTGCGGACTCCGCATCCTGCTTGATTTCAAAATACAGTAACGCGGAACATCTCTTTAACGCCTCGGCGTCAAAATTGCCCGATGAGTCAAACGCCCTTGCGACGTATTGAGCAAATTTATTTACTTTCGACTGTTCGCAGAGGTTGATCTCGCTTAATAATTTTGCCGTAATGCTCGGCTCATCAGTAACGTTATCCCTTTGCGTTTTGGTATCAAACACATAATAGTAGGGGGACAGCGAATTGAAGTTAATACTGTTCGAATCCGTCAGCCAGATGCGTATCGATAACGATTGAGCGGTTCCGTCGTTCTTTATGATTGAATAATCCTCGTCGGGGATATCGGCTGTACCGATCGCAAATCCGACTTTCTTCATAAACTGCAAAGGCAAAAGCATGTTGAGAACTTTGATATAGTTCATTGCTTTTACAGGCGTTTCGGCAAGGATTACTATCTTTTTGTTCAAGTCGCCAAATAGAAGCACGTCAACCAGCTTAGCAAATATGTGATGTAAATCCCTTGCTATCGAATAGTCTTCTAAAAGTCTGCCAATCTGCGGCAGAGTACCTTCGGGCAATTTATCCACGTTGTTATAGGCGAGTGAAGGACTTTTCTCAAACTTGTCTATATATTTTGCAGGCGCGTTCAACACGCTTCCGATATCACCTTTCAAGCCCTTTGCAAACAGACCGCTTGCGCCCCTTGTCGATTGCATAAACAACACTTCGTTGTTGTTCAACGGGGCGTAGATAAACGTATTGCCTTCGGTTGCTTTTCTGACCGTCTCAAACAGTTTCTCGCAATCCGAATACTCTTCTTCATTACGCCCAAGGCTCAATTTAGATACATATTCTTTTCCTGTATGATAATAGAGATATTGAATCATAATGCACCCCTTGTCAATTAATCACTCCGAACTGCTTTAGCATCCATAAAAAAGGAAGCTCCATTCGTTTCGAAGAACATTCGAATTTAACCCTGCCCGGAGTATTTACGTCCTCCATTTCATTGTGAATACTGTCCATAAAATTGAAGGAAGACACACCGAAATATTTAACGTTTTCATATATACCGTCGAAGTCAGGCAGCAGGGAGTTCTGTTTTAAATAAGCCCTTATTTCCTCGCTGGAGATATTGATAACCCTTTCGATTTCGCTCCCCGCGTAAATTTTACCGCTGTCGAAATAGTCGCATCTTAAACACTGGCAATTAGAGTCAAACTCTGATTCAAGCGTATCCATCTTAGTTACTATGACCGCAATGGGGCAATTCTTGTCGATTGCAACGTCGTCCTTGACGCCTTTGACCGTTTGTGCCGCACTCTTTAACATATTGATTACGTCGTTATTACCACTGATATCCTTTTTACCGTTTATGATGCAGAAAATACCGATCAAATCGCCGTTGGCAATATTTTTTATCAGCATTGAGTGCTGCGCATCTTCGCCTGCGATATCGTAGAACGAGACGTATGTATTGTTGTTTACTTCAGCAATGAAGGGGAAAGAAGTATAATCGCCCGTCGTAGTTCTGTCAGGATATTTCGGCTCGTTGAGATTTATCGAACGGTCGATGTACTGCTGTTGCTCGTCCATCCAGTTTGAATCCATTGCCTGATATCCCCACGACGTTCTGTCCACCTTTAATATGGGGGCAGACTTGATGTTGATACCGAATTTCTTTAAACTATAAGTCGTCATCGTCATGGGCATACTTACCTTTTTATCGCCCGTTAATCCGAAGAATCTTGAAATATAGGTTGTCTTGCCCGCCCTGGTGGAACCTACAAAGGCGATTTTATAGTTGTCGTGTTCCATAAAGGAAGGGGGCAGAATTCTACTGAAAGTCGATTTAAAGCTTGAAGAGTCCTTCTCCATCAAATCCCCTGAACAGTACAGACATTTTTTAAGTTTTGACTTGTGTTTATTGTAAATCGTGGGCAACTCTTTGCCGGCTTTTACGTCGGTTATAGGGCTGCAGGAAGTACCGCCGTGCTTGTATCCTGCACTCTTTGCAACGCTGTAGTTGATTTTTTTATGGCAGAAGGGGCAGGTATAGCTTACGGTAGAATTAATCTTTTTATCGCTTTGGTTGGGCAGAGAGGTGTTCCTCTCGCAATTAAGTATGTAGTATTTTGCCATCTTCCGGTTTCTAATTGCAACCGAGAAAATATTATCCTTGTTTGCCGCATCCCCCGTAAGGGTAATTTCTTTATGGCATTTACCGTGCTTATTAAATTCAAGAACAAACGGTTCGGCTACGTTGTTAATGCCTATATCGTTACGCAGACAGGGCAACCTGTCGGTGTTGTATAACAAAACGACCTCCAGCCCGACGGGTCTGTCTTTGCAGGTAAAATCAAGGTTAACGGTTTTACCCGCAATCTCTAATTTATAAGAGACGTATTTACGGAAAGTAAAGTTAACTGCAAAGAAAAACTTTGCTACCGTCTCGTCGTTTTTAAGCATCTCAATGACGCCTATTCCCGAATGATCCTGGGAATTATTGTTCTCAATGGTAAGCCTGCAACCTGCCTGATAAAACTTTTCAAACGTCTGGTCGGGCAGATGAATCTCTGCCTTTTCATACTCTTCGCATTGCTTATCGCCCAAAGGGGTGCATGCTATCCCCTTTATATCAAACACGACGTTTATCGTATCGTAGGGCAATTTTGAAAGAGTCCTTTTGATTGTTTCAACGTTCGTTTCGCCTTTAATGCTGTTGACCAAGTCCTGTTTATTTAACCATTCTTCGGGGACAGCAAACATCGTATAAGGCAGATTAGGGGTACTGTAATCCCTCTCGAAATAGATTTTAGGAGTTTTAATAGTTTTCTCATCTCCGAAAACTCTGTCTATTTTATACTCAAAATAGTATTCAGCGGTACATAATGTTGAGTTTGCCATTATATGTCTCCTTTAGTGTTTTTAAATTTACTGATATATTCTCTATCGGGAATACCTGCAGCCAGGATAATATTGCCGATATAAATCTCTTGCATAGCCCGTTCGTCGCAGTAGTACTCGTCATATAACAACCTAAACTTAGGGTTAAGAACAATTACCCTCTGGTTGTCGCTGCCCTTTAAATTGCCACGACCGCTATCCATTTTTTGAATATACGGACCGTCGATTAACACTGCGATATGCTCTAAAACGTAATCTATCTCGGAAATTTTTTTAGCTCTGAGTTCTTCAATGGTATATCCGGTATAAATTAATATATCCTCTATGCCTTGCTCGTTGAAATATTTAACGGCTCTGCATAATTCGGTATATTGTTCAAAGGGTTCCCCGCCGGACAGTGTTACGCCTGTAACGCCGCTGAAGTCGAACCGAGACAGATATTCTATGACGTCTTGCTCGTTAAAGGGGTTAAACGCCTGCAGCCGCTGAGATACGCAACCTTTGCACCTGCGAAAGCACCCGTTGACCCAGAGAACAAACCTCTCCCCCGGACCCAACGTGCGAATACCCTGCATAGCTCTCTCTATTTGCATTATTTTTTAGCCCTTTGATGAACGAGCGTGTCGTATGCCTGTTTCGATCGGTCGTCGCGCATATCACGCGAAGTGCCTTTTCCTTCGACCGTCGTCTGAATCTGTCCCGTGCTGACACGGCTGCGCCATTTTTCCTTTGCCTTTGCATCGTCGGTTTTTACCAATTTATCAAAGCAGCGTTCCCCCTCCTCGGTGAGCAGGAAACAGCCGTTGTCGTTAATGGCTTGCTCGCTGTTTTCGTCATCGGAGTACACGTCGGTTAAAACTGTAAGCTCACCGCCGCCCTCTTCGGAATACCTGTTAAAGAACTCCTCCACTTCACCGTCGAGTTCCAACTGTTTTGCAACCTCCAATACCCTTTGAATAGGGGTAGTCATTCCATTTACCCTTTCAACTCCGATGATTCTACGGATTACCTTAGTGCCTGAAACTACTACCTGACAGACTACGCCTTCGCAACCGGGTATGACGAATACGCCCTCGCAAGCCAACGCATCGGCTCCTTCTCCGCCCATGTTGTGGTACAACATGCGGTAACCCATGTCCTCCATCGCCTTCCAAGCCATGATAAACGACGTACGCGTTTTATCCACTTCCTCCTGAACGTCCAACCCCAACAGCTGTTCGTTGAGGCGATCCAGCTGCTTAGAATAATCGATCGGGTTAAACGCCTCTATCTCTTCAAGCGATACCCCACGCTCAATCAGCTCCTTTTGCTTTTTTAAATAGTCCGCATAGTTATCGGCTTGCAGAATGTCATCACGTTTATAAATCGCGCCCTCTTCCTGCAGACGTTTTAAATGTTCAAGCGTCTGAACGTCCGACGCGCTACCTATCAATACGCTTTGCGTCAATTCGTATGCCTCTTTAATTTTCTCCCTGCTGCAGGTAGTGTAAGCGGCTGTATCCAACTCGGAGTACATACCCAGAACACTGCTTGCCGTTTTAACTATCTCAACCCGATTGTCTACGGCTTCGTAATTCTGGTTAATGACGTATTCACGGCAATAGGAACACGACTTCAATATTCCGTTGAGCAATTCAATCTGATCGCTTCTCTCCTTGCTCTGCTGCTGAAAGCTTGCGTTCTGAATTTCAACAAGGTGATTCTGCACGGCGAGCAGGAGCGCGTTTACGTCTTCCAACGAACGTATTTCATACTGTTTTATCTCTTTAAGGGCAGATGCGGCAATCGAACCTGCCAACCCATCCCTCTTGACCTTATTGAGTTCGGTTTCGATTAATTTTACCTGAGTGAGTGCCTCTTTAAGTTTTAATACTTCACCTTTAAACTGCTCGATTTCCGCATTGGGCAGATCGGCACTGCTTACATTGAAGTTAATCCAGCGCAACTCATTCCGCTGACTTATACACTTCTCCGTCGATTGACCGTCGCTTATTGACCTTTCAATACGTCCGACCTCGGATAAGCTTGTCCTGTACCGGCTCTCCAATCTCGCTTTGCCGCTCTCCGATTTAGCCTTTAAAGTCTTACCCCTTTCAAAATAGGCAGATATGTTGTATGAGTTTAATGAGTTAAGTACAGACGCTACGCCGTTTAGGGAAGAATCCGTTTGACTGCATAACCTCTGCGCATTGTTATACGCTTCCAACAGTCTGTTTTTCACGCCTGCTATACTGCTTTTAAGGGCGTTCAGGGCTGCAATACGCTCGTTTTCAAGGCGAATACGCTCCCTTCTTTCACGCTCTGCCTGCTCCGCCTCGTATGCCTTGATTGCATCCCTGATAGTACTGCGTTCGGTATCGTCTAAATATCCGTAACGATCTGCAATCGAAAATATTCTGGTACCGTTCATATATCCGTATATATGGCTGCCGATTTTTTCAACCCTTACGTTAGGGTTAATACTCCTTGCTTCACCCTCTACATATTTATCTATTGAACTCATCGTTACCCTCCCCTTCAACTAAAGCTTACTGCTTTAAAAACGCAGAAAACTGCTCTTCGTATTTATCGTAATACTCGCTTAAATCTGCCTTTTTCCAATTATTCCTTATCCTGCTATCGAAATATTCACGGACGATGGCATCCTCCCTGAATCTTCCGCATACCGTATAGACCTCGTCCTGCAACAATTCTTCAATGTATTCATGAACCGACAAATCCCTGTATCGCATCTGTATAACCGCATCGTCAAACAAAGAGAAATACTTCTCCCGAACGGGATTTACTATTAACTGCATAATGCTGTCAACGTAAGTTTTGTTTTCCAGCACAAAGGTTGACAAAATATTCCTGTCATAGATACTCTTTGCAAGCCAGGCACGACCCTTGATTTCCCTCATCTCCTCGTCCGAAACCTGACCGAACTGAGCTTTGCAAAAGCTCCTTACAATCTCCTTCAATTCGGCTGAAAAGTTACTCTGCGTAAACGTCAAAACGCCTATCGTAACCTTTTGGGGGTTAAACGCCCTTACATATTCTTGTAAAAGAGTAACGTAACAATCGTACTCCGAAAGGCTCAATGAAGAACCTAAACCCAAAGTTGAATATATAATTTCGTCCTCCTTCGCTCCGTTCGCTCCGGCAGGTCCTTCAAAGGGATATTCAATCGTTCTGGGGAATACGCCAAGACGGGTAACTCGATATCTTTTCAGAAAATATATCATGTTATTCATATTGGCTAAATCGGTAGGCTGTTGCATATTGTTGATAAAAACGTCGATAGTACCCATATTTATAGGGTTAAAGTTGTTGTATTTATCAATTAATACGATATCCCCCCTGTCTTTGGCTAAGGCTAAGGTCATATCCCCGAAGAGTTTTTCCTCGTCCTCGCTGCCTAAAAAGTGCAGAACTTCCCTTTTATGCTTCATATAAAAGGCTCGGAATTGCTCGCCCTGCGAAGACGGGTTGCAGTACTTAACCATAAAATCGCTTTTATCCCTGAAAAGCGCTATTAAAGGATAGAGCGAAAGAACGTCGTCGCACCAATAAAATCCTTTAGGCTTTTCATAGCGGTAGATGACGTCATAGAACATATAGAAGAACTTTTCAGAAACGCCGTACTCATCGTTTGATAAAATCTTATCGATTTCGTTTCTCTTGAAGGGACGGGTTGACAACGTCGTGATCAACCAGATAAATTCGTCTTTTAATTGGGTTGCGTCTTTGAATACCGAACGCGTCTCCCAATAGGAGAATACTTCCCATAATGCATTTCGTAAGGGCTGGGTAGGCATTAAAGCTTTAATCGACGCATCGTCGGTGTAAACCTTACCCGACATCATAAAGCTGTTATAGCTTCCCTGAGGTTTTAATACGTCGTCAACTTTAGCCGGACTATCGTCGGACGTGCCGCCAGATTGTGTACGCAACGACCTGCCGAAAGTCTTAGGTCTTGCAGAAGATCTGTTTGTATTGGCTTCCGTCTGCGCCTGAACGGTCGGTTGAATATCGACTGTTTCACCTACGGGAACGTTGTCGGAGGAATCGGAAACCTTGCTCGGATAATTATCCTCTTCCTTATCGCTATTTTCTAAGTCTGCCTGCCCCCAATACGAGCTGACCTCAGCATCGGAATATCTTTTTGCACCGACACATTTTTTTTCATCAACCTGATATACAGACGTTACCGAAAAACATTCAGGATTGGCGCATACCCCGACCTTGTAATTACAACTGTCGGGGCAGGGGATACTATCGCCTGATTTGATGTTGACGTTCTCGGGGAGTTGGACGAACGGTCCATTTTTACACTTTGCTACAGTAATCATCTCAATTCTCCGTCGGAAGAAACACTTACTGAACCTGATACTATCATACTTATAATATCTACTAACGTCATCTGGGCTACTCTATCCGACATCTTAAAGTATACGTTGTCGGAGTTAGACATCAGATTGATTAAGACCTTGAACTGGTTGCAGTCCCGCTCGTCTACCTTTTTATCCCGCCTCTGCAGCCATTCGAAAAACCTGCGCAAATCCCTGTTGCTGTTGGTTTTATCCCTCTTCGCCCACGAAGCCGCTCCATAGTTTGCGGAGTTTTTTGAATACACTGCGTCATATGCCTGCATTGCGCATTTTATAATAAACACATACTTTAATGCGTCTGCTACGTCCTGAACGTCTGAATATGCCTCTTCCCCGTAAAAAAGAGTGATTAAATCAACGCTGTTATAAACAGCAACTTTCTTAACGATTTTCTGACACATCAGCGTGGATAATTCTTCCTCTCCCGCCAATTTCAACTTTTGAGCATTGTCCAAAGCTTCTGTTATTTGTTTATCGAATACCTTACTCATTTGCGCTCAGTTCTTTCCATTTAATATCGCCTGCCGAAGTAATGATTGCAGGACAAAAACAGGTTAAGGTTTTGCCAACTAAATCCCCCCTTCTCTTACCGTGTACTCCGCGGATATAGTCTGAGAGATGGTCGGACAGACTACCTGTAAACAATTTACCCGTACTCTTTATAACGCCTCTTGCACCCAATGCCCTGACTTTACAATCCTGACAATAGAGGGCAATGGCAGCTTTTACCTCGTCGGGACAAATGATATCAGCAACGCCCATCGCCTCTTTTGTAGTCTTAATTACGTTATTGATCTTTGAATTGACAATCTTAGCTACCGAATCTCTGCCGATATAGTTGTAATAGACTATCGAATCTTCTATACGTCCGTACAGCTCGGGTCTTTGCAATTTGCAGTGGAAATAGGATTTTACGTTATATACTAAGTGTTCTTTCACCTTTTCGTAAATTTGCGCATATGCCTCTTCGGAGATATTGCCGTTTTCGTCCTCCGCCTGCTTTTCGAGCTGTTCCACCACTTCCATATTCATTGTACCTTCCGGTTTTTCATGCCCGTTCATCAGCTCTTTAATCTTTTCTTTGGTCAACCCCTCGAAAGAAAACACACCGGCATTTGAAGTGATTACAATAATACTATCTGTAAACCTGACCGTCTCGCCCTTACCGTCGGTTAACCTGCCGTCTCCGAGAATTTGTAAGAACTTATCGAGAATGGAGTTATGGGCTTTTTCGATTTCATCGAAAAGAACGAGCGAGAAGGGTTCCTTCTTGATTGCGTTGGTAAGCTTACCGCCCTCTTCATAACCGACGTATCCCGGAGGGGCACCGAAGAGCTTTTGGTCGGACTCTTCCTGCCCGTACTCGGACATATCGAACCTTACTATTCTATCCTCACTGCCGAACATACTTTCAGCAATCTGTTTGCAGAGCTCGGTCTTACCTGTACCCGTAGGTCCTGCAAGGAAGAGCACCACGCGGGGGGCGTTGGGGTTTTCCGCACGGTCAAGCCCTAAAGCCGCTCTCGTTAAGATTGCCTGTGCCGAATCCAAAGCGTAATCCTGCCCTTGAATCTTACGGCTAACCGTCTCCTTTATGTTGAGCATTTCCTTTATACGACCCTCGTCATCCCAAGGATTTGTCAAATCGCCTACGCGGAACGCAGATACGGAAAACCCTATCTTCTCGGGGTCGTCTATGGGGTTATTGATTATATAATCCCTGTAACGCATCAACATCGTCATGCCGAAATCGTTGGTATACGCCAAAAACTTTTTCTCAATGGGATTGCGCTTTACCATTACCTCAGTCTGAGAGTCCGTACCGCCGTTACCGCTATCCGAGCTTTCCCTCAGCTGTCTTTCCATCTCCCTGGTCGCGCTATCGATCCTGTTATACTGTTCGATAAACTGCTCGCTGAAACAACCGTCGGCAATCATATCGTGGAAGAAACTGAGTTTATTCTCTTCGGAAGGTCTTGAAACGTTGATAAGCTTTATAAACGGATTGGCAATTTCATCTGTAAACCACATGGGCAGATCGCGAACCTGGTTTGCAAGAATGACAATCTTGTTGCTCTGGTGCCTCTGCGAAGCGTCGTCATCTTCGGCATCAAGACTCTGGGCAATATTGAGCAACTGCCTGAATATCATCAACTCCTCACCGCTCAATCCGTTTGAAGCACCACTACGTGATAAAAGCCTTGACGTCATTTTAATGACAAACAGGTATCCGCTCGGTTCACCGTTATCGGGGTTGCCGAAAAGATTATTAAAAATCTCCCTAAATTTATCGAGAATTTCCCACTCCTGTAGACGTCCGCTGCCCTCCGTAACGGCATAATGTATGCGCGAAAAATCCAGCGAAGGTCCCGATGACCTATGGTCTATTAAGAGTCTATCCAGGTCCTCGTCGTGCACAATATCCCAAAAATGCTGTGACATCTGGGAGGTCATGTAGTTGGCAACCCTCCTCGGTTCTCCCCCATTCTCGTCGGGAACTTCCCCCATTATGCACTCGCTGTCGCAAATTTTAAACCTCTTATCATCTGACTCGGTAGGGTCGTAGATAATAACGCGTTTCCGCATTGCAGGGTCGGTGTGATTGCTGTAGACTTTATCAAAATAGTCATAGAGCTTGCAGAACTTTATCTCACCGTTTTCATCTTCGTACGGCTGCATATCGTCAATAAACCCCTCTAAGATAAACGAATTGTAAATCGGGAAAAAGGTATCCAGATCTTTTTGCCATTTCATTTTTTTGCTATCTTCCATAATTCAGACCTCCGAACTTGATTTAATAAGACCTGTGCAAAAACCGTTATGAACACTTGCGTATTGCATTTCATAACCGTCTCTACAATGGTAGTTGATAATTTCAAAAAACAAATCTCGTAGTTTATCGTCGTCTAATTTATTACCGTCGTAAAAACACCTGACTGCACCCGTTAAACGCATGGCATATGCAGAGAGATATAACCTTAAATCATTCACCGACGTAAAATGGAGATTGTTATTGACGTAATAGTTTAACCTTTCGTTATTACATCCGAAATCGCCTTCAACCGTGAAAGCTTTAGAAATAATACGCTGTGTCACTAAGAAATAATCGTAAATGACGACGGGGAGATTATCCCTCTTTAAACAGTTGGTCAAGTCAACAAAGGCACGTTCACCGTCTATTTCCACGACGTTTAACATGTGATTGTTGGACGAACCTTCTCTGCAATCGAGCGTTTTTGCCTCAACGCAAGCGCATTGAACACCAAACCTGTCGCAGACAATTTTAAACAGCTTGGATATTCCATTACAAACCCCTTTTGAGTTCATCAGAACACCGTATGCCGTAAACGAGCTTGCGTGCCTGACAATAAAATCTGCCGATTCAGCTGTATTATCCATCTCCAACCGTAAATATTCTTCTAAAACCCCGTCCTCGTATTTGATAAAAGAAGCCAATTCATCCAAAATTATCTTGCACGCAACGTAGTCAGAGGTGTTATCGGTCATCTGAGCATTAATCCTGTTTATAAGCCGATTGAGTCTTTCTTCATAGGCTTGCCTATCGACTTCTGTATATTGAAACCTGAACTTTATATTCCCACCCGAAGCAGCAGGGCGACAAAACAGACCCGAATAATGAATAATTTCCGGGTGGTCAAGCAGTACCGCATTCCAGACCCTTGCGGCGGCGGCGACGGAACCTATTCCCGAAACCGTACACTCCGCATCTTGAACGTCTAATGCAAACTTGATGGTATTGTAAGCATTCTGTTCAGATGCCGCTAGATTGTTGTAATAATAATCAGTAAGCAATTGTATCTTCCAAATAATTTGATTTGTTTTACTTTTACAGTTTTATCCCAGCTCTGAAAATAGCCGCATATGTTTTCAGCAATCCTTTTATCGACAAAACAGGGTATAATTCGACAAAAGTAATTATACCATATACTTCTTTCTATCGCAAGTATTTGAGTTAAAAAAAGCATACAATTTTCAGTTTCTATGTGTTATTTTATTGAACCTGGTTAATCTGCCACCTGTTTAAATTATAAATAGGTCAAATATATATGCCCCCGAAACGAAGTTGAAAATAGATCGCAGCTAAGCCAACACTAATCCCTAAAATAATTATGACAGCACCTTAGTGGTCGATCTTCTTCACACGAATTGTATCTACATATTAAATCTTGATAATCATGTTGACTATACAATTTGCAGCCTTAATCATTTTTCCCTCAATTAGTAAAAATTGTTTTCAATATAAACTTTACGGTATTTATAAATAGCCGACAGTACCTATATATTTCTATTCATTGCGTTCATAGGTTCTATTATTAAATTATTAAAGTAATTGATATAAGAGATTTTTTAAATTTGAGAAAATTCAAAATTCATCAATGGAAGAGCAAGCGCAAATTTTCTAAAAAAAATCGAAATTACTTTTATAATTATGACTATAACCGTCATATTTAATATGTTATACTTCGGCTATGGATAAGTTAGCATATCACTATAAAAAACGGGGATTTTTAAGCAATTATTGCGTAAAACGGCTTAAAAATAGTGTAAAGCCGTTGCGACAAATCGCAGCGGCTTACAATTGAAATCCGGCAACTTCATATCCTCCATTTATACAGGGTTCCCGCAAAAGATTTGCCAAAGCAAAGATTTTGTGGGAAGAGAAGACGCAAACGCAGCAAAGTTGCCGTTTGAGTTTTTTCAAACGGCTTAATGTGCAGTTTGCAGCGACGAGTGTAAGTACTTTACTTCGCATTCGCTCGTGCCGTTGCAAAGCAACGGGGCGACACGTAAACGAGCTTAACTTCTGTGTTCGGAATGGGAACAGGTGGATCCTCTTATGCTTAGTCACCGGAATGGCTCCGCTTGTTGGACTTGAAGGTACACGGCGGTTTAAAAAAGACCCGATTTCGGGCGTTTTTAATCAAAAATCGCTTAAAATCAGCCGTTTTTGAAACGTTTGAAAAATCTTGCGACTTCGTGCGACAAGCCAATTTTGCCAAAATAAACTATAAAATTAAACCTATAAAATAAAATATTATGAGAGAGTTTCTATTGTCGATAACCGTACTTTTTTGAATATACATTAACGGAGTTATTTATGGAAAGCAAAATCATAAAAGCGTTTTTTGACGGCACTCTTTCGGACGAAATGATTGACGTGCCGACGACAACGGAATACGACAAAATTGACGCACGTGAAAGCGAGTTATACGAAAAACTGCGTGCGACACTTTCTGCCGAACAAATCAAGCTGTTCGATGAATTTGTAGAGCAGTACAGCTATCGCCACTCTCTCATAGCCGAGAGCTATTACGTCAGGGGTTTCAAATTCGGCGTCCGCCTCGCCGTCGAATGTTTCGACCTCTCCGACGTCGACACAAGAAGTTAGCCATATTAACAAAGCAATACCCCTCTGCCTTTCTTGCGGAGGGGTTAAATTTTTGTTAATCGACAAATTATGCCGAACAATCCCATAAAATTGTACCGAATAAAATGTAAAAATATTACCGAACGGTATTGCAAAATTATACCGAACGTGTTACAATTAAAACAATAATAATTTCAGGAGACTGCTTATGAAACGCATTGCCGACAGAAGTAAATATAAAGCGAGAATAATGGATGAGCAAGTCGAAAGATACTTAGCTACTTTCGGCGCCGTCTGCATAGAGGGTCCCAAATGGTGCGGAAAGACCTGGATTTCATCTTACCACGCAAAAAGTGAGTTTTTAGTTGCAGATTCAGCAAACAACTTTCAGAACAGGCGTTTAGCGGAGATGTCTCCTGCATTAATTCTGGAAGGAGAAACACCGAGGCTGATTGTCGAATGGCAAGAAGTTGAAGTAATTTGGGACGCCGTCCGCTACGCCGTTGACCAACGAGGGCAGAAAGGACAATTTATCCTGACGGGTTCTTCCACCTCCAAAAAGAAAGAAAAGCGAATACACAGCGGTGCGGGACGAATCGGAAAACTGCGAATGCGCACAATGTCGCTATACGAATCGGGAGATTCAAGCGGACAAGTTTCTCTTCACGATTTGTGCGAAGGCAAGCTTACTCCTGCGCTGACGGGCGAAGTCGATTTAAGAAATCTTGCCAACTATATCGTTCGAGGCGGTTTCCCAGGAGCTATGGATATCCCCTTTGAAAATGCACAGTTGATTGCCGAGTCATATATCGAAACAATATTGACAGATGATGCTCAACGAATCGACGGTATAAAATACGATACCGATAAAATGCGATTATTGTTACGTTCGCTTGCAAGAAACGAAAGTACAACCGCAAGTAAAAAGAGACTGACTGACGATATAAAAGAGATTGACGACGAGTCGGTTGATTACGATACGGTATCATCCTACCTTGACGTATTTGAACGACTTTACCTTCTTGATAACCAAAAGCCCTTTGCTACCAACATTCGCTCGTCCGTGCGAGTAAAACAGGCAGAGAAACGCCATTTTTGCGACCCTGCACTTGCTTGCGCACTATTGCACGCTACGCCCGAAAGACTGATAGGTGACCTTGAAACGTTTGGATTTTTATTTGAAGCCCTTTGCGAAAGGGATATTAAGATTTACGCTGAATCATTCGGAGCTCAAGTATTCCATTATCAGGATTATGCAAACAGAGAAATAGATACCGTAGTTGAATTAAACGACGGGCGTTGGTGCGCTTTTGAAATAAAACTTGGTGCAAACCAAATTGACAAGGCGGCGGAAAACCTGATAAATATCCGCAATTCAATCACGGAAACGGGAGGCAAAGCTCCTGCCGTATTATGCGTAATCTGCGGTTTGACTAATGCGGCATATCTAAGACCCGACGGCGTTTACGTCATACCTATTACCGCATTAAAAAATTAAACAAATAATATATAACGCACGGTGCTGCGGATATCCGCTGCGCCGTTAATATTTAAAGGAACGTTAACTTTTATTCTCCGCAAATGCTGCTGCACCGTATATGCCTGCGTCGTTGCCAAGCGTTGCCGCAACTACCTTTACTGACGGTGAATTTTTACCGCCCAACATAAACCTGTTGACCTTTCTTTGAATAGGCTTTGTTATAACCTTGCCCTGTGCGCTTATACCTCCGCCTATGATTATTGCTTCAGGACGGAATATATTCACATAGTTTACTACACCCTCCGATAGATAGCCGAGGTACTTATTGACGATAGTCTTTGCCGTTTTATCCCCCGAATTAAACGCCTCGAAGATTATTTTGCCGTTTACTCTATCGATATCCTGATTGCACAGTTGCCATAACAGACTTTCCGAATGCAAAGTCATAGCCTTTTTAGTCTGCCTGATAAGTGCCGTTGCAGAGGCATACGCCTCTAAACAACCCCGTCTGCCACAACTGCATTTTTCACCGCCGAAACGGATAACTTCGTGACCGAGTTCCGCCCCTGCGCCTCCGTTACCCTCTATTAGCTTTCCGTCAATAACAATTCCACCGCCAACGCCGGTACCTATTGTAAGCATTACGGCAGAACGGTATTTTTTAGCCGAACCGTAGGCATATTCACCATACGTTGCCGCATTGGCGTCGTTTAAAACGTATACAGGCAAACCTGCCTTTTCGCTTACGAGTTTTGAAAGCTTAACATTTTCCCAACCGAAATTCGCCCAGCTTGCCACTATGCCCTTTTCGCTGTCTATTATGCCGGGTGAGCCTATGCCTATTCCGCCTATCTGCTCTTTTGCAATTCCGCTTTGGGCTATTGCTTGCTCAGCTAAAACAGCAAGGTCTGTTGCCGTCTGTTCGGGGGTATTATTCTTATCCGTCTTACAACGGCAGACGCCACAAAGCACACCGTCAACTAAAACGGCACACTTTGCGCTCATTCCGCCTAAATCTATTCCTATATAGTACATTGTTTAGCAATACAATTCTCTTGACATAATAGCAAGTTCAGTTTCCTTGTTGAAGAAGTGGAGCTTTCTCTCGTCAAACTTAATCTTTACCGCATCTCCTGCCTTGATGTTGTTGCGGTCAGAGAGACATACTATGCAATCGGGGACGTCGGGAGATACTTTAACGAACATCTGCGTAGTGTTGCCTAAAATTTCCTTAATGGTAAGCGTAGTAGTAAGACCGCTGTCATCAAGTACTATGTTCTCACCACGAATACCTAAGGTAACTTCATGATCTTCACCGTCTAAATACGTCTCGTCTATCTTACGCATATTCTTAAGGTTATAGCTCTGCGTTTCATTATTTGCAAACGTTACGACGAGGTTTTCACCGTCTTTCTTAATCTTTACGTCGAAGAAGTTCATCTGCGGCGTGCCTATAAACCCTGCGACAAACTTGTTTTCGGGATAATCGAAGAGGTTTGTAGGAGTGTCAATCTGCTGTACTACGCCCAACTTCATTACGACTATTCTCGTACCCATTGTCATTGCCTCTATCTGGTCGTGGGTTACGTAGATAAACGTAGTCTTTAACTGCTCGTGGAGCTTAACTATTTCAGCTCTCATAGAGGTTCTCAACTTAGCGTCGAGGTTGGATAAAGGCTCGTCCAAAAGCATTACTTTAGGTTCACGAACGATTGCACGTCCTAAAGCGATACGCTGTCTCTGTCCGCCTGACATTGCCTTGGGTTTAGAATCAAGTAAATCTTCCACGCCAAGTACGCCTGCCGCCCACTTGACTTTTTTATCTATCTCCTCCTTAGGTATGTGCTTGTAGCAATAGGTCTGCACGGGAGTTTCGCTATAATATTTTAACTCCTCTTCAAGCTTTGCCTTCTTCGCTTCGAGACTGGCTTTCAACTCCTCGGTAATCTCGGTAGAGGATAAGCTATCTTCTACTGCTTTAAGTCTTACCTTTATCTCCTTAACCTTTTTCTTATCAATGGCGAGAACAGGGTTGCCTTCTTTGTCCATCTTGGGAACAGGCACCTTTCTTATTCTCAACCCAAAAGAGATATTGCTTCTGGCAGTCATATGGGGATATAATGCATAGTTTTGGAATACCATCGCTATATCCCTATCCTTGGGCTCTACGTCGTTTACAAGCCTGTCACCTATGTACAGTTCACCCGCCGTTATCTCCTCAAGGCCAGCTATCATTCTGAGAGTAGTCGACTTACCACAACCGGAAGGACCTACAAACACGATAAATTCACCGTCTTCAATTTCCATATTGAAATCTTTTACCGCCATGAAGTCACCGCTACGTTGTTGCGTCTCGCCCTTCTTTTTCCTCTTCTTTTCCTTACCGAAATATACCTTATAAATGTGTTTCAATGATAATCCAGCCATACCATTTTTCTCCTTTATCTTTTAATATAAATAACGCGTTTTCTGCGATTAGATTTATTCCTTGATTATTCTCATCCCTTTACGATATATTTCGGGATGATTCACTTTATTTATAAATTTATCGAAAATGTGCGAGGCGTACAACATCCAGCACATTGTCAGCGGTACGATATACAGTACGTACAGCAATACTAAAACTAAATATTTTACAATCAGTAACGTAATTAAATTCATCACCAGCCAGAAAGGCACAATCGTACAGACGAGTAAAAGCAGCGTTACAGGCACCGTCTTTATATACAGTAGTACAGCGTTTTTTAAGCTATCAAAGACACCTAAATTATAGTAAATTCCCTGTAACAAAAACCACGCCGCTATAGGCACTACTAACACCAGAAATATGCCGTTTAAAACGTAATACAAAACAGATTGCGTATATGCACTAACTACATAATTTATAATTGAAATAAATAAAACGGTTACTCCGTACTTTAAAGAGTTGCTCTTTAAACCTCTTTTTAAATCGTCACCGAAAAAGATTGGTTCGTTCCATAACGTCTGCCTTAATATCTGCACCACGCCGGCAAACAAAACGGCAAACAGTATTTGAGCAACAATCGAAAATAAGCCGTATACCACGTCTGCCTGATAATATATCGTAGCTATATTTTCCGCAGTTTGTTCTTCCAATGCCCCAACTGCCGAAATTATATGCAAATCGCGCATAAAAGACACAATTATCACGGGTATTAAAAATGCCAGACACAATAAGCCGATTTTGAATAACAGCCCAAAGTGTTCCCTATAGCACTCGCAGAATACGTCCTTTCTCGTCAACGGCAAATCATCTGCCGTGTAGTCGTCGAGAGTACATTTCATCTTCTTCATAACTCAAGCAACCTCTTTGCTATCTCTATTGCACCGTTCATTTCGCTTTTCTTACTCTCGTCCGATAAGTCGCTCAAATGCACGGACTTTCTGTTGAAAAGAAGATAATAGTTCTGTTCCTTATCCTCATCGCCATAGCTAATACAATCTATTACACTTTCGTGAGTATCTTTGTCGTGTATCTTGATTCCATATACTTTCCCGTTTTCAGTAGTATAATATCCAAGATTTTCAAAAGCAGCCTGATATGTGGCAGATATTTCTGCGTAATAATATGCGCAATTATCTTTACTTAAATAGCTTTCGGGGAGTATTAGTATATCCCCGATCTCATACCCGTAAACACTTAAGTAAGATGAGAATATTCCGTCGTTTATTGAGCAAGCGTTTAATTCCACTGTCCTCAAATACTCGGGTCTGGTATCGTTGAGTTCTTCATACTTCTCAAATTTATTCGTGTACGTTGCTATAAATACGCTTACTTTTTCTTCCGTCTTTACCTTCGTAATTATGTTGAATATCCAACTCCACAGCATAATAACTACGAATATGCACACTATATATGCCCAGATATCTTTACCTATCCTGTGTAATATGTTTTTCATAGTGCATCACCATAGCCTACTATTTTGTTGTTTACAACCTTGAATTCAACTACGTGTCCTTCAAGGTTTTGTTCGCCAATATCTTCGTCCCAATATAATAAGATCTCTTTGCCGCTTTCATCGTTCAAATAGATTTCGGATAAATTCAAGTGCTTTACACTCGTTATCTTCTTACCCTTGCCCGTAACCCTGCCACGTATTGTTTTATGGGGTGAGTTAACCATCTTTTCTACGTAGTTTTTTCTTGCCCTTATGGGCGCAACGTTGTTAACAAGAAAATATAGGGCAACACAGGCACATACCGAGCTTAAAACCATATTAATAATTTTGAGCAGAGCAGCGTTATTGTCGTTTACGAAAAAGCAGGTTACAACGCCCACCACTACGGCTATTACAACAAGCGCAATACATATAGCAACAAACTGCCACATGCGTTTTTTAAGACTTTTTACGTCCTCTTTTGAATATAGCATATTCATAATTAAAGCCCACTACCCTCCTTCAAAATTTTAACAACTTGGTTGTCCGAATTGAAAACATCGTCCGGAGTGCCGCAAAGCTCTAACTTGCCCTCGTTCATAACGTAGATAGTATCGGCAAGTATTAAAGCTTCTTTGAAATCGTGAGTAACGTATAAACAGGTACACCCCGTTACGTCGAACGCCTTTTTAAGCCAACGTACCGTCTGCGCTCTCATCACCTCGTCCGTGTTAGAAAACGGTTCGTCCATTAAGCAAACTGACGGCCTTTTGATGAGTGCTCTGGCTATTGCAACTCTTTGCTGTTGTCCGCCTGATATATGCTTGGGTTTACGGTTAAGACATGCCGTTAAATCCAGCATCTCAGCCATTTCCTTTACCCTTTGGGTTATCTCCTCTCTGCCTGCCTTTAGCAGCTTTAACGGAAAGGCAATATTCTCAAATACGGTGTACTGCGGATAAAGAACGTACTCCTGCGATACGAATGAGAAGTTTCTGTCCTTAGTGGCTATATCATACAAGTCCTGCCCATCTAAAAATATACCTCCGTCGTCATAGTCGACAAGCCCTAATATGCAACGAAGCAGTGTAGTCTTACCACAACCCGAATAGCCTACTATAACGTTCATACCTTCTTTGAAAGTCGCACTGAAATCGTCTAAAGCAACAGCTTCTCGTTTCTTGGATTTATATACTACGCTTAAATTTTTTACTGCTATTTCTGACATTTTGCTCCATTAGTCTCCTTATTCTCTATTATAACACAATATATTGTTTTGTAAAGTTAAATTTTTTTCACGATCTCCTCCCCACGGTGAGTGGAGAGAAGAGTGAAAAAAATAATAAGGAAATTGAATGAAAAACTATAATGGGTATTTATATTTGTGAATAAACTATCTTACCTGCAACTACAGTCATTATAACGTTATAGTCCCTATCTAATACGGCAAAGTCTGCACGTTTGCCTGCGGATATACTGCCTGTTTCCTGGTATATTCCAAGCTGCTTTGCAGGGTTCTTAGTGGCATAATCTATAGCCCGTGTAAAGGGTACGCCAACCCCTTCAACCATATTCTTAACGGCTATATTCATCTTTAAAACGCTTCCTGCAAGCGTTCCGTTTTCAAGCCTTGCCTGTCCGTCTTTGACGTATACCTTCTGTCCGCCAAGCTCGCTCTCACCATCGCCTAAGCCCTTGGCTCTTATGGCGTCTGTAATGAGTGTAATTTTATCCTTGGGTTTATTCTTTACTAAAAATTTTATTGCATCAAAACTTACGTGAACGCCGTCAGCTATTATCTCGCAGGAGAGCTCGTCATTCAGCATTGCACTACCTGCTACGCCTATATCTCTATGTTTAAATGGAGACTGTGCGTTGAAAGTGTGGGTTACACTCTCAGCACCGCTAACTATCGCACGTTTGACGTCTTCCGCCGTTGCGTTGGAGTGACCGATTGAGGCTATTATGCCGTTATATTTTAAATATTTTATAAGATCTTCCGCACAATCTTCTTCGGGGGCAACGGTTACCTTTTTTATTCTGTTTCCGCTTGCAGTATTATACTTTTTAAACTGCTCAACGTTGGGGTTTACAATATACTCTCTCGGTTGAGCGCCTGCGTATTCGGGGGAAATGAACGGTCCTTCAAGATGAACGCCGAGTATTCTCGCCCCGTTTTCTTTGTCATATTCTTTTACAGATGTTAAGGCTTTGATTATGTTCTCTTCACTCTGCGTCATTGTCGTGGCGAGGAAGCCTACGGTACCTTCTTGGGCTACAGTTTTACTTATCCTTTCCAAGGCTTCTTCGCTTGCATCCATTGTATCGCTTCCGCCTGCACCATGGATATGTAAATCTATAAAACCCGGCACAACGATTAAACCTTCGGGTAAAATTATCTCTTCCCCCTCGGCTTTCTCGGTAGATATTATGCATTCATCAAAGCATATGTCCGCATTAACTACGCCTTTGCCATCTACGTAAGCCTTTACGCCTTTAAAACATTTCATAGAAGTTTCGCCGCCTCTTTATCTATAATTACCGTAACGTTACTGTGTCTTTGCAGTATACTTGCAGGGCAAGCTTCCGTAACTTCACCCTGGATCATTGCCTTTACCGCCTCGGCTTTGTTTGCACCGTTGGCAATTAACAGCACTCTCTTTGCCTGCATTACGTCGGCTATTCCCATTGTTATTGCGCTTTTAGGTACGTCCTCTATCCTGTCAAATAGTCTGGCGTTATCTTTTATTGTGCTCTCTTCAAGCTCTACTATATGCGTATGACCGTCGAAGGGCGAACCGGGCTCGTTAAAGCCTATATGCCCGTCACTGCCAAGCCCTAAAAGCTGTATAACCTGGGGGTTGTCCCTTATAATCTGCGTATACCTTTCGCACTCCTTACCCATATCCTCGGCAACTCCGCTGGGTACGTGGGTGTTGGCTTTGTCTATATCCACGTGATTGAACAGCTGAGTATTCATAAAGTAGCGATAGCTTTGATTATTCTCGCCGTCTAAGCCTATGTATTCGTCTAAGTTTACGGTGCTGATTTCTTTAAAACTTATCTCACCCTGTTCGTATTCGGATATAAGCTTTTTATAAAGCCCTATGGGAGTTGAGCCCGTAGCAAGCCCTAACGTTGCATTGGGGGTGCTTTTCACTACTTCTGCAATAATCTCCGCTCCCCTCTCGCTCATCTCTTCGTAATTTTCTACTACTATGATTTTCATTTGTTTCACCTTATCAATAATACCTGACTGTTCTCGTAATTACCTTTCTTCCGAACGGCGCAACCTTAATCACCCCGTCCTTTTGACTAAATTCCCTGTTTTCGTCTTTGGTGTCGGGCAGGTTCTGCCAAGGCTCTATGCACAGCATTTTTGAACCGTCAGGGTGCCATAGCACTAATTTTTCGCTGTCGGGAAAACTAACCTTTACAACCTCTTTACCCGTTGACTTTTCTCGCAATGTTACACTACGTGAGTTGAGTTTATCAAGGCAGATTGAATTTTCTTTTTCAAGCAAATCGGTGGTTAAATCAAGCGTTTTACCACTTCCCAAAAGCCTGCTCTTGCCCGTTAAATATCCCTTTACGTCTACAAGCTTACTTTCAAACACTTCGTCCTTTTCAAACTGGAGTTCATAGTTTTCAAGTCCCTTATCCAACGCAAAGGAATCGTGTCCGCCACAGGAAAAATACAATTGCCTGTCCTGCGGGTTATATACTTCGTAAGTGATTTTCAATTCATTACCTTCAATCTCATACCCGACTTCAAGGATAAATGCGTAAGGGAATATATCTTTACTTCTTGCGCTTGATACAAGGCGGTATTTTAAGCTGTTTTCAGTCTGTTCAACCACTGTAAATTTGCTTTTTATTGCAAAGCCGTGCTTTGAACAGTCATATACTATGCCATTTACTCGCACTTCACAAATGCCGCACACGGGAAACAGCACAGGGGCATGTCTGCTCCAACTGCCGTTATCGTTCTGCCATGACCTCTCTTTGCCGTTATGCTTTACGCTTATTATCTCTGCCCCAAGCTCCGTTGCGGTTATCTCTAAATTTCCGCTTTTTATCGTTCCCATTATATTATTGTAATTGCCTTTGTTTTAATAAGTTTTACCTTTCATCATTGCTTTTTTAAACGCCTGAATAAGCCGAGAAACCACCGTCTATAGGAAGGACGACGCCTGTTATAAACCCAGCCGCCCTGTTAGAAAGCAGGAAGAGTGTTGCACCAACCAGCTCGTCCATCTCACCAAACCTGCCCATAGGCGTTGCGGCGAGAATTTTGCCCGTCCTTGCGGTAGGAGTGCCGTCGTCGTTCCATAAAAGCTTTTTGTTCTGTGCTGTTGAGAAGAAGCCGGGTGCGATTGCGTTTACCCTTATTCCCACCTTTGAAAAATGCACTGCAAGCCACTGCGTAAAGTTGGAAATTGCCGCCTTAGCCCCCGAATATGCAGGGATTTTGGTTAACGGCGTGTAGGCATTCATACTTGAAATGTTGAGTACCGTACAGCCCTCTCTGCCCACCATATCCTTTACAAATTCCTGCGAGGGAAGAAGGGTGCCCATAAAGTTTAAGTTGAATACGAACTCCACTCCGCTCTGCTCCAAATCGAAGAAAGATTTGGTTTCAGCGTCTATATCACCGAGTTCAAAATACTCCTTATCGGTTGTAGCCCTGGGGTTATTTCCGCCAGCACCATTGATTAAAATATCAACCTTGCCCAAGTCCTTGAGTATCTGAGTGTGACACTCCTTTAAACTCTCCTTATCTAAAACGTTAGCCTTATAGCCGTAAGCTATACCGCCCTCGTCTGTTATCTCCTTAGCATACTTTTTAGCCGCTTCCTCGTTCAAATCGAGAAGGGCTACCTTTGCGCTAGCCTTTGCAAGTGCTTTTGCAAGCATGGAGCAGATTACACCGCCTGCACCCGTAACTACTGCAACTTTATTTTGTAAATCCTCTACTTTGATGGGTAGTTCCATATTTATTTTCCTTCTTTTTCGATTGCCTCAAATAAGCCGTTGAGATATGCGGCACCTAAAGCCCTGTCATATAAGCCGTAACCGGGCTTGCCGTCCTCGCCCCAGATATTTCTGCCGTGGTCGGGACGGACGTAGCCTTTAAATCCACCCTTGATAAGCGCCTTTACAATGCCGTATATATCAAGGTTACCTGCACTCGTCAGATGCCCTGCCTCGCAGAAGTCCTTCTCACCGCAGTACTTTAACTGCCTGATATGCGCAAAGAAAATTCTGTCTGCATACTTTTGCGCCATATAGGGCAGGTCGTTCTCCCTACCGGCACCAAGCGAACCCGTGCAGAAAGTAAAGCCGTTGTGCTTATTGGGGACAGCCTCTATCATCTTATCATAGCTGTCTGCACCCGTGATTATTCTGGGCAAACCGAACATATCCCAAGGGGGATCGTCGGGGTGAATTGCCATATCTATCCCCGCCTCGTCGCATGCAGGCATTATGCCGTTTAAAAAATACACGAGGTTTTCAAACATCTTTTCGTGAGTAACTCCGCTATATTCGGCAAGCAACGAATTTAACTCATCCGTCGTATAGCTCTCGTCCCAGCCGGGAAGATGAAGATTTTTTGGATCTAACCGCATAAGCTCTTCGTGGTTGTACGAAAGCGAGTTACTGCCATCCTTTGCAACCGTTTTTAAATTGGTGCGAAGCCAATCGAAAACAGGCATAAAGTTATAGCATATGCACTTTACACCCACCTTGCCTAAATTGCGGATAGTTGCGGCATAGTTGGCTATCAATCTGTCCCTTGAAGGTTTGCCGAGCTTTATGTCCTCGTGTACGGGTACGGACTCGATAACTTCCATTTCAAGCCCTACTTCGTCGCAAAGGGTTTTCAATCTTTGAATTTTATCCATCTCCCATACTTCACCTACAGGGGTATCGTAAACGGCGGTTACCACACCGCTCATATTGGGAATTTGCTTTATGTAGCTTAAAGGTATGCTGTCCTTTTCGCCATACCATCTGAACGTCATTTTCATATACTTTATTCTCTCATCAAGTTTAAATTACTATGCACTGATATTATCGGTTGACGGTAATTCTGCCGTATATACCGACTTATATTCAGTACCGTTTATAAACAACTTTCTGTTATCCCCATCTCGCTCGAGGCGAACTTTTAAAATATTTCCTCTAACGCAAATGGAAATTTCCGCATTATCAAAAGGTATATATTCTGCAGGATTTATCGTAATGTGTGTCTGTGTAAGTTCGATTCCAAATACACAACGGCACAATACTTTGATTAATACTGTCGCACTACCCGTATACCAATCACTCATAGATTCGCCGTCCGCATTTAATTGTTCGTTGCAAACGTATGAATTAGACATAACGAAGGGCGATGTAGAAATAAATTCGTGCGATAACGGTATAATTTTGAACAACTGTTCCCAGGCAACTTTGCTCTCACCCATTTTAAACAGTGACCAAATTGCAAACAAAGTTGCATGAACGTACACCGCACCGTTTTCAGCCGTTCCTGCAGGAAGATTAGGGATACGTCCTACTCCTTTGCACCCACGCTCAAACGCAGGCTCAAAAGTCTTCAAGCCGTATTTGGAATCCAACCGCTCATAAGCCGACAAAATATCGGCTTTAATTGACTTGTCATCTTCGTAAAGGTCGGACAGTACCCAAAAGGCATTTGCTGTCAACGCATCTCGTTCGACACCGTCAACGTCATTATAACTTCCTACAAAGTACTCTTGCTTATCACCCCAACCATGCAAAATACGACGCTTCCCGTCTTTTTTCTGCAGGGCGAATTTATTAAGGCTGTTTCCTATATCAATTCGACAATCACGCAAACGTTTTGCTTTTTCTGCGTTGCCACCGTATACCTCAAGTATTTCAGCCATTTCCCCGAGTGCTTTATAAAGCTGTAGTGTAGCCATTACCGACACACCGCTCCCGAAACCTTCTCCCGATTTATTAGTTCCAAGACCGTCTAACGCATCGTTCCAATCACCGTAAAGAATGCGCAGGCAACCGGTATTTTTATCCAGGTTTTCAATCAGGAAATCGATAATGCGAAGCAGATGCTTTTCTACACTATCATGTTCATCGGTACATAAGGTCTCTCTGCCACGATAAACGTAATATCCACATTCTTCTTTAAGAAAATCTACGTCCCCCGTATAGGCAAGATAGGTATAAACCGCATCAATTATCCATAAGCCCTGGTCTATAAATTCCCTTAAATCCATAACGGGAATACCGCCTTTGCATGCAGGCAGAGAATATTGACGGGGAACACGACCGTCAATGCCTATAAACGAAAACGCTTCCAGCATTTTTTTACGGCACTCGGAACTGTTCCACATCAACGCAGACTCAATCTGCTGAAACACGTCTCGCATACCGAGCATAGAAAGAGTAGAAGTTTTTGCCAGAGCGCAGTATTCAACCTGCCTTATTACCTGGCTAACAAACTTTTCAAACGCACCGCCGTTTATCTCACCGGAAGTTGCACCAAAGTTCATGCGCAACATCGCCTCATCGGAGTGTTTAACCTTGTCCTTCTCTTCCAGACGTTGAACGGCTTTATCGACCATACCGGGAGCAATCCCATTTAAAAGGAACTTTTCCGCCTCCTCTTTGTTGGTATATATGCGAATGACGATATCCTGTTCACAAAAGCCACCGCCGGGCAAATTAAAACGGGTTATCTCACCGGCTATAGCCGTGTCAGTAAATCCGCAGACAGGCCTTTCTTGAGTAAATTCACCCTTAAACAATGCCTCTGCGCAATTAATAGTTTTATTCTTTCCGCCTGCAAAATCAGCTCGTGAAGTCGTCGATGACACTCCGCATTGATTTCCCGATAAACTTATAGCAATCGCCGCATAGAAATTTACGGATTTTTCACGGGTAACGTCTACAACGCTTTCAATAATAAAGCCGTTGGGATACTTCTTTCCAACTTTAAACCACTTACTTTCCACGTCCTCAACCATCATATAACGCATAAGGCAATTGATGTAGGAGGCAAGATAAACTTCCTGCAGATGTGAAGAATTATTTTGTGCACACATTGAAAGCAGTATGCTCTTATCGTTATCCAAAGCAATACGCAACGATAGATTCAAGTCTTCCTCAGCAACCAGATAATAGGCTGCGGACGGCGTAAATACGGTACAGCGATTTACTCTTTCACGAGGTTGTGAAGCAACACCGGTCAACGAATACGGTATATATTCTTCACCGCATTTTTTACCGGCAAAAAATGCAAGATAGGGCTGTTTACCTTCATCGACGTTCGGGAATAGGGTAAACGTACTCTCGTTTACGCTTATGTATCCTGAACGATATGCCCAAAGAGTAAACCCATCCACGCTGTAAGGGTATCGGCTTTCGCTATGAACAGTAGGGAAACAAGCAACACAATCTTCACCGATAAACCATGCATTTTCAGGTAAGCGATTTTCAGCCTTGCCATGCCCCTGTAAAATTTTTTGTATTTCCTTAAATAGCTCAACCGACTTTTCTATCATAATCTAAGTTTAAAGGTCCCTCGTGAATAAACTTATCCAAAGCTGCAGCAATGCGTTGAGTTTCTTTTTCCGTCTCCGCCTCTACAAATAAACGCAACATAGGTTCCGTACCCGAAAACCTTAAAAGAGCCCAGCAATCATTATTGAAATAGTATTTAACGTTATTATTGAACTGTGAAACACGTACTATTTCCCTTCCCAAATCAGGCATTACCGAACCGAGGAATTCAATCGTACATTTACTATCATTCAACGGAACTTCCATTTCAATACAGCTGTAATCGTATTCTGCAAACTGACAAACCTCACGGACAATCTCAGAAACGGGTTTCTTCATACGAATACACATTTCCATAAATAAGGATGCGCTGAACGCACTATCCTTGCCTTCAACGTAGCCACGGCAAGTCAATCCACCGCTGGACTCACCGCCAATCAAAGCGTCAGTCTCACGCATTTTTGATGAAATATTTTTAAAACCAACGTCCACTTCATGGCAGGTTACTCCAAACTTTTTTGCCAGCTTATCAAGCAGTATGGAAGTAGCGCAATTCTTAACTATATCCCCAAGTTGATTTCTGTACTCTACGAGGTAATAATACAGGCAAGCAAGTATTTCGTTATTGGAAACCAAATCACCATTTTCATCTAAAATTCCAAGCCTGTCACCGTCGCTGTCGGTAGCCATAGCGTAATCGTAATGACCTTCTAATACTCTTTCACGCAATGAACACATCATTTCTTTAGTGGGGTTAGGAAGGTTAAAATTAAAGAACGCATCGTGATTTTCATGCAGAATATCGAATTGGCGGATATTGAAAGCTTTTGCCAGACGTGAAATACCGACCACTCCCACTCCACACAAATTGTCGTATAATATTTTTGCATTGTTATCTACGATTTCAGGAAGAATAAACGAACGTATTCCGTCAACATATTCTTCTATATTGCTATAATCGCTGATCAAGCCCTTTTCCCTTGCCTCGTCGGCAGGAATAGATTTAACCTCTTTAATTCCTTTACAAACTTCTTCCAATCTACCGGTAAAGACGACGTCTGCGTCCCTTCCGCCCTTTACAAACAATTTAACGCCGTTAAATTCATAGGGATTATGGCTGGCAGTAATCATTATGCCGTAGTCAATTTTTAAATCACGTGTTGCACACATAACACAGGGAGAGGGAATAGGCTGTGTATATAACAACGATTTTATGCCATTGGCGGCAAAGACTTCCGCCATCCAGAGTGCAAACTTGTCAGACATAAATCGCATATCATACCCTATTACTATGGGCTTTTGACTATCTTCTTCTATGGCAATTTCACAAAGCGCTTGCGCTACAATCTGCACGTTTTCTTTTGTGAACGTATCTCCTATTATTCCGCGAAAACCGCCTGTTCCAAATTGAATCATTTCATCTACTCCTGTTAAGCTTTATATCTACATTCACCATGCGAATACATACGCACTACGTTATATTCTTTATCAAACACTGCGATATCCGCATCATACTCTTTTCGCAGTTCACCTTTCTTTATACCAAGCAACCGTGCAGGCGTTTGCGTCATTGAAATGACCGCCTGTTCAAGTGGCACACCAGCTTGAACACATTGTGCAATCAGCCTGTCAGCCGTAGCAATACTTCCTGCAAACGCACTCCTATCAGCCAGCTTTGCAACTCCGTCCTCTACGATGTAAGGTACACCGTTCAACTCTCCCGACAGAGCGTCAGTTCCCGTAATAGAGAGGGAATCTGTAACCAGCGCAATTGTGTCTGCACCTTTTAAGCGGAAAACCATTTTAATTAACTCAGGCGGAATATGCTTTCCATCTGCAATAAGCTCGGCACATACGTCCTCGTACAGATAGGCACACTCTATTACACCAAGTTTTCTGAATCCGTTCTCCCGAGTAATCGTCGAAGTACAGGAATACAAATGCGTTACACTACGAAGCCCCTCCGCATAAGCGGCAGAAAAATCTTCATACTTAGCTTGAGTATGTCCTGCAGAAGGTAGCACGCCATGTTCGATTAAATAGCGGGCAAACCGTGCCCCTTTATCTCGCTCGGGAGCATAGCTCCACTTTTTAACCAAATCTCCGAACTTGTCCAGAATAAGACGATAATCTGCTTCTATGGGGTCGGTAAGATATTCAGGATTCTGCGCACCTGCCATAGACGGAGCAAAGTATGGACCTTCGATATGTACGCCTGCAATTTCACCAAGCAAGTCCTTACTGCCTTTCGCCTCTTTAATGGCACTTAACGCAGCAAGCGTTCCTTCACGATCGGAGGCAAGAGTTGTAGGCAATATGGTTGCCGTTCCATGACGGAAATGATAATTTACCGCTTTTACCACACCTTCAGGAGTACAGAACGTGAAATCTTCACCTAAAGCACCATGAGTGTGCATATCAATAAAAGCAGGCGTTACGTACATACCCGTCGCATCAAACACCTCACCGTCAACAGGCGGTGTATCTTGTTCTGACACTTTACAAATAACGCCGTTTTCAAAACTTACACAGCCTTTGCGGAATCTGCCGTCAATTAATATCGAATCCGAATATACATATCTCATCTTATACTCCCTGACAGTTCACAGAAAGATATTTCTATTTCATGGCGAACCTTTGAAAGCGAAATATCGTTAAAATGTTTAACTCCGTCGTTTTCGCCCATTGCCGCAAATTGAGTATCTTCATACAGAATATTCTGTTCGTCAAGAACCGTACCCTTAATTACCTTTACTTCTGACGCAACGTACTTTTTTTTACCTGATACGTAACGGAAGTGCAACGGGTAAATTGCACCCTCGCCCCAGGAAGCAAACTTTATTTTTACCGGTTCCCTCTTCATTGCAAAGCGGTAGCCATAACAACCGCCAAGCTCTGTCTGTGCAAACGAGGGTTTTAAAGAACCGATATAGACACGCTCCTCGCTTCCGTCTTCATAGATAGCAGTAATCTCGTTATGCACCGTCGGGTAGGGATCGTGCAACATAATGTCGGCATAGAGTACACACCCGACGTCTTTACCAATCGCTTGCCCGATATTATCGAGCTTTTTGTAAATATTTTTGTATTTATTTTCTAATGCACCACGGCAGGATACTATTCCGCTGCGGTACTTTGCCCAGAGTTCACGGGCATTATTTTCAATGCTTTTATACCCTTTACGTATTTCATCGAGGCGGTATAAATACTCCTCTTTACTACAACGATTTACCTCATATCCGTCAAAAATATCCACCCCAAGCTTCTGCATTAAAAGGGTGAGGTAAATCTCATAAACGTAATCATAAATATCCGTAAGAATATCCTTAGTCCTATGTGCTGATGTACGTATATAGCTTTGTAAACGTTCAAGCGCACTACTCAACCAATCACGGTAAATGAGTTTTACCATGCAGTCGTTTTCGCAGACAGAAGTGACGTCTCCCCATCCGCCTGCATCTACTATATTCAGCGATAAAAGGAGTTTAGCCGCTTCTTCGTTCCCGTCAAGAACAGCGGAATATGCGTCAATGCGGTCCTGTAAATTATTTATTTTACCACTCCACTTTCCCCCTGCATACGCAATCTGAGGATACGCTCCTTGATAAAACGAGTCGGAACGTCGCCATGCGGTCATAATTGCACCCATAGGGCTATATTTCTCAGCATATGCGGTGAACGTATCAACGTTATATGCCGAAGATGCCCTATGCGCATAAACGCAGAATATATAGCGGAAACCGAGGCTGTCATACAGCCTGAACCAATCTTTTTTAATTCGATTTATCCAATGCCCCTGAGGCTCATCACCAACAAAAACGTAATTCCAATTGCAAAGAATAATATCACGGGGTAATTGCTCGACTATATCGGCATACTCAAAGAAGTCGTCCCACATCATCATCGTCTTACCCATACTTTTGCAAAGTTCATAAGTATGGAGAATATGATTGAGGAATAAATCGGCTTTACTTGTTCCCGAGGCGATTGCCGCTTTACAACGGTCACACACGGCGAGATCGAACGGTTCATCTAATCCCATATGCACGTAAGGGGAATTAAAGAGAGCACATACTTCACGGATATATTGATCTGTGAATTTCAGCAATTCAGGGTTTGTGATACAGCCGCATGCCCCATGGGGGAAGTTATCAAAACCACGCCCCTGCGAAAGTTCGGTAATCTCGGAAAGATTTTCCAATTGGGGATACAGAAAGAATTTTTCCAGATGACCTAAATTTTCAAGAGCAGGAATGACGTCTAAACCAAGCGATTGCCCATAGGTCACCACGTGACGAATCTCCTCTTCGGAATAAGTTTCCTCCTCACTGAAAAAGGAAGTGCACTGCGTTCTTATGGCGTTTTCAAGGTATAAAACTATTGTGTTATAGCCGTGTTCTGCCGCAAAGCGCATATATTCTTCAATAAAATCTAAGCTCTCTTTCTGCCGTGCCAAATCAAGTTGCAGGCATCTCAATTCCAATTTCATTAGTCCCTCCAAAAAAACATACTGCCCGCCCGTCAGGACGGGCAGTAATTTTTTAGTCGACTGCGATAAATAGTTGATTTATCGAGTTATTCTACCGTTGAACAACCATTATTAAGTTCAGGATAATTACCTTCTACAATATTCCATACTGAAGTATCCTAGCCTGCGAAAGTTGAAGCCGTCTTAAGCTCAGCCTCGCTGGTACCGTAAGTCCTTTCGGCTACGGGTGCAGTCTTTTCACCGCTTAAACCATCTACTGTTCCTGATAACACAAACGTATTTTGTACTATTTCTTCGCTGTCATAAGTAGCTACAAGTCCTGCACCTCTCGTAGCGGTTGTGGCTTTTTGTTCACCTTTGCCTATTACTATGCAATTGCTTATCTTGCTTCCGCTATACGCAGAACCTGCTATTGTTCCGCAGGGTGCGCTACCGTTATCGCTGTACACGTACACGTTTACGAAGCAGTTTTCGATTGTACCATACAGATACCCTGCCATTGCTCCGCCCCACTTTGCATACACGCCATTTTCACTACCAACAAGCTCAAGATTTTTTACTACTCCGTTTGCAGCTATGCAACCGAAGAATCCGGTATTCCAACCGCCATTTGATTTAATGGTCAGATTAGAAATGGCATATCCATTGCCGTCGAACGTACCGGCATAACCTGCTGCCTTATTAATGTAAGGCACCCATGCGCTCGTAAGTTCAATGTTGCTTGTCAGGCGATAATTGTTATATAAATGTGTCACCGCATTCTGATTTGACAATGCCGCAACAAGCTCTGCCTCGGTGCTTATCGTCTTGAATACTTCGTTGACGATTGTTGCTTTAAAGCTTGCCTCTTTGGTTTCCGTGCCGTTTGATACGGTTACGTTTACTGTTATTTCTTCCTTATTGTTGGAAGCTGCACCTACGGTAATAACACCTGTTTCGGAATTAATCGTAACACCTTCATAAGTTCCGCCCAGCGAGTAAGCTACCGTTGCGCTATCTCCCATATTATGTTTGAGGTATGTGCCTGCTGATACAACCTCATCACTGCCGCTGTAAGTTATCGTTTCAGGCGTGCCTTCGAATGTTGCCATAGAGCTTACACTTACCGTGAACATCTTTTCTGCAATAATTTCAGGAGCATATTCTGCCGCAACCTTTACAGTGAACGTTGCACCGTTGGGCGTATAATATCCTACTTTAACAACCTTGCTGCCATCTTCCCATACGATATTGCTATCGCTTGTATCAACGCTGATTATCTTCCAGCTGCCTGAACCCGTTACGGTTGCATCTATTTCAAGGTCGATATTGCTTCCTACCGTTGTTTCATTATTGATAGCTATTGCAGTAGGTGCTTCAAATCCAGCATATTTAAGCATAGGATATACACCGTTAGTTATATACCATACTGATGTGTCCCAGCCTTCGAACGTTGAAGCTGTCTTCATTTGCTCGTCGGTGAGTACGTTTGCCTCAGAAGTAACCGTACCGGAAAGCGCATAACAATTCGTTGCGTTTACCTCTTTGCCACCATCATGCGTTTTGCCATAGACGCCGCTCGTACACGTAGTTAAACCTGTTACCGTGCCTACCGCAATGCTGTTCTTGAATATACCGTTTCCGCACAGTGCCGCAATACCTGTTCCGTAAGCCTGATTCGCATTTATTGCTTCTACGTCTACGTCAAAGAAGCAATTTTCTACCGTGCCGTAAACTAATCCTATGGGACCTGCAATTGCACCCTTTACTATACCTTGTAACCCAAGATTTTTAATTACGCCGCCCTCGTTTACCCTGGCGATAAAGCCGCTGTTCCAGCCAACGGAAATTGTGTTTGTCCAGCTTATTGTATATCCGTTACCATCAAAAATACCGGAGAATCCAACATAACCCGAAGTATCACCCACACCGATAACTTTGCCGTTTGCGCCAAGATCTATATCGTCTTTTAAAACATAGTTATAGTTCATATTGGCAAGGCTTTCTTCATTGTTGCCTGTCCAGATTGCAAGGAATTCCTCCTTTGTGCTGATCGGCGTATACGCCTCTACTGCCAGCGTTGCAGTCTCTGCTTCAGCCACAATGGGTATTTCAGCAATTACCAGTCGTACATACTCGGGTGTAAAGTTCCCAATCTCGCTTGCAAACATATCATTTATTGAAAGTATTGTATTTTCCGTTTCGGAAGTCCTGATGGATAGCGAGGAATAAACAACTTTGCTCAAGCCCGTTTGGTTTTCTACGTAAGCTCCGCTATACTGTTTTCCGTTGTAATTGTAACCGACTGATGTGTTTTCAAACGCAGATAAATCATTTGTGTCGATTGCTGTTACGTAAAGCATATACTTCCCGTCTTTAGAAGTTACCGATTTAGTTGTCGTTACGTCTACGTTCTCTCCGTTTACGGTAAACGTTTGCTCCGTTACATTGCTTTCTTCAGCAAATGCCGCCAACGAATACGTTCCTGCAAGGTTGAGCCCCTGCACAAGCGACTGCCCACCATCAAATATACTTGCAACGCCTAAACCTGCACTAACTACGGCGGTTACGGCTATTGCTGCCATAATTTTGCTTTTAATAATCATTTTCATAGTTTTCCCTTGTTCCTTTATCTTTTTTATGTTTTCCTTAAAATCTACTCTTCAAAACTTATAGTAATTAAACACCTGTAGTTTTGTCGTAAAGATTGAAAACATCTTCGAAAATATTCGTAGTTGAATATGTACCACCGCTTGATGTGATTACGTCGCTTTTGTCGAATTGGATAATCTCCATTTCAGGCTGTTCAAACTGTTTCTTTTTCATTTTTTTCCTCCTAATTATTTAAAATTTATCCTTTAGAAAAGTTGTCAATGTCTACGTGATTTTTGAACGGTATATCGAACTATACTACCATTGAACAACCGTTGATAAGTACGGGATAAGAACCATCGATAATAGTCCAGATGGTTGTATCCCAACCTTCGAACGTTGAAACCGTCTTCATCTGCTCATCGGTGAGAATGTTTGCCTCAGAAGTAACCGTACCTGAAAGCGCATAGCAATTTATTACGTTTTCTTCCTTGCCACCATCATGCGTTTTGCCATAGACGCCGCTCGTACCCGTAGTTAAACCTGTTACCGTACCTACCGCAATGCTGTTCTTGAATATACCGTTTCCGCACAATGCGCCTATGCCCGTTCCGTAAGTCTGAGTGTTCTTTGTTGCTACTACGTTTACCTCAAAGAAACAATTTTCTACCGTGCCGTAGACGATTCCGATAGGCCCTGCTATCGCACCGGTTATTGTGCCTTGAAGTTTTACGTTACGAACTATACCGCCCTCTTCTACTCTGGCAATGAAACCGCTGTTCCAGCCGACGTAAACAGTGTTTGTCCAGCTTATTGTATAACCGTTGCCGTCTAACGTTCCTGCAATACCCCATGCGGTATCTCCAAAATCGCCGACACCGATTACTTTTCCTGCTCCTTCCAATGCAATATCTGCTGTTAAACGATAGTTGTTGTACATATGCAACTTAGCGTTTTCACCATACCAAATTGTTGAGAACTCTTCAACAGTGCTTATCGTCTTGAATACTTCGTTGACGATTGTTGCTTTAAAGCTTGCCTCTTTGGTTTCCGTGCCGTTTGATACGGTTACGTTTACTGTTATTTCTTCCTTATTGTTGGAAGCTGCACCTACGGTAATAACACCTGTTTCGGAATTAATCGTAACACCTTCATAAGTTCCGCCCAGCGAGTAAGCTACCGTTGCGCTATCTCCCATATTATGTTTGAGGTATGTGCCTGCTGATACAACCTCATCACTGCCGCTGTAAGTTATCGTTTCAGGCGTGCCTTCGAATGTTGCCATAGAGCTTACACTTACCGTGAACATCTTTTCTGCAATAATTTCAGGAGCATATTCTGCCGCAACCTTTACAGTGAACGTTGCACCGTTGGGCGTATAATATCCTACTTTAACAACCTTGCTGCCATCTTCCCATACGATATTGCTATCGCTTGTATCAACGCTGATTATCTTCCAGCTGCCTGAACCCGTTACGGTTGCATCTATTTCAAGGTCTATATTGCTTCCTACCGTTGTTTCATTATTGATAGCTATTGCGGTAGGAGCTTCAAAGCCAGCATATTTAAGCATAGGATACATTCCGTTAGCTATGTACCATACTGATGTATCCCAACCTTCAAACGTTGAAGCTGTTTTAAGTTCAGCCTCGCTGGTGCCGTAAGTCCTTTCGGCTACGGGCGCAGTCTTTTCACCGCTTAAACCATCTACAGTTCCCAGTAATGCTAAAGTATTTTCTACTATTTCATCGCTGGTACAAGTAGCTACAAGTCCTACACCTCGTTTAGCGTCTGTGGCTTTTTGTTCGCCGTTACCTATTACTATGCAATTTTTTATCTTGCTTCCGTTGTACGCAGAGCCAACTATTGTTCCGCAGGGCGCGTTAGCGTTATCGCTATATACGTTTACGTTTACGAAGCAGTTTTCGATTGTACCATACAGATACCCTGCCATTGCTCCGCCCCACTTTGCGTAAACGCCATTTTCACTGCCGATAAGCGCAAGATTTTTAACTACACCATTTGCAGCTATGTGACCGAAGAAACCGGTATTCCAACCACCGTTTGACGTTATAGTCAGATTTGAAATGGTATATCCATTGCCGTCGAACGTACCTGCAAAGCCATTGTTTTGGTCGATATAAGGTACCCATGCTGACGTAAGCTCGACGTTTGCCGTCAAACGATAGTTGTTGTACAAATGCGATGCCGCCGTTTCACCCGACAATGCGTTGCGGAGCTCTATTTCATCAGCTATATCTCTTATTCTTGCATTTGTAACCGTGATATAAACTAGTTCGGAATCCGCTGAATTATCACCGACCGTCGCTGTTGCAATTACGCCTATCTTTTGATTATTGTTTGAATTATCGTCTATCGTAACTACGCCTGTGTTACTATCAATAGTTACACCTTCATACGTTTCAGCAAGTGCATACGTCCAAACCACTTCTTCTGAAGAAGCTCCTATCGCTGTATAGTAATTATTAGTGCTGAGTTGATTTGCTGAAGAATCTGTCTCGCTATATTCTAATCTGAGTTCGTCTTCAGATATATTATCCTTTACCAGGACCGCAAGCCTGTTACTGTACGTCAGTACGATTTGCTTTGACAATGCAGAATTATAAGAAGAAGTGATAATCAGCGTAAGCTTATCGCCGTCCTGCGCATTTTCGCCGTTGACCCTAATAGAGGTTCCTTCAACGGTAAACGTACCCTCTGCACCTTCTGCCATGTAACTAATTTCATATTTTTGCAGTACGCCTGCCGTTTTATTCTCTGCGTCCAATATGGATACGACGTACTGATATTCACCATGTGATACTCCTAACGTTTCTTCCGCCGTTACGTTACCTTCTGCCGTAACCCGATCCACGTTTAAATTTGCCGGTTCAATAAATCCGTTTTTGAGTGCGGGAAGCGAACCATCGAGAATTCGCCATAAGGTGCGGTCAAAACCCTCAGCGGTTGCCACATCGTATTCAGCGAACGAGGATGCCGTCATCATCTGGTCTTTTGACAACACGTTTGCCGCATCCGTAACCGTTCCGTAAAGCGCATAGCAATTAACAATACTGAATACGCTTCCGCCGTCGTGTACCTTTCCATAAATACTGCTTGAACCGGTAGTAAGTCCGCTGACGGAACCGATGGAGATGCAGTTTCTTATTACTGCGTTACCGCACAGTGCGGCAATACCAGTTCCGTAGGTCTGAGTTTCTTTGGTTGCAATAACGTCTACGTCAAAGAAGCAATTTTCTACCGTGCCGTAAACCAAGCCTATAGGTGCTGCTATCGCACCTTCTATGGTGCCTTGCAACCCAAGATTCTTAATTACACCGCTATTTTCTACTCGGGCAATGAAACCACTGTTCCAACCAACGGATAATTTATTTATCCAGCTTATTGTATATCCGTTACCATCTAACGTACCGGAGAAACCAACGTAATCTTCCATATCGCCTACGCCAAATACCTTTGCATTTTCGCCGAGGTCGATATTGTTTTGTAAAACGTAATGATTACTCATGCGAGCACGGCTTTCTTCGTTGTTCCCTGTCCAGATTGCAAGGAAGTCTTCCTTTGTGCTGATCGGACGTGCAACGTTATTGATTACCGTCATGTTGATTGACGTTGAAAGCTCACCCGAATTTGCAACAACAACGAATTGTGTTCCGTTGTTAATAAGAGGATCGGTAATAGCAATTTCACCGCTCTCACTGATAGTAACACCCGAAACATCTTCCTGCAATGAGAACGTCACCTCGGCTTCAGGCATAATAGTATATTGAAGTTGCAACTTACCATTATCGTACTGTGCGTCAATAACACGTTGAACCGTGGTAATATGCAGGCCGTCGGGAGGCGTGTTATCCACGGTGAACTGCTTACTCGTTTTGATTTCAGGATTTACAGCTGAAGCAACCTCAACCGTAAATGAATAACCGTCTTCTATATCCTGACTGATAGCAAGTTCATTATCTTCTAAAGCAACGTATGTATGCTCCCCGATAAGCGTCGAAGTAAAACTTTGCTCAGCTTCTTCGGGCAATATTTTTGCTTCCAGCGTTGTGAATCCCGTCGATACGACGTCCGCTGTCAAAATCTCTATACTTACAGGGTCTTTAGGTGCCACCTCTTTCTTAGCGCAACCTGCGATAGCAACAAAACTAACAATCGCAAAAGCGGCAGTAATAGAAGCGATAACATGTTTAATTTTCATATGTTTTTCCTCGTTTATGCTTTAATGTGTTTAACCCTTAATTCCTCCGGCAACCAAGTTGGAAAGAATGGTCTTTTGGAATGAGCAGAAAAGAATAATAATCGGTGCAACCGCTACCAGAATAGATGTAAACATCAAAGGGTAGTCGCTTGTGAATTTAATTTCTTTAAGCATGGTGTCCAGACCAACACCAATGGTGGGCATGGAAGGTAAATATATTTTTACCGTTGAGAAGTCGTTCCAATATCCGATACCCGTGATTATTGCCAGCGATACGATTGCAGGGATTGAAAGCGGGATCATGATTTTGAAGAAGATACCGAAATGTGACGCCCCATCAATCTGCGCTGCTTCGGCATACGTCCAGGAAACGCTTCTGAAATGACCGCTTAGCAACAAATAACCAAAACCGAAGCCACCGACGTAAACGAACCATATTCCAGGCAGGGTATCCTGCAAACCGATATTATTCATAAACTGATACATAACGGGCAAGCTTCCCACTACAGGTATCATCATAGATGCAAGAACCATACCTGTAATAAGCCATCTTCCCGGGAATTTATACTTAGTAACTACGTATGCCGTACAAACGGAAAAGAAAACCTCCAGAAATGTTGAAGTTAACGTAACGACTATACTGTTAAAAAACATTCCGAGTAAGTTAAGCTGACGCATAGATTCACCTGAACCAACGGTTACGGTAAATCCAACCAAGGCCTCATAATAATTACTGAAATCCCAGACGTTAGGGAATGACAATCCACCATTGTTAAGCGATTCGCCCATAAACTGAGAACGTGTTTTAAACGAATTGATTAACATCCATAAAAACGGCACGAGCAGGGATAACGAATACCCTACGAAAATAGCAAACACAATACCCAGCACAATTTTCTGCGAACGTGTTCTGTTTATCTTCTCTCTGCGACTTATAACTATTTCTCCGAATTCCGGAACTAAAAGCTTTTTCATTAGTAGTCCACCTCGTTGAAGAATTTATTCATAACCCAACGTGCGAAGAACAGAATGGGAAGATACATTACCGAGCAGAGCAAACCAAACGATGCAACCTGAGGAATCTGGGTTTTATCCGAATAGTTACCGAATATATACATACCTATAGTTCCTGTACCATATAATCCTGCGGTTGAAGAGTCCATCAGGAAATATGCCTGTTGCCATATTGTAAGCACCGTACCCATTCCGACTGTAAACAACGTTACTATCGTAGGCCAGATCATCGGTACTACAATCGTTGTCAATTCTCTGAAGAAGCCTACGCCTTCAAGTCTGTTGTAATCAACGATATCTTCAGGTATACGACTCATAGCACCGGAAAGCATTACAACGTTATACCCTATACCTGCCCAAACGCAGTAGAAGAAAATCATAAACGGCGTTAAACCTTCCGTACCGAACCAGGTCGGAACGTTTTCGACGCCCAACCCACGCAAAATCGCATTTACGTAACCGTAGCTGTCAAAGCCGTAACGGAAAGCAAACGTCATTGCAACGGTAGGTAAAATCGAAGGCAAGAAGAATATAATGCGGAATATTGTGTTGCCACGTATCTTCTTGAAGAAGAAATATGCACACACAATTGACAGAGGCAAAGTTATGAAACACGAAACGACCATATACATAAGCGAATTAGTTAATAAGCTTGTATATTTTGCATCGTGTAAAAATCTGTCAATCCACATCTTATAGTTAAAGAAGATGTCGCCTTGATAAATCTGAAAGTCGTTAGCAAAGATGTTATAACGCTGGAAAGACAATCCGAACGTCTCTATATTCATGTATAGCCAAGTAATCAGGAAATGAATTATCGGATACGCCAACATAGCGACAATGAAAACTATTTCACCGATATGCTTCTTATGCTTCCTCTTCTTTCTTGCTTTCTTTATTCTGGATATGCACTCTTCTTCCGACTCCTCTATATCGACAGAATCGGATAAAGGCATATCCAACATATCTTTTGCTTTTACCATAGAACATTTACCCCCTGATAAAGTATTATCACAAGTTAATCAAACAAATCAGGAAAGACCTGCCTGGGTACGCCACGTATCCCAATTCTTATTTACGTCTGCCCATACTTCATCAAATATCGATGACGGGTTCTTTTTGCCGTTAAAGCAATCCGTATAGACGTTTTGAACAGGCATAATTGCAACTAACTTGAGAATGAACATGGGATTAGAAGAATAACCGGTAGTACGGTAATCCACTTCACCGAGCATGGTAAGCATATCTCTGTCCCACGTAAGATTTATATACGTTTCGGGTTCTTCAAGTAAACTTTTAATATCATAACGGAAACCAAGTAAAGCACCGGATACGTTCTTGGGGAAAATCTTAGCGTTTTCAGTTTCGCTCATCCATAACATGAATTCTTTTGCAAGTTCTTTGTTGCCCCTTTCAGCTATAACGATGGAGTCTCTGCCCGCTACGTCGTAAGTAACACGGATATATTCACCGTTTTCGTCCTTTTTTGCATTTTCAAGATAGGGGGTGGGGAACATTCCGACGTCCATCTGGGCTTCTTCCAAAAGGTCTGCGCCCAATTCGTTAGCCGCCCATGCAGTTGCAGGCATCATTGCCACCGCACCTTCGATAAATGCGACGTTTGCAGTAATGTTAGTCGTACCGCTGAAACCATCAGCCATGTATTCATCCTGGTTTAAAACAAACAGGTCATACCAATATTGCATAGCTTGCTCAAAATAGGGGCATTCGTCAGAGTTCCAGCAGTTTTTATCATCGCCGGCAAGCAAACGCTTGAATTCTTCCTCGCCTGCAAGCTGGATAAACCAGTCGTAAACCAGACTGGTCCATAAATATTCTTCACTACCTGCACATAAGAAAGGCGAAACTCTATTGCCCGTATCAGCCAAAATCTGGTCGCAGAGCGATTTAAGTTCGTCATAAGTTGTGGGGAGTTCCCAACCATACTTATCGAACATCGTTTTATTGTACATAATGCCGCCACCGCCCTGTACCAATGCAACCTTATAAGGATTACCGTTGAAATAAGAGCATTCAAGCGAAGACTTTGAAAGGAGTTCGCTGAACGTAATGTTTTCATCTTCGCCTTCTTCCGGTGTAGCATCGGTGTAAACCGTCGTAGCATATAAGTCGGTCAAGTTGGCAAGGAGACCGCTGTTGCCAAGCGTTTCCCACGAAATATCATGAGAAATATATATATCGTAAGGATCTCCTTTAAGTTCGTTCTCCAACAAGGTCTGGAAATCGCTTGAGTTTGTCGAGGCAGTAAGTATGACGTCTACCCCGGGATATTCCGCCTCAAACTTCTGTTCCATCTCGTCAATCCAATCTCTTCCGTATCCGCCGTTAAAGAACTTTATACGTAAGGTTTTATCCGAAAAGTCCGAAGCTGTTGCGTGCTGACGTACTGTCCAATCGCTACGATCACGAGAATCGTTTATGTTTCCTGCACCGCTGAAATCCATAGTTACGTTGGTTCCCTCTGTCCAGGTGCTATTACAGCCTACCGCACCAAATACTGAGCAACAACCAACTACACATGCAACGATAGACATAATCAATTTCTTTATTTTCATAATTTTCCTCCTGATTACTATTATTTTCTTTTTAACTGTACGTTCGACACTTTTGCACCGCATACAGATTTTAGTACAAGTCTTATATGTTCGGTAGCCTCGCTATCGACGGATAATTCCGCCTCCGAAACCTCACCGTTTCCACACAGGTATTCGCTATCACTCCTGCCGATTACTTTATATTCAGGCTGGATACAGTTAGCTTTTCCCGTAAGAAATTCCAGATATGCTTCAACTTCTCCCTCGGCCTCAACGCTTACGTTGAATGTTGCTCCGACGTATTGCGCTTCAATTACCTGCGACGCACAACCCTTGCAAGGGAGAATGAGTTTGCCGCTTTCTATAGATGCATTCCCGTCCAATTGCCATACGGTTCGTTCAATTCCCTTAAAATCAACCTCTGTTGCTCCTTTAGAAAAATCAGAGTTTGCCAGATACTGGTTTACAGGTAAAGGTGAATCACCTAAATCTATTCCCGTATAAGAAAGCAGGCTCTCCTTTTCTGCCTTTCCATCCTTCACGGGGTCATCGTATTCGGTTATTCTTACCCAATCGACGTATAGATAAGCTTCTTCAAATCTGGGAACACCTAACCATGCGGGAGCGTCCTGAAAGAGGGATGCAATCCAGAACGTTGCAGAATACTGCGGCACGTGTTCACGAATTGTGAGAACAGGTTTCCCATCTCTGTACCAGATAATTCCCTCGTCACCGCTTTCTTTGGCTGTACGCCACTCAAATGCGAATATATGCCACTTTTCATCATTCAACGGTGATGAGCTTTCTATTACTTCTGACGATACTTCCTTTTCACTATCATTCAGGTAATTGCTATACGTCGTTCCGCTATACTTTCTGTAATCTCCGCCGTGAGGCAGTTCGGTGTCAATTTCGCTATACTCACGTTCCGACATCGGCGTTTTCCAATTGTTATAATAGGTCCAGATAGCACTGCATTGTCCTACACGAGGCACAACTTTCATACGCACTTCGTACAGTCCGGGGCCAAACAGTTCCTTTGTAACTATTCCTCCGCCCTGTCGTTTTCGTGTCCTGTCAGTCGCATAATCACCATTGGAACGAATTGCAACGATTCCTCCCGTTCCGCCTGTTTGATTCACTCGTTCAAAAGACGTAGAATACAGACAGTTCAACTCGGAAAACCCATTATTGACTTGACTTGACCAAGTTTCGTTTAGGGCACGCCAAACCTCAGTACGGATACCTTGCGAAAAATCATCGTAGAACACCCGTCTTATATTCGGCTTTTTATTCCATAAAACGTTAGCCATAAATTTTGTTTTCCTTCTTATCAAACCAGATACAATCTGACGGATTTAACCCGTGCCACTGTTCCTTCATCGGTTTTTAATACAATCCTAATCTGGTCCGTCTTTTTATTGGTTAAGGTATAAGTTAACGTCTTTGCACCAACGTTGGGGATATTGTGCCATATTGTTAAATCAGGCGACTTATCTCGAGCGAGAATTCCGTAATATTCCTGAATATACGCATACAGCTTTCCGTCACCCTCGATAATCTCTGCATCTACCTCCAATCGCAAGTTCTGTCCGTAATACTTGTCCTCAATTGCCTGATAGATAGCGTTTGCGGAATCAATTTGTAAATAATTTACGTAATCTTCATAAACGGGATTCAATGCCGAACCCTTTTCAGCATTCCAACCAACAACCGTTGCGGTAGAACCCGACTTTTCATACTGTTCGAAATTGCCGTTTGCTATGTAATCTGTCTGCGGTATATCGGAATCTCCAAGATCGGTGAAACTATATTCAACCTCTTCTGCCTGATCACATTCATCAATCGTCTGCTCGTTTCCGTACTGCGTTATGCGTACCCAGTCGATATACATATAGGCCGTCTCGAAATTAGGAACGCCAATCCAGCCAGGGTTATCGGGGAACCAGGTACCTATCCAAAGCGGAGCTGTATAAACAGGTATATTGGTTGAGATTTTAGCCGTCGTTATTCCGTCAACCGACCAGATTATGCCGCATTTGCCGTTATCGTCCGTTCTCCACTCAAAAGAATAGGTATGCCAATCACCGTCATTATGCGCCATATCCAGACCTTTATCAGCAAGTTTATATGCCGTTGTGCTCGAATTCATATTCGTTTTGTCGATATATTTCTCATAGACCGTAGAACTCATTGCTCTCATATCACCGTTTTCAGGCAATTCGATATCTATTTCACTATACTTGCTTTCTTCAAGAACCGTTGTTTCAGGCGTTCCGTTCCAATACGTCCAGATTGCCGTACACTGTCCGGCACGGGGCAACGCCTTCATACGGACTTCGTATTTACCTGCCCCGAAATCTTCCTGCGTAATAATAACGGCACCTTGACGGCGGGTATTTTTATCTTCCGAATAATCACCCGTAGACTTCAGAACGACTACGCCGCCCGTTGCGCCCTCTGCCTCCACTTTTTCTTTATCGGTCGAGTACATAACGTTAGAGGAGGAAACTCCGTTATTGTTTGCTCCCCAACCAGTATCCGTACTCTTCCATTTAGTAGTATCTATACCGTTTTCAAAATCATCAAAAAATACGTTCGTCGCAACCGGCTCACTGTCCCACGTATATATAGTAGGCTCGGCCACATCAGGTTTATCCGTCGAATTGGACGGATTATCAGGGTTCGACGGATCCTTAGTATTTGACGGATTGCTGCATGCTGTAAAAGTACAAAGCATAAGGCCACACAGTATCAAAGTCGCTAATTTTTTTACCATTGTTTTTTTCCTCCTTAGTAAAGCATAAATTTTTTAGGTTAATTATTATGCGAATAACAGTTTATTCTCAATCATTTTGCTGCAAAAGCAACTGCGCACTGTCCATATCAGTAAACATAATCGCATGCGGATGTCTGCGCATAGCCGTTGCAGGTATATCGGGTCCGTATTCTCCCTCCATAGTGCGATACACAGCGTTCGCTTTATTGCTTGTCGGAACGACGCAAAACATATATTTTGCAGAAAGGAGCGTAGGCACCGTCAACGTAAGAGCATACTTAGGAACCTCATCCAGACTGTCAAACGTCTTATCATTTACCTGTTGCTGACGGCAGATTTCGTCTAACTGTACTTTTTTAATTATTTGCTTATCTTCGAAATCAGCCACGTCAGGATCATTGAATGCGATGTGAGCATTTTCACCGATACCCAGACAAACAATGTCGATAGGGTGTTCCTTGAGCAGCTTAGCATACCTGCTACACATTTGCTCCACATCGTCTCCTGCACCAATATAATATACGGCTTTCATAGGTATCTTTTCAAACAACGCCTTGTCCAGAAAATATTTGAAAGAATGCTCGCTGTTTTCATCCAAACCTATGTATTCGTCCATATGAAAAGCTGTTACTCTGCCCCAATCGACAGATTCGGATGCAAGATAGTGCAACATATCGTTCTGCGACGGTGCGGCTGCAAAGATCATATTTACGCTTTCTTGCTCCTTCAAGAGATTACGGATGCAATCTGCAATCTGCTTAGCCGCATATTTACCCATTTCATCCCTGTCTTTAAACACCTTACATACAAGTTTGTCTTGTACAAATTCCTTAATTTCCATACTGTTCTCCCGAAAGATTTTTGACGAAAGTACCCCTTCATCTTTTTCCAAGAGCATTGTATCATATTAACGACTATCTGCCTTGAAAAATATTGATAAAAAACTTAAATATATTGGCATTATATTGACAAGTTCAATTCTATCATGCTATACTTTGCAAAAACATGAAAAAGGATAAAACTGTATGCAAAATATCGAAATAATGTTATTTAATCCCGAAATTATAGATGTAAAGCACAAAATTGATGAAAATAATTACAGTTTTAACATGCACGTCCACAGTGTGTATGAGATCTATCTAAGTATGAGCGACAACAATAAATTTTGTATAGGACAGAACATTCACGATGTTAACCGTTATGATCTCTTCTTATTCAACAATACGGATATTCATAAAATCAACACGGAGCAATGCACCCGATACGACCGTTACGTCGTAATGTTTTCACCTAATACTTTCACAAAGGCATCGGAAGAGACAAAAGGTCTATTGCGCTGTTTCAACGCAAATAATATGAACCGACGCCACAAATATTCCTTACCTGAAGCTATGCGCCAAGAATTTATTTCTACTCTCGACAAAATGGTCTCCTCATCCGATCCTCATAAAAATCTGAAATTGAAGACGTACCTGACGGAGCTTTTACTTATGATAGACAATATGTCGCAGAGCACTCACCTCGAACTTTCCTCTCAATCGTACAGCAATCCAAGAATCAAAGAAATTTCGGAATATATTCAGATGAATTTTGCATATCCAATTTCTCTTGACCAGCTTAGCAAACAATTTTATTTGAATAAATTTTACCTATGCAAATTGTTTAAAGAACAAACAGGTTTCGGAATTAACGAATATATATGCGCATGCCGCTTAAACAAAGCCGTTGCTCTTTTAAACGCAGGAGAAACAGTTTCTACGGTAGCTTTGAAAACTGGCTTCGGAAGCGATACCTACTTTATTTCCACATTTAAAAAAAATTTAGGTGTATCACCTAAACAGTACATAAAGAATTGCAAAACATTACTTTCAGAACAAGAGGAGTAATATTAATGAAGAACGTCATAACCCTTTGCAATAAAATAGAAATGCCCGAAGGGGCTGTTTCCTGTCTTAAAGAAATACGCATTGAATTGACTGACGCACAACAGGAGTCCTATATTTCAAAGCTCTGTCAACCAAACACATACGAATCTGCAACCAAAGAACTTATCGCTACTCTGGGGGACGATCCCGACGGAATGAAAATTTTATACATAATGCTGCAAGCAGCTCTGCATTCCCATGAGTTGTATCGTAAACGTGGAATTGCGGACTATATTTTTATTGATACAATGAAATGCTTTTCACGCTTTGTTTCAGAGGTGTACGCAAACAGCGGCCGAATAGCGTTTGACCGAGCCTTCTGGGTAGGAAGACAGCTTTCTCTACAGCTTTTCCGTCTCGGTTGCCTTGAATACGAATTATCTGAACTTAATAAAACCGAGTTTTCGCTGCAAATCCCCAAATATTTGTGCGGCAACGCAATATCGGTGCATATACCGTCCGACGCAGTTTTGACAAAACCTTCACTCGAACAGTCTGTTTTGCTATGCAATGAATTTTTGTCTTCTTATTTCAACAACTACGCAAATGCACCACGCTTTTGTTACACATGGCTCCTTTCACCGCAATTAAAATGCCTTCTTTCGCCAACCTCACACATCCGTAATTTCCAGGACATGTTTGATATAATTGCCGTAAATTATGATTCTGAAGCTTATAAGCGTTGGGTATTCGGTGATTCAGATGCTGAACCTGAAGACTTCAAGGAGATAACGTCTCTGCAACGGAGTATTAAACAATATGTTCTTTCGGGAGGAAAAATAGGTGAAGGTTTTGGTATCCTTAAATCAAAAAATTGTCTTTCTCCCACCGATTAAATTATAAACTTATTCCGCCCTTATGTCAATAGACCATATTGTTAATTGATTCCGCCAAAAATAACAAAATCGGGTTTCCCGATTGTGTGGCAAGCGACCCAGGCGGAGCGAAGCCGTCGTGGGCAACTTGTTGCACAACCTTTACCTGCTTAGGCATTGGGGTTTCGTCCAAAAAATGCCACATATGAATTTAAAAAACAAAAAAATTTATTTACTATATTTTCGGTGTACCCGTGGCTTATAATTAGAAGGCATTATAAAGGGCGCACGGCTTACTTAGCCGTGCGCCCCTACATTATTAAGTATTAGTTAAACCCTGCCGAGCAGATAGTCCACCGAGCAGTCAAAGTATTTTGCAACCTTAACAAGGTTGTCTATCGACGGCAAAGTCTTACCCGTCAACCAACCGTGCAGAACACTCCACGAGGTATTCGTTTCATTTATAAACGAGTACTGACTCTTGCCCGTTTCTTCTAAAATGGCACGAAATCTCTCGTTAAACGGTTGCACAGGTTTATAGGCTATATCCTCGCAGGGATACTCCTTTAAACCTAACAAATAATCTGCTGAACAATTAAAGTATTCAATGATACTTACGAACGTTCTATAGTTTGGAGCATTATTGCCGTTCAGTATATCAGAGAACTTAGTACGCCCTGTATTCAACTTTTCCGCAAGCATAACCTGATTCAAATTATGCTCTGCAATCAGCTCTTTAAGACTTTCCGAGAGTTTCGACAAATTAACCATAAAATAGACCTTTTACTACAATCTATTCTCTTCTGTTTTGCGACATTTTACTTTACGTGTCGGAAATAAGAAGATATAATATAAGTACACAAGGCAAGGTGCACCGCTGAGTGAAATTACCTAAGGAGTACATATAAAATACTATGGAACAAAACTGCGAAATTATTAAGAACTTAACGTATCAAACTGACGAAAAAAGTCTTTTGGAAGAAATCAAGCTTGCGATAACGGACTACTTTGACTGCGAAATTGCGGACGAGGACGGCTCTGCCCTTATGCTATTAGCAAACGGTCAAAGGTTTAGATTATCGCTTACAGAAATAAAATAAAAAATTTTTTTAATTTTAAAAATATTTTCGGCGTTCCCGTGGCTTATAATTAGAGGGAGTTGAAAAGGATAATAAAAAATCAACAAGTCGGACTTCGCACAGAGGTCCGATTTGCATTAATAAAAGTCGAAAACGCAAAGGCGCACGGCTGTACAAGCCGTGCGCCTCTGCACCAACAAAAATCTAAAAAGGAGGTATAAAAATGTACAAGTACTATTCTAACAAGATGGTTAATGAAACGCCAGACGAAAAATGGGCTCTGGGAATACCCAGACCGAAACACGCTACCATTTCCGTCATTACGCACACCGCAGACGGGCTTGCCGATGTAGACGAGTATCTTTCAAGTTGTGCACAGCAATTTAAGGTAGAGTACTTAAAGCAAATGGACTGCTCAACCGTACAGGCTTGGGATGACGCTAAACAGAGTTTGAACGCACAGTTCAATAAACGTGGCAAAAACGTAGTTTTAGAGTGTCTGCAATTCGGTGGCAACAGCGAGTTCTGGGATAGCTTTGAAGATGAGCGTAATATTAAGGAATACTTCCACAAGTGTTACCGTTACGCTGTCGATAAAATAGGCTATCTCCACACGGGTAAGAACATTATCTGCGCTGTAATCATAACCGAGCCGAACAGGCGAAATCTGTTTGTCTACTACCTGCCCGTAACCGAGAAATGGCATTCAAAGATTATGAGTTCGGAAAGAAGCGAGAACGGCAACAAGCTACAAAAATACGACGAGTACGGGATACCGTTGTATAGGTGTAAATTCAACGTTAACAGTCCACGCCTCTGCCATTCGGAGTTCTGGAAACAGCGTGGCGGTCTAACCTCATACTCTGACTTGCAAGAGGACTTTTATACTAAAGTCAGCGAGCAATACGGTGCGGTTCGAGGCGAAAGCTATTCCCTCGTCAAGAACACCAACGCCGAACAGGCAAAGCGGTTCCACCGTGAAGATGGTGACAAGTACGATGAACTTCTTTACTTTAACGATATGCCGTACGGATAAAATTTCTTCATAGCTATTGCAAAATCAAAATCTTTATGGTAGGATACAAAACACCTTTTGTATCCGTCACCACAGTTTAATCGCAAAAAGTATCGAAGAACTTTTTGCGAAAAGGAGTGGCAAGCAAACAGGTCAAGCCGACAAAGTTATTTGACGGCGAACAGGCTTGCTTTGCCACGACGCAGTAGGATACAAAACACATTTATATTCTACCCACAACCAAACACAAAAAAATTAAAAAAGGAGGAACAAAATTGTGGAATTGGTGAGAGCACATTGTAACCATCAGGAAAGAGCACAT
>JBJEVD010000053.1:0-18436 GCA_051884175.1 Candidatus Coproplasma sp.
CGGAACAATGAAAGTTCTTACTTTCTTAGTCAAATACATTGTATCAGGAGAAATACAGATGGCAAAAGTTGCACCTTCCATTCTTTCAGCCGACTTTTCGGCTATGGGTCAGGCAATTAAAGACATTCAGGCGGCGGGGGCAGACCTCGTACATTGCGACGTTATGGACGGAAGCTTTGTAGAACCCATAACCTTCGGCGGTCAGATGGTTAAAAATATCCGCAAGGTAACCACGTTGCCCTTGGACGTACACCTTATGATAGAACACCCCAAGACGCAGATTAATTTCTTTGCAGAGGCAGGGGCAGATATAATAACCGTGCATTATGAAGCATGCAATAAGATTTCACCTACCTATTTAGAGGAGACGCTTAAGCTTATAAAAAGCTACGGAGTGAAGTGCGGTGCGGTTATAAACCCCGACACCGATGCGGAAAAAATCTATCCGGTTTTGCCCCTTTGCGATATGGTGCTGGTTATGTCGGTTTTCCCCGGCTACGGCGGTCAGAAATTCATTCCCACCTCTTTGGAGAACGTTAAAAAGCTTAAAGCATATGCCGAGTCGAACGGGCTGAATTACGATATCGAGATTGACGGCGGTGTAACCGTTTATAATGCCGAGGAGATAAGGGCGGCAGGTGCAAACGTGTTGGTTGCAGGCTCGGCTGTGTTTAAGGCTGAGGATATGTCCGAGGCAATCGCTAAAATAAGGGGATAGCATGAAGGGGATTTTGCTATTAAACGGCGAACCCTACCTTGAAAAAATAGATGCTTCAAACGCCTTTGTCACCTGTTGCGACGGGGCTTACGAGTGGGCAAACGGTAGGGTGAGGATAGATGAAAACGTGGGGGATTTCGATTCCCTCCCCTATATTCCATCGCCGACGCCTACCGAGATTTACCCTTCCGAAAAGAACTTCACCGACGGCGAGATTGCCCTGCGAAAGCTCATTGCAAGGGGCGTAGACGAGGTTGAAATATACGGCGCAGGGGGCGGCAGAGAAGACCATTTTCTGGGCAATTTGCAGCTTTTATATTATGCTCATAAGCATGGTGTTAAGGCAAAGATAATTACCCGAAACTCAATAATCTTCGCCGCAAGCGGAAGGATAGAAATAAACGGCGTTAAAGGTAAGACCTTTTCGGTGTTACCTTTCGGCGGAAAAGTGCATATAATGTATGGCAGGGGTTTTAAATACGACTATCCCGAAAGCCTCTCTTACGGCGAGTGTAGGGGCATTTCCAATATAGGCATAGAGGAAAACGGAGCGATAGAGATAGGCGAAAACGAAACCGCCCTGGTAATTATTAATAGGGGGAAAGTATGACCATAATCTGCATTAAACCGCCAAAGCCTGTAAGGAAGCTTTTAAAACTGTTTAAAAAGGGTGCATAAAGATTGCACCTTTTTTAATTTTCACCGTTTACTCACCCCGTTTTCTTGCTTACCCTGTAAATTTTTGATAAAATAGTTATGCTATGAAAAAGTTTATATCTATTGCTCTGGCTGCAACGTCTATTGCTCTGGCTTGCTCTTTTGCAGGTTGTAATACCGAGGCTACGGTTAACTATACCCTCTCCGAGGACGGGACCTATTATATAGTCAGCTCTGTCACCGGGAATAAAAATGCGTTGAAGGAGTGCGAAATACCTGCAACCTACGCCGCCGAAGAGGGTGGGGAGCAGCTCCCCGTAACCGCTATTGCAGATCAGGCGTTCTATCAGTGTAGGTCGCTGAGAAAAATCACCATTCCAGATACGGTTAAGACGATCGGCAATCTTGCATTCGCCTTGAGCGGTTTAGTCAATATCGATATTCCCGACAGCGTGGAAACAATCGGTTATTCCGCATTCGGTATGTGCAGCTATATTGAAGAGGTGGTAATTCCCTCAAGCGTCACCTCACTTGGCGACAGGGCTTTTATGGGGTGTACAGGTCTTAAAAGGGCGGAAGTGTATGCAAATATTTCTGACTTAAAAGTCAGCACGTTCTATAATTCAGTAGTTACGTCGTCAGGCAACATCTATATTAACTCCTCGCTTACCGAAATAGTGCTCTCTGCAAGCATAACCAAAATTGCAAACAGTGCAATAGGCGGTAACAGAATTTCCGATATATATTTTATGGGTACCGAGGAGCAGTGGAACGAGTTGTATTTTTACAAATTGGAAAAAAAGGAGAGCGACAAAGAAGACGACGAGGCTGAGTTCGAGGAAATTAAGGTGGAAAAGAATGAATGTATTCCCTCAACTACAAAAATCCACTTTAATTACGTTCCCGAAAATTAAGACGTTTTACTAGTAATAAAAAATGAGTTCCGCGCGGAACTCATTTTTTTGTCGTCTTTTAAATTTAGCGGCGATTACTGTAAAACACACGATAAATTTTCACGGTTGAAAATATTACGAAACGCGTAACCAAAGTTACGCTATCGCTATACAGTTATGCCGAAAGTCTTTGCGGTCGCTGTCTGCGACGCAAAAAAATAGAACTTATGCCCTCTTAACTGTCTTAAGGCACCTTGCGCAAACGTAATCGTTTACTACTTTGCCCTCGTCGTTAACGTAGGAAACCTTCTGAACGTTTGCCTTAAAGGTCCTTCTCGTTCTTCTCTTGGAGTGGCTTACGTTGTTGCCGGTGGTCTGACCCTTACCGCATACGCTACATACTCTTGACATATCGTTATCCTCCTGTACAGGTGTATTTCAAAGGTTAAAAATAACGCTATCCGTTTGAATAGCTAAATTATAATATCACCTCTTATAAAAAAAATCAATCAAAAACGGGTGTGGGTTGAAATATTTTTGCTTTTATTTAATAAAATCAGTGTCATAAAAAACAAAATAACGTAAAATATATTAAAGTACTTGCAAAATGTGGAAAAAGGGGTTAAACTTATAATATATGACTTGGGTAGCCCCCTGGTCAAAAGGATTGTCTTATGTCGGTAAATACCAGCAACGTTTACGGTAAAATATCCATATCCGATTTAGCCATAGCAAAGGTAGCGGCAAACGCTGCCTTGGAGTGCTACGGCATTGTGGACACCGTCTCCCGCCGTCTGTCCGATTCTATTTCAGAGCTTTTAAAAAGGCAGAACGACGGTAAAGGCGTTAAGGTCACCACAAACGGGGACAGAATTTTTATTGACGTAAACGTTATAATCAAATACGGTGTATCTATTAACGCCGTCGCAGAGAGCCTTAAAGAGGCTATCAAATATAAGGTGGAAAAGTTTACGGGTATGATTGTAGATACCGTAAACGTGAATATTATCGGGGTTAAGCTTTAAGCAGTTAGAGTTTAACTCCCTTTTCGCGTGCCTTTGATTATTGCGGCGGCTTTTCTAGTTGCGCCTTAAACATTAATTATAATACAACAGAGAGAAAAAATAATATTTTCCGTGGCTATCGGAGTGAGAGCCGAGAAAGCCACAAGAGGAAACTTAAATGCAGAAAACAGTCAACAGTACCGAATTCCGAAAAATGGTTGCATCCGGTGCAAGAATGCTTGAAATAAACAGGGCAAAAATTGACGCCCTGAACGTATTCCCCGTTCCCGACGGCGACACGGGTACGAACATGTCGCTTACTTTACAATCGGCAGTAAAGGAGATGAACGCCTGCTCGTCCAACCGCTTCCAAGAAATTTGCGACAGCGTTTCAAAAGGTGCGCTAAGAGGTGCAAGAGGTAACTCGGGCGTTATATCCTCCCAGATATTCAGGGGTATCTGCTCGGTTTTAAGGGAGTGCAAGGAAAATTTTGATACTAAGACCTTTGCTAAGGCTCTTGAAAACGGCACAAAAGTTGCCTACTCCGCCGTTTCAATTCCTAAGGAAGGTACAATATTGACGGTAGTAAGGCTTATGAGCGAATCGGCTTCCAAGCTTGCTTCCAAAAATAAAGACGTAGGCGATTTCTTAAGGGCGTTGATTGCCGTCGGCGACGAGGCGTTGGCGCAGACCCCCGAACTTCTGCCCGTATTAAAGAAGGCAGGCGTTGTGGACTCCGGCGGTATGGGTCTTATGACCATTATGCGCGGTTTCCTCGCTGCAATTACGGGTGAAGATATAGGTACCGACTCTATGCCCACCGAGGCGCAGGAGAGCGTAAAGGAACCCGATTTCGACGACAACTCCGATATAATCAACCTCGATTTAGGCGACATAGAGTTTGCATATTGTACGGAATTTTTCGTAATCAACTTAAAGCCTCAGACGACGCTTGCCGATATCGATAAGCTCAAGGAAAAGCTCATGGGCTTAGGCGACAGCGTTATCTGTATAGGCGATTTGGAATTTATAAAAGTTCACGTTCACACCAACACCCCCGGTATTGCGTTGACTTACGCGCTGGAACTCGGCGAGCTTGACAGGATTAAGATTGAGAATATGCTCGAAGAGAACCGTCAGTTAAAGAAGAAGCTCGAAGCCGAGAAGAAAGAGATGGGCATGCTTGCCATCTGCGCAGGCGAGGGCTTGAGCGAGATATTCAAGGACTTGATGGTTGACAGGGTTATAGAGGGCGGTCAGACTATGAACCCCTCCGCGCAGGATATTGCCGATGCGGTACAGAAGATCAACGCTTCCAACGTGTTCGTATTCCCCAACAACTCCAACATAATTCTTGCGGCAGAGCAGGCAAAGGGGCTTGTCAACAACCGCACCATTCACGTTATACCCACCAAGAACGTTCCACAGGGCTTCGCGGCGGCTCTTGCCTTTAACCCTGAAGAGAGCGTACCCGAAAACAAGACCAATATGACCCACGCAATCGACAACGTTGCGGCAGGTCAGGTAACGTATGCGGTGCGTAACACCACTATGAACGGCTTCAAGCTTCAGCAGGGTGACATAATAGGTCTTAACTCCAAGAAGATTTTGGCAAAGGGCAGCGACATCGAGACGGTAACACTATCGCTCATAAAGTCTATGAAGAACAGCGAACACGAGATGATAACGCTGTACTACGGCGAGGGCGTTGAAGAGGAGCAGGCGCAAGCTCTTGCCGACAAGGTGGGAGAGGCTTTCCCCGACTGCGACGTAGACTTCCACTTCGGCGGTCAGCCCGTATACTATTATATAGTAAGCTTAGAGTAATAATTAGGCGTAGAGATTGTTACGCCTATCTTCGGGGAGCCGTCAGGTTCCCCGTTTTGTTTTGACAGGTATTAAATGAAGTTGACAAATCTCAAATATATTTCGGATACGAGGGAAAAGCAGTTTGCAAAGCTTGGCGTACACTCTGTTGAGGAGCTGGTCAAGCTCTTTCCCCGTGCCTATTTAGATTTAACCAAAGTCAACTCCATATCCGAGCTTCAGCATAACGCCTACGCCTTAGTCAACTGCGAGGTGCTCAGCGTAGAGGTAAACAACTACTCACGCCGTCCCTTTGTCAAGGCGATGTGCAGGCAGGGTGACAACCTCTTCCAGACCATCTGGTTTAACCAGCCCTACGTCGCTTCAAAATTGAAAAGCGGCGGAGAATATCTGTTCTACGGCAGGGTGCAGAACAGGTACGGCATGGGTGCCTCTATGGTCAACCCCACGTTTGAAAGGGCGGATAACGTCTCAAGGCTCAAAGGCATTATTCCCGTCTATCCGCTTACGGGCACACTCTCTCAAGGGGACGTAAGGCGTGCGGTTGCGCAGGGCGTGACTAAGATAGATATCTTGAGCAAAATACCCTACCCCTTGCAAAAAAAATACGGCTTGACTCCGCTTAGGGAGGCTTATATAAAGGTGCATGCCCCCGATACCGAGCAGGATATCTCTTCGGCAGGGGAGCGAATTGCGATAGAGGAGTATTTCCTCCTCGTGTCTGCCTTCAAGATTATCAAGGGGGATAGGGAGGTTGTGCGTACCAACCGCTACAGCGTTACGGGCGAGGATATAGCGCAGTTCTGCCATCGTTTCCCCTTTGAGTTTACGGATGGGCAGAAGGGGGCAGTCAGGGAGATTTTTGCAGACCTCCGCTCCCCCAGGACTATGAACAGGCTAATTCAGGGCGACGTGGGCTGCGGAAAGACTGCGGTTGCGTTAACTGCCATATATATGGCGGTCAAATCGGGTTTTCAGGCGGTAATGCTCTCCCCTACGGAGGTGCTTGCCCGTCAGAACGCTTTGCAAATAAAAAAGTATTTCCCCGAATACGAAGTACGGTTTTTGTCGGGGTCTACCCCTGCCGCAGAGAAGAGGGAGATTAAAAAGGGGTTAAAGGAGGGCAAAGTCGCCATAGTATGCGGCACACACGCCGTAATTCAGAAGGACGTGGAGTTTGCAAGCCTATCTATGGTAGTATGCGACGAGCAACAGCGTTTCGGCGTTGCACAGCGTTCCGCGTTGACTGAAAAGGGGGTAAACTGCGATTGCCTCGTTATGAGCGCGACGCCAATCCCTAGAACGCTTTCGCTCGTTTTCTACGGCGATCTGGACGTAACCACCATAAAGGAAAAACCCCGTTCAAGGCAGGATATATCCACGTCTATAGTAAAAAGGAATAAGTATAACGATATGCTCAGGTGGATTGGTCAGCAGGCGGAGTCGGGCAGACAGGCGTACTTCGTCTGTCCTAAAATCGAGGGCGACGACGAGGGTACTGCAACTTCGGTTACCGAGCTATGCGAGGACTTGCGAAAGGCGTTGCCTAAGCTTAAGATAGGCTTGCTCCACGGCAAGATGAAGGATAAGCAGAAGGAAGAGGTGATGGAAGAGTTCCGCACCAAGCAGCTGCACTGCCTCGTCTCCACCACGGTTATAGAGGTGGGCGTGGACGTTCCCGACGCAACGATTATGGTCATTTACAATGCGGATATGTTCGGGTTATCACAGCTGCACCAGCTAAGGGGCAGGGTGGGCAGAGGCAGCGAAAAGAGCTACTGCTTCCTGCTCTCCGACAGTCAAACAGAACAGGCGAGGGAGAGGCTTTCAGTAGTTAAGAGCAACTCCGACGGCTTTGCCATTGCCGAGGCAGACTTACAGATAAGGGGCGGCGGTGACTTTATGGGAACACGCCAGAGCGGAAGAATTTTATCCGAGCTTAAAAATCTGCGTTTTCCCGTTTCGGCTATTTTTACGGCTAAGGCGATTTCGGACGAGGCGTTCAGCGGTGCGTTCGACACTGACGAATTGAGGGTAGCGGCGTTGGAGAAATACGATAGCTTGAAAGACGTAATATTAAACTGATTTCAGCCCATACTAACGCCGTGTCAACACCAAAAACAGGTATTGACAAGCGACTCCATTTTTTATATAATTGACGTATAGCAATTGAAAATATCCGAGGGGTACCCCTCGTTCCGCAATTTTTGCGGAACAGACGTTGCCTCTCGGTAAATGATAAGGAGAAAAATATGAAGGCAAAAAGACTTATTCCCATTGTGCTGTCCTTTTTAATGGCGGGCACGCTGTGTTTCGGCTGTAACTCAACGCCGCAGAACCCCGACCCGGGTACAGGTGACCCCGGCACGGAAGAGCCCGGTGAAAATCCCGGCGAGAACCCCGGTGAAAATCCAGGCGAAAATCCTGGTGAGAACCCCGGTGAGAACCCCGGCACGGGTGACGAGCCGCAAGCTTCCACGCCCCTGCCTGCAGGCAACAAAATCTACGTGGTGGGCGACTCTACGGTCTGCTCTTTCAGCGATAATTATTACCTGCCCCGTTATGGCTACGGCACACAGCTTGCAGAGTATTTAAACGTAACGAGCGACCAGATCGTCAACCTTGCATTATCCGGCAGAAGTTCAAAGAGCTTTTTAACCGAGGCTAACTACACCACGCTTACAAGCTCTATTTCGGAGGGTGATTACCTCATTATCGGCTTTGGTCACAACGATGAGAAGAACGATGACGCTGCAAGGTTTACCGACCCCAACGGAACTAAAGACGTTGAAAACACCACAAAGGGTACTTCGCTCAAGTGGTGTTTATACGAAAAGTATATCAAGGTTGCAACCGCCAAGGGTGCAACGCCCATTCTCTGTACGCCTATCGTAAGATACGCTGCCGACGGCAACTATTCAGGCTCCAAGGCGCATATAACCGAGGACGGCAACTATCCCGAAGCTATCAAGCAGTTAGGGCAGGAGACGGGTACGGCGGTCGTCGATTTAACGGCTTTAACCAAAGCTGTATACGAAGCGGACAACGATAACGCAATTTACTACCACGCACATACTTCCTATGCAGGTGATATAAAGGATACGCTTGACGGTACCGAAACGCCCGACGGCAGAGACGATACGCATATCAATAAGTACGGTGCAAAGATGGTTGCATATCAGTTTGCTACCGCTATAAAGTCAACTTCCTGCAGTTTAGCTGCTCACGTCAAGGACGATATAGTTGCACCTACTAAGGCAGACGAATACGTCGGGGCAGTTAACCTGTCTTACGTTAAACCTCCCTACACGCCTTTCGACCCTGCAAAGTATGCGGAAAATAAGCTTGCTACAACTACTACGAATGATACTACCGTAGATTGGTATAAGACGGCAATGGGCGTTCTCGGAGGAGATACAAAGGTTGCAGACTATACCACTACGTATTCAGGCGGACAGTTCACGCTTACGGCAGGTACGGGCAGTAAGTTTGCGGCGACTCAGGACGGCTTCGGCGCAGCCTTTGTGCAGGTAGACGTAAGTAAGAACTTTAAGGCATCGGCTAAGGTTACGGTAACCGCCGCTCCTACTTCCGTCAATGCGCAGAACGCTTTCGGTATGATGCTCCGTGACGATATCCTTATCGATACAAACGACACGACGCTTGCTTCCAACTTCGTTGCAGCGGCAGTTAACGGAAAGAATCAGGCATTCTTCAGCAGAGATAATAACGCCGCACTCAGTTATGACGAGAGCAAGACGCTTTCGTTTACGCAGAACGTGGAATATGAAGTAAGTATCGAGCGTACGGGTCAGGTAGTAGTTGCAACCATTAAGCAGGGTACAACTACTCTCACCACCACCTATACCGACTTCGACTTTGTTGCAAGGGATAATAATTATATGTATCTCTGCCTGTTTGTCAACAGAGGCATAACGGCTACCTTCTCTAACGTTACCTTTGAAATTACGGGAGAGAGCCAGGGAGCTTAAGCTTAATTACAAAAATTAAATTTGGGCGGACGGCGAAATTTTTCGCCGTCCGCCCTTGACTTTGCGCAAAAACCGCTATAAAATAACTTTAAAAAGGAGTGATGATTATGGACGCAATAGAGTGTTTAACCAACCGAAGAAGTATAAAAAAGTTTAAAAGTACCCCCATTGACGAGGAAACTTTAAAGACGATTATTGATGCCGGTATTAACGCCCCGACGGGTATGAACAGGCAGTCGCCTACTATAATAGCCGTGACAAATAAGGAGCTTAGAGATAAGCTCTCTGCCCTTAACGCCAAAGTTTTAGGCACTGACGCCGACCCGTTTTACGGTGCGCCCGTCGTGCTGGTTGTGCTTGCGGACAGGGGTATAAACACCCACGTCTACGACGGCTCTCTCGTAATGGGTAACCTTATGAATGCAGCTTTCGCCTTAGGTTTAGGTGCTTGCTGGATACACCGTGCAAGGGAAGTATTTGACAGCGAGGAGGGTAAAGGCATTTTATCTTCCCTCGGTATCGAAGGCGATTTAGAGGGGATAGGGCACTGCGTAATAGGCTACGCCGACTGCCAGCAGCCTGCTAAAAGAGAGAGAAAGCAAAACTACGTATATTACGTTAAGTAAGCAATATACCGCACTCAACGGCTGAACAAACAGACGGGAGAGGACGAAAAGTCCTCTCCCGTAAATTTTTGTATAAAGCCGATTAATTATTCAACGCCTATCTCCTTGTCGCTGGGGATATAGTCGGTCATTCTGCCGCCGAGGTATTCGTCGTAAGCCTTCATATCGAAGTAACCCGTACCCGTAAGACCGAACACGATGACCTTCTTTTCACCCTTCTTCTTGCACTCCAAAGCCGCGTCTATCGCGCCCTTGATTGCGTGTGAAGATTCGGGTGCGGGAAGCGTACCTTCAATTCTTGCAAACATTACAGCCGCTTCGAACACGTCCGACTGAACGTAGGACTTTGCCGTCATCATCTTGTCGTGATAGAGTTTAGAAAGTATGGGACTCATACCGTGATAGCGTAAGCCGCCTGCGTGGTTAGCACTGGGAATGAAGTCGCAGCCGAGGGTGTACATCTTCGCCTGAGGGCAAATCTTGCCCGTATCGCAGAAGTCGTAGCGGTAGGTACCTCTGGTAAACGAAGGGCAGGAAGCAGGCTCGATTGCAATAATTTCAGGGTTAGCCTTGCCTTCAAGCTTTTCAGCCATAAAGGGAGCTATTAAACCGCCGAGGTTGGAACCGCCGCCGGCGCAACCGACGATTATGTCGGGTTTTCTGCCGATTTTTTCGAGTGCCGTCTTGGTCTCCAGACCGATAATCGACTGATGCAAAAGCACCTGGTCAAGCACTGAGCCTAATACGTAGCGTGTGGAATGGGTGGGGTCGGAAGCAGCAGCTTCAACTGCCTCGGAGATGGCACAGCCTAACGAGCCGACAGTGTCGGGGTGTTCGGCAAGTATTCGTCTGCCTGCCTCGGTGGTAGTTGAGGGGGAGGCAACGACGTCTGCGCCGTACACGTTCATAACGTTGCGCCTGAAGGGCTTCTGTTCGTAGCTAACCTTAACCATATATACCTTGACGGGCATATCGAAGAACGCGCCTGCCATGGAAAGGGCGGTACCCCACTGACCTGCACCCGTTTCGGTGGTAACTGCCTTCAAGCCCTGAGCCTTTGCGTAGTAAATCTGCGCTGCTGCGGAGTTGAGCTTGTGTGAACCGGAAGTGTTGTTGCCCTCGAATTTGTAGTAGATTTCAGCAGGGGTATCCAACGCCTTTTCAAGTCCGTATGCACGGACTAAGGGGCTGGGTCTGTACAGCTTATAGAAATCTAGTATGGGTTTGGGAATATCGATATACTTGTCGGTTGCGTTCAGCTCCTGGGCAACCAGCTCGTCGCAAAATACCGCTTTCAGCTCGTCTGCCGTGCAGGGCTTACCCGTGCCGGGGTTGATAAGGGGGTCGGGTTTTTCCTTCATAAAACCCTTGATGTTCAACCAACGGGTCGGCATCTCGTCTTCGTTGAGGTAAATTTTGTAGGGAACTTTGTTAGTCATAATTTTTTTTCTCCTTTGGGTGTGACCCGTTAAATTTTTATTTTTATTTCGGCTTAAAAATTGCCGTGTTCCATTTTAAGTATAAAAAAATGACAACGCAAAAATATACGTTGTCAAGGACGGATTTCTAGCATCCGCGGTGCCACCTTGTTTCGGAAAATATTCCGCACTCTTTACAAGGAACTTACATTCCTCCGGTTACTGACGCTAACCTTCTCGTCGAACGATACTTGAAAGTCCTCTTTGTCGTTCGCCCTCTGCGACCCATCTGGTATCCTGCGTGCAGTCGCTCTCACCTTCCCGACTTCTCTGTATGCGCACGAAATGCCATAACTTTTCGCATCAACGGTTTCGCTTTAACACGTTAAAGCTTTGAATTGATTGTTTAAAAGTATAATACTCAAAAACGCCTTTGTCAACTGTTTTTTATAAATTTATTAAAAAATTTTTTGCGTTTATGCAAAACAAGCGACAATCAATTTATAATTATACATTATATAATAAAAAATATACACTATTAATATAATATATATTCTTTCACGGTTTGCAAAAGTGCAAATAAAGTGGTAGAATTTATAAGGACGAAATTATCTCCGCTTTCTCTTGGGGTGACTTTATGCGTATTAAGGACGGGATTAAAAAGCTGGATATTGAGAAGAAGGCTCCGCTGGTTACGGGCGGCAGCTTTTGGGAAACGGCAGAATGCAATGATATTGCAATGCCCTCCGTGCGTCTTTCGGACGGACCGCACGGGCTGAGGGTGCAGAAAAAGGACGTCGACCATACGGGTACTTCACGCTCATTGCCTGCAACCTGCTTTCCTACGTCTTCGGCGACAGCCTGCTCGTTCGACGTGCGTCTTATAAAAAGGCTGGGGGAGCATATAGGCAGGGAGGCGGTTTCCCAGGGCGTTTCAATGCTGTTAGGTCCCGGGGTTAACGTAAAGCGCAGTCCGCTCTGCGGCAGAAATTTCGAATACTATTCGGAGGATAGCTACCTTTCCGGCAAGCTTGCGGCGGCGTTCGTGCAAGGCGTGCAGAGTACGGGTGTAACCGCCTGCGTAAAGCACTTTGCCGTAAACAGCAGGGAATATGCCCGAATGTTTTACGACAGCAGGGTGGATAGTCAGACTTTAAGGGAGACCTATTTAACCGCCTTTGAAATTGCCGTAAAAGAGGGCGGCGCAGGTGCCGTTATGACTTCGTATAACAAGCTCAACGGCGTACCCTGCAACGAGAGCCAAACGCTTATTTCCGCCATATTAAGGGGGGAATGGGGCTTTAGCGGTTTAGTGGTCTCCGATTGGGGCGGCAGCTTTGACAGGGTAGAGGCGTTAAAGGCAGGTGCAGATCTGGAGATGCCTGCATGCACGATATCCGAAACCGAAATAATCGAAGCGGTTAAAGACGGTAGGCTAAAGGAAAAGGCGGTTGACGAAGCCGTCTACCGTATCCGCGAGTTTGCGGTTAAATCGCAGAAGATTAAATTTAAAGAGGTGGACTACACCGCCCATAACGACTTTGCAAGGCAGGTTGCCGAGCAGAGTATGGTGCTTTTGAAAAACGATAACGCCCTGCCTTTAAAGCGTGGGGAGAGGGTTGCCGTCTTCGGCGATTTTGCGAAAAATCCTCGCTACCAGGGGGCAGGTTCTTCGAGGGTAAACCCCACCTCGCTTGATGATATGTTGGGGGCAATTAAGGCAAGCGACCTACAATTCACTGGTTATTCGCAGGGTTTTAAGCGTAATGGCAGGGGGAGCAAAAGGCTTATAAATAATGCTTTAAAGCTTGCCCGAAGGGCAGATACGCTTATCGTCTGTCTCGGTCTTGACGAGAGGGGCGAAGCGGAGGGGATTGACAGAAAGACGCTTGCAATCAGTCCTAACCAGATTAAACTTATTCAGGAGCTTTCCAAGCTCCATAAAAAGCTTGTTGCCGTTCTTTGTTGCGGCAGCAGCGTGCTTACCGATTGGGATAGCGGCGTTTCCGCACTCCTGCTTGCCCACCTTTCCGGGCAAAGCGGCGCGACGGCGGCGGTAAACGTCCTCACGGGTAAAGTCAACCCGTCGGGCAGGCTTGCGGAGAGCTATTTAAATAGCGACGGGCAGGAACCATGTGCAGACGTCTACTGTTCTCATCCGCTTAAATGCGACTATGCAGAGGGCATATACGTGGGTTATAAATACTACACCGCCTTTGAAAAGGAGGTTAAATATCCCTTCGGTTACGGTCTTTCCTACACGTCGTTTGAGTATTCTGACTTTTCCGCAGACAGCAAGGGGGTGTGCTTCACCGTTAAAAACACGGGGGATAGGGCAGGGGCAACGGTGCCTCAAGTCTACGTTAAAGCACCCCGTTCCCTTGAAAAAAGTCCGTTTGAGCTAAAGGCGTTCGACAAAATATTTTTAAACGCAGGGGAGAGCAGAGAGGTGTTTATGCCCTTTGATGAATACGCCTTCAGGGTATGGGACGATCAAAGTTCCCGCTTTGTCGCAGGGGGAGTGTACGAGGTCAGCTTAAACACCGACTGCACCAGACCGCTCTTTAGAAAAGAGGTGGAAATAACGCAGGAAAACGTACCCCAAGGCTGCGAATATACCCCGCCGAACGGCGAGAAGATGAGTTATGAAAACTACTACGCCTCCCACCTAAGCGAGGATATTCAGCCCGTTAAACCCCGTAAGGGTATGACGGCAACGCTCGATATGCAGGCAAGCGATTTAATCTTTTGCAAAGGACTTTTAGCCAAAGTGTTCGGGTTGGTGATTAAGATATGTAAACGTTCCAAAGACCCCACAAAGTCGGCAATGTTCGAGTGGTTAAGGCTTAGGTCTATGTTGCAGTTTATCAACTTTAACAGCACTCAGGCAGAGGGTTTTCTGCTCGCCTGCAACGGTCACCTGTTTAAAGGGTTGAAGAAGATTATCACAAAAAAATAACGTACCGCCCGTTAACGTTAAAATACTTTTACATATAAGTTGCAATATATTGCACGTTGTGCTATAATTGCTTAATAAAAGTTAGGTGTACTTTACGCTAAGGGGGAAATTTATGCAAGAGATTTATTATCCGTCTTCTGACGGGAAACACAGCGTACACGCCTGCATATGGGCTGCCGAAGGCGAGTGTAGGGCGGTTTTGCAGATTATTCACGGCATGGCAGAGTACGCTTTCCGCTACGCGCCTATAGGCGAAAAGCTTGCAAAGCTGGGTATAACCGTCTGCGCGGAGGACCATTTGGGTCACGGTAAGACGGCACAGGATAAGGACGACTTGGGTTATATGGCGGATAGGAAGGGTTATGCACCCATACTTTCGGATATAGCCTCGCTTACCGAGATTATGCGTACTAAATATCAGGGCGTCCCTTACTTTGTGATGGGGCATTCCATGGGTTCGTTTTTCTGCCGTAAATATATTTCAATTTACGGCAAGGAGCTTGCAGGCGCGATAATTATGGGCACAGGTTTTATGAGCGGTGCGCTTACGGGTACGGCGAAGGCGTTAACCCGAACGGTGGCTGCCTTTAAGGGGTGGCGACACAGGAGTGAGTTTATTAACAACCTTGCGTTCGGTGCCTACAATAAACGCTTCGAGGGCAGGACGGAGTACGACTGGTTAAGCGTCAATCAAGAGAACGTAGACAACTATATTTCAGACGAGCTATGCGGTGCGCGCTTCACCTGTAACGCCTTTTACGGCTTGTTTTCAATTATTAATGAGGCGTGCAAAGACAGTACGATAAAGGCGGTTGACGACAAGTTGCCCCTGCTGCTTGTTTCGGGCAAGGACGATCCCGTCGGCGGTTACGGCAAGGGCGTAATCAAGCTTTACGATAAACTGAGTAAATACGGCAAGAACGTGTCTATGACGTTGTACGAGGGCTACCGCCACGAGATTTTAAACGACGATTGCGCCCCCTTAGTCGAGGACGATATTGTTGAATTCATCAACTCATTAATTTAATTACCCCCTTAATATATGCCGATTAAGCCAGACCAAGGCTTTCGGTTGGTTAAAAAGCTATATGCTGATTTATAGCATTAGAAGATATGGTGATACGTAACAAGGTTAAAATTCCCGCTCTTTCGGGCGAGGAAGAGCGAACTTCATATATTTACCTGCCCGTAGGCTATGACGGCGGAGATAAGAACTACCCCGTCTTATATATGTTCGACGGTCACAACCTCTTTTCGGACGAGGAGGCGACGTATGGCAAGAGCTGGGGGCTTTCGGATTATCTCGATTACACCGATACCCCGATTATAGTTGCCGCCGTAGAGTGCAACCATAAGGGCAACAGCCGTCTTTCGGAGTACTCCCCCGTAAGCTTCGACTATCACGGGAAAAGAATAGTCGGCAGGGGCAAGAAGTATATGGACTGGCTGGTAGGCGAGTTCAAGGGCTGGGTTGACGGTAATTTCCGTACTCTTCCCGACAGGGAACATACCTTCATTGCAGGCAGCTCGATGGGTGGGTTGATGACGCTCTATGCTCTGGCTAAATACGGCAAATATTTCTCAAGGGGTGCGGCTCTTTCGCCCAGCTTGTGGGTGCAGGAAGGGCAGGTGCCCGACTTTATTGCAAAGGCTTCGTTTAAACAGGGTACAAGGCTCTATACCGATTACGGCTCCAGGGAGTTCAAAAATCACTCTCCGCAGAGGGAGCTTTTCGGAGAGACTTTTAAAATTCTCTGCAGCAAGGGTGTGGACGTAACGGCAAGGGTTATCCCCGGCGGTACCCACTGCGAGGCGACCTGGCAGAAAGAGATACCATATTTTATGGATATTTTATTAGAGGATTGAGAAATTGCGCTTTGCCAATAAACGTCGCAATAGTTCGTTGCCTTTACGTTTTGACGCAGTCATTTACGCTTTAGTAAACTCCTGCGCCAAATCCGCAGGTGCCTGCTCTTGCTCGTTTCTTGACAAAGATACATAACCAAACAGGGTTAATATATTATTAGAAGAATAATCAAATTTAAAGATTAGAATATATTTTAAAAAGGACTACATATGAAAAATTTTGTATTTATTTCACCCAACTTTCCCGACACCTATTGGCGTTTCTGCAGGGAATTAAAGAACAACGGCTTCAACGTTTTAGGCATAGGCGACTGCGAATACTTCAACCTTACCGAAAATTTACGTAACAGTCTGACCGAGTATTACAAGGTCTCTTCTTTGGAAAATTACGACGAGGTTTACCGTGCCGTGGCATTTTTCACCTTCCGCTACGGCAAGATTGACTGGCTGGAGAGCAACAACGAGTATTGGCTTGAGAGGGACGCAATGCTCAGAACCGAGTTCAATATCAGCTCGGGCTTTAAGATAGGGGATATGCCCAAGGTCAAGTACAAGTCCAAGATGAAGAGGTATTATAAAAAGGCAGGCGTAAAGGTTGCCAAGTACTGCATAGCCAAGGATGAAAAGACGTGCAAAAGGTTTATTAAAGAGGTTGGCTATCCCGTAATCGTCAAGCCCGACAACGGCGTTGGCGCAAACGATACGCATAAAATTTCCTCCGATACAGAGCTTAAAGCCTTCTTTGAAAACAAGCTCCCTCTATCCTACATAATGGAGGAATACATTCAGGCAGAAGTCAACTCCTACGACGCAATCGTAAACAGCAAGGGCGAACCCATCTTTGAGACGGGCAACGTCACCCCCACCTCGCTTATGGACGTGGTTAACACGGGCGACAGCTCCATCTTCTACATTTTAAATAAGCCCTTCGACGACGTCAGGGACGCAGGCAGGAGGGTGTTAAAGGCTTTCGGGGTTAAATCCCGTTTCGTTCACTTCGAGTTCTTCCGCTTAACCTGCGACCAGCGCATAGGTAAGAAAGGCGAGGTTATTGCATTGGAGGTTAATATGAGACCTTCCGGCGGCATCTCCCCCGATATGATGAACTATGCAAACTCCACCGACGTGTACAAGATTTGGGCGGATATGATTGCATACGACTCCACCTTGGTTGCCACGGGTGAAAAGTACTACTGTGCTTTCTGCGGCAGAAGGGACGGTAAAAATTATGCGTATATGGAGCAGGATATAAGGGATAAATTCGGTTACAGCATAAAGGCGGTGGGTAGGGTTCCCAAGGCTCTTTCGGGTGCAATGGGCGACACTATGTTCCTTGCAACCTTTAAGACAAAAGAGGAGATGGAAGAGTACTATAAAGAACTCCTCGCTTTAAAATAAGTTCTCTTCATATATACTTCGCAATAGTTCGTCGGGCTGCGGCAACCCTCAGTCATTTACGATTAAGTAAACTCCTTCGGGTTTTCCTCGCCCTCCTGCTCTTGCTCGTATCTCTGAAGAGAGATGAACCTGGTTGGTAAGCGTCGCAATAGTTCGTCGGGCTGCGGCAACCCTCAGTCATTTACGATTAAGTAAACTCCTTCGGGTTTTCCTCGCCCTCCTGCTCTTGCTCGTATCTCTGAAGAGAGATGAACCTGGTTGGTAAGCGTCGCAATACGGTGTCAGGCTACGTTTTTCTCGGGTCATTTACGCATAAGTAAACTCCCCGTAAAACTCGGTTTACCATATTAATAATAGTGCCATTGCCTTATTAATAATAGTGCCATTGCCTTAAAAAGGTGACGGCACTTTTTTGTTGACGTTAATCATATTTTCCGCACAAGCTAAATACAATATTCTACGTAACGCAAACCGACGGAGGCGAGGCAATGTTAGATAGCAGTATTTATAGCGATATTTCGGGCAGGTGCGGCGGTGCACTGTATATCGGAGTGGTGGGTCCCGTGCGAACGGGCAAGTCGACTTTTATTAAAAGGTTTATGACCGAGCTTGTTCTGCCCAACGTGCAGGGCGGAGCAAGACCCGAAATGGTAGACGAGTTGCCGCAGTCTGCCGCAGGCAGAACGGTGATGACTACCGAACCCAAATTCATACCTGCAAAAGCGGCAAAGGTGAGCTTGGGCGGCGCAGAGGCGAACGTAAGACTAATAGACTGCGTCGGCTTTGCCGTAAACGGGGCTGAAGGTTTCGAAGAGGGGGGAGCCCCCAGACTGGTTAACACAATGTGGGCGGATAACCCCATGCCGTTTACGCAGGCGGCAGAGATAGGTACGCGCAAAGTCATTTGCGACCACTGCACCATAGGCGTTCTGGTCACGTGCGACGGCTCGTTCACGGGGATAGAGAGGGGCAATTATATTCCTGCAGAGGAGAGGACGGTGCAGGAATTAAAGGCAATCGGCAAGCCATTCGTCATTGTGTTAAACAGCTCCGACCCTTTATCGAGGGATACGCAGC
>JBJEVD010000054.1:0-68052 GCA_051884175.1 Candidatus Coproplasma sp.
AATCATTTGCGGACGGCACTTTCATTCACACAATATAAAAGGCGGTACTTAGTTTAGTACCGCCAATATTAATTTTAATGTTTAAGGAGTAACCCTGTTGATATCTCTGGGGAACATAGCGGCGTTACGCACGTTTTTGAAGCCTAAAAGGTGCATCGTAAGCCTCTCAAGTCCAAGACCTAAACCGCCGTGAGGGGGTGCGCCGTACTTGTGAAGCATAAGGTAGGTTTCAAACTCCTCGGGGTTCATACCTAATTTCTTCATCTTCTCAACCTGCATATTGTAGTCGTGAACACGCTGACCGCCGCTGGTTATCTCTATGCCTCTGAAAAGAAGGTCGAAAGAGAGGGTAACTTCGGGGTCCTCGGGGTCGTCCATAGTGTAGAAGGGACGCTTTTTGGAGAGGTAGTGGGTTACGAACAGGAAGTCGGAGTTGTACTGTTGCTTAGCCCACTTGCCAAGGAATGCCTCCTCTTCGGGTTCAAAGTCCTTCATATCGGTTATATTCTTTAACTTCTTTACACACAATTCCTTAGCGTCTTTAAAGCGTATGCAGGGTATGGTGGTAATTTCAGGGATTTCACACTTTAAAAGGTCAATCTCGTTTGCGTATTCCTTTTTAAGCAGCTCCATAATGTACTTGAGAACACCCGTCTCCATATTCATTATGTCGGTGAAGCTGTCGATAAATCCCATTTCGAAGTCCATTGAAATGTACTCGTTGAGGTGACGGGAGGTGTCGTGGTGTTCAGCCCTGAATACGGGGGCAATCTCAAACACCCTCTCGTATACGGGAACCAACGCCTGCTTGTACAGCTGAGGGCTTTGAGCAAGGTATACCTGCTTGCCAAAGTAGTCCAGCTTAAATACGTTCGTACCGCCCTCTGCGCCTGCAAAGTTAATCTTAGGGGTGTGTACTTCGGTAAAGCCCTGCATGGTTAAATATTCCCTGAAGCCCCTTTGGATACCCTCCTGAATTTTAAAGATTGCCCTTTCCTTGGGATTGCGCAACGTTACGGGGCGATAGTCGAGGTTAACGCTCAAATCAGCGTTAATCTGCTTTTTGGAGATAACGACGGGGGGAATGGCAGCAGGGGTGGAGAGAATTTCAATATTATGAATTTGAAGCTCATATCTTTCGCTGCCGTCGCGGGTTTCGCTTTTAACCACCTTGCCCGTAACCTTAACCGAACACTGTTCCACAAGCTTTTCGTCCTTGCGGTAGTCGGAAAATTCAGGTGAATAAACGCACTGAATTGTCTCCCTTGCAGTCCTTATGATTATGAACGCAAAGTCGGACATATCCCTTATGTTATGCACTGCGCCTTTGATAGTAACCACTTCGCCTACGTGTTTTGAAAATTCGCAGTAGGGGGTGGTGTAGGTGGGCAATACGCCTGTCATACCTTCCATAAACTTTACCTCTTTTAATGTACTCTTGTGTGATAACCGTCGCAATACTGTGTCATGCTCCGCCTCGGTCACGTACGCCTAAAGTACGCTCCCGTCGTCGGTGCTCGCCTTTCTTGTCTTGCTCGCTTCTCCCACAAGGGGAAGTCCTGAACGATTACCATATTAACAATAAATAGTTAATTACCCTATAATTTTACGGCAATACAGCCTAAAAAGCAACTAAATAAAATCGCAAATAGACAAATTTGTAAAATAAAAAAATCCGCTTATGCCGTGTATGAAAAAGTATTAACCCGCATCTCGCAGGTGGGTGCGGCGGAGCAGAGAAAATCGGACTTTCCGAATATAAGCTATCAGACCTTGCCTATTCCTGCAAACGACCGCTCCCTTAAATAAAATTAGTGGATTAAGCATCATTCATATCACGCACACAGCAGACATTTTTTCTATTGAGTTTTAAGGCGGGGAGAGTTTTTCTCACCTTAAAAATTATTATAACACCATACCTGTAAAAAATCAAGGGGGAGACTATACTAAATTATAACAGTTTTTCACATTTGTTTAACTTCTTAACCGACTTTCCGCTTTGCCATAAAAACCCTTAATTCGACGTAAAGTTTACTTTTACGACAGGACGTAAATTATATAATTTCTACACGATGCAAATCTATATAGAGTTTGCCTTGATAGAAAATTTTTGTATGGACTTTGCACTTCTTGTTTGCGCAAAGGCGGCTGTTAAAAATCCTGCAAGTTATCTGCGCATAGCCTTCGCCTCGGCAATAGGTGCGGCGTTTGCGGTGTGCTTTCCCTTGCTTTCCCTTTCGGGGGTGTGGGCAATTGCGGTTAAAATATTATCGGGCTTAATAATTGCCGCCATTGCCGGCAGGTTTCAAAGCTTTATCGGCTTTATAAAATTTGCCCTTGCGTTCACCGCCGCAACTTTTATCAGCGGAGGAGCACTCATAGCGGTGTTCACCTTAACAGGCGTTTCATACACCGACGGCGGCGGATATATCCTCTCTTCGATTCCCGTAGGTATGCCGTTATTTGCGGTAATCTGCCTGTTGATTGCAATCAAAAAGATATCGGCAAAGAGGGTTAATGCAAAGACTGTAGAGGCAAAGTGCAAAATATATTTAAACGGTAAGTGCGTGGCAAGTAATGCTTTTTACGATAGCGGTAACAAGGTCTACTTAAACGGCGTACCCGTCTGCGTTGTACCAAGGCACGTCGCCTTGCAGCTTGTTGATATCACGGGTATAAAGACCTTTGCTCCCATACATACTGTTGCAGGGGAGGGAAAGCTCGCCGTGTTCACTGCCGATAAAATAGAGATAGACGACGGCAAAGATAAAAAAACAATAAACAACGTTTTAATAGGGGTATCGCCGAAGCATATTAACAAAGCGGTGCTTCACCCCGACCTTTCGGAGGTTAATTAATGTTTGAAAAAATCAAAAACTTTTTCCGCTCAATTTTAGGCCTTAACACTTTGGATTACATCTGCGGTACGGAGGCATTGCCCCTGCCCCTCTCAGCCGAAGAGGAAAAGCAGCAGTTGGAGCTTATGGAACAGGGTGACGAGGATGCAAAGGCACAGCTCGTAGAGCATAATTTACGCCTTGTGGTGTACATAGCCAAAAAGTTTGAAGGTACGGGAGTAGACGGCGACGACGTCGTATCCGTAGGTACGATAGGGCTTATTAAGGCAATAGACTCTTTCAAAACGGACAAGAACATTAAGCTTGCCACCTACGCTTCACGCTGCATTGAAAACGAAATTTTAATGTATTTAAGGCGAATATCCCGCTCCAAGCAGGAGGTGTCTTTTGACGAACCGCTAAACACCGATTGGGAGGGCAACGAGTTGCTTCTATCCGACGTAATGGGTACCGACGCCGATACCGTCTATTCAAGGGTAGAGGGCGGAGTTGAGAGAGAATTGCTGAAAAAATCGCTGAACAACTTAAGTCCGAGGGAGCAGAAGATTATGCGTATGCGCTTCGGGCTGGACGGCGGAGAGGAGATGACTCAAAAAGACGTTGCCGATTGCTTAGGCATCTCCCAAAGCTACATATCGAGGCTTGAAAAAAAGATTATAGCCAAACTTAAAAAAGATATCTCCAAACAAATTTAACGGCAAAATATCGTACATATTGGAGGTAAAAAATATGTACGATAAAGTTGTTATTTGCGGAGTAGATACGTCGGGATTGCCCAAGCTGACCCCAAAGGAGCAGGAGGAGCTAATGCTCAAGCTCAAGGCGGGTGACTCTCAGGCGAGGGAGAAATTCATCATAGGCAATATGCGTTTAGTTTTATCCCTGGTTAAACGTTTCTGGTCCAAAAGGGCAAACGCAGACGACGTGTTTCAGGTGGGTTGCGTGGGGCTTATCAAGGCGATAGACAACTTCGACGTCTCCGTCGGGGTCAAGTTTTCCACCTACGCGGTTCCCATGATTTTAGGCGAGATTAAAAGGTATATGCGTGACGGAAATTCTTTAAGGGTATCGCGCTCCATTCGCGATACGGCGTATAAGATATTAAAGGTGAGGGAAAAGCTGGAGGAGGACGACGAGGACGTAACTTATGATAAGATAGCGGCAGAGATGAACGTAGCCGTATCCGAAGTAGCTTATGCATTAGACGCAATCTCCGACCCCGTTTCCCTATACGACCCGGTTTACGATAAACAGGGCGACACTCTGCTTTTAATGGACCAGCTCTCCGACCCCAAGAACAACGACGAAACGTGGACAGAAAAAGCTGCCTTGTACGAGGCTCTCTCTCACCTCAACGAGAGGGAGAAAAACGTGCTTTTCTTGCGCTACTTCGAGGGTAAGACGCAGACGGAGATTTCCCAAAGGGTTGGCATATCCCAAGCCCAGGTCTCAAGGTTAGAAAAAGCCGCCCTAAAGCGTATCCGCTCGGATATGGGGTAGTGCGGCTACGGCGAGGTATCTTAACTTCAGAAACGTTTAACAAACTAAATTCCAATCAAGCATAAACGACTTGCAGTCGGGCAAATATAATTTAAGGCGTAGTGAAGAATTTATTCGCTACGCCTTAAACTTTACTCATAGTCGTCAAAGTTTCTGCGGTTGTCGCAGGGGTTGCATGGTGCGCACGGGTCAGGGGGAGGGCACCGTCTGCATGGGTCGGGCGGAGGACAATCGGGCTTGTTGTCCTTGCCCTTTTTCGGCTTTTCCCCTGTTTTAACCAATATTGCGTCCTCGCCAACTTTAACAATATCCGAAAGGGGAATAAATATTTCCGTCTTTGTAAACTTAATACCCTTACAGCCCGTTGCAGTAAAGCCCTTTATTTTACCTTCGGGTAGAGTAAAAGTAACGTCGCAAAACTTACCGAGGTTTTTGCCGTCGGAAAGGGAAATAACGTCTAATTTTTTAAGCTTGCTGAATAAAAATTCCATATAAAAATATATGCGGCTAAGCCTTTAAAATTGCCTGCCGCATAAATTATTATTGAGTTTTTAGTATTTCAGCCGCCAATCCACATATCCGCGATTATGCGTAAGGGGTTATTATCGTATAAGACGTTAAGCTTAAGCGCACCCGTCAGATATTCCCTGAAGTTTTCGGAGGTAGTACCGCCGATAAGGTAAATAATCTGAAAGATAATGAGTGCAATCATTGCAAAGAACGCAAGCGAGAAAATCAAACCTAAAGTCTTATTGATAACCCTTATAACTACGTTTTTGGATTCAGATATGCCGTTAACTATATTGACGATAAGTATTCTTATAAGCTGTACGATCAAGAACAGAGCTACGGCAAGTACTATAGATTCAATGCCTATGGTCTTTAAGAACATGCAGAAACCGCTTCCGTTATCAACTAAAGCCTGGGTAAACTTAGCAAGCAAGTCCTGTACGAAGCCCCAGCTTCCGACGATACCGATAAGGAAGTAGGTAACTACAATAGAAATTATAATACCAACCAGTCCGCCTGTGAAGATCTTTAGGCACTTGCCAAAGCCGAGCAATATACCGATAAGAGCTACAAGTAATACAATTCCGAGTGCAATCCAATCTACAATCTGCATTATATCTCTCCTTATGTTTTACTCTTTTGTATTCTCATTATAACATAGATAATTGTAAATTGCCATAAAAAACACAAAAAAATCAAAAAAATTTTTATATATTTTGTAAATATTAACCTTTAAATATGACAAATCAGTCATATTTACAATTAAAATGCAATCTTAATAGATGGTTTTGCCATAACAGTCGGTTGCAACCACTGCGGGGAAATCTTCAACTTCAAGCTTTCGTATTGCCTCGGAGAGCAATTTCGGAAAGGCGATAAGCTCGCTTGTCTTTATAGCTTTGGAGTACAAAGCACCCGCACCGCCGATAGCGGCAAAGTATACGCAGCAATTTCTGACAAGGGCGTCCGTTACATCCTCGCTCATCTCGCCCTTGCCTATCATACCTCCCAATCCGATATCCAAAAGGGTAGGCGCGTAGGCGTCCATTCTCGCGGAGGTGGTGGGTCCGCAGCTGCCGCTTGCATAGCCGGGCTTTGCAGGGCAGGGACCTGCGTAGTAGATGATTGCGTCTTTAATGTCAAAGGGCAACTCTTCGCCCCTTGCAAGCATTTCGCACAAACGCTTATGAGCACAATCCCTCGCGGTGTATATGTAACCCGAAATGGTAACGCTGTCGCCTGCGTGCAAATCTTTAATCTGTTCTTTAGTCAAAGGTAGTGTAAGCTTTTTCATAATTCCGCCTTCTCGCAACGAATACAATGGCATTGAATATTAATCGCAACGGGGAGTCCTGCAATATGAGTATAAGCCCACTCGCAGCTTACGCCCAACGCCGTAGTTTTTCCGTGGAAGCCTTGACAGCCGATACCCAACGCGTTGACCCTTTCAAGTGCAACCCTTTCAATCTCCGCAACATCTTCTCTTTGGTTATGTGTGCCGACGTCCCTCGTCAACGCCCTTTTTGCAAGGTATGCACAGGTATCGAAGCTGCCGCCTATTCCCACGCCGATATAGACGGGAGGGCAGGGACGGGAACCTGCTTTTTTTACCGTTTCAACTATTGCGTCTATTATGCCGTTAACCCCTTGCGAGGGTTTAAGCATATACATTGCGCTCATATTCTCGCTGCCGAACCCTTTAGGTAAAAAAGTGATTTTAACCTTGTCGCCGGGGCATATATGGGTATGTATCGCGGCAGGAGTGTTATCGCCCGTGTTGTTGCGCGTGATGGGGTCGCAGACCGATTTGCGGAAATAACCGTCCTCGTACGCACGCCTGACTGCACCGTTTACGGCGTCCTCTAAAAGTTCTCCCGTCAAAAAGATATCTTGACCTATTTCCAATATTACAACGGACATACCCGTATCCTGACACACGGGCAACTCGTTTTCCGTTGCGGCGGTATAGTTGTCAATCAAGGTCTTTAACGAAAATTTTGCCGCTCCCTCGTCTTCGGTTTGGTACGCCTTGTTCAAGGCGTTTTTGCAGGACGGGGTTAAATTGACGCCTGCTTTAAGGGCAAGAGAATAAACGACGTCTGCAATCTGTTTAGTGTCTAACGTTCTCATAGCATAAATTTTAATATATTTTTTATTAAAAGTAAACTCTTTTCGTTTACTTTAATCGACACCTTAATGTATAATTATGGCGATGAACAAAACACAACCTGAAAAATTTAAACAACTTCCGCTCTCTGCAAGAGGGGGTGGGCTATCGTTCAGCATAGCGGTAATATTAAATATTTTCGTCGGGTTTATTGCCTCTTTAATCATAGGCGTAAGCAACCTTGCAGGTACGGACGCGGCAAAGTATTTAGGGTATTTAACCTCTTCCGTCGCACTCATAATAACCGTATTAATAATGCGGTTTATGTTTAACCAGCCTTTGCGCAAACTTGCTACGGTAAGATGTAACCCCAAATATATACTTATAGGGCTGCTTCTCATCTACGGATTGCTGTTTTCTTTAAACTCGCTGAACGGCTATTTGATAAAGCTCTTCGAGCTTTTAGGTTATACGCGCAAGGCAAGCACTCTGCCCGACCTTTCGGGTTGGAATTTACTTCCGGCGATTTTAGTAATAGCCGTGCTGCCGGCTGTATTTGAAGAGCTGTTATTCAGAGGAATAATTCTAAACAATTTAGAAGGGGAGGCAGGCTCGGTAAGAACGGTATTTTTAGTAGGCTTTATATTCAGCCTTTACCACGGTTCGGTGGAGCAGACAATCTACCAATTTATCTGCGGTTGCCTGTTTGCCCTGCTCGCCGTCCGTTCAAGGTCTGTAACCCCCGTCGTACTTATACACTTTATCAACAACGCCCTTATTTTAATACTCTATTCGGTTGGCGCGCTAGACGCAAACGGGGATTTGATAATCTCCCAGGGGGGCGGTATAGCAATAACGGTAACGTCCGCGCTCTGCCTTGCAGGTGCAATCGTCTGGCTTATTCTCGACAGAAAGATTAAATTCGGTTTAATCAAGGGTGAGAAAAGCAGTTTGAAGGGCTTTTTCCTCTTTGGTTCGGCTGGCATAGCCGTAACCGTCCTGACGTGGATTTTGGGGGTGTTTACGTGATTAAGGTCAATATCGTCTGTATAGGTAAAATTAAAGAGGGTTACTTAAGGGAAGCTATTGCAGAGTACTCCAAACGCCTTTCCCGTTTTTGCAAGCTGGAGATTAAAGAGCTTGCGGAGGGCAAAAACTTAAAGGAAGAGGCACCCCTCGTTTTAAATGCTTGCACGGGCTATAAGATTGCTCTTTGCGTAGAGGGCAAAAAATACTCGAGCGAACAGCTCGCCTCGACCGTCAAGTCGCTTTGCGATAGCGGTAAGGAGATGACTTTTATAATAGGCTCTTCCTACGGCTTAGACGACAGCGTAAAGGCACAGGCGCAATTAAAGCTGTCCTTTTCGGATATGACCTTCCCCCACCAGCTGATGAGGGTAATTCTACTCGAACAGGTCTACAGGGCGTTTATGATCAACAGCGGCAGCGAATACCACAAATAGACAAAACCACCCCAAGCACTAATTTCTTGAATGTATCTTTTTGCCCCTGCCTGTGTTGAGCGGTCTTGACGTACGTCCGTGTACGCCTGCAACCACTCGCCTTGGCAGGAACAAAAATCTTCTATTCAAGACGCTTTGCGGTTTTAAGCAGAAAAAATACAAAAAACTGCTTTTGTGTCTATCAAAATTTTTTCTGCTTAAAACAATCAGCGATGGGGCGGTTTCGTCTATCTAATCATACAACTAATATTATTTTCGTATAATGTCGTATGGATATTTACGAAGAAGTCAGTGCGGCATACTCGTCCTACAAAAGCAAAAAGTGCGTGATAGGCTATTCCTGTCGGGGCAGGGAGATTTACGCCTTTCACGTGGGGAAGGACTACGGCAAACAGTTCATTGCCGTCTTTTCGACCCACGCAAGGGAGTGGATATGTTCACGCCTCGCCTTGAAGTATATCAAGCAAAGGGTGTCTTGCGGCGGTTGGATAATACCACTTTTAAACCCTGACGGCGCAATAATTTCTCAAACGCAAAAGCCGCTGTGGAAGGCTAACTTTCGAGGGGTTGACCTGAATTGCAATTTCGACGCCGATTGGGGCGCAGGCGTACTCAATACCACGGTAAGGGGTGCGGAAAACTGCATAGGCGACTATCCGCTTTCGGAGCCGGAGGCAGCCTCTTTAGCCCGTTTTACTAGTCGTGTTTCGCCCTTCGTTACTTTAAGTTTCCACACTAAGGGCGGTGAAATATATTGGGAGTACGGCGGCTTCGGGGATAAATCTGGGGCAAACATTATCTCTGCCTACACGGGTTATCACCCCAAATTAATAAGGGGCAGCGCAGGCGGCTACAAGGATTGGTGCATAAAAAAACTGTCTATTCCTGCCTACACGATAGAGTGCGGAAACGATAGCTTAACCCATCCCGTCACCAAACTTAAAGATATCAGCGAGTGTTTCGGACTTCTTACCTATTTTTTCGATAATTACGACCCCAAGACGGGCGGTTTAAAAAAATATAACTATGTTTAATTAAGGTAACACATGAAAAACAAGTATATGAGTGCGGCGTTGAAGTGTGCCCAAAAGGCGTTTGACGAGGGAGAAGTGCCTATAGGCGCAGTCGTCGTTCTGGACGGCAAGGTAATTGCAAGGGGACATAATCGACGTACAGGCAGGCAGATTGCCACCGCGCACGCCGAGATTGAGGCGATAGAAAAGGCGTGTAAAAAACTCAAGAGCTGGCGCATACCCGAATGCGAGTTGTACGTAACCTTAGAACCCTGTCCTATGTGTATGGGTGCGGTACTCAATTCAAGGATAAAAAAGGTTTACTTCGGCGCGAAAGAGGACAAGGGGAGAAGCTTAACCGCCCAGATTGCGAGCGCGAACCTTTTAAACCACACGGTCGAAGTCGAAGGCGGAGTGATGGAGGAGGAGTGCAGAAAGATATTATCCGACTTCTTCTCGTCAATGCGCAAGAGGGAGAAGGCAAAATCGGTTGAGGAAAATAAAACGGAAGGCGACGGCGACTAAAACTTTTCAGTTTAAAAGTTACAAATTAACATTTTGAATGAAAAATTTTAATGTTACACAGTCGTTTGACATTAAGTTTACAAAAATATACAATTAATGTGTAGTAAACATTTGCCCAAGCTAGCAAAAGGCAGGTAAAAGTCTTAGCCAATCAAGGCAGGTTAAAAAGAATTTAAACGGAAGACAACCCGTGAAAATAATATAATATCGGAGGAAGCAACCCCAATGATTAACCACGGCAACGAAATTAAGATTTTTTCTGGCAACTCCAACAGACCTTTGGCAGAAAAAATAGCCGCACAGCTCAACACAACCCTCGGCGAGATGGAAGTAACCCACTTTTCCGACGGTGAAATCTACGTTCGTTATGACGAAACGGTTCGTGGCAAGGACGTGTTCTTAGTTCAGTCTACGAGCTATCCCGTCAACATGAACCTGATGGAACTGCTCATTATGATTGACGCTGCAAAGCGTGCAAGCGCAGGCAGAATTACTGCGGTTATTCCCTACTTCGGCTATGCCCGTCAGGACAGAAAAGCGCGTTCGAGGGAACCCATCACTGCAAAGCTCGTTGCAAACCTTTTGACGAGTGCCGGTGCAGACAGAATTTTAACTATGGATTTACACTGCTTACAGATCCAGGGCTTCTTCGATATTCCCTTGGATAACCTCGTCGGCGGTCCCACCTTATATAACTACTTCAAACCCAAGGTAGACGACAACTTCGTAGTCGTTTCCCCCGACATCGGCTCGGTTGCGAGGGCAAGAAAGGTTGCGGCAAAGATGGACGCTAAGATGGCGATTATCGATAAACGCCGTCCCAAGGCAAATATGATGGAGGTTATGAATATAATCGGCGACGTAGAGGGCAAGAACTGCCTTATGGTCGACGATATGATAGACACCGCAGGTACTATCGTTCAGGGTGCAAAGGCTTTAAAGGAAGCCGGAGCAAAGGAGATATATGCATGCTGTTCTCACGGCGTTCTCTCCGGTCCCGCAATCGACAGGCTCGCCGCATCTCCCATAACCGAGCTTGCAATATTGGATACCATCAATATTCCCCAGGAAAAGATGCTCCCCATCTTCAAGATTATTTCAACCGCAAGCATCTTTGCAAACGCAATCGAGAACGTATATCTCGACAAGCCTATGTCCAAGATTTACGACTGATTTTAAAAAAGTACTTACTTAAGCCACGGGCTGACCGTGGCTTAAATTTTAATAACAGATAAAAGGGTATAATATGTATATAATAGTAGGTTTGGGTAACCCCGAACAGCAGTACTTAAAGACCTTTCACAATATGGGCTGGCTTGCGGTAGGCGACGCCGCAAACATTTTAGGCGTCAAGTTTAAAAAGAAGGAGTGCGAGGCGCAGACCGCCGAAGCATATATAAACGGTGAAAAGGTAATTTTAGCCCAACCGCTCACCTATATGAACAATTCAGGCAGGGCTGTCAAGCAGTTGCTTGCAAAGTACAAAGCCTCCCCCGAAGATTTGATAGTAATGTATGACGACTACGACATTCCCAAGGGTAAAATTCGTATTCGCCCGGAGGGTAGTGCAGGTACTCATAACGGTATGCGCTCGATAATCGCGGAGATAGGCACGCAGAAGTTTGCACGTATCCGCATAGGTATCCGTGACGAAGAGGTCAATATTCCCATAATAAATTACGTCCTATCCAACGTTAAAGCGGAGGACTACGACTTATTTATAGGTTCATGCAACAGGGCGGCGCAGGCTGCGATAGCCTTTGCAAAGGGTACGCCGATAGAGCAGGTTATGACTTCGTTCAACGGCTGATACTAATCGGAAAAGCGTATAACCTGACCCAACCGGTTTGGTGTAAATTTAGATGAAAAGAGGTTTTTTCAACCCTGAATTTTTACAAGGGGAGTTTCCCTCCATAAAAGAAGATATCCGCCTCGGCGTGCCGACGGCGGTTTTCGGCGTTGCGGACAGTTTGAAATATCTCACCGCTTCGGTGTGCGAAAGACCTGTTTTATATATCTGCGCAACCCCCGTTGAAGCGGCGCAAGCGTATGCAGGCATGTCAACTTTATCGGGTAAAAAGTGTGCCTACCTCACCCCCAAAGACGACGTTTTATTATACAAATCCGCCGTATCCAAGGACGCTCTTTTTAAGAGGATAGAGGGGTTATGCGGGATTTTAGGCGGTGCCGAAATTATCGTCTGCGACGTGGAGTCGGCACTGCAGCTTGTGCCCGACAAGCTCCCTGCAATAGCAATTAAAAAGGGGTGCGAGTATGATTATGCCTCGCTGCCCGCCCTGCTTGTACAGATGGGATACACCCGTGAATATACGGTAGAGAGCAAGGGTGCCTTTGCCGTAAGGGGGGATATTTTGGATATATTTCCCGTCGGTGCGGAAAACCCCGTCAGAGTAGATTTCTTCGGCGACGAGGCGGAGCGTATTCGCCCCTACGAGATAGGAAGCGGAGAAAGGCTGCCCGATATCGACGGCGTAGTCATAATGCCTGCGATAGACTGTTATATCGAAGAGGGAGAGGGGGAGAACCTTATTGCCTCGCTGAACAGGGAACTTAAAGCCTGCAAAAGCGACGCCCAATACAAACGCCTTTCCTCACTTTGTTCCACGCTTGCCGAAAAGCTTGCCGCTGCTACCCCGTTTGCAGGTCAGGACTTTTTATATCCTAAACTCAATTGCGCCCGAACCCTTTTCGATATTCTGCCCCCCGAAACGCTTGTAATCTTCGACGAGTGCAAGCCCGTTTACGATAGGTTGCAGGCACTTGAAAAGGAACACGCGGAGAGGTTTAAGGAACTCTATTCGGGGGGAGAAGTCTGCAGTTTTTCTAATAATCAATTTTTGACCGAGGAGCAATTCGTAAGCGGAGCAACAAAGTATCTGAATATGGCGTTGCAGACCTTTACAACGCAGATACCCTTCTTCAGACCGCTTAAGACCTACAACTTAAAATACGTTCCCTCGCCCTCCTATTTAAACAACGTGCCCCTGCTCGCCGAGGACGTTAAGCATTGGCTCTCCGGCGGCTACAGAGTTTTAATTTTTGCCGACGGCGTCAACCATTACGAAAGGCTGTGCGAGGTATTGCACGAGGCATATATAGGGGTTAATACCCTTCCCGACCGCCTTGACGCACTGTTAGACGTGTGCGTATCTTCCGAAGCTTTAACAAAGGGGTTTATCCTTCACGACGCAAAGCTTGCGGTGGTAGGCAGCGGAAACGTCTTTACCAAAACCACGCAAAAGCGAATTAGAAAGCGCAGGGGGGATATGTTCTCCGCACCCGAAGTGGGTGACTTCGCCGTACACGAAAAGCACGGCGTCGGAAGAATTACAGGCACCAAAAAGATTGAAACGACGGACGGAATTAAGGAGTATATCGCAATCGCCTACCGCGGAGGAGACGTTTTATACGTCCCCGTAGAGCAAATGGACACCCTCTCAAAGTACGTGGGGGAGGATAACCCCACCCTGTCCAAAATAGGCGGTGCGGAGTTTGAAAGGGTAAAAGAGAGGGTGCGCCAGTCGGTGCGCAAGCTCGCCTTCGACCTAAAGCTTCTCTACGCCGAAAGGGGGGAGAGAAAGGGCTTCGCCTTCCCCGAAAACGCCGTTATGATGGAGGAGTTTGAAAACGCCTTCGAATACGAGGAGACGCCCGACCAGCTTACCTGTATTGAAGAGATTAAATGGGATATGTGTTCGGATAAGGTCATGGACAGGTTGCTATGCGGAGACGTGGGCTACGGCAAGACCGAGGTGGCCCTGCGTGCCGCATACCTGTGCATACTCGGCGGCAAGCAGGCGGCGTTGATGTGCCCCAGCACCATTCTGTCCGAACAGCATTTCAATACGGCTGTAAAGAGGTTTGAGGACTTCGGGGTAAGCGTGGAAAAGCTCAACCGCTTCAAGACGCCCAAGCAGCAGGAGGAGACGTTAAAACGCCTTGAAAAGGGTGAAGTTGATTTAATAATCGGAACGCACAGGCTGCTCTCTTCCGACGTAAAATTCAAAGATTTAGGCTTACTCATTCTCGACGAGGAACAGCGTTTCGGCGTGGAGCATAAGGAGAAGATTAAACACATAAAAAATAACATAGACTGTCTTACAATGACTGCGACCCCCATACCCCGAACGTTGCATATGTCGCTCTCGGGCATAAGGGATATAAGCACGATAAACACCCCTCCGGGCAGAAGATTGCCCGTGCAGACCTACGTGGTTGAGGAGAGCGAAACGCTCATAAGGGATGCAGTCTTAAGGGAAATAACCCGCGGCGGTCAAGTGTTTATTTTGTATAACCGTGTAGAGAGCATCTCCGAATTTGCAGGCAGGATTGCAGGAATTATTCCCGAAGCCAAGGTGGTGTACGCCCACGGCAGAATGGATAAAAACCTGCTGGAGGGCAACGTTTTCTCCTTCTACAGGGGGGAGAAAAACGTGTTGGTCACTACGACCATCATAGAAAACGGCATAGATTTACCCAACGCCAACACTATAATAGTCATAGACGCCGACAGGCTGGGCATATCCCAGCTCTATCAGCTCCGCGGCAGGGTAGGCAGGGGTTCAAGGCTTGCCTCTGCATATTTCACGTTTAAGCCCGAAAAGGTTATGACGAGCGACGCCGCCGAAAGGTTAAAGGCAATAATGCAGTTTACCGAACTCGGTTCCGGCTTTAAAATAGCTATGAGAGATTTGGAGATAAGAGGTGCGGGTAACGTACTCGGTGCAGAGCAGCACGGGCATATGGATAAGGTAGGTTACGAGCTGTACTCCAAGATATTAAAGGAAGAGGTGTCCGGCGAAAAGCAGTTTACGGCAGAGCTGGATATCAAGACGGGAGCCTATATCCCCGAAAGCTATATCGAAAGCAGTCCGGGCAGAATGGACTGCTACAAGCAGATTGCCGAAATACGATCGGTCGACGACTATAAGAGGGTTTTAAGAAGTATGGAGGACAACTACGGTCAAGTTCCCGACGAGGTGTTAAACCTCTTGATTATCGCAGTGCTTAAAAGCTACGCCGCAAAGTTCAACGTCAAAAAGATTACGGTTGACCCCCAGGGCGGCTGTCTGGAATTGCCTTCGATTAACAGTCTGCACGACGTAAGGTTAGCCGCCGCGATCGACAATTACAAGAGGGAGATAACGCTTTCTATGGCAAAAGTACCTCAAGTAGTCTTCAGACCGCAGTCGACGCAGACAAAAACCATGTTAGGGATGACAAAATTTTTGAAATTTGCACTAAGTTTTAACCAAAATACTTAAAAATAATTTGTCTTTGCGCATTTAATAGTATATAATAATACGGATAATCGTTTTATAACGATAATTGCCATTTAGGGGATTTTCAATGAAGAAACTTAAAAGCAAACTGATTGCAATTGCGGCGGTAGCCGTATCGATAACCATGGCTGCATCTTTCAGCGGCTGCGTCACGTTGAACGAGAAGGACGTCAAGCAAACCGTGTCTACGGTAAATTTATCGGCAAGCTCCGATTTTAAGACGGAGTTTGGCGACTATGCCGATGCAATCGAAGAAGAAACCGTCACCAAGATGGATTTAATCGTATCCTATCTTAACTCCGGTTCTTCTTACGTTCAGCAGGGTTATACCTATGCACAGGTGTTCGATATGCTCTCCGAGGCGTTGGTTGAAAACGCAGCGGTTACCCAGTACGCTACGGCATACGTTTTAAAGAGTAAGTGCGAAGCGAGTGATTTAAATATTACTCTCGATACCTATCTTTTGCAGGAGACTGAAAAGGATAAGTATGAATACCTCCTCGGCGGTGAAACTTCGGATGCGGTAAAGAGTGCTAAGTATTCCTTATATTCCTCGCTCAACAACGTTTTGGACAGTTATGAAAAGAATTATATCAAGTCTGACAGCGAAGAGAGCTATACGGGTACCGCTTCCCGTACTACCCCCACGGGCGTAGATACGCTCAAGGAAGACTACATTCCTGCTGACTATAACGTATACACCGGTTACACGGGCAATCTCCTTGCAGACGCAGGCAGCGAGTACGAGCCTTTAGAGGGCACCAACCGCACCACTCGCCGTAAAGCTTATTCGGCTTTCATCAACTATCTTAGAAATAATTATCTGTTAGGCGAAAACGAGACGGACAATACCAAAATCGAAAACTTGAAGTACGTTCAGGATATGTACGTTTCTCAGCTTAAACAGGAAATAATATCCGAGTTCAGCGATTTGTTTGAAGAGGACAGGGAAGCGATAATAACCACCGTAGAGGGTGGCGTTTACACCTACGTTAAGGGCAGATATGATAAAATCTACGAGGAGCAGGTCTCCGCATATGGCAAGACTTCTTCGTTTGAAACGGCTATGGATAGCATTTCCGATACCTCGTTTATACTCTACAGCCCCTCTACAACGGAGGATACCGAGCAACAGGCAGACGGAAGTTACGGTACCTACGGCTACGTATACAACATCTTGCTTCCCTTCAGTGAAAAGCAGTCCGACAGGCTCACCGAGTTGCAGTACTATCGTGATAACAACAGCGGTATAACCGACAGCGACTATTTCGCTGACAGAAACAAGCTGTTAAAAAATATAGAGACGACCGACCAGCGTTCGGCTTGGTTTAACGGAACTACCGATTATTCCTTCAACGCTAAAGAATACAATACCCAAAACGCAGACAAAGCTATAGACTACTACTATGGCACAGACAGCAGCAGAGCTTACCTCTTCTTTGAAAATAATTTAACCAAGACCGAAAAGTACGAGGCTTTGGAAAAATACGACGGCAGATACAGCTATAACGGCACGGTTAAGAAGAACGCAAACGGAAGCTATACCCTTACGCCCAAAAAGATCGGTATCGACGGTATGTTGGATGAGTTCGTTAATTACGTAAACTTCGTTCTCGAGGGTGAAAAGGCTGACTTCAGCTACGGCGATAAGTACGTTTCAGGAAACAGAGGAACTAACGACAGCTACTACGCAACGACCGATTTCACCAAGGCAGGCGACGAGGACGAGATCGACTATTCCAAGCTTGTATACGCAACCGGCAAGGTTGACGTTTCCGACCTTTCCGACCAGAATATGTTTGTAGATGGCAGCGATCGTTACAAAGCCCTTTGCGCAGTAAACGAATTGCAGTACGCGTACACCACCGACACGGGAATTCTTTCAAGATATATCGGCTATTCCGTATCGGCATATTCAACCAGCTATATCAAGGAATTCGAGTACGCGGCTCAACAGGCGTTAAGAATGGGCGTAGGTGCGTTCAAGGTATGCGCAGGCGATTACGGCTGGCACATCATCTACGTAACCGACACGTTCAGCTGCGAAGGCGGTGCAACCTATACTCCCGTATTCTCAAAGGAAAACGTTGAAAAGGAAGGCACCTTTGAAAACCGCTTCTACGAGTGGATAAAGGAATCTGATTTAACCAACGAAGCAACGTTAAAGCGTTCCGAAATAATCCGTACCCTTGTCAACGACGATACAGTTAAGACGGATAAGAACGTCTATAAAGATTTATCAGAGTTGGATTCATAAGTTATGCAGTGGTGGCAAGCAATAGTTTTAGGTCTAACGCAGGGCTTAACTGAATTTTTACCTGTATCATCGTCGGGACATCTGACATTTTTACAGAGGGTGTTAGGTATCGATATCGGCGGTGCGGAACTCTTTTTCAACTTAATTTTGCATCTCGGCACGCTGGTTGCGGTGTGTGCAATATTCTGGAGGGATATTGTAAATCTCTTCAAAAAGCCTTTTAAAACGCTTCTGTATTTAATCGTTGCTTCAATCCCTGCGGCAATCATAGGTTTCCTGTTGGACGACGTCATTGACGAGCATATTATGGGTAGCTCGTACGTGGGAATAATCCTTGCGGTATTCTTCCTCATAACGGCGGCGGTGCTGTTTGCAACCGAAATCTATGCAAAGCGTAGGAAGAAGGTTCTGCCCTTAGGCTGGAGAACGACAATTCCCATGGGCGTTGCGCAGGCAATTGCCGTGTTGCCCGGTATTTCAAGGAGCGGTTCAACCATAGCGGCAGGTATATTTGCAGGCGGCGACAACGACGAAGTTGCGCATTTCTCCTTTTTAATGTCAATTCCCGTAATCTTAGGCGGCTTTCTTGTGGAGCTTGTCAAGGGTTTGGTCAAGACGGGGGAGGAGAGCTTTGCCTATTCCTTCCAGGTGGCAGGCGACCAGTTCGGTTGGTGCATAGCGATAGGCTTCATCATCTCCGCAATCGCAGGTCTGTTTGCAATCAAGGTTATGCTCAAGGCAATCAAAAAGGCAAATTACAAGTGGTTCAGTTTGTACCTCGTTCTGCTTTCGATAACCTGCATTGTGCTTCATTGCTGCGGGTTGTTCTAAATACATATTAGTATAATAATAAAACCCGTCTGTCGACACGGACGGGTTAAAAATTGTCAATGCAAGTAAAAACCCGTCTGCAAATGCAGACGGGTTAAAGTATACAAAAAAAGCCGTGCAGTCCCTTTTGCCGAATAAAGCCGAAACGTTACCTTTACAGGTGGCTACTACAAGGCTGCCTTATGGCACACTCGTCATTCCGCTTAGTGCTGCTATATCCCTATCCTGACACGGTTCACGGCGAAAAGTTGCATAAGACCTTGTTATCAACACCCCTTATAAAGGGCTGCTTTCCACTTTAGTCGTCGAGAGGGGCGGTTCGGTCTCGCTATAGCGGATTGCGAGTACAGGGCACCGCTAACTCCCCACTTAGCACGGTAAAGGCATTATAACAAATAAATTCAAACAAAGCAAGTAAATTTATAAATAACTTGACTTTTATTGGGCGATACTCTAAAATATAGCTTGAAAAATTTGGAGGTATTATGGCAGAAAATTGTAGTCACGATTGCTCGTCATGCGGAGAAAGCTGTTCTTCCCGTAAGCCTGAGAGCTTAAAGAAGAAGCCGCACGAGCTAAGCACGGTTAAAAAGGTTATCGCCGTCGTATCAGGCAAGGGCGGCGTAGGCAAATCTATGACGAGCGCGTTGCTCGCCGTTTCAGCGCAGAGGCGCGGTTATAACGCAGCGTTAATGGATGCCGATATAACAGGTCCTTCTATCCCTAAGATGTTCGGTATACACGAAAGGGCTATGGGCAGTGAGAAGGGGATATTGCCCGTCGATTCAAAGTACGGCGTACAGGTTATGAGTATGAACGTGCTGTTGGAGCACGAGGACGAGCCTGTAGTATGGAGGGGTTCGCTTATTTCCGGTACAGTTCTTCAGTTCTGGACGGACGTCATTTGGGAAGCGGTAGATATAATGTTTATCGATATGCCTCCCGGAACGGGCGACGTACCCTTAACCATCTTCCAAAGCCTGCCCTTGGACGGTATAATTATCGTCACTACCCCGCAGGATTTGGTGGGTATGATTGTTCAAAAGGCAGTCAACATGGCAAAGATGATGAACGTACCCATCTTAGGTATCGTGGAGAATATGTCCTATATTTCCTGTCCCGACTGCGGAAGAAAAATTAACATTTTCGGTGACAGCAAGGCAGACGCCCTCGCGCTTGAGTATAACATACCCGCAGTTGCAAAGGTGCCCGTAGACAGTCAATTGACCAATCTTGCGGACAGCGGTAAAATCGAGGAAATAGAAAACAACTATCTTCAGGACTTCTTCGATAAAATCGATAAAAACCTCAATAAGTAATTTTAATTATAGTGCCGCGTCGGTAAGCAAATATCCGACGCGGCACGTACCTTTTATCCATAATCTATTGACTATTACTATATTTGGGCGTATAATGTATGACAAATATGACGGTGCAAGCCGTGACAAGAGGAGATAATATGAGGGCAAAAGATTTTAGAACCCGTGCTTGGAACAGCATGGACGGAAAATGGGGAACGCTTGCGGTTATTACGCTTATAGTTTCCCTTATCGAGGGCGTGCTTGGCGGATTAGGCGTAATAGGTATCGGAGCAATAGCATTATTATTGGTGATCGGTCCGATTACTCTTTCTATGGCGATAATCTCGTTAAAGGTAATACGCGGTTATAACGTGGAAATAGGGGATACGTTCCTCGGATTTAAGAATTTCACTAACGCATTTTTACTTATGTTCGTTAATGAAATTTTAATTTTCCTTTGGTCGTTACTATTTATCATTCCCGGTATCGTAAAGACGTATGCCTACAGCATGAGCCATTACATATTAGCAGATAATCCTGATATGGACTCTAATCAGGCACGTTTGCGTTCAATCGAAATGATGAATGGCAACAAATGGCGTTTATTCTGCCTTGATTTAAGCTTTATCGGCTGGGGTATTTTATGTATACTAACCTTCGGAATACTCTCGTTCTGGGTACAGCCCTATAAACAGTGCGCTTATGCGGCTTTCTATGAGGAGATTAAAAGGGAGCAGAGTATAATGAATAACGGTGCTTCCTCGCAGCCTGCCGCAGATCCTGTCACCGAAGCTGCCCCTGCAGATGAAGTAAATGAGGATACGCAGTCAAGCAAGACCGTAGATGATAACGGCGATAACGCTTAACAGCAAAAAATTCAAACAGATACATTAATCGGGTTGCTTTAAACGGGCAACCCGAATTTTTAAGGTGAGAAAAAACCCGTAAGACAGTTTAAATCTTACGGGTTTTTAACATGAATTTTACTTTAGTTTATTGCAGGTCTTCGTTCTTAATGCAAAGCACGAATATACCGCCTAACAAACTGCAAAAAAGCAGGTCTAAAACGCCCCATACTTTAAGTTCGGATACGTCTTTTGCTGACTTCATTTTACTAAGCGTAATTCCGCCGAAAATGAGCGGCAGTATTGCGATAGCACCAAAAATCATTCCGATAATAGTGAAAACTTTCGCTGCTGTTTTCATATTCTTTCCTCCTTTGTATAATAATATAAGTACAAGAATTTTGTACTTTTTACAAAATTATACAAGCAGCTTGTACATTTGTCAAGTGATATGAAGACTAAAATTGCGCAGAATATAAGATTTTACAGAAAACAACTCAACTTGACTCAGGAAGAGCTTGCCGCCAAGCTTTGCGGCAAAAAGAGCCTTATTTCCAATTACGAGAACGGCTACAGCACCCCCGATATCTACACGCTCTGCAAGCTTGCCGACATCTTCGATATAACGTTGGACGAGTTGGTGGAATGGGATAAAAGCGTAGACTAACGGTAGCCGTGAATAAAATTAACGTATAAAGATAAAAGCGCGTTGGAAAATTTTTCCGACGCGCTCAATTTTTTTCCGGCAAAAATTTCCAATACCGAACGGGCATATAACCCTTCATCTGCTTTTCGTGCGGTCGGGATAGGATGTTGACAGATTTATAGTACCGTTTCCACAAATCCTCGAAATACTTCTCGTATTCCGAAAGGTAAATTTCAGCGTCCTCGACCCTCGTCATAACAATCTCTTCCCCGTCGTACAGGGCAGCAATCTTCCTCTTCACGTCGTGTATGACGAATTTCTGTCCTCCAAGCCGTTCGGCAAAGTGTACGGATAGCATATCGGTTATATCGTTGTCGGGCGAATAGGGGGCGTACAGCACTCCGTCGGCATTCTCCATAAACCGCAAAAACCCCTTCATGCGGTGCGTTTCACCCGTAACTTTAGATATTGTATCCGTCGCCTCCAGCACTCTCGGGTCAGCCTGCATATTGCGCACCGCACCGCTGTTTTTTACTATTAACTTTACGTAAGCGAAGGCAATGTTCTCTTTAAGCGGGTCGCAGCTTCTTAGCAGCAGTTTAACGTCGTTTAACGCACCTGCGTCCAATAGAGCAAGTTTTCGTCTTACCCGTTCAGCCTTTTGGCTGTCCGGTTTAACTTCAACAAGCTCACACCCCAGTCCCAGCTGAACGTCGCCCGAAGAAGTAATTATGCAGTCCTCGTTTTTATAGGCGTCAAAGACGGCTGTATAAAAGCCGTCCTTGGTGCCGTCTGTAATGTAATACGTCATATCTCACCTGTAAGGGCAGAAAGCGCAACCGAAGGGGAGGAGAACATAGAAAGCTGTTCGGCGTTTTCGCCTCGCTCCTGTAACGTTAAAGATGCGTTGACCGTACTTACGTTATCCGAGCCGTAAAATTTCCCCTTGCAGGTAATAAAGTGTTTCGCCCTCTTAAGTATTATGCGCATTTTTGCAAGATTATCAAAGTCGAGGGCGGTATATTTTCTCGCCTCGGTAATGCGGTAGGCACCCCTCGCCCCGATACCCGGTACCCTTAAAAGGTTTTCAAGCGGTGCGGTGTTGACCTCCACGGGAAACAGCTCCATATGCCTTAACGCCCAGGCGCACTTGGGGTCAAGCTCGGGGGAAAGGTTTTCGCCCTCGCCGCATATCTCGTCTACGTTAAATCCGTAAAAGCGTATCAGCCAATCGGCTTGATACAGCCTGTGTTCCCTTAAAAGTCCGGCCCCGACCTGCGGCAGTTTGTCGCTTTGAACGACGGGGATATAGGAGGAGTAGTACACCCTCTTCAGTCCCATACGTCGGTACAGTGCCTCGGTAAGCCGCAAAATCTGTCCGTCGCTCTCGGGCGAGGCACCTACAATCATCTGCGTTGTCTGCCCTGCAGGTATAACCCTGTGACTGTGCTTAACCTTGTTTTCCTTGTCATAGCAAATCGCCTCGCTCAGCTTTTTCATAGGCAAAAGCAAGCTGTCCTTGGTCTTTTGCGGTGCAAGCAGCTTAAGCGATTTTTCGCTGGGCAATTCGACGTTAAAGCTCATTCTGTCCACGTATTTTGCCGCCCGCATGATGAGTGCGTCGTCGGCGTGGGGTATGCCCTTCAGATGAATATACCCGTTAAAATTGTAAATCTTTCTAAGTTTTATAACCGTGTCGGTGAGTAGTTCCATAGTGCGGTTAGGCGAAGAGAACACCGCAGAGGAGAGGAACAGCCCCTCGATATAATTTCGTTTGTAAAAGTTAATAGTCAGCTCGCAGATCTCGTCGGGTGTAATCGTCGCCCTTGCTACGTCCGCGCTGCGCCTGTTCGGACAGTATTCGCAGTCGTACAGGCAGGCGTTGCTCATTAAAATTTTCAAAAGGGATATACATCTTCCGTCGGGGGTAAAGGAGTGACAAATTCCCCCAACGGAAGCGTTACCCAATCCCCCTTTCGTGTTCACCCGTTTTGAACCCGAAGAGGAGCAGGAGACGTCGTACTTCGCGCTTTCGGTCAATATTTCAAGTCTGTTTGCGTCAAGCATATCTTCGCTTCCTCTACAAACATATGTTTGTATTGAATATGATATCACATAAAAACAGCTTTGTCAACCTAATAAATAAAAAAAATTTTTAAACTTTCACTAATTTTTCATTAATACACCCTTTTTTTATTACTAAAACGGGTGTATAATTAAATAAAGGCAGGTTAATATTATGAAAGTACTTATTGTAGACGACGAAGAGATGATAAGAGGCGTTTTGAAGGAATACGTCGAGTTCGAGGGCAACGAGGCATACGAGGCGGCCGACGGTATGGAAGCTGTAAGAATGTGCAAGGAAACCGACTTCGACGTCATTTTAATGGACGTTATGATGCCCCGTTTAGACGGGTTCTCTGCCGTCAAGGAGATCAAAAAGAGCAAGGACGTTCCCGTAATAATGCTCTCTGCAAGGGGGGAGGAGTACGATAAACTCTTCGGCTTTGAAATAGGTGTAGACGACTACGTCACCAAGCCTTTCTCGCCTAAAGAGGTTATGGCGAGAATAAACGTCGTAACCAAGCGTAAGCAGCAAAAGGACGAGACGGGCGATAAGGTTACGTTCGAGGGGTTAACCGTCGATATGGCAGGCAGAAACGTATTCGTCGACGGCGAAAAGATTGATTTAACGCCCAAGGAGTACGACATACTCTTCTACTTCATCAAGAACAAGGGCATTGCATTGACGAGGGAAAAGCTTCTATACGACGTATGGGGGTTTGACTTCTACGGTGACGACAGAACTGTAGACACACACATAAAGATGCTCAGGGCGAATTTAAAGCAGTACCGCAAATTTATCGTAACCTTAAGGGGGGTTGGCTATAAGTTCGAAGTCTGAGGGGAAGAAGTTACCCTTAAAACCTAAAAAAATATATAGAACAAACGTCATTCTATGGCGATATTTTGCCCTGTTTACGTTTGGTATAGTAGCCGTAATTTCGTTAGTATTTTACGGCTTTTTGTCGAGCATGGGTATGGAAGGCGCAGAAAAGAGGGTACAGTCCGTAAGTTCGGATATTGCCGAAAGAATTACCGCGCCGGACGTAACAGAAGAACAGCTGCAGAGCATTGTATACGAGTACGCCCTTACGGAAGGCGTTTCCACCTTCCTCTTTGACGAAAGCGGCAACGATATATTAAACGTCGGTCATCTCAGCGAGGAGACCGTTCAGACGATTTACGCTTCTGTAAACGAGAGAGTACCCGATTGGAAGGCGGGGAAGGTATACGACTTCTCTACGCAATATAATAATAGGGTAGCCTATAACGTAGTAATCTGTCTTACCTTTCAAGGTCAAAGTGCAAAGCTGGTTGCGCGTTACCCCGTAGGTCCCGTAGCGGCTTCCGTATCGAGGGTGGAAATAATCCTCGTTATCATTGCCCTTTCGGCTGTTATTATTGCATTTTTCATATCGTATACGCTGTCAAAAAAGCTATCGTCGCCGTTAAGGGAGATTTCAAGCACGGCTAAAAAGCTGGCAAGCGGCGACTACTCCGTGCAGTTTACCTCCGCGCAGTATGCTGAAATTGCCACCCTTTCCGACAGTTTAAACTATATGAAGGACGAGATGAAGAAGTCCGACGATTTCAGAAAGGAACTTCTCGCCAACACTACACACGACTTGAAAACGCCACTCACGATGATTAAGGCGTATGCCTCTATGATAAAGGAAATTTCGGGTGACGACAAGGTTAAAAGGGAAAAACACCTGCAGGTAATCATAGACGAGTCGGATAGGCTTACGGGTCTTGTAAACGATATTTTAAACACGTCTAAGATAAGCTCGGGATTGCAGGACTTAAATATAAAGGTTTTCAACCTGACCGACTTAATCTACAGTGTAATAAATAAATTTTCATATTTGCAGGACACGCAGGGTTACTCCATAATGGTGGACGTAGACCCCAATATGTACACTTCGGGCGACGAGGAAAAACTGTATCAAGTAATTTACAACCTTGTGTCAAACGCCATAAATTATACGGGTGAGGACAAGACGGTTTACGTGTCGTTAAAGTACGTTCCTAAGACCAACCATATCAACTTCTCCGTGCGTGACACAGGCAAGGGTATAGGAGAAGAGGAGCTTGCCCATATCTGGGATAGATACTATAGAAGTAAGGACAGCCACACGCGCCCTGTAAAGGGTACGGGTCTGGGTTTGAACATAGTAAAAATTATTATGGAAAACCATAAATTCAGCTACGGTGTAACCTCCAAAGAGGGCGAAGGCTCTACCTTCTACGTCAACTTCCCCTACGTTCCCTCCACGCCTGAACAATAACGGCGCATATAAATAACAGTCACAACCGACGGAAAATTCTTCCGTCGGTTTGCTTTTACTTCGTCGGCGTGTTATAATACGGCTATGAAAGAAGAATTTACAAGAACTGCCCTCGTCTTGGGCGAGGAGAATATTGAAAGGTTGTCTCTCTGCCGTGTAGCCGTTTTCGGCTTGGGCGGAGTCGGCGGCTACGCCGTGGAGTGCCTTGCCCGTATCGGTATAGGGACTCTCGATTTGTTCGACGGGGACGTCTTTTCGTTAAGCAATATTAACCGTCAGATTTTGGCTGTACAGTCGAGTATAGGTGTGTTAAAAACGCAGGCTGCCGTGCAGCGGATAAAGTCGATTAACCCCGACATATGTGCCAACGAACACCCTTTTTTCTTCAACGAGCAGACTAAAAACGAGGTTGATTTTTCAGCCTTTGATTACGTCATAGACGCCATAGACGACGTGGGCGCAAAGATACTGCTTGCCGTCTGCTGCAAAGAGGCAAATACGCCTTTAATCTCCTGTATGGGTACGGGCAACAAGCTCAACCCCATGGGCTTTAAGGTTGCCGATATCTATAAGACCAAGGTCTGCCCCCTTGCAAGGGTAATGAGAAGGGAGTTAAAGGCAAAGGGAATTGAGAGGTTAAAGGTCGTCTATTCGGAAGAGGAGTCCACAACGGCGGTAATATGCGAGGGCGGCAGGCATATTCCCGGTTCGGTATCATTTGTTCCCCCTGCTGCAGGACTTCTGCTCGCCGCCGAGACGGTTAAGGATTTGATAAATAAAATCTGATATAACCAACTTAAATAACCCTATCTCAAACATTTGCTTTTTTGCAACGGTTGATATATAATAGAGTAAATTAAAAAACTTTTGTTTATATACATATGTCAGTACAATTCAAGCTTCATTCAAAATACAAGCCTACGGGTGATCAACCCCAGGCAATAGAAAAGCTCGTCGAGGGTGTAAAGGACGGTATCCGTACGCAGGTACTTTTAGGCGTTACGGGTTCGGGCAAGACCTTTACCATGGCTAACGTCATAAAGGAGGTGGGTCGCCCTGCCTTAGTCATTGCCCACAACAAGACGCTGGCGGCACAGCTCTGCAACGAGTTCAAGGAGTTCTTCCCCGAAAACAGGGTGGAGTACTTCGTATCCTACTACGACTATTACCAGCCCGAGAGCTATATCCCTTCCACCGACACCTATATCGAAAAGGATATGAGTTTAAACGACGAGATAGACAAACTGAGAAACTCCGCAACCAGCTCTTTAGGCGAGAGGGAGGACGTCATAGTCGTAGCCTCTGTCTCCTGCATATACGGCTTAGGCGCACCCGAGGAGTACTTCCGCCTCGCCATTTCTCTGCGACCCGGCGACGAGATGGAGAGGGATGAACTTTTAAGAAAACTTGTAGAAATTCAGTATCAACGCAACGATACCGACTTTCACCGTTCCTGCTTCAGGGTAAGAGGGGATATAGTAGAAATCTTCCCTGCAAGCAATTCCGAAATTGCGGTCAGGGTGGAGTTCTTCGGCGACGAGATAGACAGGATTTGCGAAACTGACGCCTTAACGGGCAATATACTTTCGGAATTAAAGCACGTTTTAATCTTTCCTGCCAGTCAATACGCAGTGGGCAGCGAAAAGATGAAGCTTGCTCTGTCTATGATAGAGACGGATATGAATAACGAGGTCACTGCATTCCGAAACGAAGGTAAGCTGTTGGAAGCTCAACGCCTTGAACAGCGTACCCGTTTCGATTTGGAGATGATGAAAGAAATAGGTTATTGCTCTGGAATTGAGAACTATTCCCGTTACTTTGACGGCAGAAGTCCGGGCGAACCGTCGTTCACGCTCCTCGACTACTTCCCCGACAACTTCTTAGTCTTTATAGACGAAAGCCATATGACCATACCGCAGATAAGGGCAATGTACCACGGCGATAAGTCGAGAAAGGACAACTTGGTTGGTTACGGTTTCCGTCTGCAATCGGCATACGACAACCGCCCCTTGACCTTTGAAGAATTCGACGCGAGGGTACCCCAGCTAATCTGCGTCTCCGCAACCCCTGCCCCTTACGAGCTGGAGCAGTCGGGTCAGACGGTGGAGCAGCTCATTCGCCCCACAGGTCTATTAGACCCCGAAATTTTCGTTCGACCCACCAAGAACCAGATAGACGATTTACTGGGTGAAATAAACACCGTAACCGCTCAAAAGGGTAAAATACTCGTAACCACGATGACCAAGCGCATGGCAGAGAGCTTAACCGACTATTTAAAGGAGCACGGCAAACGTGTGCGCTATATGCATTCGGATATAGACGCCCTTGAGAGAATAGATATAATCAACGGCTTAAGGGGTGACGAGTTCGATATTCTCTGCGGAATAAACCTGTTAAGAGAGGGGTTGGACCTACCCGAAGTTAAATTAGTCGCCATACTCGACGCCGACAAGGAGGGCTTTCTGCGCAGCGAAACGGCATTAGTGCAGACGATAGGCAGGGCGGCAAGAAACGCAGAGGGCAGGGTAATAATGTACGCCGACGTAATAACGGGCAGTATGCAGAGGGCTATTGACGAAACGGCACGCCGCCGCAAGGTACAGGACGAGTACAACAAAGCCCACGGCATAACGCCCAAGACGATAATCAAAGAGGAGAAGATATCCCTCGGCATAACCAGCAAGAAGAGCAGCGCAGACGATATCAAGCTTAACGACATTCCCGCCGAAATAGAGAAGTTAAAGGCACTTATGAAAGTGGCTTCCGCACAGCTCGATTTTGAAAGGGCGATAGAAATCCGCGATACCATTGCACAGCTCAGGAAAAAGCTTTTAAAGGCAAAGAAGAGCTGGTAGACGAAACTATCTCCATTCCTAATTTCTTGAATGAACCTTTTTGCCCCTGTCGGCGTTGAGCGGTTTTGACGTACGTCCGTGTACGCCTGCAACCACTCGCCTTGACAGATGACAAAAATTTTCTATTCAAGACGCTTTGCGGTTCTAAACAAAAAAAGCTTTTAGTAGAACTACTTATGAATTAATTAAAAATTTTTCTGTTTAGAACAATTATTAATGAAAATAATTTCGTCTATACACACAAACTTAATTAATATGAAAGAAGAGATATTCGTAAAAGGCGCAAAAGGGAACAATTTAAAAAACGTAGATCTGCACATACCTCGCAACACTTTAACCGTGTTCACGGGTCTTTCGGGCAGCGGTAAATCTACTTTGGCTTTCGACACGATTTTTGCCGAGGGTCAAAGGCGGTATATCGAAAGCCTTTCCTCCTACGCAAGGCAGTTTTTAGGTCAGATGGAAAAGCCCGACGTGGAGCTTATAGACGGACTTTCCCCTGCCATTTCCATAGACCAGAAGACGACTTCCCACAACCCCCGTTCAACGGTGGGTACGGTTACGGAGATTTACGACTATTTCCGTCTGCTCTTTGCCCGTGTGGGCGTACCTCATTGCCCCCAGTGCGGCAGGGAGATTAAAAGGCAGTCTGTTGACGAAATTGCAGACAGGGTAATGCTGCTTCCGCAGGGCAGTAAAATTATAATCGAGGCCCCCGTAGTCAGGGGAAAGAAAGGTGCCTTTGAAAAGGAGCTGAAAAGCTATAAAAAGAGCGGTTACGGCAGGGTCAAGATAGACGGCATAATATACGACTTGCAGGAAGAAATTCATTTAGAGAAGAATGTTCGCCACAATATTTCTGTGGTTATCGACAGGCTCGTCGTCAAAGAGGGAGTGCTTAAACGCCTTTCGGACAGTTTAGAAAACGCATTAAAGCTTGCAGACGGGTTAGTAGTAGTCGACGACGGCGAAAAAGAGGAGCTGTACTCCACCAAGTACGCCTGCCCCGACTGCGGTATTTCCATTGAGGAAATAGAACCCCGTCTTTTCTCCTTCAACACCCCCTGGGGTGCCTGCCCCGAGTGTTCGGGTTTGGGCTTTAAACAGTCCGTCGACCCCGACTTAATCTGCCCCGACAAGACTAAAACCTTAAGGGAGGGGGCAATCAAAATCAGCGGTTGGAACCTCGATTCCTCTTCAATGACGCAGATGTACATTTCAGCCCTTTCCAAGGTGTACAACTTCTCTTTAGACGTGCCCGTCAAGGATTTGCCCGACGGCGTTTACGATATGTTAATGTACGGCAACGGCGGCGAGAAGATAGAGATGGAGTACAACGCCTACCGCTTTCAGGGTAACTACAAGACCTCTTGGGAGGGGTTTGCAGCCAACCTCCAGCGCAGGTATAACCAGACCTCTTCGGACTCGGTCAAGTGGGATATAGAACGCTATATGCACACCACCGACTGCCCCTGCTGCCACGGCAAAAGGTTGAAAAAAGAGGCACTCGCGGTTACCGTAGGCGGCAAAAATATAGCCGAAGTCTGCGATATGTCTGTTGAAGAACTCCGTGCTTTTTCGGACTTTTCCTTCTTCACCCCCACCGAGCATATGATTGCCGACAATATAATCAAAGAAATCGACAACCGTATCAGCTTTTTGGAGAACGTGGGTTTGGGTTATTTAACCCTTTCCCGTTCAGCGGCAACGCTTTCGGGCGGCGAAAGCCAGCGCATCCGCCTCGCCACGCAGATAGGCAGTGCGCTCACAGGCGTTTTGTATATTTTGGACGAACCCTCGATAGGTTTACACCAGAGGGATAATTTAAAGCTTTTAAACAGCTTAAAGGGTTTAAGGGATATCGGCAATACGTTAATTGTTGTCGAACACGACGAGGACACAATCCGCGCCGCAGACTATATAGTCGACATAGGACCCATGGCAGGCGTTCACGGCGGCGAAATAGTCGCTTGCGGTACGCAGCAAGATATTATGAACGAGCCTCGTTCGATAACGGGCGACTACCTTGCAGGCAGAAGAAAAATTCCCGTTCCCGAAAGAAGGGTAATGCCCGACGGCAGATTTTTTACCGTCAAGGGCTGCAGGCAGAACAATTTAAAGGGTATAGACGTCAGCTTCCCCGTTGGATTAATTACGGCGGTTACGGGCGTTTCGGGTTCGGGTAAGTCAAGCTTAGTCAACGAAATTATCTATCCCTACCTTGCAAATACGCTCAACGGCGCAAGGCAAAAGACGGGCAACGCCGAAAGTTTTGAAGGCATTGAGTACTTCGATAAGGTAATAGCAATCGACCAACAGCCTATCGGCAGAACCCCCAGGAGCAACCCTGCAACGTACACGGGCGTGTTCACGCTCATTCGCGATATGTTTGCCGCAACTCCCGACGCAAAGGAAAGGGGATACAAGAGCGGCAGGTTCTCCTTTAACGTCGCAGGGGGCAGGTGCGAGCATTGCCAGGGCGACGGCATATTGCAGATAGCTATGCATTTCTTGCCCGATATCTTCGTACCCTGCGAGGTGTGCGGAGGCAAACGCTACAACAGGGAAACGCTGGAGGTCAAGTATAAAGGCAAATCCATTGCCGACGTGCTTGAAATGACGGTAGAGGAGGCGGCAGAGTTCTATGAACCCGTACCCTCAATATATAATAAGCTAAAAACCTTGGTGGACGTAGGATTGGGTTATATCAAGCTCGGTCAAAGTGCGACCACGCTTTCGGGCGGCGAGGCGCAGAGGGTCAAGCTCGCAACCGAGCTTTCAAAGCGCAGCACGGGCAAGACGGTGTATATCTTGGACGAACCTACCACGGGCTTACACAGCTACGACGTGGATAAACTCGTTAAAATTCTCGCCCGTTTAAGGGAGAGCGGAAACACGGTAATAGTCATTGAGCACAATTTAGACGTAATTAAAACCGCCGATTGGATAGTCGATTTAGGACCCGAGGGGGGCGACAAGGGCGGCACGTTAATCGCCAGCGGCTCTCCCGAACAGATTGCAGAGGTTCCCGAAAGCTACACAGGGCAATTCTTAAAAGATATGTTAAAATAAGTTAGCCATAAGCTTGCGGGCGGTGCGTTTTGGATAAACGCCCCGCCCGCAATTTTTTCTATAAATTTTAAAAAAAAGGTTGAAATTATAACGGCATTGTGATATACTACGAATTGCCAAACAATTTCATCACCGTAAACGGTATAATTTTTTATGCTAATGTTAACCTTATTAATAGGCATTTTTGTATCCTATTTTTCTAAGGTTTGCGTTGGCTTTATGCCGTTTACAAAAAATACTAAGAAATTGTTTGGCGACGTTAGGGTACATTATGCGGGCGACCTTAACGGTCGCCCTTATTTTTTTGCCCGAAAAAACTTTGGAGGAAAATATTATGAACAAATGTCCTAAATGCGGTACTGAGTATGAAGGTAATTTCTGCTCAAACTGCGGAGAGCAAAGGCAAGTTGCGCCTGTTGAGCCTATCGTTGTGTCTAAACCTAATGAACCCGAATCGTATTCTTCAAAAGAAGAATACAAAAAAGCTTGCAAAAAATACAAAGAATATTGCAAGGAAAGTATCGAATACAAATATGCTAAACGTGATTATGAACGTTCTGACGGAAAAACAACGCCTGCCGCAGTTGTTTGGTTGGATGTTAATAAAAAACGCCTTGGTGTTGCATTAACTGTAGTTGTGATAGCTGCATTTGTTGTTTATCTTTTTGTAAATATCATATTACAAGCATCCTCATTTTTCTTTAGTGTTTCAAACGTTTCCAGAATCGAGGTTGGATATACTCAAGAGCAGGTAAAAGGGGTACTCGGCGAACCAAATAAAGATAAAAGTAAGGATTATACATGGGTTTATTACGATAATGCGTATACTGATTTATTGAATAAAATTGCAGCTAATGACGAGGCACAGCTAAAAGCCTTTGATGCAGGGGATGAAAAAAAGCTGTTTAGCCTTATGGAAGAGGAATTAAAATTGGATGAACAGATTAATAAACTTGTTCATAAGTATATTGAAGTTAATTTTACATATTCTATGAGTGAAGATGGAGAAAAGATTTATTATGTAAGCACCGTGCTGTTGGATACTACAAGTTGTGATAGTGATTATACAAAAAAGGAATTAAAAGAATATACGTTATTGACAAGTGAAATGGATGATTCTAACACTTATTGTAATATTTCATATTCGGTTGAATTTACTGATGGTAGTTATTACATGGCAAAATCAAGGGCAAAATGTGAAGAAAGCGCAAGCTCATCACAAGATACGGTTTTAATTACTTGGTCGGATGCTTATTTTAATGAGTATCAATCATATGTTTCCGTCCAATAAGGTTTATAGATTATAAAATCTAGATAATTAAAATTTTAAAAAATTTCAGTTTTAGCCGTACGGATAGCCGCACGGCTTTTAACTTGCCTTTCACAAATTAACCCCTTATTAGAATACTTTGAATATATAAGTATATATAAGGAGCTAAATTTATGATCCAACCCATTATTGCCGAAGGAAGCTACCCCAGCCTCGACGGGCTGTCCTGCGACCCTCAGTCAGTGCGTATAATTTCGCCTGCCTATGCCACGTCCTGCGGAGAGCTAAACGCCATTTTGCAGTATATTTACCATTCGATAAACTTCACCTGCGCAGGCGACGAGGACACGGCGACCAAACTCGAGGGCATTGCCATAGCCGAAATGCACCACCTCGACCTTTTGGCAGAGGCGTTAATCAGAATGGGCGCACAGCCCGTCTACACCTTTAATCCTCCCGGGCAGTACAACTTCTATTCAACCAAATTCGTGTCCTATTCACGCTCTCTGCGCAATATGATAGAGGACGACATAATGGGCGAAAAGTACGCCATATATACATACGAACGAATGTTAACCCGCCTTAAAAACCCCACCCTGCAGGCGTTAATCTGCCGAATTATCGACGACGAAAACGTTCATTTAGAGGTGCTTAAAGGTATACTTGAAAATATGAAATGTTAAATTTTTTACACTTAAGGTGCGGTGCATTTATTGCACCGCACTATCTATTGACATAAACCCGCTAAAGTTGTAAAATTAGGGTATGGAAAATTACGACGTAGCCGTAATCGGCGGCGGTGCGGCAGGGCTCGCCTGCGCCGTTACTTTAAAGCAACTTAATAGTAATCTCTCCGTGATAATAGTGGAGGCAGGCGAAAGGCTGGGCAAAAAGATTGCCGCAACGGGCAACGGGCAGGGCAACCTCTCCAATGCGGATATGACGGTTAAGCACTACCACGGCGGTTGCGCCCACCTTGCAAAGACGCTCTGCGAAGATAAGGCGGTAAATCCGTTAACCCTCTTTGACTTTATAACGGTTTGCGATAAGTCGGGCAGAACGTACCCTGCCGGTAAACAGGCTTCCGCCATTTCGGACAGCCTTATAAAAAGGGTTAACAGCCTCGGTGTAAAAGTTTTGTGCGGTTGCCCCGTGGCTTCGATAAGCAAAAATTTGACCATAACCTTAAAAAACGGCACCTCTCTCAAGGCAAAAAAAGTGTTGCTTGCAACGGGCGGTAAGGCGCAAAAGCAGTTTTTTACCGACGGCTCCGCATACTCGCTTGCCACCTCTTTAGGGCACACCTTAACGCCCCTCTATCCCTCGCTGGTGCAATTAAAGTGCACAGGCGGTTTTAAACAGCTTAAGGGCATACGCTCCGAGTGCAGGGTAACCGTCTTTAATTCAAACGGTAAAAAGCTTATAACAACAGAAGGCGACGTAATTTTTACCGACTACGGTCTTTCCGGCAATGCCGTTTTCTACGCTTCGGCGTATTGTACGGGCGAAAAGGGTGTAACGCTTTCAATCGAATTTCTGCCCGAAATTTCCAAAGAAGAAATAGTTGTAATAATAAAAAAACGCCAAGTTTTGGGTTATGGAGAAAGCGAGCTTTTAGGCGGAACTCTGCACAACGCCCTGGGCAGGGAGATAATAAAGAGGTGTAAAACCAAAGACGCCGAAGCGATAGCAAACACGGTTAAAAATTTCCCCGTCACGGTTGAGGGCAGCCTCGGTTTCGACTATGCCCAGGTGACCAAGGGCGGCATTCCTGGCAGTGAAATAACCCAAAATTTAGAGAGTAAAATTGTAAACGGTCTGTATTTTGCCGGCGAGATTTTGGATATCGACGGCGACTGCGGCGGCTATAATCTGCACTTCGCTTTTGCAAGCGGAATGTATGCGGCAGAGTGCATTCATCAAAGCATACTAAGGGGGGAATGATATGTCAATCGTTAGAATAGACAACATTAAACTGCCCGTAGACCGCCCCGAAACCGACCTTATCTCCATTGCTCAAAAAAAGCTTCACGGCAAAATTAAGTATTTTAAAATCTTAAAAAAATCGCTTGACGCAAGAAATAAAAGCAACGTATTTTATCTGTATTCGGTTGCCTGTTCAACCCAACCTGTAAAGGAAGAGGTAAAGACCTTTGAAAAGGTCGAAAGTCCCCCGACGGTTGCGGTAATAGGTGCAGGACCTGCAGGTTTATTTTGCGCCTTGCGCCTTGTCGAACACGGCTTTAAACCTATAATTATCGAGCGCGGCGAAGCGGTCGAGGAGCGAAAGAAAAGTTGCGCAAACTTCTTTACCGACCGTATTTTAAACGAGGAGAGCAACGTTCAATTCGGTGAGGGCGGCGCAGGTGCCTTTTCGGACGGTAAGCTGTTAACCCGAACCAAGGACGGACTAAATTCAGACGTGCTTGAAGGCTTCGTTCGCTTCGGTGCTCCCGAAGAAATACTATATTTAAACAAACCGCACGTCGGCAGTGATAAGCTGTACGGCGTACTGCAATCAATGCGCCGATTCATTGAAAGCCGGGGCGGTAAATACCTCTTTAACACCAAGCTTATCGGCTTTGAAAAGGAGGGTGACAGTTTAACCGCCCTGAAATTAAAAGATGTAAAAAGCGGTGAAGAAAGTACACTTCCCGTCTCCGCTGCTGTGCTCGCCGTCGGACATTCGGCAAGGGATACCTTCCAAATGCTAAACAAAAACGGCGTGTACATGGAACCGAGGGACTTTGCCGTAGGCGTGAGAATAGAGCACCTATCTAAGAATGTTTCCTTTGCACAGTACGGTCAGGCTGCAAAATATCTCCCTGCGGCAGACTACGGCTTGGTAAGCCATGCAGGCGAGAGGACGGTATTCACCTTCTGTATGTGCCCCGGCGGCGTGGTCATTCCTGCCGCAAGCGAGCAGGGAGGGGTGGTTGTAAACGGTATGAGCGATTACGCCCGTGACGGCGTAAACTCCAACTCCGCAATAATGGTGCAGATGAGAAGGGAGGACTTCGACGGCGACGACCTGTTTGCAGGAGTACGCTTTCAGCAAAAGTTGGAGCAGGCGGCGTTCAGCCTTGGCGGCGGTAATTTCAAAGCCCCCGTTCAGCTTTGGGGCGATTTTGAAAGAGGAAGGATTTCGGACAGGTTCAACGAGGTTAATCCCACCTACGCAGCAGGCGTAACTTTTGCGCCGTTAGCCGACCTTTTGCCGCAAGTTGCAGTCAGCTCGCTAAAGAAAGCGATACCCGATATGGCAAAGAGGTTAAAAGGGTTTGACAGCCCCTCTGCGGTGATGACGGGTGTGGAGAGCCGTTTCTCCTCACCTGTAAAAATAGTAAGGGATATTGACGGGCAGAGCGTTTCTATAAAAAATCTGTACCCCTGCGGAGAGGGCAGCGGCTATTCGGGTGGAATAACCTCCTCTGCGGCAGACGGACTTTCTATAGCTGAAAAGCTGTTTGAAAGATTTAAGGCATAATTTAAAGGGGAAAACGACTAAAGTTTACATTAAAAACATTATTTTTTCATATGTTTTACACAATGGCAGGTTATAATACAGTCATAAAAAGGAAGGGCGGTAGTACCAGAGGCAACGCCAGAGGTATCGACTGACCCGACAGTATCAAACTTGCTTACACAAACTTTTTTCATATTCTCTCTTTTTTGAAAATGCACGGCGTCCGCCGTGCATTTTCTTTTACTCCGAAAGAAAACCGCCGCGCCTTCCCAAAGGGAAAAGCACGGCGGTTTGAAATATTCAAAAATTATTTGATTTCGTGTATCCAGTCTTCGGGAGCCTCTATGGTACCCATCTGAATACCCGTCAATAAGTCGTACAGCTGCTTGGTAACCTTGCCCATCTCGCTCATACCCGAGGGCAGGCAGATCTCGTTTCCGTGGTCAACAATCTTACCGACGGGGGAGATGACCGCCGCCGTACCGCAAAGACCGCACTCCGCAAAGTCCTTGACCTCTTCAAATTTAACGGGGCGGTGTTCAACCGTAAGTCCCAAGTACTTTTCAGCAACGTAGCACAGCGAACGCCTTGTAATGGAGGGAAGAATGGAATCCGATTTAGGGGTAACCACCTTGCCGTCCTTGGTTACGAACAAGAAGTTTGCGCCGCCCGTCTCCTCGACGTAAGTCCTCGTTCCTGCGTCAAGGTACATATTCTCGTCAAAGCCTTTGTTATGGGCGTCAACGATTGCGTGTAAGCTCATGGCATAGTTAAGCCCTGCCTTGATGTGACCCGTGCCGTGGGGAGCAGCTCTGTCAAAGTCGCAGACTCTGATAGTAATGGGTTTAACGCCGCCTTTGAAGTAGGGACCTACAGGGGTAGCAAACAGTCTGAACTGGTACTCGTCTGCAGGTTTAACGCCTATAACGGGGGAAGAACCGAACATATAAGGTCTTAAGTAAAGGGTTGCGCCGCTGCCGTAGGGGGGAACGTAGTCCTTGTTTGCCGCAACGACCTGTTCAACAGCCTTTAAGAACATACCCTCGGGGAGGGTGGGCATCTCCAACCTTGCAGCGGACTGCTGCATACGTTCCTCGTTCAAATCGGGGCGGAAAACAACTATTTTACCGTCTTTTGTTGTGTAAGCCTTCAGCCCTTCGAAAGCCGTCTGCGCATACTGCAAAACGCCTGCGCATTCGGATATAACAATTTTATCGTCCTCGGTCAAACGCCCTTCGTCCCATTTGCCGTTTTTGTATTCGGCAACAAAGCGGTAGGGAGTTTTCCTGTAACCGAAGTTAAGCGACGACCAATCCATATCAACTGCCATAGTAAATACCTGCTTAATTAAAATTTGCTATTATTATATAACGCTATGGGCGTAAAGTCAAACGATTGACAAAAAAGGTTGACAATGTTAAAATTGTAAAATAATTAAGGTTTATTTTAATTAAGGGGTATAAAATGTCCACGATAACTTCAATCGAGCCGCAAGTTAAGGATAAATCCCGCTGTTCAATATTTATTGACGGCAGGTTTTACTGCGGAATAAAGTTGGAAGTTGCCGTAAAATACCGTCTCAAAGCAGGTATGACGGTGGACAAAACCTTCCTCGACAATATACAACTTGAAACCGAAAAGTCACAGGCGTTGGATAAGGCGTTAACCCACATCTCTTCAAGCCCCAAGACGAGAAAGCAGATTGCCGACTTCCTGTCAAAAAAAGGCTACGTCGAAGCCGTAATAAACTACGTTTTCGAGCGGTTAGATTACTACGGCTATGCGGACGACAGGCAGTACTGCCGTATGTATGCCGAGAGCGTTTCCGGCAAGAGCAAGAAGGCGATAGAGGTTGAACTTTTAAAAAGAGGAGTAGATAAAGGCATTATAGAAGAGGAACTCGCCGACCTTTCCAACGACGAAGACGAGGTGTTTTGCCTGCTTAAAAAGTATTTAAGAGGTAAGCCGCTTTCGAAAGAAAACATATATAAAGGGTGCCGATACCTGATTTCAAAGGGATATGATTACGATACTGTCAAATCGGCAAGCGAGAGGATAGATGAAGATACAGAAAGTTGAATTAGACGAGATAGATTCTACAAACGAATTTTGTAAACGTTTCCCCAAGGAAGCCGATTTGTTAGTCTGGGCAAAGCGGCAGACCAAGGGCAAGGGAACCAAGGGCAGAAGCTTTATTTCCGACGAGGGCGGCGTGTACGTTTCGCTTATGAGAAGGTATAAAAATTTTGATTTTGCCAACACCTTTTCGATAATGATTAACGCCTGCGTAGCCGTATGCAAAACGCTTGAAGCGTTTAATATACACCCCACGGTTAAATGGGCAAACGACGTATTGGTTAACGGTAAAAAAATCTGCGGAACGCTTATCGAAAACAGGTTGGGTGCAAACGGCGTATGCCTTTCAATAGTGGGCATAGGGTTAAACGTCAACAATATCCTGCCCGACGAATTAAAAGATATTGCAACCACAATGAGGGAATGTAGGGGCAGAAAATTAAATTTGAAGTCTGTCCGCAAGCAGCTCATTAAAAATTTGACCGAGCAGTACACCGTAGATGAGTATAAGACCTTTATCGATTGGTTCGGTCAGGAAGTTTATTTAGATACCAACGGCGAGAGATTTTGCGCAACCGCCGTTGACGTGGACGAACGCGGAAATTTGATTTGTAATATCGACGGCGAAATCAAAAAAATAAGTAGCGGAGAAATGAGTTTGAGGTTCAAATGCAACGCTGTTTAAAAAACGAAACAATGCGTCAAGCCGACAGGGCGACAATAGAGGGCGGAATACCCGGCAAAGAGCTTATGGCAAGGGCAGGAAAAGCCGTTGCGGACGAGGTGGCTTGCGAGTTCAAAAAGTTAAATGCAAAAAGCGTTTTGATAGTCTGCGGTACGGGCAATAACGGCGGAGACGGCTACGTTTGTGCAAGGCTTTTAAAAGGGCAGGGAATAACTGTAAAAGTATACGCCGCAGAGGGTACGCTCTCACCCGACTGCCAAAGGGAAAAAGAGGCGTACGATGGGGAATATGCCTCAACTATTAAAGGTGATATTATAGTAGATTGTCTGTTCGGCACGGGGTTAAACCGCACCGTAACAGGTCAATACGCGGACATAATCGATGCGATTAATAACACAAAGTCCTACGTTATTTCCGTAGATATTCCAAGCGGTTTAAACGGCGACAACGGCATAGCTTTAGGCTGTGCGGTAAAGGCAGATAAAACTATTGCAATCGCATATTCCAAGGTCGGGCTGTACTTAAACGACGGCATAGATTACAGCGGTGAAATAGTTGTAAAGAATATAGGAATTAACTGCGATACTCCCGACGCCATGCTTATAGAGGAACAGGACGTAAAGCAATTCTTCCGGAACCGCAATAGGAACACACATAAGGGCAGCTATGGTATATCTTGCGTGGTTGCAGGGTCAAGTCAGTATTTAGGTGCCTCCGCACTCGCTATATCCACCGTATTGAAAACGGGGTGCGGCTACGTCTACGCCGTCGTGCCTCAAGAGATAAAATTTAACCTTGCGGTCAGCTTCCCTCAGTGCATCTATTGCGATACGCCTTACCTTAACGCCCAGGCAATAGCAATCGGTATGGGGTTAGGTTGCAGTGAAAGCACTTACGAAAAGGTGTGCAGCCTATTAAAAAACTATAAAGGTAAACTCATAATCGACGCAGACGGGCTTAACAGTTTAGCAAAGTACGGCAAAGACGTTTTAAAGACGACCGAAGCGCAAGTGCTGTTAACTCCCCATGTGGGTGAAATGGCAAGGCTTTGCGGCGTGACCGTGCAGGAGGTTAACGCCGACCCCATAGGCGTTGCAAAACGTTTTGCGCAGGAATACGACCTGACCGTGCATTTAAAAAGTGCGGTGTGCATAACCTGCGATAAAGATAAAAGCGTAATTACCCACCGAGGTTCAACCGCCCTTGCAAAGGCAGGAAGCGGGGATATGCTTGCAGGGCTTATTTGCGGAAATTCTGCAAGGGGGCTTTCGCTCTTTGACGCGGCTGTCTGCTCTCAGTACATCTTAGGTTGTTCGGCTGAGCTATGTTCTCAAAAATATTCCGACTACGCAACGACTGCAAAAGAGATAGAAGAGAATATTTCTTTTTCTGTCAAACGCTTGACAGATTAACTTTTGCCGTGTTAAACTAAATGCGTTGAAAGGGAGTAGTTTAAGGCAAATCTCGTCAGGACAGCTATCAAAAGCTCGGGGTTTGACACCGCTAAATTTTTTCGGTAACAAGACTTTTAACTTAAAGCAATTTAAGTTAGAAGTCTGTTTTTTTATATTTAAAGCAAATTAATAAAGAGAGGTAAATATTATGGTTGGTTGGGCAATACTTTGGTTCTTGCTTCTAATCGTCGGTTTCGTGCTACTTGTCAAGGGTGCGGACTTCTTTGTCGACGGTGCGGCAGGCATAGCGAAAAAATTACACGTTTCTACCTTTATAATTGGTTTAACCGTGGTGGCTCTCGGCACGTCTGCACCCGAGGCGGCGGTATCTATTATAGGCGGTATCAAAACCGCTATGGGTCAGCCCGACGGAGCGGAAGTTATAATGGGTAACGTGTTAGGCAGCAATATGATAAATATTCTGCTTATTCTCGGTTTATCTGCTGTAATAACCAAAGTGCCCGTCGAAAAGAGTTCCCGTTTTATCGAAATCCCCTTCCTTATAGTAACTAGTATAATCTTTATCCTGCTTGGCGATATAGGCGGCGGTTATGCCTGGTACGACGGACTTATCCTGCTAGCACTCTACGGCGGCTTTATGGCGTACACAATTATTATGGCAAAGCGTTCGGGTCCCGTACTTTTGGACGAGCAGGCACCCACCGCTTCGGCGGCGGAGGCTGCGGCACCCGTCCGCACGGGCTTCGGCGGATTAATGGACAAGCTCAAGGCAAAATACGAAGAACTCTCCGAAAAGACCTGGTTCCTTATAATAATAACCGTAGTCGGTTTAGGTATGGTCGTAGGCGGTGCACAGCTCGTAGTTGATAACGCAACCTCAATTGCAGACAAGCTTTTAGGTTTACCCACCAACGTAATTGCTTTGACCGTTGTTGCCTTCGGAACCTCTCTTCCCGAGCTTGTCACCTCGGTAACCGCTGCAAAGAAGGGCGATATGGGCTTGGCAACGGGCAACATAATAGGCAGCAATATTGCAAATATCTTACTTGTTGCCGGTTTGGGTTTTGTCAGTACGGGTGCGGCAGGCGTTGCGTTTGACTCCGGTGCTCTTATGGATGGCTATATGTCGATAATTGCTGCGGCAACGCTTTTAGGCTTCTCCTTCTTCAAGGAAAATAAGCTTGGCAAAGCGGCAGGCATAACTATGCTTATATTGCTTGTCTGCTACTTTACCTACAGAATTTTAGCCGCTTACGGCGTTTTACCTCTTTTAGAAATCCCTGCGATATTTACAAAAGCTTAATTTAAAACGAACAGCTGTATAAAATCAATCTATCCCGTCAACAATTATGGGTACAGGCGGCGTATAATGTATTATTACCGCCCCGTAAAAAATAAAAGACGAGGTAACGGATATGACCATTAAGCGAGGCGAACTGTACTATGCAGACCTATCGCCCGTTGTGGGTAGCGAGCAGGGTGGCGTACGCCCTGTATTGGTTGTTCAGAACGATATCGGCAATAAATACTCACCGACGATTATCGCCGCCGCCGTAACGAGCAAAATAAACAAGGCGAAGCTCCCTACGCATATCGAGCTGCCTGTAGGCGAATACGGGCTTGCAAAGGATTCGGTTATACTCTTAGAACAAATTCGCACTCTCGATAAACGGAGATTAAAGGAGAGGATAGGCGTACTCCCCGACCTAACTATGGCAAAGGTGGATAAGGCAATACTCATCAGTCTCGGGTTTATCAAACAATAAAAAGAAGAAATCTGCAAAGCCTAAAAAGCCTTGCAGATTTTTAATTTTGCAAATATACGCTTAAACGCTTTTAAAAAGTCTTTTTAATATGTTATAATCAAGCTATGGCTGAAAAGAAATTCAAACTTAAAGTCAGCTTCGGTATATCCGGGCTGATACTTTTGGCGGTATTTGCGGTGTTGCTTACCGCCGACTTAGTGCTTAAATATTGTGCAGAGCAATACGTTTGGCAGTTCAAAGTAATTCCCGGGCTTATTGAGGTCGTTCCCGTACAGCACAACCCGGGTGCGGCATTCTCCTTTTTGGCGGATAAAGCTTGGGCGCAGACCTTTTTTATTGTGCTTACGTTTATAATGCTAGCCGTTATGATTGCGGCGTTTTTATTCATTCCCAAGCGTTTCGTCGTGTTAAAGGTTGCAATCGTTCTCGTTGCTTCGGGTGCCGTGGGTAACCTTGTCGACAGGCTCGCCTTCGCCTACGTAAGAGATTTTGTAAACGTCTGGATGTTCGGCAACATGGCTTGTTGTAACTTTGCAGATTTTTGGATAGTTTTCGGCGTTATATTAGCCGTAATCGACCTGCTGTTTTTAAACGAGTGGGCGGTGTTCCCTTTAACCAAAAGGGCGAAGGCGGCGCAAAAAGCCAGAAAGCAGGATGAAGAGACAACCGCACTTGACCAAACGCAAGTTGAAGACAGGGTTGAAAATACGCAGGAAGAGAAGGACTCGACTTCCCACGGCGAAGAGAAATGAGAGAGGTAACCTTTACAGCGGAAAACAGTGCTAACCGTGCAGACGTCCTGGTTAGCGAAAATCTGACCGATTACACCCGTTCAGCCGTCAAAAAGCTGTTCGAGGGCGGTGGCGTTTTAATAGACGGCAAGGTGGCAAAGCCCTCCCAAAGCGTTGCCAAAGGCGCAACAATTACGGTTACGTTGCCCGATTTAACCGAGTGTATCGCCAAACCCGAAGACATTCCCATAGAAATAATATATGAAGACGACGATTTAGCGGTTATAAACAAACAGCAGGGCTTGACCGTACACGCAGGCAACGGCAATCTGGACGGAACGCTCGTCAATGCACTTTTATTTAAGCTTAAAAATTTAAGCGGCATAGGCGGTGTCGTTCGCCCGGGAATAGTACACCGCATAGATAAAAACACCTCGGGTCTTTTAGTCGTCGCAAAAAACGATAAGGCTCATCTAAGCTTAGCCGAGCAGATTGCACAAAAGACCTGTCACAGAACCTACGTTGCCCTTTTGGAGGGTAATTTAAAGGACGACGAGGGCAATATAACGACTTACATAGGTCGCAACCCAAACGACAGGGTTAAAATGACAGTCGTTGCTCCGGATAAGGGAAAAATTGCTATAACCGATTATAAGGTTTTAGACAGAAATAACGGCTACACCCTCTGCCGATTTGATCTGCACACGGGCAGAACTCATCAGATAAGGGTACACGCAAAATATTTAAACCACCCCATAGTCGGAGACGACGTCTACGGCAGGAAGAAGAGGGAGTTCAATTTAAGCGGTCAGCTTCTCCACGCCTACAGGCTGGAGCTGACGCACCCTGCTACAGGGGAGAGGATGACTTTTTTTGCCCCGTTGCCCGATTATTTCACAGCCGTGCTCAAAAAGCTTAGTATAAATTTTTCCGATATTTAAAATTAATTGATTTTTGTTGCAAAACGTAAATGCGTCTGATATAATTTATAAAAAAATTTGAGGAGATAAAAATAATGGCAAAGAAAAAAACAACGACAACTTCGACTACAAGCAATTATTCCATAGTTAAGGTATGCGCTTTCGTAGGTTTAGTACTTGCAGGCGTTGCAGGTATTATATCCTTCGTTATTTGGCTTTTGGGTTTAATCGGCGTTACTATCAGTTGGGCAAACACGGCACGCAGCATCTGCAACATAGTATCACAGGTAGCTCTGTTCATAACCGTCTGGCTTGCCGCATGGGATTACGTAAAGCACAGAAATAAGACCTGGAGAATAATCTACGTTATTTTCCTCGTGTTGGGAATTCTCGGTTTGTGCGGTTTATCGTTCTTTAAATTATAATTATAAAGATATGTTATCGTAAAAGCGGTTTACGTTAGTTTATGCGTAAACCGCTTTACTTTTTTTTTAAGTTATTTTATAATTGAATTACGCTCTGAAAATATGCTTTGCAGAGACACTTACCCATAAACAGGGTTACTATTAAAACAGGTAAAAAATATGGCAAACCCTTTAGTAGCAATCGTCGGCAGACCTAACGTGGGCAAAAGTACCTTCTTTAACAAGGTTGTCGGCAGAAAAATATCAATAACCGAAGACAAGCCCGGCGTCACGCGTGACAGGCTCTATGCCGATGCGGAGTGGAGGGGCAAGGCTTTCTCTCTCGTCGATACGGGCGGTATCGAGCTAAAGAGCGACGATATTATGTGGCGTCAGATTAAAAAGCAGGCGGAAGTCGCAATCGAGACGGCGCAGGTAATTTTATTCTTTGTAGACGCAAAGGAGGGATTGACCTCCTCCGACTACGACGTTGCGGATATGCTCCGCCGCTGCAAAAAGCCGGTAATATTAGTCGTAAACAAGGTAGACGAATACTCCGAAGAAAAGGTGTTTGAGTTCTACTCTTTAGGCTTAGGCGAACCCTATCCCATCTCCTCCGAGCACGGCAAGGGTATAGGCGACGTGTTGGACGAGGCGGTCAGTTGGTTTGAAAAATACGAAAATGAAGAAGACGATAGCTTAAAAATTGCAGTAGTAGGCAAACCCAATGCAGGCAAAAGCTCTATCGTCAACCGCCTTTTAGGTTTTGAACGCTCAATTGTAACCGATATTGCAGGTACCACGAGGGATGCAATCGACACAAAGTTCACCTACGACGGCAAAAACTACACCATAATCGACACGGCGGGTATCCGCAAAAAGGCAAAGGTAGAGGACGATATCGAATACTATTCGGTCATGCGTGCATTCGACGCCGTCCGCCGTGCAGACGTGTGTCTACTAGTTGTCGACTGCTCGGAGAATTTAACCGAACAGGACACCAAAATCATAGGCTACGTTCACGAGCAGGGCAAACCCTCTGTCATAGTTATGAATAAGTGGGATTTGATCGAAAAGGATACGCACACAATAAACAAGTTTAACGAAAAGCTTAAGGAAGATTTAAAGTTTATGGACTACTTCCGCCCCGTATACGTGTCAGCAAAGACCGGTCAGCGTGCGGAAAAGATAATGAAGGAAGTAGATGCCGTCTACGCAAACTCTCAAAGGAGAATTTCAACGGGAACTTTAAACGACCTTATCTTGGATACGGTCAGGGCAAACGAACCTCCTTCGTACAACGGTAAACGCTTAAAGGTATATTATTCCTCGCAGGTTTCGGTTGCACCTCCCACGTTCGTACTGTTTGTAAACAGCACTAACCTTATGCATTTCTCCTATCAAAGATTTTTGGAGAACAACATAAGGAATGCCTTTGACTTTTCGGGTACGCCCATCAAAATCGTAACGAGGGAAAAGAAGGAAGACCAATGATTGAATTCGATATAGCTCAAGGCTGGTATTGGCTTGTTTTAGGTGCGGTGGTAAGCTATTTAATAGGCTGTTTCCACTTTGCCATCTTAATTGCAAAAATCAAGAACAAAGATATTTTAAACGAGGGCAGCGGCAACCCGGGTGCCATGAACGTCTCCAGAAAGCTGGGTTTTAAATACGGACTTATTAACTTTTTCTGCGATGCGTTAAAGGGAGTTATCCCCGTGTTTGTCGGCTACTTCTGCTTTCAGGGAATGGTGTTTAAGGGCACGAACGTGTTAGTCTCCGACTTTATGCGTTACTATTTTGCCATATTTGCAGTGTTGGGTCACGTGTTCCCCGTGTTTATGAAGTTTAAGGGCGGTAAAGGCATTTCTACAACGATAGGGCTTTTATGGTGTTCGATTTCATGTGATACCTGGTGGTTCGCATTCGTCGGACTCGCACTGTTTATCTCGCTGTTTGTGTACGTATTCTTCACCGAATGGGGTTCAATGGGTTCGCTTATCGGCGTTGCAGGCTTTTCAATCTGGCAGATAATAATCTTTCTTCTCCGCTACAAAACCTGCCTTGATAACGTGTACGTCATAATAACGCTTATGATTATTCTCGCCCTCAACGTTATAACGTGGGGTGCACATAACAAAAACCTGCACCGCTTGTTGCAGGGTGAGGAACATCACACCTCGCTTAAAAAGATGCTGCATATAAAATCAAAATAACAACATAAAAAATCGGGGTGAGTTTTCTCACTCCGATTTTTTTATAACTAAATTTATAAGACCTTGGATAAGAAATCTTTAAGCCTTGCGTTCTGGGGATTGCCGAAGAATAACTGCGGCGAGTTTTCCTCTTGAATTTGCCCCTCGTCCATAAACAGCACACGGGAGGCGACTTCCTTTGCAAAGCCCATTTCGTGGGTTACGACAACCATAGTCATACCCTCTTTTGCAAGGTCTATCATAACCTTTAAAACCTCGCCGACCATCTCGGGGTCGAGTGCGGAAGTCGGCTCGTCAAAGAGCATTACGTCCGGCTCCATAGCCAAAGCTCTGACAATTGCTATTCGCTGCTTCTGTCCGCCCGACAGGGTGGAGGGGTATGCGTCGGCTTTATCCTTAAGTCCAATTTTTTCAAGCAGTTTAACAGCCCTTTCCTCAGCTTCCTGCTTTGAACAAATCTTAAGCCTTACGGGCGCAAGCGTAATGTTCTGCATTACGGTCAGGTTAGGGAACAGGTTGAACTGCTGAAAGACCATACCTATCTTACGCCTGTGCGCGTTAAGCCCCTTGTTAATTTTTTTACGTATTGCAAGCTCGTCCTTTTTAACCTGCTTATACTTTTCCTTCAGCTCTTCAAGCTTTTCCTTGTTTTCGTCCTTGTGCTTTTTATGCTCCTTGATTTCAGCCGCAATCGCACTGCGTTCGTTTTTGAAGACGTATTCACCCTCAAGCAGAATTTCGCCGGCGGTGGGTTCCTCAAGCAGATTTAAACAGCGCAGGAATGTGGATTTTCCGCACCCGGAAGGACCTATTACGGCTATTACGTCGCCTTGATAAACGTTAAGGTCAACGCCCTTTAATACCTGCAGATCTCCAAACGATTTATGCAGATTTTTAACTTCTATGATTTTCTGTTTATCTTCGTTCATTCTTTGCAAGCCTCCTTTCCAAAAGGCGAATAATAAGCGTGATTATCATAACAAGAACGAAATATATGATAGCAAGTGCAATATACGGTACAAAGTATTCGTAAGTCGAATCGGCAATTGCCTTAAACGCCCTTGTAAGGTCTGCAAGACCTATAACGCTGACGATTGAGGTTTCCTTCAACAACGAAATAAATTCATTGCCGATAGAGGGAAGAATGTTTTTGATTGCCTGCGGAAGAACTATTCTAACCATAGTTGTGGAGTAACTTAAGCCCAACGACCTGCCTGCCTCCATCTGCCCCTTGTCGACGGCGTTTATACCGCCTCGGATAATTTCCGCCATATAAGCACCGCTGTTAAACCCGAAGATTAAAGAAACTTCTATAACAGGTTCAATCTTAACGCCTATAAAAACAGCGAAGTGCAAGAGTAGCAACTGCACCATCATAGGTGTGCCTCTGAATACCGCAATATATACGTCGGCAAGTCTTTTCAAAACTTTTACAAAGACGTTTTCGGAGGGTAAAAGCTTTGCCGTCGTCAAAAGACAGCCTATAAAAAATCCCAATAAAAGACCTAACACGGCGATTATCGCCGTGTTTTGCAGTCCCACCAACACGGTTTTCAACGTGCCGGGTGTTGTAAATCTGTTCCAGAAAATTTCAAAATTGCTCATACAGATTGATATTATTTGTTGTAGCTTGCAGCAATCATAAGCGAAGGCTGTTTATCAAGGATAACCGCATTGATTTTGCCGTTTGATAAATCTTTCATTGCAAGCGCGCCTGTCGAGTAAGCCTTTGTCGTTAAGTTTTCAAAACCGTCATAGCCGAAATCTTCGTCGCCGTTGCTGTACATATAGCCCGTGGTGCCTGTCTGAGTACCTATTATATAGGACTTATCTTTAGTGGCGAGAATGGCTTCAACGTCAGCCGCCGTCTTGCAGTTGTCAAACGTGGTATCGCTTTCAACTACGGTTATTACCTGTGCTGAAGTGTAATAGGAAGTTGCAAAGTTAACCTGCTCTTTACGGGTATCGGTTACGGTCATACCTGCCATACCGATGTCGCTATCACCCGACCTAACGCTTGAGATAATAGAATCGAAATCCATATCTTTTACAAACAGCGTCTTACCGAGCCTTTGTGCAATGTTGTATGCTATTTCAATATCTACACCTACGAAAGCACTGTTATTGTTGTAGGATTCGAAGGGAGGGAAGTAGGCGTTGGTTGCAACTACGAAATCTCCTTTCTGGGCAGACGTTGTCTGGTTGGAATACGAGAAGGTTGCGGTGCCGTTGAAGTAGGAGTTAATCAAGGTATTAAGGCTTCCGTCTGCTTTCCATTCGGCAATGTAGCCGTTTACCTGTTCAAGGAGCGTTGTGTTCTCCTTTTTAATTGCGAAGGCGTAATCTTCTGCCGTAAGCTCTATTTCCTTTACCGAAAGCTTTTCGCTCTTTCCGCAAGCGGCAGCCGATACAGCTAAAACCACGGCGCATACAACCGCAGCCATTGCGCATAAAATCTTTTTAATTTTCATATTTTCACCTCTGAAATAAATTCAATTTAATTATGAATTAATATTAATCTTTTAACTTTCGTTTGTCAACCAATATAATGCATAAATTTAAACAATTATGTATTTTTATAAATTTACAATTAATGAAAATAATGAGCAGAAGTGGAATATAGCTTACAGTATATCTTAAAATATCAATAATTATATATAATATTGTGCATAAATATAGATTATATGAGGTATTAAAAAACGGCGTGAAACAGAAAATTTTCACGCCGAAATTAATTTGTTTTTATACAATTTCCAACACTAAAATTATTTTAACTTATCTTCCTTGTCCAAATCTGTTTTGTCAAGCGAGATGATGGAGTATTCAATCTTTCTGTTTGCCGCAAGCAGAGCCTCGATAAAATCGTTGTACCATTCCTGTTTGACTACGATAACCATATACTGACCGTCGTCAAACGTTACGGTTAATTTTCCCGTCTTTTTATCGTCTATAATGCTGTCGATTTTTTCAACGTCGTACTTGCTTACGATAAACCCGAACTTGGTTTTAAAAATTTTTCCGTCAATTATATAGCAGGATGAGAGTAAAACGCTTACTAAAATAGCAGTCAAACCGACGGTTACAAGGAACATAAGCGTGTATTGCAGTATGGGGTAGACGGGGTCAGCCGCACCTTTGATTCCGTTTGCAATACAGTAGTAAAGGTTTACCGCAAAGCCCGCAACGCTTAAGGCTATGCCTGCGTAAATTAAAGCGGTAATTAGTTTGGTAAATTTATACTTAAATTTCTTCATGCTTCAATTATAAACCATTAAAGCGCAAAACGCAACGTAAAGATATGTATTTTTATCGCTTAAATGGTTGAAAAATATTTCACAATAGGGTAAAATAAATATCACTTATTCTAAACTTTTGGAGAAAGGGCTATGTTAAAGCTTATCAAAGGCGGCGTTTACTATATTCAGGGCAAGCTGGTTAAGGAAAATCAGGCGTTTATGCTCGAGGCGCAGAAGCAACAGGCTATAAAAGGTACGCTTGCGTACTCAATTTTAAAGAGCCATAACAAAGGCGACGACGAGAAGTTAAAGATCTCTTTCGACGCAATGGCTTCACACGATATAACCTACGTCGGCATTATCCAGACGGCAAAGGCTTCGGGTCTTAAAAACTTCCCCATATCCTATACGCTTACCAACTGCCACAATTCGCTCTGCGCAGTAGGCGGTACGATAAACGAGGACGACCACGTCTTCGGTCTGTCTGCGGCAAAGAAGTACGGCGGCAACTACGTACCCGCCCACCTTGCGGTTATCCACCAGTATATGAGGGAGTGCGAGGCGGCTTGCGGCAAGATGATTTTAGGTTCGGACAGTCATACCCGTTACGGCGCGTTCGGCACAATGGCGGTAGGCGAGGGCGGACCCGAGCTCGTTAAACAGCTCCTCGGTCAGACCTACGACATAGCTCGCCCCGGCGTTATCGCCGTATATTTAAAGGGTAGGCCTAAAAAAGGCGTAGGTCCCCACGACGTGGCAATAGCGTTAGTCGGCGCAACGTTTAAAAACGGCTTTGTAAAAAATAAGATTTTGGAGTTCGTAGGTCCCGGAATTAAAAACCTTTCAATGGACTTCAGAAGCGGTATAGACGTAATGACTACCGAAACGGCATGTCTATCCTCCATTTGGGAGACGGACGATACCGTTAAGGAATTCTATAAATTACACGGCAGAGAGGGGGATTTCAAGGAACTTCACCCTGCAGACCCTGCCTACTACGACGGCGCAGTCGTTATAGACCTTTCAAGGATAGAGCCTATGATTGCCCTTCCTTTCCACCCGTCAAACGCGTATACGATTAAAGAGTTTATCGAAAACGCCAACGATATTTTGGGCGAAGTAGAGGCAAAGGGTAACGCCCTCAAAAAGGCAGGCAGCGCGCCTTTCAGACTTTTAAACAAAGTAAGGGACGGCGGTGTATACGTCAACCAGGGTATAATCGCAGGTTGCGCAGGCGGTTCGTACGAGAACGTAGCGGAGGCAGCAGAGATATTAAAGGGTGCTTCCTGCGGTAACGGTGAGTTCAATTTAAGCGTATATCCCCAGTCCGTACCCGTCTATAAATGCCTTGTCGATAACGGCTACGTATCTACGCTTCTTTCTGCAGGCGCAGTCGTTAAAACGGCTTTCTGCGGACCTTGTTTCGGCGCGGGTGACGCCCCTGCGGACAACGCGCTCTCCATTCGCCATACCACCCGTAACTTTGAAAACAGAGAGGGCAGCAAACCCGGCGAGGGTCAGCTTTCGGCGGTTGCGTTGATGGACGCCCGTTCGGTTGCGGCAACGGCGGCAAACGGCGGCAGGCTCACCCCTGCAACCGAGGTTGAGTACGTCAAGAAGTTTAAAAAGTACTACTTCGACGGCGAAATCTACGCAAAGAGAGTGTACCACGGCGCAGGTCAGCCAAATGACGAAGCGCAGCTTGTCTACGGCAACAACATTGCAGATTGGCCCGAACAGCTCCCCTTAGCAAAGAACCTGTTAATTAAAGTCGTATCTGTAATCAACGACCCCGTAACCACTACGGACGAACTCATTCCTTCAGGTGAAACGTCCTCGTACCGCTCCAACCCCTTAAGGCTTGCAGAGTTTGCACTCTCAAGAAAGGACCCTGCATACGTAGGCAGGGCTAAAGAGGTTAAAGCTTTAGAGGCTGAAAGAAGGGTAAACGGTACACTCCCCGAAGAGGTACTCAAAGCGGTAGGCGCAAGCGTTGACAATACCGCAATGCTCGGCAGCTGCGTAGCGGCTAAAAAGCCCGGCGACGGCTCCGCAAGGGAACAGGCGGCGTCCTGCCAAAGGGTACTTGGCGGCGTGGCAAACGTCGCATTAGAGTATGCAACCAAGCGTTATCGCTCCAACCTCATCAATTGGGGTATGCTTCCGCTAATTTGCAAAAAGTTCGACTTTGAAGTCGGTGATTATATCTATATAGAAAACGCCGTAGACTTTGTTTTGAACAGCGAAAGTACAATCTGCGCAAAGCATATTTCAAACGGCAAGGTAAAGGATATCTTCTTGACTATCGGCGCGTTGACCCCCGAAGAAAAGCAGATTATCTTAAAGGGTTGCTTAATCAACTACAACAGAAAATAATGATTAAATTTTAATTTCTAAGTCTAAAGGTTCGCCTGAAGATAAAGAGGTAATAAAAAATCCTTTTTGCCCCGTTCGTCGGGGCATACTATGGGGTGTATTATGTCCTCCTTTCAGGCGAAGGGAGGATTTTTATATGTCGGAAAACAGGCTTGCAGTCATTTCAATCATAGTCGAAAACAGGGAAGTCAGCCCACGGATTAACGCCATTTTGTCTGAGTACGGCGACTACGCCATTGGTCGAATGGGTATACCATATCAAGTAAAGGGCGTATCAGTAATCTGCGTTGCGCTCGACGCCCCCATGGAAATTATTAATACCGTAACAGGCAAGATAGGAATGTTAAACGGAGTCTCTGCCAAAACTGTAGTGAGTAAAAAATAAATTTTTTCACAGAACGTCATTGCGAGCCGACTGTATGTCGGCGTGGCAATCCCATCGGGTATGGCGGACTATTTCTTATGAATCAATTCCGCAATTTCGCCTTCCCTAAAGAATAGGGAAGGTGGCACAAACGCAGTTTGTGACGGAAGAGTTTGAAAAAATATCATAACGACAAAATAAATTTAAGGCGAAAGGTTTGCCCTGACGCCGAAAAGGAGTAAATAAAATGAAAAAATTTTTAGCAATTTTGGTTGCCGCTGTAATGGCGGCAGGGTTAGCCATGGGCATCACCGCCTGCAACAAAGTAGAGGTGGGCAAGTACAAAGTTTACGCCCCCGACGGTGCGCCTGCGCTTGCATTAGCGCAGCTGTGTACGGACGATAAATCGGAATTTGCAATCAACGTCGTAAAAGCCTCTACAATAACTACTTACGTAACAGGTGAAGAACTCAAAGCTGATTTTGCCATTGTACCCGTAAATGCAGCCGTAAAGACGTTAGGCAGCGGTGAAAAATACAAGATGCTCGGCACTGTAACTCATGGAAACCTCTTTCTTTTAAAGAAGGCAAACGGAGTTGAAATTACAACCGAAAACCTCTCAACGCTTGTTGGTAAAACGGTTGGCGTAATCAACCTTGCCAACGTACCCGGGCTTATGCTTAAAGTCATTTTACAGCAGAATAATATACCCTTTAACCAGCTTACCGAGGGCAATGAAGTTGCAACCGATAAGGTAAATTTAAAGAACATCAGCGATGAGGAGGCAAAAACTGCAATTAATCCTACCAACGCCGAATGTGACTACTTTGTAGTCCCCGAACCTGCCGCAACCACCAAGATAAATGCAACAGGCGGCAAGCTCTCAAAAGCTGCAAGTCTTCAGACTCTTTACGGTGGAGAAAACGGCTATCCCCAGGCAGTAGCAGTTGCAAAAACTTCAGTAATAGAGAATAATTCCAAGGCGGTCGAAACCTTTATAAACAAGCTTAAAGATAACCAAACTTGGATAAACAACAGCGAAACTTCAGCAGAAACCATAGTAAACGCTATTCAATCAAAACTCACCGCTGACCTTTCCCCCACGTTTACCGCGGCAAATCTCAACGCAACTGTTATAGCCAACTGCGGTATAAGGTTTACCTCCAACGCAGACGGCAAGCAGAGCGTTCTGGACATTTTGGAAAAGCTCAACGCAGTATCCAACAATGCCTGGGGAACGCCTGCCGACGCCTTTTTCTACGGAGTAAATTAAGCGTAACAAATGAAAAAGTTTTTCACTGCGAAAAAACTTAATATCATAGCCTCGGCGACCGCACTATTATTGATGTGGCTTGTTTGGATAATTGCGGCGGCAATAGTTAAAAACGAGTATCTCATTCCGCCCTTTGCACAGTCTGCAGAGCAGTTTTTTAACTTATTCACCCTTGCTTTTTTCTGGAAGGCACTCGGCTGGACTATTTTAAGAACGGTTATTGCCTTTTTAGTCTCCTTTGCAATAGCTGCAATTTGTGCGGTAGTTGCGGCATATGTTAAGCCCTTTGCCGCATTTATGCGCCCCATAGTCGCGGTGTTCCGCTCGCTCCCCACAATGGCAGTACTGCTGCTTATTCTGGTCTGGACAACCCCACGCACAGCCCCCGTAGTAGTTGCGTTTTTAGTACTGTTTCCTATGTGTTATAGTCAGCTTTCGCAGGGTATAGCCGAGGTGGATAGCGAGCTTTTGCAGATGGTCAAGGTGTATAACGTTAAGCCTTCCAAAGTCTTGACAAAAGTGTATTTATCTCGCCTCGCACCGCAGCTTATCGAACAGACGGGTGCTAATCTGTCGTTCGGCATAAAGCTCATTATCTCAGCGGAGGTAATGGCTTCCACGTATACCGCCTTAGGCGGAATGATGAGCGAAGCGGTTATCTATAGCCTGCCCCGCCTTGCGGCGTTGACGCTGTTTGCCGTGCTGTTCGGGATAGCGGTAGAAGCTGTATTTTCGCTCATTGCAAAGTACGCCTTTCCGTGGGTAAGGGGGTGTAAAGATGAAGATTGAAAATTTAAGCGTATCCTACGGGGAAGCGAAAGTCTACGACAATTTTAACCTTGAGTTTGACAATAGCGGCGTAACCTGCCTGCTTGGTGAAAGCGGTTGCGGCAAGACGACGATTTTAAACGCAATAGCAGGTTTGATTCCCTACTCAGGCAGCATAACCCCCGTTAAAATTTCATACGTGTTTCAAACCCACCGACTTGTGCCCAACCTTACCGTCTTAAACAACCTTACCCTTATAGGAGCGGAGGAAAATAAAGCAATAGATATGCTTGAAAAGGTGGGGCTAAAGAATAAGGCAAACGTCTACCCTAAAACGCTGTCGGGCGGCGAGGCGCAGAGGGTATCTCTTTGCAGGGCGTTTTTATACCCTGCCGAGCTGCTGCTTTTAGACGAGCCGTTCTCTTCCCTTGACTTAAAGACCAAGCTTGCGGTGATGGACTTATTTAAAAGTCTGCAATCGTCAAGCGGCAGGGGCGCGCTCTTCGTCACCCACGATATCGACGAGGCTTGCTACCTTTCCGATAAAATTTTCGTCTTAAACAAAGGGGAAGTTGCGGCAGAGTATTTAAGCGCAGACCACCAACCCTTCGGCGCAAACTCCGAGTTAAGGCAAAGCCTAATAAATACCCTGCTTAAATAAAATCACCAAAACGAAAAAAAGCCGCCGCTTGCACACAATGCAAGCGGCGGCTTCAACTATGTTTCAACAATATTCAATTACACGTTAAACCTGAACAGAACGACGTCGCCGTCTTTAACGACGTATTCCTTGCCTTCGCTTCTGACCTTGCCCTTTTCTCTCGCGCCTACAAGTCCGCCGCAGTCTAAAAGCGTCTGGTAGTCAACAACTTCAGCTCTGATAAACCCCTTTTCAAAGTCGGTATGGATAACGCCTGCAGCCTGGGGTGCCTTAGTGCCCTTTTTAATCGTCCATGCCCTCGTCTCTTTCTCGCCTGCGGTGAGGTAGGAGATAAGACCCAAAAGGGAGTAACTCTTCTTAATGAGTCTGTTCAAACCGCTCTCCTTGAGTCCAAGCTCTTCCAAGAACATCGCGCTCTCTTCAGGTTCCATCTGTGAAAGCTCTTCCTCGGTCTTAGCGCAAATGGTTAAAACCTCGCTTCCTTCAGTCTTAGCGTATTCCTTAACCTTCACAACGAGGGGTATATCGTCCTCGTCCTTGCCCATATCGAATTCAGAGATATTAGCGGCATAGATAACGGGTTTAGCGGTTAATAAGAACAGGTTATCTAAAAATGCCTTTTCGCTTTCGTCGCACTCAAACAGCCTTGCAGGCTTTTCTTCGGTCAGGAACTTTTCCAGCCTTTCAAGCATAGCGAATTCTGCGGCAGCCTCTTTGTTTGCACCGCCCCTTGCCGTATTTCTTATCCTGTCCTCACGCTTGTTTACAGCTTCGATATCGGCAAGAATTAACTCCATCTGTATGGTAGTAATATCGTCAACGGGGTCGACCTTATTGTTTACGTGGGTAACGTTAGCGTCCTCGAAGCAGCGCACGACGTGAACTATTGCGTCGCACTCGCGAATGTGCGAAAGGAATTTGTTGCCCAGACCCTCCCCACGGGAAGCACCTTTGACAAGTCCTGCAATGTCTACAAATTCAACTATAGCAGGGGTGATTTTTTTGCTGGAGTAAAGAGCTCCAAGCTTATCCAGCCTCTCGTCGGGTACGGCAACGACGCCTACGTTGGGTTCAATGGTGCAGAAGGGGTAGTTTGCCGCCTCTGCGCCGGCGTGAGTAATTGCATTGAAAAGTGTCGATTTGCCTACGTTGGGTAAACCTACAACGCCTAATTTCATAAAAATAATTCCTTAAAAAACTTTTATTCAAGCGGAGAAGAAAGGCTTACCGCCTGAAAGATTACAGCACAATTATATAATAATAAATATTTTTAATCAAGTCTTTTATTTGCCTAAAACGTAATCTTATGCTACAATTATCCTGCTATGAATTATAAAGAATATATTGCTGAAAAAATTGTTGCTTGCGGCTTACCCGAAGAGGGGATTGAAGAAAATATCGCAGTTCCCCCCAACACGGATATGGGCGATTACGCTCTTCCCTGCTTTAAATTTGCAAAGGTTTTACGTAAATCCCCCGTAGCCATTGCGCAGGAGCTTGCGGAAAAGATACAACCCGATAGCGTAATTTCAGAGGTTTTGGCTTTAAACGGCTATTTAAACTTTAAAATAAATAAAGCCTCCCTTGCAAAGGAAACGGTTGAAAAGGTGCTGTATCAGGGTGAAAATTACGGCTCTTCAACTCTTGGCGAGGGCAAGACGATTTGTATAGACTACTCGTCAGTAAACATTGCAAAACCCTTCCACATAGGTCACCTTTCAACGACGGTTATCGGCGGTGCGCTGTATAAGATATACAATTTCCTCGGCTACAACGTGGTGGGTATCAACCACCTCGGCGACTACGGTACCCAGTTCGGCAAGCTTATCTGCGCCTACAAAAAGTGGGGTAACAAGGACGAGGTAGAAAAGGGTGGTATTCACGCAATCAATGAGTTATACGTCCGCTTCAATAACGAAGCCACACCCGAAATGGAGGAAGAGGCGAGGGAGTACTTCCGCTTAATCGAGAGCGGTGATAGGGAGGCAAACGAAATCTTCGAGTGGTTCAAGTCCTTAACCTTGGAGTACGTCAATAAAATTTACGCAAGGCTGGGCGTTAAGTTCGACAGCTACAACGGCGAGAGATTTTATTCGGACAAGATGCAACCCGTCATTGACGAGCTTCAACAAAAGGGTTTGCTTAAAGAGAGCGAGGGCGCGAAAATCGTAGATTTAGAAGCTTACGGTATGCCCCCCTGTTTGATTTTGCGTTCGGACGGCGCGTCGCTCTACGCAACCAGGGACTTAGCCGCAGCCTTTTACCGTAAAAACACCTACAATTTTGATAAATGCTTATACGTCGTAGCCTACCAGCAGAATTTGCACTTCAAGCAGATTTTTAAGGTGTTGGAGCTTATGGGCAAGGAATGGGCAAAGGATATGGTGCACGTTGCCTATGGCATGGTCTCTTTGGAGGACGGTGCAATGTCCACCCGTAAGGGCAAGGTGGTCTGGCTTGAAGACGTAATTCAAAAGTGTGTAGATAAGGCGTATAAGGTAATCGAAGATAAGAACCCTGCCCTTGAAAACAAGACGGAAATTGCGGAGAAGGTGGGCGTAGGCTCGGTAATCTTCGGTGCACTCTACAACAATAAAATCAAGGATATTGTGTTCTCATACGACAAGGTTCTCTCGTTTGAAGGCGAGACGGGCGTATATTGCCAATACACCTGCGCAAGGGCATATTCAGTCCTTCAAAAGGCAGGCGTAACTTCATACACCCTTCCCGAAAAGGTCAATCTTCTTCCTCAGGAATACGAGGTTGTCAGGACAATTTCCTCCTTCCCTGAAATTGTGGAAGAGGCAGGTGAGAAGTACGAACCCAGCGTAGTTGCCCGTTTTGCGGTAGATCTTGCGCAGAAGTTCAACAAGTTCTACTTTGACTGCAAAATTTTAACCGCAGAGGATGAGGATACAAAGTCATTCCGTCTCGCGCTCTGCGCCGCAACCTTGCAGACGCTTAAAAACGCGTTGGGGCTTTTAGGCATAGGCGTGCCCGATAAGATGTAATATGTTCAAGACGGTAATTTTCGACCTTGACGGCACCCTTTTGGATACCTCAATGGATATACAAAAGGTATTAAATAATACGCTAATACACTTTAATCTGCCCCGAATTTCGCTTGAAAAGACGGTTGAGTACGTCGGCAACGGCGCAAAGCTATTAATAGAAAGGGCAATTCCGCAAAGCGCGATGGACAATTTTGAGCAAATTTACGCCCACTACGCGAAAAACTTTGCCGCCTGTGATAATGAGTTGACTTGCCTTTATCCGGGTGAAGAAGAGGTGCTTTTAAACCTCAAAAAAGCAGGGATAAAACTTGCACTTGTAACCAATAAACCGCAGGACGCAACCGAAGGCGTTTATGAAAAACATTTAAAGAGATTTGATTTTGACTTCGTTGCAGGCAATTCGCTTTCATTCCCCTTAAAGCCTGACCCTGCATTAGCTCTTTATGCGGCAAAAAGTACGGGTGCTAGGGCAGAGGAGTGCTTATTCGTTGGCGACGGCGAAACCGACGTTCAAACGGCAATAAATGCAAAAATGGAGCATTTATCCGTTTTGTGGGGTTTCCGCAGTAAGTTACAGCTTAAAGCGGCGGGTGCCAAAAATTTTGCAAAAAGCTATTCAGAGCTTGAAAAATTCGTACTCAGCCATAACCAATAATTATAATAAATAGCAATAATTTCACTAAAATTTTTAAAAAAAAATTACTTATTGGATGTTGAAATTTTGCAATACCTATGATATAATATAGCCATAAAACAAAATTCAATTATAAGGAGATATTTTTTATGAAAAGATGTACCGTTTGCGGCGAAATCGTTGCTGATGACGTAGACGTTTGCCCCGTATGCAAGGCTAAGACTTTTGCACCCGTAGAAGAAAAGGCAGGTTATGCCTGCGAACATCACGTAGGCGACGGCGTGGTTGACGACGCTGAAGTTATGGCAGGTCTTAGGGCACATTTTACCGGTGAATGTACCGAAGTCGGTATGTACCTCGCTATGGCAAGAGTTGCAGAAAGAGAGGGCTATCCCGAAGTTGCAGAAGCTTTCAAGCGTTATGCTTATGAAGAAGCTGATCACGCATCCAAGTTCGCAGAGCTTTTGGGCGAAGTGGTTACTCCTTCTACCGAGAAGAACTTACAGCTTCGTGCAGAGGCTGAAGCAGGTGCTTGCGAAGGTAAGCTTGCTATTGCAAAGCGCGCTAAACAGCTCGGCTACGACGCTATTCACGACACCGTTCACGAAATGGCAAAAGACGAGGCTCGCCACGGCGCAGGCTTCTCCGGTCTTTTGAAGAGATATTTCGGCAAATAATTAAGTCAGTTATTTATACGCTCCGCACTGCTAAGTGCGGAGCGTTATTTTATCACCATATAATAAGAATAAGCATATTATAAACTATAGGGTCAGGCGGAAAAACTTGCCCCTTAATACCAAAGCAAAGGAAAGTTTATATATGTGTTTTTGCGGTAACTTTGGCAACAGTTGCGGCTGTTCGGGTTTATTCTCCATATTAAGCGGTTGCAACTCCTGCAATTGGAACAATTGGCGTAGCGGCTGTAATTCCTGCGGCTGCAACACCTGGCGTAGCGGTTGTAACGGATGCGGCTGCAATTCCTGCGGCTGCAACACCTGGCGTAACGGTTGTAACGGATGCGGCTGTAATTCCTGCGGCTGCAACACCTGGCGTAGCGGTTGTAACGGATGCGGCTGCAATTCCTGCGGCTGCAACACCTGGCGTAACGGTTGTAACGGATGTGGCTGCAATTCTTGCGGCTGCAACACCTGGCGTAGCGGCTGTAACGATTGCGATTGCAACGGCTGTTCGTGCAGTACAGGTACGTGCGGCGTAGGCTGGACTGGTAACGGGTGGAGCAGAAGCGGTTGTTCTTCGTGCAGATGCAATAGCTGTAATAGCTGTAGTTGTTAAATAATTTAACCGTACGGGGGTGGGTACACCCCCGTATTTTTAGTATATCAATGTTTGTAAATGCCAAAAATATATGTATGCGGACAATAATAAAAGAGTTCAGATATTATTCGGATAAACGCTTTACAACGCTTTCGGGTACGCTTGTATACTTTTTTCTTATGTCTGTCACGCCGTTTTTCTTCTGGCTTGCGCTGATAGTGGGAGATTTCGATTTGAGCCGGTTTCTGTCTGACGATTTATTCTCTGTTATTCAGCCGGTAATTGGTGCTCTGCAACAGGCGGCAGTCAGTGCGACGGGCAGTGCAACACTCATTTTATTGCTAACCTCGCTCTGGTCGTCAACAAACTTTTTCTACCATCTGCGCAGAAGCGGGGAGATTATCTTTGCCCCAAACGTCAAGACGGGTGCAATCAAGCTGCGCATAAGCGCGATGTTTGCGGTGTTTGCGATTTTATTGATTGCAGCCCTCGCCGCAGTAACGCCCTTTTTAGGTGTAAACGTTTTGGAAATGATAATGCCCCGACCTATAGCCGAGGCAATTACAATGATATTTTTAACTATGTTTGCATTCTTCGCGTCCTATTTTTTAAACGTCTTTGCCTGTCCGTATAAGCTCAATTGCTCTCAGGCGAGCGGAGGTGCGCTTTTAACCGTAATACTATGGATACTGTTTGCGATTGGATTTAAGGTTTATTTGCAATTTTCCAACCCACAAAGGCTGTACGGTGCAATAACCGCAGTAATAGTCTTTCTGCTCTGGTGTTATCTCATGATAAACAGCCTGGTTATAGGTTTAATTTATAATTCAAAGTACCTTATAAAAAACTCAATACTTGATGCAGCAAGCGCAGGCAAGCGCACCGGGACCGATATGGCAGGCAACCGATAAGGACAGGGGGTCTACGTAGCGCAGCTCGCAGTCGGGGAAAGCGGCTTTAAGCTCCTCGGCAAACTGGTTTGCGTCATCCAAACAGTTGGTGTGTGCAACGGCAATTACCATTTTACCGTTATCGCGATAGGGTTTAAAACGCCCTTCAAGGTCATTTTTAAGTGCGCCTATCATCGTCGTCTTTGCGTCTGAAAGCTTTCTTACCTTAGCGTATTGGTCAAGCACTTCGCCTTGAATTTGCAACACGGGTTTAATCTTCAAAAGCGTACCGATTGCCGCAACGGCAGGGGTTAATCTTCCGCTCTTTTTCAAGAACTTCAAGGTATTGACCGCGATATATATGGAAGAAATTCTGGAGGTCTCGTTCAGCCAGTCGTAAACTTCTTTCGCGCTTTTGCCCTCTTCAAGCATCTTAAGCGCGTCGAATACGGTCTGTTTCTGCGTAACCGAAACTCTGTGATTGTCGAGGGCGTAAACTCTGCCTTTGAATTCCTCTTCGGTTTCCGCCATATTTTTAATGGTAAGTGCCGTCTGCGAAAGTCCGCTGGAGAGGGGAAGGTAGATAATATTATCATACGTCTTTAACAGTCTGCGGAAACGCTCTGCAACGTCGTAGGGGTTGGGTTGAGAGGTGGCAACGGTTGCGTTATCGTCGTTTAAGCTCTCGTAAAACCGGGCTTGCGTAAAACCCTCTTCCTCGAAGTATTGCTGTCCGTTGAGTAAAACGGGGGTGGGCTGAATTTCAATACCCAGCTCTTTTGCGTAATCTACGGTTATTCCGCAGTTGCTGTCTGTAACAATAATAGTTTTCATTTGTTCTCCCTTAAATCATATTATGAGTATAAATTAATATTTTTTAAAAGTCCGCTCCTCAATTTATGCGGAACGGACGTAATTTATCAGTATTTTACCGTTGCGGCACAGGCAAGAGCCCCGGGACCGATATGGCAGGAAACGCTTAAGGATAGGGGGTTAATGAACGTAAACTCTACGTCGGGGAAGGCTGCCTTCAACTCACGGGCAAAAACTTCAGCCTCTTCAAAGTTTTCCGTATGAGCTACTGCAACTGTCATCTTACCTGCTTTGCGAAGGTCGGCAAATCTCTCGTCAAAGTCCTTGATAAGTGCAGAAATCATAGTTTTCTTTGCGTCTGCAAGCTTTCTTACCTTAGCAAACTGGTCAAGCTTAAAGCCCTGAATGGTTAGCACGGGTTTAATCTTCAAAAGTGTTCCGATTGCGGCTACGGCAGGGGTTAACCTTCCGCCCTTTTTAAGGTATTTAAGCGTATCCACCATAATATAGATGGAGGACTGCATCTTCGTATCCAAAAGGTAATCTCTTATCTCTTCAGCCGTCTTGCCGTCCTTAATCATTGCAATAGCGTCCATAATCGACTGCTTTTGCGTTATAGAAATACGCTGGTTATCTATAACGTAAACCTTACCTGCAAATTCGGTTTCGGCAAGGTTAGATAGCGTTGCGCAGGTCTGGGAAAGACCGCTGGACATAGGGATATGAATTATTTTGTCGTAATCCTTTAAAACCTCCGTCCAAAGCTCGCCAACGTCGTACGCGCTGGGCTGAGAGGTAGAAACGGAAGCGTCGCTCTTCAGCTTTTCGTAGAACTCTTCCTGCGATAAAGAAATGTCTTCAAAATACTGTTCGCCGTCTATTAAAAAGGGCATAGGCACGACGAAAATGCCAAGCTCTTTAGCTTCGCTCTGGGTTATTCCGCTGTTACTGTCCGTCACTATTGCGGTTTTCATAAAACAAATATCCTCTCAAAAAAATTAAAATTTATTAAAAATTTTAAATATAATTATACGCAGAATTATAAATCATTCTGCGTTTATTGTCAAATAGATTAAGCTTTAGTGTAATATCAATTAATTACAATCGACCAAACTGTTACAAAAGCGGGGGTTATATCTCAGCTATTGCCTCGACTTCCACAAGGCAGCCCTTGGGAATATCCTTAACCGCTACACAGCTTCTGGCAGGTGCGGAGGTGAAATACTTTGCATAAACTGCGTTAAAAGCCGCAAAGTCGGCAATGTCTGCAAGGAAGCAGACGGTCTTTATAACCTTGTCAATAGAGGTGCCTGCAGCCTCCAAAACGGCAGCAACGTTTTTGCAAACCTGTTCGGTCTGCCCCTCGATATCGGTTGCTTCAATAGTTCCTGTTGCAGGGTTAACGGGGATTTGACCGCTGGTAAATACAATGTTGTTAAAAATCTTTGCCTGGGAGTAGGGACCGATTGCCGCAGGTGCGTTTTTGGTTTCAACTGTCTTCATAAATTATCTCCTTATATTCTCTTAATCAACCAACTTAAAGCCGTTATTTTTAAGTGTGTCTTTAATGAGTTTAATCTGTTCAAAGTCCTTGGTTTCAATCTGCATCTTAAGGTAACAGCCGTTAATGGCGGTACCCTCGTTAGTTCTCTCGTGCAGAACGGCGGTAACGTTGCCGCCGCACTTTGCAATTATTTCGGAAACGCCTACAAGCTGACCGGGTTTATCCATAAGCTCAAGCGTAAGCGAACACTGCCTGCCGCCCATAAGCAGACCACGATTGATTACCCTCGATAAAATGGTAACGTCTATATTACCGCCCGAGATGAGGCAGACAACCTTTTTGTCCTTAATATCGGGTATTTTGTCGAACATAACAGCCGCAAGCGAAACAGCGCCTGCACCTTCGGCAATCATCTTCTGCTTTTCAATCAACGCAAGTATTGCGGCTGACACCTGATCGTCGGTTACCGAAACGATTTTGTCAACGTATTTGGAACACAGTTCAAAAGTGAGTTTGCCCGGCTCTTTAACTGCGATACCGTCTGCCACGGTGGAAACGGAGGGCAGGGTCTCAATATGCTTATGCTCAACCGAATTAAGCATGGAGGGGGCACCGTCCGCTTGAACGCCGTAGACCTTGATTTTAGGGTTAAGAGACTTAATCGCAAATGCCACGCCGGATATAAGTCCGCCGCCGCCGATCGGTACTACAACCGCGTCTGCGTCCTTAAGCTGGTCCATAATCTCAAGACCAATCGTACCCTGACCGGCAATGACGTCCTCGTCGTCGAAAGGATGGATAAAGGTGTAACCCTTTTCGTCCTTTAACCTCTCTGCCTCGTTGTGGGCGTCGTCGTAAACGCCCGGGACTAAAACGACCTCCGCGCCGTAGCTTTTGGTTGCCTCAACCTTGGAGATAGGCGCGCCGTCGGGCATGCAGATAATAGATTTAATGCCGAACTTTTCGGAGGCAAGGGCAACGCCCTGGGCATGGTTGCCTGCCGAGCAGGCGATAACGCCCTTCGCCTTTTCCTCTTCGGAGAGCTGGGATATTTTATAGTAAGCTCCTCTTACCTTGAACGAACCCGTAATCTGCAGATTTTCTGTCTTTAAATAGATCTTTGCACCGCATTGACCGGAGAGTACAGGCGAATAAATTATATCGGTTTCACGGATAGCGTCTTTTAAGACGTAGTGGGCGTGATATACCTTATCTAACGTAAGCATTTGTTTTCCTTCTTAGACTAAACTATCTTCATCACCGAGTATAGTTTTGTCTAACTCTTTTATTCACTCAATTATAGGCAAAAGCGCGTAATTTGTCAATCATTACGCGCTTATATGTATAAATATTCAGTAAATAGAAAGTTACTTCTCAACCGTAACCTTTACGAAATCTTCCTTGCCGTGTTTGCACAAAGGGCAGATAAAGTCGTCGGGCAGTTCCTCGCCCTCGTATTCGTAACCGCAGACAGAACATCTCCAAACCGTTTTAGTCGCCTTTTGGGGTTGAGGTTTTATTGAGGAGTGGTAGTAGGCATAGGTTGCAGAGGGGTCTTTTGTCAAAGTCTGTCCGTCGATAACCTCTGCAATAAACAGGGTGTGGGTGGGGAAGTCTACGGTGTTTATAACCTTTGCACACATATATGCGTTTGTACCCTCGGTTATATAGTAAAGCCCGTTGTTCGCCCTCTTAGCCTGAGAGTAATCTGCAAATTTGTTTGCATTTGCTCCGCTCTGGAAGCCGAACCTTTTAAAGAGTTCAAAGTCGGCTTTTTGAGAGATGACGCTTACGCAGAACTCACCCGTTCTCATAATCATTCCGTGGGTATAATTTGCCTTGTTAACCGCCAGCGTTATGACGTTTGGCGTCGTTGTAACCTGTTGAACGGTGTTGGTTATGCAGCCGTTATCAACCCCGTTTTCTTTTGCCGTAACCACAAAAAGTCCGTAGGTTAAAGCTCTCATACAAGAATTATCCATAATATATATCTCCTATTTTAATCTCTTAATTTCCTCGTTGATGCAATGTGGTGAAGAGAGTCGAGGTGCGCCATATCCTCGCTTGAGATGGCAAAGTCTAAATCGGTGTTGTCAAAAATTCTCTCCTTGTGCGTACTCTTAGGCAGGGGCAGAACACCCTTCTGCAGACAGTAGCGCAGGCAGATTTTCGCAACGCTCTTGCCGTATTTGTTTGCAATTGCGTCAAGCGTTCCGTTCTGTAACAACTCACCCGTAGCGAGGGGGGAGTACGCTTCGATTAATATACCTTCTTTTTTGCAGTATTCGCTGACTCTCTCCTGGGTATTACCCACGAAATAGCGTATCTGGTTGACCATAGGCTTTACACCCGTCGCTTTGATAAGCGGTTCAATATTTTCAGGGTGGAAGTTGGAAACGCCGATAGCTTTTACTTTTCCGCTTTTGTATAGCTCGCAAAAAGCCTTCCAGACTTCTATATTTCCCTCGGTGCAGTCCATGCCAACGTCGCTCCACGGCCAGGGCGCGTGAATGAGGTAGAGGTCTATATATGCCGTGTCTAACGCCTTTAAAGAGCTTTCAAAATGTTCCATTGCTCCTTGATAGGTCTTAATTTCCGCAGGCAGTTTGGTAACGATAAAAATTTCCTCCCTTGCAATACCGCTGTCGGCAATTGCCTTGCCCACGCTCTCTTCATTGCCGTAGGCATAAGCAGTGTCAATGTGTCTATAACCTGCTTCAAGTGCCCATTTAACCGAATTGTAAGCTTCTTCTCCGCTCTTGGTCTGCCAGGTACCAAAGCCCACTTTAGGTATTTTTACCCCGTTTGAAAGGGTATAAGTATCATTAATTATCATCTGTTTCTCCTTGCAAAGCTTTAATTAATTATACCACGTTTTTAAACCTTTTCAACCCCTTTAAGGAAAAATAATTAAATATTGACATTGCTTCTAAAAAGTAGTAATATATAGGGCAGAGGTGTTGCACTATGAAAGATGAAGAACAGCTTAAATGTAGCGAGGAGCAAAAAGAGGATAGGGGGCAGGTTGTACAAATTAGTATGCTCTGCGCAACGGTCATTGCACTGCTTTGCGAGGTTTTTAACCTTGTTGAAGTCATTGTCAACCGTAAAGTTTCCTTTCCCATGTTTGCGCTTAGCTTTTTCGTCGTTGGGATATTTCCGATAATCTTTAAAATTACCAAAACAAGCCAAAATAAAAAGCTGTTAATTTGCGGAATAATCTGCCTTGTTATCTCGCTTGCCTTTGTAGTTTTGTGGGTATTAAGCTTGTGTAAGGTAATAAAATAATAACAAAAAATAAAATGACGTATAAAATTGCTTGATTTTTTTCTCGTAATTTAATATTATAATAAAGCTTGAAAAAAGCACGATGCAGAGATGGCTGAGTGGTTTAAGGCGCACGATTGGAAATCGTGTGACGGCTAATACCCGCCCGGAGGTTCAAATCCTCTTCTCTGCGCCAAGTGAAACCTAAATTGAACACCTAATTAAAGGTTGTTTGATTTAGGTTTTTTTCTTTATCTAAACGGCACTTTATGCCGCGAAAGGCTATTGACAGGAGAATGGCGTGTGGTAGGCTATCAGCCAACGGCAAACCAAAAGCCCCTATGGGCTTGGGTATTTGGCTCTTTGCCTGAATACCGCACGCCTTAGAGGCTCTTGTCAATAGCACCGTGGAATAAATTGCCGTTTAATTATATCTTTATTGTAATTGTTATTTGCTGTATAACCTTTAATTCAACCGTTTTTGAGTAAATAGGAAAGCCCTGACGACTTTCAACATCAGGGCTAATCATTAAAGGGTTTGTATAAATAATGTCAATTTTATCGTCATAGACCAATATTTCTTTAACTATATAGTCTATAAGCATTTGCGGTTCTAACTTCAAGGCTTGTTCATAAAAAGCTCTTATTTCCTGCTCTGAATACTTAATTGCAGTTTTACTTTTCTCAATAAGTATCTGCCGTTCTAAATTCTCTTGCTGTTCTTCAAGCTCTTTTAATCGCCTTGTGGTAGTATTAGTAATAACGCCTTTTTCAATAGCTGTCATAATGTTCTTTATCGAGTTTTCAGTTTGGCGTTTTCCCTTTGTGAGCATACTCAATAATTGTGTTCCGTTGGACTGTTTTTCCTGTAAAGTAAGCAGATTGTTTACTATAACATTTATAGTGTTTTGGTCGCTTAACGTTTCAACGATATGGGTAATAATAAGGTTTTCCAAACACTCTTTGCCTATCATTGCTTTATTACAACCGTTGTGTCTTTTTCGTCCTAAACACTTATAATAACGTTTAACTTTTCCGCTTTTAGAAGTGCCTGTTTCTGCACTAATAGGCTGTCCGCAGTAACCGCATTTTAATTTATTTCGCAATAGATATACCACGTCAACGCTACGTTTACCGTATTTGTTATTGGATATTATAGCTCTTACTCTATTATAAATTTCAGTAGGTACTATCTGTGGATACATATTATCAAATACTTCTTCGTTGTGTCTAAATATACCCGAATACTTTTCGTTTTTAAGAATGTTGTAAACGGTATTTCTTGCAAACGGTTTCCCATTGTTGTAAATACCTTTCTCGGTTAAAGACTTGATAATATCCTTTACATATACGCCTTTTGAAAATTGCTCGTAAATATATCTAACTACTTCGGCTTGCTTTTCATTTATTACTATCTTATGGTCTTGCAAGTCGTAACCGTATAGCAAATGACCGCCTGTAAAGTTACCTTTAAGTCTTGTTTCGTTCATACCACGCTTAACCTTTTGGGAAAGCTCTGCCGAGAAATATTGGTTCATTCCTTCTAATAGGTCAAATGGACATAATGCCTATTTTGAGGGTAGTTGGTTT
>JBJEVD010000055.1:0-66438 GCA_051884175.1 Candidatus Coproplasma sp.
ATTATCTATTTTTTAGTTTTTATCTCCACCACAACATTTGACAAAGAGCCTTTTTATATGGTCGTCATACAGATAAATCGAATTAATAAACGTGTCGATTATCTTTCTCTTTCCGTCCTGCGTGGATATATCTATCTTGCGGAAATTATTGAGAGCCATTCTGAAATGGTCTTGCGTGAATATCGGGGCTTTCAACTGCTCTTTGGCGATTGCGTCGTTGATTTCGTTCTGCTCTTTTTCAAGCTCTGCAAGTCGCTTCAACAGAATTTCCGTCGCATAGCCTTTCTGCACGGCGTTTACGATATTTTCAATCTCTGTTTCTTTTTGCTTTAACTGCTCCTGCAATTTGGGTAGCAACGTGCTTTCCGTATATTGCAGTTCACATAACTTCTCCGAGAGCTTTTCAATTACACCGTCGCTTTGGAGAAATTCCATTGTCTTGTGGACGATAAAATCTTCCAACTTGGTCTTGCTTACAGGTTTTTTGTTGCATTGATGTTTTTTATGTCGCACACAATCGTAATACCTATAGACAACGCCTTTAGTTCCGCTTGTTCCTGCCTGCGCAACCATCATAGCGCCGCAACTCCCACAAAATAGCTTGGTTGTCAACAAGTAGTCCTCATCTGCCGTGTGTCTTGCGGGTGCTTTCGAATTCTTGGCAAGTTCAACCTGTACTGCATTGAACAGTTCTTCTGATACGATTGCCGGTACACTGTCTTTGATTACCACTCCCATATGACTGTATTCGCCTATGTAAACTCTGTTGGAGAGCATATAGCGAATAGCGTTGTATTGCAGAGGTTTGCCATTGGAACGGGTAACTTTACGCTCGGTCATTATGTTAAATATCTCTTTTACAGTCTTGCCGTCGTTGCTCATTTTGAATATTTCGGCAACGATGGGTGCGGTTTGCGGATCCATATCGAGTTTCCGTTCCGCATTGACCACATAACCGAAAGGAGTATTTCCTCCGTTCCAAAGACCTTTCAAGGCGTTTTCTTTCATACCTCGTGTAACCTTTTCTGCAAGCTCTGCGGAATAATACTCCGCCATTCCTTCTAATAGGTCAAATGGACATAATGCCTATTTTGAGGGTAGTTGGTTTGTTAAGGCGACAGAACCGAGTCTATATCAATCTTATAGTAGATATGAATCTCCTGCGGTTTTCCCGTAACCGTTTCTTTGCCGCCGATGACAAGGTGATCGAATAACGCCAAACACATTTCACGGGTGAGCGTAGGTGAGTTAAAATACATTTTCAGCCTTCGGATAAATTCGTCTACGTCCGTCTTTACTTGCGTTAATTCTTCAATTCCCTGCGTAAGAGTGTTTATTTTCTCTTTCAGTTCCGTCTGTTCGGCGGTGTACTTTTCGATTAACTTCACGCACACGCTTTCGGGGATTTTGCCTGCAACCTTTTCTTCAAACGCCGCCTCGATTAACTTATCAAGTTCGGTTAAACGCTTTTCGGCTCTTTTAAGGTCTTTCTTGACGTCGGCTTGATTTCTATCTGCAAGCGCCGCTTGCCGTTCAAGATACTGTCGTTTGAATTCCGCTTCGTGCCCTATAATCATTTTGGCTTTTGCGGAAATATCGTTTTTGACAATCTGTTCCAAAACGGGTACGGTAATGAAATGGCTGAAACAAGCAGACGAACCCATACGCGATTTCGTTCCGCAGTTGAAATTGAAATACGGAATATCTTTCGGCATATTCCAGCCGAGCCGCATTTTTGCTCCGCAGTCCGCACAGAACATCAGTCCCGAAAGCGGGTGCATAAACCCTCTTGCGGTATGCTTTCCGTGTCCTACAGCCTTTTCGACTTCCTTAACTTTATCCCATAGTTCTTTCGAGATAATGGCTTGGTGTGCATTTTCGATGATAATCCATTCTTCTTCAGGACGGCGTTGCCACTTGTGGTTCTTGTATGAAATTGTAGTTGATTTGTGCTGGACTAAATTGCCGATATACGCTTGATTAGACAATAGCGTTCTCAAAACGGTGGTATGCCATAAGTGCGAAGAATTTCTAACACCGTTTATGCCCGTCGTGGCTATTCTGTAATCGTTGGGCGTTAAAACCTTTTCGGCGTTCAGAATATCCGCTATCTTTCTCGGTGTTAAACCGTTTGCCCGCATTTCAAAAATGCGTTTTACAATAGGGGCGGTTTCTTCGTTTATTTGCAGGGTACGTTTTTCGTCCGTTCCGAGTATGTAACCGTACGGCGGGTGGGACATTCCGTTTTTGCCTTCCTTTGCGTTCTTGATACGCACGGCGCGCAACTTCTTGCTTGTGGTTGCCGCCCACCATTCGTTGAACACGTTGGTAATCGGCATCATATCCATAGCGGGAGTATCTTTGTTCTCCGTATCGATATTGTCCGACAACGCCACAAACCGTATTCCGAACGTAGGGAAGACGTAATCGAGATACTGTCCTACCATAATGTAGTTTCTTCCGAAACGGCTCATATCCTTGACAAGTATCGTATTGATAACGCCTTGCTTTGCGTCTTCGAGTAATCTCTTAACGCCCGGTCTTTCAAACGAGGTTCCCGAAATTCCGTCGTCCACATAAATATCGTGGAGAGTCCAGCCCTGTTCGTCGATATATTCCGAAAGGATAGCCTTTTGGTTTTCGATAGACAGCGATTCGCCTGCACGTTCGTCGTCTCGGCTTAATCTTACGTACATTCCGACAATGTAGTCTTTGTTGTTTTGCTTTGATTTCATTCTTTTACTCCTTTGAATCAAAGCAGCCTGAATTATCAATGTGCTATGATTATACCACGGCGCACCGAAAAATTCAAGCTACCCGATAATATATTTAGTTTGCAGAATTTTTCATTTCCGCAAGCACTTGTCTGAAAGCCAGATCGCCGAATACTTTTTTGAAGTCTTTGCCTCCGACGTAATGACTTACGACAACGTACTTTTTTCCGTTTATGATCTCGGTATGAGAAGTAGTAGGAACGCTGTCTCTCCCGTCGATCAGCTGTGTTGATGCTCTGTTCGTAATTTTCCCTCCTATATCTTGTTAATTTGTCATTCATATTCAGTTTTCATATTTAATTCCTCCGTGTCGTCGTCGCCGCAAACTTTGCTTTGAGCCGCCCGTTGGCACAGGCGGCAACTTTGCGCCGTTGCGGCTCCTCTTCCCACAAAAATATTTCATCTTTTTGCGGAAACCCTTTTGCACGATTCCTTAATGCGGATTATCCGCATAACCGTTCAAACGGCATTTTTTCGTATAAAAAAGCCGTGATTACTCTTTCAATCCTTTTACCTTCTCATATTCATTAGGACGTATTCTTCACGGTCGTTTTTTTGTCTTATTCAGTTGTTACTTTCCGCCTTTACCGTTTGTGTTACTATGTACGTTAAAGGACGGGGTTTTCTTTTCTCTTGACTTCTTTAATAGTTTGTCAAATTCTTTGGGGTATGCGCTCATCATATCCGCTACCATTCCGAACGCTGTGTCGTTTGCCTTGGCTTTGCGTTCCGCTTTTTGCAGTTCAGCAAACAGAGAATCGGTATCTCTGTTTTTGATAGCGATATACTCTTTGTAGGCGGCGTTTTGCGTTCGCAGACTTTCTATCTCTGCCTCAACAGCCTTCCGCCTTTTGGGGATAGGCTTGTTTTTAGCATCCTCAACAGCCTGAATGGTCTGAGTTAATTCATCCAGCTCGGCTCTCTTTTTCTCGGTCTGCTCGTCGATTTCACGTTCGCGCTGTTCTGCGCCCTCGATAATCTTTTTAGCTTTAAATTCTGCCGTGGAGAGGTGCTTTGCCTGACTGCCTTCTTTACCTCGTTGCAATCCCCATTTCCTGCCGATACTCTCGTGAAGCTCGGTTTGCAACTGTGCGAGCTTTTGTCGGTCGAAAAGACTTTTACTGCTCAATCGTCCTTCGTTTATGGGAATAAAGTTGAGGTGCATATGCGGCGTGGTTTCGTCCAAATGTACGACTGCAGATATCATATTTTCTTCCCCGTACTTGTCCGAAAAGAACTGGGCGCAGTCCCTGAAAAATTCTTGCTGTTCCCAAGGGGTTAAACCTTTAAAGAACTCGCCGTCCGACGTGATAATAAACGAATTCATTAAGATAGCGTCCGAACGGATTTTTCGCTTTAACTCCAACTCTGACAACCTCTCATTGATTATCGCCATATAGCTTTTTGTTGGACAGATAATATTGTAGTTGAGATGCGTTCGGGTGCTGTCTATCTGCGGATTGCTCGCCTGATAGGTCTCGTCTCTTTCGTTTTCTTCCTCGACAGGGCTGACTTCCTGTCGTTTATATTTTTCCATATGACATACTAAATAACTTATTTTCGTTTCCTCCTGTAATTATATTTTTTAGTGGTTAAAGCCCCGCAGGGCGAACGGAACTTACAAAGTAAGTGTAGTGAGTTACACCTATGATAAGGACATAGGTTTTGCTTCCCGTTTGCTTCTAATTTGTTTGCCATTTTAATTCTCCCTAAATGTTTGATTTTTGATTTGCTGTTCTTGCTTAAAAGCAATTAAGATACTTGGTTAAGCGGAACGCTTATTTATTCAGTTGTCTTTCAGTTTGGTGGTGCTCGTTGCATATAGTTCTCCTTTTGGTAAAGAAAAAACCTGCAACAATCTTGTTACAGGTTTTCTACCGTTTATTTAATTGAAGGGGTGTTATCTACCCTCTCATTTATATAAGGACAACTACTGCCCGAAATTATGCAAGAAATTTTTAAATTTTAAAATTTTATGCTTTCAACGTCTGCCAACGCCTTTTCTCCTTTGCAGGTAGACGACTTATTATCTTTTCTATCTGTTCCGAAATGGGAGTGGTCTCGTCATCTGTCACAAACCGGACGTTTAATTGTTTCTTTGCAAAATCAATATTCTGCTTTGTGTTTTGCTCTTCAAAGAACGGCACAAACTTGGTTTCAAAATACTCCATAGGCTTCATTTTTGCCTTCTTGGCGGCTTTTACAAGTTCTGCAATAAAGTCTTTATAGCTGTAATCTTTGGGCTTGGTAAAGCGTTCTTCACGCCGTTCAATCTCCTCTTGCAAGTGCAGGTATAGCCATTGATATTCAATAGGTAGGTCTGTCATATACGTCCAATAATAACCCCGTATTGAAAGATCTTTTAACGTAAACATTTCCCGATATACGTTCCCTTGTGAGAGGTCGTCCAACCGATAACATAGCAAGTTCTTAATTCCGTAACGGTACAGCTCAGTCTGCGTATAAAACCAACAGCGCAAGCGTTCTTCTTCCTGAGGAAGTAGGCAGGAGAGGAAGTCGGTCATAACCACGTTTTCATTGTGTTCTAACTTGCCCGTCTTGCGGTAGCGGTTGTATAGGTAGTCTATTTCAATGTCGATTGAGCCACGACTGCCGTCGTCTAATAACTGTTTATCGAATGCCTTGGTAAGCTGTTGTAACAGCCTCGATACCTGATATTGTTTTAATTTCAACTGCTTGGCTATTTCCTCTTGGGTGCAGTCGTATTTGTAGTATAAATCGTACAGCCTTTTACCGAATTTAGTCAGCTTGGAGTACAGACTATTCCTGTCAATATTTTCACAATTATCCTTCTCACAGGTTAGGCTTTGCTCGTCCGCTTGATGTTCCATAGGGTCGTCTTCATTACCGTCTTCGTCCTCATAAACGGGGAATCGGGTAAAGTACCTATCATCAAAAAACTTCAAATCGTGCCTTAATGCTTTCTTATTAAAGGCGGATAATGCCGCCCATTGTTCCTTGGTTACTTCCGTCTTAACGGTTATGCCGTCAACCTTTTGAAAGTAGTAGTACATACCTTCCGTCTTAGCCTTTCTCGGATAGCGGTTTAAATAGTATTCCTCATTCTCCTGCCAGCAAAGCGGATCCTTTGCGTGCAACGATTCTCTTTTCTTCGCCTTAATTTTCCTTTTATCGTCCATTTTCGTCTTATATCGCAAACATATGTTTATAATTTTTCTAGTATTATAAACCTATCCTCACAAAAAGTCAACAGCCAACTGTCCACGTTCATGGACAATTGGCTGGTTTCTTGTTAAAATAGCACCTGATAGGCTTGTAAATCAATATGATATTCCTTAAAGTTAAAGGTAAACTGAAACGAAATAGATCAAGCGCACAAGTAAAGATAATTGTATTTACGATTGTATTAGGTAAAGTTTGTGAAAAAGTCTGACCTTGATGCACAAATCTTCTTTATGTTTTCACGCTTCGTATAAATGCGAACATTACATAAATCGTCAAATGTTATCTCGATACATTTTGTAAACCCTTTTTTGTTTGGAGTTTCATTGAGACAGTAGCTTGCTTTATATTTCTGCAATATTTCAAACAACGTCATTAGACCTATGCCGCTACCTCCTTCCGAAAGATGTGTTGTAATACGTTTTTTGCCCATATTTGCAATAACATCTTCTTCAAAAGGAATTCCGTTATCGTAGAAACTAATATAAGGGGTGGATTTATCGTTCAAACCAAAAGTTATTAAAATTTTACCGTCTTTCAAGTCCTTTGTAGCTATAATAGCATTTTCTCCCAAATCGCAGATAATGGTATTCAAGTCTGTTATATTAGTTATTGTATTAAGTATTAATTTAATGGCTTCATTGTTCGTCTCTAAATCAATAATTATTTTGTTTTTCTTTGCTTTTGAGAATAAAAAACGAATAACGGCATCCAAAGAAAGGTTATTTGTTTTTGGCAGATTATTGCTTTTTTCTTCAAACGCTTTAATGATTTCATTGTGTTCTATAGAAAGGTCTTCAATTTGATTAAGTAAGAGTCTTATATCATTCGGGTATTGCGTCTCGGATAAAAGTTCCTTCACGGCAGTAGCCATTGCAGGTATCAATTTATTATCGCGATGTATAATTTTAGCTAGTTCCTCGTTTTGTTTTATGAGTTCTGTCCGCTCTTTTTCGTAGTCTCCGATACGTTCTTCATAAATAGCTTCGTTTCTTTTGTATAACTGTTTTTGATAATTATTTGTAATATGTTTACGCCACCATATTATTAGAGCGAGGCCACAGAACGTAATTGCCAGTATTATAATTTCAGTTGGTGAATGAGCGATGTCTTTCGTATAAAAAAGCGTCATTAGAAATATCGCTAAAATGCTGATTAAAAGTAATAATTCTACCATTCCATCTTTGTTTTGTGTTGATATTCCGCTTTTGAGTCGCCTGATGCTAAATAAAATAAATAGTAATATTAATTGTAGAAGATTTAATAAAATCATCATAACCAAATTGCGAGTGGATTCATTTGAAATGAAGTTATAAAAAAGAGCACCCAACGGCAATGCGAGGATAGATGAGAGTACCATTATTGTAATAGTAATACCGCAAGAAATAACGGATAAAGTTATTTTATTTAATTGTGAATGCTTTTTATATCGTATAAAAGTATAAATAATAGTAAGAAAAAGTAGTGCGGTGGGAATTATCAATCTGCATTGCCGTGTCGTATAATAGAGCAAAATTCCTAATAGTATAGCAAAGAATAAATCAAGCAGACTTTTAAAACCAAGCTTAGTTTTTGAAAGCTTAGCATAACTATGGAAATTACTGATAAAAAGTACGGAATATTTAATTATAGAAATCAATTCTTCCATAAACCTAAGGAATCTCAATAAAAACTGTAACCAAGCCCAAATTTAAATTCGCCATATTTAGACCTATAATTTTCAAAAAAAGGAGGCGACTTAAAATGTGGTGGAAAAATTTTTGGGATTGGTTTAAATCATTTTTCTATTACTAATTATCTAAGCGGACTGTTCAAATAACGGTCCGTTTATATTTTAAAAGTCATTCTCAATCTTTTGGGCATAATAATAAATAAATTCTGTAAGAGTAGGTGCTCCCTTTTCAGATCTGATTTTTGCCGTGTAATTGGCAAGCAGGTCGTTTATGTCCGAAGTTTTCCATGCGCGGTTAATTGCATTTTGCATAGCTCGTTCTACACTATTCTCTGATTTACCATACTTGTTCCCTATGATGTTACAGATATGTTGAGCAGGTTCTTGTACGGTTATAGTTATCGCGTCAATTAAATACTTATATCCTACTGATTTTGGACTGATACCCACCTTATTAAGCTCATTACATATTCTTCTCTGAATCCGCTTCGTTTTTTGCGTCGGGGATTCTTCTTTTATTGTTGAGCGATTTTGCGTTCTTTTACTCAAGATTACAGATTTTGTAATTTTTAGAAAGTCAAGCACGGATTTCGCCGAATATCCATCTTGATTTTTAGTCATAATAAAGTCCGCGCCTAATTCTCTTGCAATTCTGTGAGTAACAGTACTTATATTGTTGGTTGTTACAAGAATAAAAGGCGTTCCTATAAGATTAGACTCTTTAATTTGTTTTAAGAATTCCAAGCCATCTCCGCCGCCATGGTGAAGTTCAAGATCTAATATTACAGCATCAGGGTGCGCTTCTATAACGTACTGATAGGCGCGTGCAGAATTATTTGTTACTCCGATTATAAAAAAATCATCAAGACTATTGTCAGCTTCTTTCACTATTTCATAACAAGCTGATTGGTCATCTTCTACTAAAAGTATTTCTAACCTGTTTTCCATTATTATGTTCCTTATCGTCATTTTATCATAAAAATCAACAAAAAGCAACGATAAATAACACTATTAAATAATTTTACTATAATTCATTTTATGATATCTTTTTATCAAAATTAGGATAACAACACAAATGAGAAAATCTTTGAAAATTTTAACTGTAATTGTATTAAATATTATTCTACTTGTGTTTCAATGTTCGTGCCAACAAGAAACATATTATGATTGGCAACTGTCTTATTTAGGTATACCGGAATTATGGGATAAAGGAACAGGTAAAAGCGTTGTGGTTGCAGTAGTTGACTCAGGCATTAATTATGCACTGTTGGGAAATGAATTTAAAGAAAATAGAGTAATCGCTTCTTATAACTCTTATGATTGCAATGATGACCTTACAGATTATACTCAACACGGTACAGCAATGGTATTATTGATAGGTGCAAATGGTGAAAATGGATTTTATGGTGTTGCGCCAGAATGCGAGTTTATTATTATTAAAGCTTTAAATGCATTAGGTTATACTTCGGAAGAAGCTCTTGAAAGAGCTATCAATTTTGCCATTGAGTATGGGGCAAATATAATTAATTTATCTCTGGGCAGTACAAAATATAGTCAAAATATTGCAAGTTTAATTGACAATGCAGTAGAGAATAATATTATAATTACTTGTGCAGTTGGTGATCAAGGTAAAAATGATATTTTATTCCCTTCTTCATATGAATTAACACTATCTTGTGGTGCTCTTGATATTAACGGCAATATTTATGAAAGTAGCAACTATACAAATTCTATTGACATTTTTATGCCAGGAGTTGATATCAAAATTCCAAGTTTAAATGCAAAATCAGAATTAGTTTTTTTTAATAAAAGCGGATCTAGTATAGCTACTGCTATATTAAGTGGTTATTTAGCTGATTATGTAGATTATAAAAAAGAATATGAAGTTCTTGAAGTCTATAATAGATTTAGACAAAAAGAATTTGATATAAAAAATTTATTTTGAGAGGTTATTCTTATGTCTATCAAAAATCATCAAAGAAGTTTGTACTATTCATTATTCGCTATTTTATTGTCTTTAATAATGTTAGCGACATGTTGTTTAATCTCTTTTAACACAACAACATCTTATGCCAGTACGATTAATGAAGAAGATCTACTAGAATCTTATCTTACTAATTCAGATATTTCCGATGAATACATAGATACTATTAATAAGGAAGTAGAAATAAAATATGAAAAATATATAAAACAAGATTCTTACGGTCATTTGTACCTTGATGTGGAAAATATTACATCGGAGGATTATGATTTATCAACTATTGATATGATACTAAGTAATATTTCAATCATGAATCAATTAGTTGATGATAGCGTTGCTATAATTTCTGATAATAATGAATTAGAAATTATAGATGATGAGTTTGCGCAACAATGGGCTTTTTGGGGCTTTTCATTAAAATGGAATAAATTAAACTTGCAATTTGATAAGGATGTTGCTCTTGTTTTCGGGTTTGTATTTTTAATAGTTGATCTTTATATTAATTTATCAAGCGTAAAAAGTATAGCGACTTGGATGTCAAAAATGGATGGCAGTGTAAGATACTCGACAATTTCCGCCATAATGTTAGATGTTACAGCCATGTTACCTGCTGATATAGGTAGTGGTATTGTTGGATATTTTAGTGATTCTTGGATATTATCTTATCTTGCTGATATTTTGCCAGTTTTTTTGGGATTAATGAGCAGTACAAGTGTTTTAACGAAAGTTGTTTCAATTATTCTTCCTATTATTTTACCATCAATTGTTGATTGCGCCGTAATTATTTATAATGCGTTAAAGTATAATAAAGGCGTAGATGTTAAATTCTGTTGGATTCCTTGGTTTGGTGATAAATGGGGACTATCTTTAAAGAGTATATAATATGATAACCTTTTGTAAAATTATTGCGATTACAATTTTAATAGCAACTGTTGTATTAACTTTATTTTGGATTGCAAAATTTCCCCAAAAAGTAAAAAAAATATCGGATTGCAATGTAAGCGACTTTGAGAGCATAGAACTTTATGATATATATAAAAGTAAACAATTTTTTAAACAAATAACAAAGTTATTTTTGATTAATTTTTGTGCTTTTATAATTAGCGTTATTGCTTTTATAGTTAACATAATATTAAGTGAAGGAATCCCATTTTATTCTGCCCCTCTTATAATTTTACTATGCGGTGGAGCCAGCGCAGCTATTGCACTTGACATATTCATAAAAATAATAGGCAATAAAAACAAAATAAAAGTTTTAAATCATTTTGACAAGAAATTGTATCCATTAGGGCTAGCATCTACATCCATTACCTCAATATGTATTTTTATTGGATTCTTTTTTTCCGAAGTGGTTGCCTGCGCAATTTATATGATACAATTAATGATTTGAATTTAGTATGGTAATAAAGGGATAAACAGAAAATTCTGTTTATCCCTTTATCATTGGCTGCTTTAGCTTACCCCTTTTAGGGGTTATGCAAAACACCCGTTCACTGGTGGTTATGATTTTAATTGCCCTTTTCTTTTATAAGTCAACGCAAAAAATAGAGATTCCGTAAGGAGTCCCGACTTTTACTTTACATTGAATTGGCTGCTTTAATTCTAAATCTAAATATTTATGTCCATTTGAATGCTTGAACCCTTCGAGGACCGATTCAAGGAGTATACCTTCCGAGCCTTCAGCTATCGTTTCCTTTGCAGACACGACCTTTACTCCGTTCTTGCGGAGCAGGGCTTTATAGTGTGCGCTGTCGTAGCGGTTACGGGAAAACCTGTCCAACTTCCATACGATAATGCAATCGAAAGCGTGCTTATAGCTGTCCTTAATCATACGCTGAAATTCAGGGCGATTATCTGTCTTGGCAGAATAGGCGCGGTCTATGTAGTTGCCGATAACCTGAATATCATTATAAGTGGCGTATTCCATACACTCACGGAGTTGCCCTTCAATACTTGCTTCCGTTTGGTTGTCGCTTGAATATCGGGCGTAAATCACGGCTCTCATAACTTCTGTTCCTCCATAAGGCGTAAAAGAGTTTCTTTCAACTTCGCATTTGCGGGGGAGTTGGGGTCAAAGCACATTTCAATCAGCTCCTGCATTTGCTTGTTGTCTTTCAGAACCTTGGGTTGATAGTCGTACAGTTTACCCTGTGGGTTGTCCGTTCTGCCGAAAATGAAGTCAAGCGATACGTCGAAGAAATCGGCATATTGCATAAGCACTCCGTAAGGCGGAAACGACTGAGCATTTTCATACCTGAATATAGCAGGTTGCTCAACTCCATCAAACTGTGCGGCAAGTTTTGCTTGCGATAGGTGTACTCCCTCACGAAGTTCCGTCAATCTCTGTGCAACAATGGTTGGTTTCTGCTTCATCACAACCTCCAACGATTTTTATATAATTACTTTACCATAAAAATAGATTAAAGTCAATATGAAAAGTAAATAAGATTAGCAATTTAGAATTTTTCCTTTTTTAAGAAAGCACCCGAAGCAATGTATAAAAAGGTCGGACATATCGTCCGACCTTTTTATTATTTGAGGTGAATTATTTAAACATAACAACCCCACTTGGGCAGATTCTTATTTTAGATTGTTATAACTATTATTTATATGCTCCAAAATTATTTGAATTGATGTTTCCGATGTGGTGTTGATTGAGAGATTGTAAGAGTAAATATCGTGTAAAAAATAAATGTAAGTCAAGCTATCTTCCGTCTCAAATCCTACGTAATAGGTAACGTTTTCAAATTTCTGATATTCATTCAATTGTTTGTAGTTGTTCAATTCATCAAAATTCAACCCACCAACCTCAACATATAATTTCGCCTGAGTATTTTCCTGTTCAGTGTATTCGAGATAGTACAAAACCACCTCTCTATTCTGATGAGTATTATCATTAGTTAAGCTATATTCCTTATACTCAACAACATCTTCGCTGTTAATAAAAGGGATAAATTCCTGTTCACTGAAAGTTGCTGAAGTTTCCGTCAACTGTGAACGGCTTACTATGCTAAACTTGTCAATTGAAGTAAAAGGATCGCCGTTGGCGCTTAAAAAATACCATAGAAAGAAAAGCGCAACAATAAACAAAAAGACACCGCATGACACCCATATTAGCCACATATTCTTTGCATGTCGTCCCGTTTTATCTCCGCCCGTTCCGTTTTCCGTGACAAGAATCGGTTCCTTAACGGCAATACGTTTAGGCTGCTTTTGCATATATTTTTTTGCTTTGTCCGTTACACTTTCCAACGGGCTTTCTTCTTCTTCGACGTATGCCCTGAACAATGCATTCAGTTCTTCATCCTTTATGTTTTTATCTCTCATAATGCACCTCTTCAGCTATATAACAATGTATCACCTTATTTTGTCCACGAATCTTTAAGCATTTCTTTCATATATTCTTCGGCTTTTATAATTTCTTTTGATACATATGATTTCGATTTCCCGACTGCTTGTGCTATTTCTCGAACCGTCATATCAAGGAAATATTTCATATACACCATTTGCTTGACAATAGGAGGAGCCAAAGAGTTCATAACCTTTTCAACAAGCATATGTGTTTCCGATTTAGTAGCAAAATTGTCCCCGTCAGATAAGAATAGAAAATCGTCGATATTTTGTTCGTTACGTCCTTTGTTACTTTTTAAACTGTTTAACGCTGTATTTCGCACTATGCGACAAATCCAAGCATAACCGTTTGTTCCTTTTTTATATTTAGCGATATGCTTTACAATTTTTAAAAAACTCTCTTGTACCACGTCTTCGGCTATAAAAGAGTCTTTAACGACACCCTTTGCAATGAAAAGCATTGTCTTACCCATGCAGGCATATATAAGATCAACGCCGGTATCGTTCCCCTCAGCAATCAAACCAAGCGCATATTCTGTTTTCTCGTACAAGGTGTGGTCCATTGAGTCTTTTTCCTGTATGCTTTTAATGGTATTATACCATAAGCCTAAAAATAATGTAAAGTAGTAATTAAAACAGATAAGGAAAAATATCCGTGAAAAAAACTTTGATAATTCGTGGACAATCTTATATCATTCGCTGTTTTTAATGTGAGTGAACTCAAAGAAGAACAGGAGGTTGTCCATATATCGGACATTAAAACAATGAAGAAAAAACCCACACTCTACATCATTATTATTACCGCATGGTTATGTTGTACGGCTTTTTTGGTGTATTCGCTGACTACGATAGCTATGGGGCTAAATGAATACAGTACTGTTAAAACGGTATTCATTATTATTTTGCTTGCAATCAATACAGCCGTTCTTTCTATCCTTTGGTTTGGCAGTATCAAAGACCTTACGTTTTCTATTGCATACGCCGTATTACGTAAAAAGTTAGATAAACAATACAAAAAGATAGAAGACTATAAGGTTGTGCCAGATTCGGCACCGAGATTTTTATTGCTGTATTGCACCTGTAATGATTTTAACCCGAAAGCTCTGTCCGCTTGTAGGAAACAGGACTATCCAAACTTCAAAACTATTATACTCGATGATAGCAGTGATCCGAAATACATTAAAGAAATCAATAAATACAGAGTGCGCCACGGTAACGTAGAAGTCGTTCGACGGACGGACAGAACGGGCTACAAAGCCGGTAATCTCAATAACTATTTAAAGGATCGCCACGATTACGATTATTTTGTTGTCCTCGATAGCGATGAGGTCATACCGCCCGATTATATCACAAAAGTTCTTAAATATTTCAACTATAATCAAAAATGCGGTGCGGTACAGGCTAAACATATTGCACAGGAAGGCGATAATGTCTTTCAACGACTTATGGGACTGTGTGTCGGAAGCAATGGTACAACCGTTCAAGTAATAAAAAACTTTTATGGAGCAAATGCACTCATTGGTCACGGCATGACCATCAGCCGTACCTGCTATGAAGCAACTGGCGGATTCCCTTTGGTCGTGGCTGAAGATATTTCTTTTGCTGTCGAGATTAAAAATGCCGGATTGGATATTATTTATGCCCCCGATATTTTATGCTATGAAGAATTTCCCGTCAACTATGTATCTCTCAAGAAGCGGCAATGCAAGTGGACTCAGGGTAATCTCGAATACATGAAGAAATACAACAAACAAATCAATGAGTCCAAAATGAGCTGGTTTGAGAAGCTGGACATAAAGCTATCGCATTACAGCCTGCCAATAGTGCCTGTATTAAGTTTCTTATTGGCAATATGTACAATAACGCTTGGTTTCCTTGGCTATCCCATTATACGGTATTCGTTGGGTGTTTATTTCATAATGATTTTGTTTTTATGTTCGCCTATGATACCCGATTTGTACGTTTACCATAAAAACAGAAATGTGTTTCTGCTGTTGCCTTATTTTATCGTAAATATCGCAACCTATGCTTCTCTTGCGCCTATGATGCTTAAAACTGTATTGCTTGGCATATGCGGAAAGAAAGCTGTTTTCCTGGTTACACCAAAATCATCTGAAAAATTCTCTTTTAAGGAAATACTTAAATACTCATATGACTCTATATTGTTTGCTGTTTTGATAGGCACACTCTCCTATTTCGCCTGTGGTAGTGTATTACCCGTAATATTTATAGTCGTTGGTTGTTTGCTGGCTCCTTTCATCATTTCACTGTCAAATTACCAGATAAAAGAAAAGGGATATAAAGCCAAGACAAATTCAATAGCAAAAAAGAAATCTCAAGTTTTAAGAAAACCGCTTTTCAAAATACCATCAGGGTCGGTAATAAATGATTAATGTTTGCAAGCATTGAAAGCATAAAGTTCTAATTTTTAAAAATTGCTTGCATAATTTCGGGCAGTAGTTGTCCTTATATAAATGAGAGGGCAAATAACACCCCCTTCGGTAAGAAACCTGTAACAAGTTTGTTGCAGGTTTTTATCTAAGCCAAAAGAAGAATAATATTCAAAGAGTACCACCAAACGAGAATTTACGTGGCAAGTAATTTGGAAGCAATCCTTATTTAGTTTTAGTCATCTTTATGACAATAAGTAAAAGACCGAAGTGTTATTTTCAGTCGTTTACTTTCGACAAAACTTCTCAAAAATTGCAAACGTTTGTTTTGTAAATCTATTGACATCCCACTTTCATTGTGATAAAATACACAGTGTATCACGGTAATGTATGAGTGGTATTGTACCTTTCAAAGGTATGAGTTCTGCGGTGGACGAGGTCAGTCAATAAAAGGCAGAATGATTTTGAACGGAAGAAGTCCGTTCTTGCCTTAGCTTGCGAATTATGGTGCAAGGTGTTTTCGGCATACAAAAAATTCGTAAGCCGCGATAGGCTTTTATAAGCATACGATTTTTCAGGAGGTTTACACCTTTAATTAACAATCTAACTTAATCGAATGGCTAACCACCATAGAGCAAGAAGAACTTGCTAAATACGGTTAAAGTCGGTGAAACATTGTGATTTCAGCGGCTTTTTTCGCGTTCTTTTTCGGCTGTTATCCCACTCGTTTACTGTGGGCAGGCAGATATATAAAATCAATTCGGAGGTAATTTATGGGCGAGCAAATGACAATCAGACCGCCTTAATTCAGGCAACCAAGTGCAATCCAAACGCACGCAAAATGCAAACCAAAGCGAAAACAAACAGAGCGAGAAAATCAACTTACAAATGGGCGTAAGTGTAACTCGGTGGACTATCTTTATGGACTAAAAACTAATAAGACCAAAGCGACCTTATTCACAAAAAAATTATTAATTATTTTGAAGAAAAGAAACTTGCAGGTTTGGCGGTTACAACAGCCGTGCTTGAAGTAACTAAGTACGATTTTTAAATAATTTTTAATACCGTGAAATTTTCGGTAAAATTTTCAGCTATATATATGAAGGCTAATATTCTTGGGAACACAAATTCAACAACAGATAAAAAAGCAAACAGCAAGTTCGTATAAATAATTAAAATAATAAGGGACAGTGTTGTTAACGGTTGCTTTTTATGTGATAATATGCTATATAAGTGATAAGACATAATAATTATTCTTGAAATGACGTATGGAGGTTTTTTATGAAAAGGAAGTTTTTAATTACTCTTTTCGCGATCGTATGCGGAATAGTTTGTATGTTCGGGCTTGTTGCGTGCGGAGGAAGTAATAATCCGCCTGACGAAACGGACAAAGCGTCGCAAAACGCCGAGTTCGTGGAATACCGCAAAAAAATCGTAACGATATTGAAAGATAACGGAATTCGCGTTAACGATTTGGATGCAGACAAAGACGCAGAGGGCAATAATGAAAAAACGACTTCGGCATCAAAATTAAATGCCTATATTGCTCGCACAAATGGCAAAGAAGCAATTAAAGAAACTGTTTTGGCTGATGGGAATAAGCAAAACGATATTGAATCTATAATCTCTATGCGTGAGGAACTGTTCGAGCAATCGTTTTATATTTCCCTATACGTCGGCGATGCATTGGTAGATTATTTTGGTCAAAAAACCATATACGATATTCCCGTATCCGTTGGAACTTGGAATCAGTATTTTACGCTTGTTAATAAAAACAATAAAGACTATGTTTATTGTTACAGCCCTAAATTTTACGGGGAAAAAGACGGCTACATAACGGCGTGTGTGGATTTTTCTTCTCAAAATAATTATTCCTATACATTTATTCAGTTTACGGAAGATTTGTCTGACGCTTTATACGTATACGGAAATTCGCAAAAAGAATTTTTCAGCGTGTCGTATTCTTCAGAAAACCCGAACAATAATTATTTGTATTATGCTCCGAACAACAATGAAGGCTATGTGAGCTATAATTCCGTTTCGGATTGTTTGGACGGTGTACGTTCGGAATTTGAAGCGTTTTCCATAGCGGATATAAAATCCACTATGGATTTTCGGTATGCGATTAGCAATGATCAGTTAACGGAACTAACTAATAAATATTTCGGCAAAACAGGAAGTTTTGATGGTGTTCATTTTGTTAGAGACGAATATGATAACGACTATTTGTTTAAGGGTAAAAAAATTATTGAAGGTTATTATGCGCGCGACGAAAAATCCGTAGAACTTCCGAAAGATGAAGAATATTATTTATTAAATGATTTTCTGGTTCGGGATCAAACGGGATTGGTACAAGAACTTATAATACCTCAAAATATTATTGGAATCGTATCTTGGGATTATGACGAAGAAAATCCCAACAAAGACTATTTTGATTATTATGTCGAAACAAGTATAAACGATTTACGGATAAACTTATATCGTGATTTAGGCGAAGGAAACGGGGTTTACGAGCCGTTTGAAAAGTTTACTGTACGAGAAGATTCGCCGTTATTTTCAAGCGGTAGCGGACATTTAAAAGATAAAAACGGAAAAATAGTATTAGCGGCTAACGCCCCCTTAGAAACTTTTGATTTCTCCATTAAGTTTAATGAGGAAATGGAAAAATACGATAAAGTATTTGCCAGCGTAAATACCTTAAACGTAGATAACGATATCGATCAAATAAATGCGTGTGAAACCTTAACTTCTAAAATGCCTGCGCTTACCGAAATAAACGTTACGAACGAATGTAATAAAAAATGTTTCGAAGGCGATTTAATATTTAATATTTATAACCCGATTACGATTAATATTTATATAACAAGCGAAGACGAAGATTTTTGGAGCAGGAATAGCTATCGTCTGATACCTAACGAGAACGAAGGAGTAAGCGTAACCGTCAATATGAAAGACGTTTGTCCGATACCTGATATGACGTTGGACAATATGTTTGAAAAGTATATTACCGTCAACACTCCGATGTCGCGAAATATTTATTATGCAATGTTCGGTATGCCGAATGAAAACGGCAATATGTCGTATAATTTCAGTCAGGATGAAGATACGGATTTTGAACTTACGAATATAAACGAATACAACAAAACGGCTACGTTGCACCTTTCGGAAAATTTCAAATCAACGGAAATTACCGTGCCGACTCAATATTATCGCTATACGATACTGCACTTTGAAGTTGATGCTAAATACGTTGCGAAAAAACCGCTAAAACTTACCGTTTCGAAAGAAATGGAATTCAGTTTTATTATTTCACAGGACAGCTGTAAATTTTCTAACGAGAAATTTATAATTTGTTACGACGGAACCATCGACGAACTGAAAGATAAGATAGATGCCGAATATTGGTCTGAAAAAGCAAATTGCGATATCGTATTTACCGCCGAATGCAGTGATTCAATCGAAACCATACATATGGGATTACGGTATAATCCTAATGCAATAAAAATAACTATTACGTTTAACGGCGATACGGAAGATTTTTACGGCCTTTCTTACGGAAATTCATTTATAAGATTAGACGTAAACAACGTTTGGGAGTTGAGTAGTGATTTCGCTTATATTTTAGTCGGAGAAGAAGATACCTATGTTTCAAATTTATACGACGAAAAAATCACTTTCTTAATACCGTCCCAAGATGCGGATTATACGTTATGTGAAGTACAAAACGGTATAAAAGAATACCGACTTACCGACCTACAGGAAGACTACGATATTTCTTTAACGGTTAATTATCCTTCGAATGGCTGCTCGGAAATAGAAGCAGTCATAACGTCGGGAACTGTTCTCGGCAAGCCAGTTTATATTGAAGAGCAGGAAGATATACCGCCGGAAGATATTAGCGATGAAGAGCGTTTTTGGTTTTTGCAGGGCGTTCGTTGCAGGTTATTTAATGAGTTTAATCTTCGTTTAGGTACAGACGAGGAAAATCTTACTAACGTATCAGTAAAAATCGTAATGGATAAAAACGGCGAGCTTAAACTCGTGTATTGTCAAAAGGTGAAATATGACGTTACCATTACGCTATGCGACGGCTCGCAGCTAAAACAAACGTTGCGCTTGGATGATAAATTATCATTTGATGCTGAAACTTGGAAAATTGAAAGCGACTATGTTTATTATTTGACATACTTTAGTTACGGCTATGAAAATAGATGCTATCTTGACACGGATTGCACAGAGATTGATATTTTAAGTGAAGATATTAGCCTTCACAGAGTAGCCTTGGTAGAAGATAAAGCTTTTGAGTTTGTCGAAGGCGACGACTTTGTTTCGGGAACGCTGTCCGTGAAATACGATGAATCGTATGGCAGACACATAATTTTCATAACGGCAAGCGGTAATATAAAAGGATATGAGTTTTCAGATAAAAAAGTAAATTGCAATATTTGGGATAACAAGAATTATATAGTCTATTTTTACATCTATGACCAAGGTGAGATACGAGAGCTGTTTACCGTACTTTTGCATTGGGAAACTGCTGCGGACGGGAATATTACGATAACCGATGCCGAATTTATCAATGAAGTTTATATTCAATATAGCAGCTCGGATATTCTTTGCAACGTTACCATCAAAAACGATAGAGTAGCAACTGTTTTTTATCGGAATGGAAATGATGAAGAACCGACTATAGTTTCCGATATCGCAGTAAGCAACATAACCGATGCCCAACTCGATAAAGCGCAGGTAATCGAAAGCGAAGAATACAGATATTTGATTTATATCGACGTAGAAATATCCGACGACGGCGACTTAACTATCAACGGTGTATATTACAAAAAGGAAATCGTATCCGCCGCATAGAGTATCGATAAAATTTTTATTCGATTAATATTTCTTGCATAATTTCGGGCAGTAGTTGTCCTTATATATGTGAGAGGGTGGATTACACCCATTCAACTAAATAACCGGTAGAAAACCTGTAACAAGTCTGTTGCGGGTTTTTGTTTTACCCAAAAGGAGAACTAGATGCAACGAGCACCACCAAACTAAAAGACAACTTAATAAACCCAACCTGAAAGCGGATCTGTAATTAGCAGTTCCGCTTTTAGCTAGTAGGAAAACTAACGTAACATATCACAGGGGAGAACTATGTTTATCGCAGATTGCGAGGTACGCAAGTGGCGAGCCACTTGCCGCATTTTCAATGCGCCTCGTTGAGGAAACTACATTTCTCCAAACCCCTTCTCTATGAAGGACAAAATAAATTTCGGAGGTAAAAATTATCAGAAAGACAGTAAACAGAACAAGACCGTATTCCTACTCTTTTCGGGTATCGGAAACGGAAAAACAACTCATCGACGATAAAGTCAGAACAAGCGGATTGAGTCGTACGGATTTTCTTATCCGAGCCTTATCGGACAAAACCGTCGTGCAAGTTGAGAACGGTAACGAGATTTTGGCAGAACTCAAACGGCAGGGAAACAATCTCAATCAGGCGGTGAAGAACAATTACTTCGGCAACGCCACAGAACGTGAGATTATCTCCGCTGTGGAAGAATGTAAAAAGGTTTATCGTAAACTATCTTCCGCTATCGGAGGTGAATAATGCCGTTATTCAAAGGAGTATCAAGCAAGAGTTCACCAAGGAAAGCTATCGACTACATAACAAGGGAAGATAAAGCCGCTTACGTTTCCGTGCGTAATCTGTTTGAGGACGAGGACTACGCCGAGCAGTTTGAGCAAACGGCAAGCCGATTCCACAAGGGCGGCAAGTTCAATGAGCGCAAGTACTACCATTTCAAATTGTCGTGCGCAAGGAGCGATAACGTAAATTCGCAGGAAGCTCATATCTACGCAACCGAGTTGGCGGCAAGACTGTTTAAAGACCTTGAGTGCGTCATAGCCACGCATACGGATACGCAGACGGTTCACAGCCATATAATCGTAAACGCAATCAACCCCGTTACGGGGAACAAGTTGCGGATAGGTAAAGGCGATTATACGTCAATGAAGGACGAGGCAAACCGTTTGGGAGAGGAGATGGGATTTACTCCTATAAACTTCCGTAAGAAGTCAAAGGACAAGCGCACTACCAAAGAGCATCACATCATTCTCAAAGGCGGTACGAGTTGGAAGGAAGATTTAAGGGAAGTCATTGAAGAGGCAAAGCGAACGGCAACAACCGAGAGTGAGTTTATTACTCATCTCAAAAAGTACGGTGTTGAAGTTACAAGGAGCAAGACGGAATACTCCTATCTTCACCCCGAAAAGAAGAAAGCCATCCGAGGGCGCAATCTCGGAGAAAATTATACAAAAAGCGAGGTATTAAATGTCATTAGTAAACAGAGAAACGGGGCAGACGGCAACGCCGCTTGCCGAACTACAAGCGAGGAATGCGGAACGCAGAGGACAGACGGACAATGCACTACTCAAAGAAGCGTTGGCGATATCGAACGAGAAATGCAACGTCTTGATAAGCGAGCAGAATACGCTCGTCAAGGACTTGACCTACCAAGTGGGGAACATGAACTCGGACAACGATTATCACCAGAGGCGGATACGGGAAACGGTGCAGTCGGCGGTAACGGAAATGCGGGAGATAACTCGGGAGGAGAGGAACTTCAAAGCGGAAATCAGCCAAAGCATAAAAGCCGCAGTGACGACTTCTGTAAATGAGGTTAAAGATTACGCCATAAAAACGGTTGATGAAAGCGTGAAAGAAGTCAAAGAGGAATTGAAGGAAACGGCTACGGAAATCAAAAAGCAACGCATTGAAATGCAGATTGAAGGCGGTTTCCGCAAATTTATGTTCTGGGCAACTCCCATTCTGCTACTTGCGCAGGCAATAGCGACTGCGTTTCTACTCTTAACGTAAAAAACAACTTAATAAAGTAAAAGCAAAGCGCGTGAACGTGTGTCCTACGGAATAGAGATTGAGTGATTGAGGATTGAAAGAGTTTCACGGCTTTTTTATTTGTTATAGCAATGTGGCTATGAAATGAGAATACCGCTATATGGCGGTCTCGAAAATGCTTTAGGCATTAAAAGGAGAAACATTATGAAAACTGAATACTACTAAAATCTTTAAAACGGGGGTAATGAAAAATTAAAGGTCAGGAACAAACTACAAACACATATCTTTCCGCACCGTCCACTACGGCGGTAAGAAAAATTAAAGATAAGAAATATCTCGTGCAGAGTTTCTATCTCGGCGGAAAAGATATAAATTCGGTAATTCAGCGTATGGCAACAGAGAAAGCTTACGCCGAAACACTTGAAAATAAGGAGGAATGATGATAAAATATAACCAAGTGAATACAGGTTGCTTTGGTTCAGGAGGCAAAATATGAAACCGAAGCAGAATAAAAATTACATAGCAGGAATTTATGCAAGACTGTCCCGCGACGACGGGCAGGACGCCGAATCGGCAAGTATCGAAAATCAACGTCTTATTCTAACGAAATACGTTGAAGAACAGGGTTGGACTCTTCACGAGGTCTACGTTGACGACGGGATTTCAGGCACGACGTTTGAAAGACCGGGCGTGCAGAAATTGCTCGAAGACGCCAAAAACGGGATAATCAATACGATTATCGTAAAGGACCTCTCCCGTTTCGGAAGAAACTACATTCAGGTAGGTCAATATCTCGATTACGTTTTTCCTGCGTTCGGAATACGGTTTATCGCTCTTCAAGATAACGTAGATACGGCGAACCGTGATAACAGCGCAATGGAAATGATGCCGATTATGAACGTTTTCAACGAATGGCATGCGGCGAATACGAGTAAAAAGGTGAAATCGGTAATACGGGCGCAAGCCAAAGACGGTAAATACCATTCTCCCAAAGCTCCGTTCGGATACGTTATCGTGGATAAGGACAAGCGGTTGCCTGTTGTGGACGAACCTGCGGCAAGCATTGTTAAACGGATTTTCGATATGAGATTGAAAGGTTATTCCACGCGGCGAATTGCCGACGTTCTTAATCTCGAAGGAATTCCGAGTCCACAACGGTATATGGAAGAAAAATTCGGTAAAAAAGGCGACTCACGAGGTTTATTGTATTGGTCTTACGTGTCGGTCAAGGCGATATTAGAGAATCCGCTGTATAAAGGCGATTTGGTTCAACAGCGCACCACCACCGTTTCATACAAGAATCATAAACGAATATACCGAGACGAAAGCGAATATTTGGTAATACCGAATACACACGAAGCGATCATTGAACGCGAAGTCTGGGACAGAGTTCAGGCATTACGGAATTCTGTCAGTCGTGGCAGAGAACGAAAAAAGAACGGATTTATTCATCCTCTCTCGGGATTGTTGTTTTGTGCGAATTGCGGTGGCAAAATGCAGATGCGCCGAGCCAGCTACAAAGGGAAAAATTACTGGTCTTTTGATTGTGGAGATCACTGTCGGCTTGGAAAAGCATATTGTTTCAGTCATCACATTGCGGCGAATATTCTTGAAGAATTGATTTTAACGGATATTCAAAGCAAAGCGGACACGGTAATAGCTGACGAAGCGGCGGTACGGCGTAAATTCCTCGAAGAGAACGCACGTCTTTCGCAGGAGAGAATCAGGGCGGTACAACAAGAGCTGAAAAAGAAGAACAAACGGCTTGCGGAACTTGACGGACTGATTGAGAACGTATACGAGGACAAAGTTAAAGGTAAAATGCCAGAAGATATCTGTATCAAGCTGATAAACAGATATACCGACGAGCAAAAGATTTTGACGGAAGAGATTCAAACGCTGAATGAAAGTCTTGCGGAAAGCAATCAGTTAAATTCCGATGTGGACGAGTTTATCGCTAAAATCAAGCGGTATCTGCACATAACGGAGCTGACGCGCGAAATGTGTATGGAACTCATCGACAGGATTATCGTCGGTGCGGCGCCGAAAGACAAAACACAACCAAGAAGCATACAAATCGTTTATAAAGTCAATTTAATCTGAGTTGACGATATAATCGCATAATAACAAAAAAGTGAGATAGCCTATTCGTTTAGTCCATAACGATAGGCTATCTCACTACACTTACTTTGTAAGTTCCGTTCGCCCTGCGGGGCAAATGTCAACGACAATAACAAAATAAGGAGGACAAGAAAATAAGTTATTTAGTATGTCATATGGAAAAATATAAGCGGCAGGAAGTCAGCCCTGTCGAGGAGGAAAACGAAAGAGACGAGAGCTATCAGGCGAGCAATCCGCAGATAGACAGGAGCAGAACCAACCGCAACTATCACCTCATATTGCCGAGTAAAAGTTATATGGAGATAATCAACGAGAGGCTTGCAGAGTTGGATTTAAAACGTAAAATACGTTCGGACGCAATCTTGATGAATTCTTTTATTATTACGTCGGACGGTGAGTTCTTTAAAGGTTTAACCCCTTGGGAAGTTGAAGAGTTTTTCAGGGACTGCGCCCGGTTCTTTTCGGACAAGTACGGGAAAGAAAATATGATTTCCGCAGTAGTACACAGGGATGAAACCACTCCGCATATGCACCTCAATTTCATTCCCATCAACCAAGGACGGTTGAGCAGTAAAAGCCTTTTCGACAGGCAAAAACTTGCCGAACTTCAAACCGAGTTGCACGAGAGTATCGGCAAGAAATGGGGTTTACAGCGAGGCAAGGAAGGCAGTCAGGCAAAGCACCTCTCCACGGCAGAATTTAAGGCTAAAAAGATTATCGAGGGCGCAGAACAGCGTGAACGGGAAATCGACGAGCAGACCGAGAAAAAGAGAGCTGAGCTGGACGATTTAACCCAAGCTGTTCAAACGGTTGAAGATGCGAAGAACAAGCCTATTCCTAAAAAAAGGAAAGATGTCGAGCAAGAAATTGTTTCGCTCCGCACAGCCAACGCAGAGCAGGCCAGACAATTGCAGATTGTGGGCAAAGACAGAGATTACATACTCACTCTTCTCAAACAGAAAGAACAGGAAGCCGAGAGATATAAACGGAGTGCGGAAATTCTTATCAAGTTAAAGGAGTTCGCCCCTGAAGAATTTACGCAATTGCAACAGCTTGCCACCGAGCGCAAGGAACAAAAAACCAAACCGCCCACTTCCTCTAACAACAGCAAGTGGACGAAATAACCGTCTGAATCGGTTAATTAAAGCTACGTCGTGACGCTTGCCCTTAATGGGCTAAAATCTTACGGATAAAATTACGTGAAATGAAAATTTCTAATTGAAGTATTTACGGAGGTTATTATGAGTACATAATGTCGAGAAAAAAGGCGACGCCTAAATCGGATTTTGATATCCCTGATTATCAGCTTGAATCTCTTGCAAGGGTTCTACTGCCTATTTTTCAGGAATACCTGTCGTCCGAGCAGGGACAGAAAGACTACGCCGAATGGCAACAATTACAACTTAATAAAAGATCGAATAATAAAGAATCCCGTTAAACCGTACAGGGATTGACCGTCTGAAAAGATATGACGGCAGATAGGAACACCGCCGAAGACGTGCGGTATATAAGTGTTAGTATAGTAATTTTTAGGTTGAGCCGAAGATAATAAACCTACAAATAACGGCAGAGCCGATAGAGGAATCACGCTCTATCGGCTCTATTTTCATTTATGGAAGTTTTTAAATTCCTCAATATAGCAAAATAGCCCGAACGTCTTTCTTACAGTAAAGAAGTTCAAGCTATTAAGACTTGGTGCCCGAGGCCGGACTTGAACCGGCACGATGTTTCCATCGAGGGATTTTAAGGCTGTTGCGTATATAAAAATACACAATATATAGTACTTATTGTAGAGATAAAACAACTATATATTGTGTTTTTGTTTCTATGTCCCCAAAACTCCCCAATGAGAATTATCGGTTTCCCACCCTTAAAGCAGATAAATCTAACGTGATTTTCGTGTCAATTATACTTTTTCCAACCCTACGCAGACTCATTTTTAAACATTTTCCAACCTTGAACTCCTCCGATTTTAAACTTTTTCCAACTTTTTAATCGGCAGGTTGTACTAGTCAAGAAAAGTAGGAACAAAAAACACCGTAATAAAACTTGATTACATTGCAGTCGAAATTCAATTAAAAATACTGCACCGGCTGTGGGTTTCCTAAGCAATAGCAAATTCAGCTTTCTATTTCATAAGGTGTGATATCTTTTATGGTTTCAACTGTCGATTTATACAAAACCGTTTTATTATCTTCCTCGGTGTCAACGATGAGGTACATACCGCCGTCCTTTGATTTGCCGAAAGAATACGCATCGCCAACTATATGCTTACCCGTATTTGTTATACAATCAATCCTACGACCAGAAAAGCGTTCAAAAACTATATCACCCAAAATCTCTCCGTTAATGCCTTCTTCCATCATCTCATCAATACCATTAATTACGGCATCAGCCGTTTGGAAAAATTCTTTTATATGCGGGAGTGGCAAAATAACGTCGTCTGAGTAAGGATTTATGCACACAAAGCCTATATCGTCAGCACAATCAAAGCACTCCAGCAATTCGGGGAATCTTAAACTATTCACTTTAAACTGCTTAAAACTATCGGCGGTAATCTTCTTCTTGCTTGTAAAGAGCGTTAAAACCTGTCCTTCGGGCAACGGTATGGTGGGGACGGTTGTCTTGCTCCCCTCTTTACTGTAAAGATAGTACACGTTTGCAAGGCGCAGACAACTTAACACATAGATAAATTTTTCATTGTCGCCTTCCGACGCCTTATATTCGGTTATCCTTTTAAGAAGTTCCCTGCCCGTCATTAAGTCCCAACGAGTATCGTCGGAAAGTATTTTTAATAAAATCTTTTCTTTAATTTCTTCCATTGTGTTTCAATACTCCTGTATCAGAAATGCTAAATAGTGAGGAATGAATAATATATTCTCTGTATGAGCTATATTACCGTCTCGGATTTTTATTGCGCTGTCAACGTGATAATGCCCGTAATCACCTAATACGGTATTTAACGACTTTGCTTTACTGTTTCCGGCTTTAACTTCAATCAATGTGCATTTGCCTTTATATCTGGTTACGAAATCTATTTCAAGCCCACTGTCTTTATGGAAGTAATAAAGTTTCCGATTCATTTTTGAAAAGGCGTCTGCAATGATATTCTCATAGATTGCACCCTTATATATTAAAAGGTTGCCGTTAATAATATCAGCTTGCGTACCCTCTTCGAGCATTGCAACAAACAAACCGCTATCCTGCATATACACCTTAAAAACGTCTTCGTTTTTGTTGCCTTCAAGCGGCAATTCCGTGGTTGAAAGATTGTAACAGCGGCTTATAATTCCAGCGTCTTCAAGCCACTCCAAAGCACGCCGAAAATCATCGTTCTTACCCTTTTCTTTTATTTTAGAAAACTGAAATTTTTTATTTTCTTTTGCAAGCTGACTGGGAATTGAATTGAATACTGCAAGTATAGCCGCAAGCTCTTTCTCATCAACATATAGAGAGTTATCGTCTTTAAGGTGTCTGCCGAAGTCATCTTTATACGATTCAAGAATATTGCGTTGCAGCTTTAATACTCTGTTCAAGTCGCCCGTTTCGATAAATGACTGTACGACTTCAGGCATTCCGCCCACACAGATATATTTACGGAATAAATCGGAAAGTCTTACGTGAGTTGCAGGCAACACCTCTTTACATTCGTTAAAGCAAAGACGTAAATCATCGATAACGCTTTCGGGAATGCTATTAGCCCATAAAAATTCTTCAAAATCCATAGGCTTCATATACACGACTTCTTCATAACCTACCGGAACGGCGTTATCGCTTTTTTGACTGTAACCTTTTATACCTAGTAAAGAACCAGTGCAAACAATATCGTATCTTCCGTCTTCGTAAAAGTACTTTAATGAAGAACGAGCGTTAGGGCAATCCTGAACCTCGTCAAAAATTATAAGCGTTTTATATGGAACGGCATTGACGTTCGGAATATTTGCCGTAATCTGACTGATTATATCGTTAACAATAAACGAGTGGTCGAATATAGAACGTAATTCCTGATTTTTTCTGAAATCAAGATAAATTACATTAGAATAATTCTCTTCGGCAAACTTTTTAACAATATAAGTCTTACCCACCTGCCTTAATCCCTTAATCACAAGAGGCTTTTTATTTACTGTGTTTTTCCAAATCAACAATTCCCGATAAATCTTTCTTTTAAGCATAAACACCTCCTTCAACGACATTATAACCGCTATCCGCAAAAAATTCAAGGGAATATGAATATTATTTTGCAAATTTTTCAAGGGAATATTGTGGCAACTCCGACAAAAAATCAAACGAACACCGAAAGATATTGTACTTGTCAAGAAAAGTAGACACAAAAAAAGATTTTATTTCATTTTAATTTACAAAAGTTGACAATGCGATAATTGATTAACAATAACAGTCCCCCTCTCCCATTTTGATATTTGTGGACGTGGACACTTTTTTCAAAGTGGCTATGGCTGGGGAGAGGGTAACGGGCGGAAAAAACTTAAAAATTATTTAAACATTTGTTTGTTAAATAGTTGACAAGCAAGATTTGACGTGATACAATGCGTATATACGATACAGGTCGTATTCTGCCCTCAGAGGGTGTAGTTCTGCATTACCATTAACGTACAGGTCAAATAGTGCAGAATGATTTTGAACGGAAGAAGTCCGTTCTTGCCTTAGCTTGCGAATTTTGTGCAAGGTGTTTTCAACGTACAAAAAATTCGTGAGCCGAGATAGGCTTTTATAAGCATACAATTTTTTAGTAGAGAAATCACTTAATTTAAATCTTTAAACTTAATCGAATGGCTAACCCCCATAGAGCAAGCAAAATTGCTAAATACGGTTCAAGTCGGTAAAACGTTAAGAGTTTTAGCGGCTTTTTTCACGCCCTTTTTTGGGCGGTTGGTTTATTAGATAAGACTTTTTAAACAGGAAAGAAACCTGCTGGTTCGGCTATTACAATAGCTTGACTTGGGGCAGATAAATAAAATTTTTTAGACGCTGTGAAATTTTTGGTAAAAATTTCAGCTACTTATATGGAGGGATATTCTCTTAACTTAACAGGGCAAATATAGAGCGGCGATTGAAAAACAACAAACGCTATATTATTGCATAATTTCGGGCAGTAGTTGTCCTTATATAAGTAAGAGGGCTGATAACGCCCATCCAACCAAATAAACGATAGAAAACCTGTAACAAGCTTGTTGCAGGTTTTTGATTAAATCAAAAGGAGGAAAGCAATGTACAATCAAAAGTCTATCAGACCGCCTTAATGGCAGAATCGGCAAGGTAAGCGAACCGCCTTAGAAACGTTCGCAAAAATAAATTAAAGGAGAATTAAAATGGAAAACAAACAAGACAAATTTACTTTTTACCAGCCCTATTGGGATTTGGTAAAGGACGAGGACGATGCAACCGCTATGAGTATTATCAGACATATATGCCGCTATATGCTGGACGGAGACGAGGAAAAGCCAACAGACCAAACTCAGGCACTTATATGGGAAGATTTAGTGGAAGTGTTGGCTCCGCAACGGGAAAAGGAACTGCAAGGCAAAGCGTCCAAGGCGTACAACGCCAAATGGAAGCACTTTACTTTCCGCAGAAATTATTACAACAAAATGCTATCCCTCAAAGACGACGATGCGAAGCAATACTTGCAGGCGATATGCGAGTTAGCGTTTAACGGCAAGCAACCCAAGGAATTAACGGCAATCGTTAAGAAGTACTATGAGTTAACGTTATTAACTCTTAGCACTTCCATCAAACGTAAGAAAGCAGGAGCTAAAGGCGGTGCGGCTAAGAAAACCAAACAGGAACCCCCTACTACTTTACACACGATAGACGATTTAAAGGAATTCGGCTGTACGGGTAGTTTAAGTGTGCAGAATCCAATCTTAGACGGTGTGGACGTAAACGAACTTTACGAGTTTGTTAAGGCAAACGAAGAAACACATTCAATGTCTTTGTATAAAGCGGTTGAAACCTTTCGCAGTCGGAAAGGAACAAGCGATTAATATGGCAGTCAAATTGGAAGCAAACGGGAAGCAAAACTTATATACACTTTATAAGTGTAACTCACTACACTTATTTCATAAGTTCCGTTCGCTCTGCGAGGCATTTTAACCGCTATAATAAAATTTAAGGAGGACAAGAAAATAAGTTATTTAGTATGTCATATGGAAAAATATAAGCGGCAGGAAGTCAGCCCTGTCGAGGAGGAAAACGAAAGAGACGAGAGCTATCAGGCGAGCAATCCGCAGATAGACAGGAGCAGAACCAACCGCAACTATCACCTCATATTGCCGAGTAAAAGTTATATGGAGATAATCAACGAGAGGCTTGCAGAGTTGGATTTAAAACGTAAAATACGTTCGGACGCAATCTTGATGAATTCTTTTATTATTACGTCGGACGGTGAGTTCTTTAAAGGTTTAACCCCTTGGGAAGTTGAAGAGTTTTTCAGGGACTGCGCCCGGTTCTTTTCGGACAAGTACGGGAAAGAAAATATGATTTCTGCAGTAGTACACAGGGATGAAACTACTCCGCATATGCACCTTAACTTTATCCCAATCAACCAAGGACGGTTGAGCAGTAAAAGCCTTTTCGATAGGCAAAAACTTGCAGAGCTACAAACTGAACTTCACGAGAGTATCGGCAGGAAATGGGGATTACAACGAGGCAAGGAAGGCAGTCAGGCAAAACACCTTTCTACAGCTGAGTTCAAGGCGAAAAAGATTATCGAGGGCGCAGAGCAGCGTGAACGGGAAATCGACGAGCAGACCGAGAAAAAGAGAGCCGAGTTAGACGATTTAACCCGAGCTGTTCAAACGGTTGAAGATGTCAAGAACAAGCCTATTCCTAAAAAGAGAAAGAATGCAGAGCAGGAAATTGTTTCGCTCCGCACAACCAACGCCGAGCAGGCAAGGCAATTGCAGATTGTTGGCAAGGACAGGGATTACATACTCACCCTTCTCAAACAGAAAGAACAGGAAGCCGAAAAGTACAAACGAAGCGCTGAAATTCTTATCAAGTTAAAGGAATTCGCCCCTGAAGAATTCACGCAATTGCAACAGCTTGCCACCGAGCGCAAGGAACAAAAAACCAAACCGCCCACTTCCTCTAACAACAGCAAGTAGACGAAATAACAACCTTACATAAAGCGGTAGATAACAGTCCAAAGCCAAATTACAGCAATTAAAAACAGATTTTAAGGGCTAATGCGCCCTTATACTGCGTTAAAGCCCTTGACGATACGTCCTTGTATCGCCTGCGGACTTTGCCTTGTCTAAGATACGCATTTTCTCCTTAAAATTGCAAAGCACCTTAAATAGCGTTTTCATTGACACCAGAGCGGTACACCTACAACGAAGTACGCATTTAAGGCTAGTTCCCAATCACTGCAATTTGGCTACCGCTTTGTAATTTAAAAAATCAAATGCTTTGAATACCCTTGACAAGTCGGACTATTCCGATTATACTGTAGACGTAAGAACAAAAGGAGATTAAACATTATGTCTACAAAATTGGAAGATACTCCGGCAAGAGAGGTCCGCAGGAAGTATGAAAACTCCCACAAGGAAGCGAGGAACAACCGCCGTGGACAGTTTAATACAACCATATCCAAAAAGAAGTTGACGGAAATCAACGAATTTTTGAAACAGACGGGATTTACCAAAACCCAGCTTCTTTACGAAGGGTATTTTGCCTTGCAGGAGATTGCAGAGGGCAAGCGTGAAGCCCACCTCTTCGACGACGGGTATTCAGACTAATAATACAATTTAATAACAAGTTACTACAAGCCGTAAGAGCGAGGACTGTTTCGCACACTACGGAAATTTAAAAGGAGACACGGAAGTTAAGTACGCTTCCGAAATAAGGAGATTGGAAAAGAAATATACAGACCTGTTAAACTATCTTAAGGAGATACCGAACGAGGAAAATCGGGACGAGGCAACCGTAACCGTTCTGCAAGCTGCCCGTGACAGTATCACCCTGAAGAAATTAAAGAAATTGATTCCCGATTACGAGCGCAAGCTACAATCGGAAGAAAAGGAAGAGAGAAGTTATCTTAAATTTACGCCAAAGGAGCTCAGTCAGATGCCGAATGACTTTCAACAGATTTTTATAATTGATAATCATATCGTAAGGTACCGCCTGTACCGTGGAATGTACCACGCCAGATACCGCAGAGACGGCTACAATATTGAGGTGGCTTCCTCCAACTTCGATATAATGAAGAAGAAATTTATTGCCGCCTTAATCGAGCAGACGGCAACCAAGCCGACTAAGGCACCACTGTTTAAAGATTATGCGCTTTGCTGGCTGAACGAGAAGAAATCTACGGTTAAGGAGTCCACCTACAAGAGCTACGAAATGTTGATGAAAGGGGAGATTCTGCCCAATCTGGGGGAATTACATATCGACAAAATTACCCGTAAAGACGTGCAGGACTACCTCTTCCGCCTGGTTTCCGAAAACAAGAACAGAACGGCGGAGAAGGTTAAGCAAATGCTGAACGCCATATTCGACGTAGCCGCAGAAGACTTCAATTTTAAATCGCCTATGGCTAAAATCAAACTACCGCACTACGAAACCAAAAAGGGCACTCCGCTTACTAAGGAAGAGGAAAAACGGCTTGTCGATTTCTGCATCAACAATCGGCACCTCTACGGGGTATCTTCGTTGCTCGTGTTGACCTATACGGGGTTGAGGGTTGGCGAATTGCAGTCGTTGACTTTAGAGGAAAAGGACGGCTACCGCTACTTTGAATGTACTACGGAGAAAACCCGTTTAGGGTATGGCGAGAAACGGAGAAGGATTCCCATTTCTCCCATGATGGAGAGAGTTTTGCCGTATATCGATTTGGATAATGCCGTCAACGCCGCCAAGAAAACCATATCGGATACGTTGAAGAGGGTCTTTCCCGAAAGACACGTTCACGAACTGCGCTACACCTTTATCAGCCGTTGCAAAGAGGCTGGGTGCAATCTGGAACTTGTTATGGAGTGGGACGGACACGAATTCGACTCCGACGTCAAGACCTCGAAAGTTGACCGTGGCTACACCAAGTACGCCGACGAATTCTACTTCGGCGAGATAAAGAAAGTAAATTACAAGTTGTAAAGAAAAACGCCCAACAAGTAAAGTAAACGCCCGTCGCGTCAAACGTCCCGACGGGCTGATTTTTTGTTAAATATTAAATTTATAAATCCAATTTTCTATAATAATCTTCTTCAAACAGGATTTCTTTTTCAGGTGTTACCCTCACACCATATCTTCAGTCGGAATTTCTTTAAGGTGCTATCCTCGCACCACTTCTTCTACATATATATTATAACCAAAAGAAAATAGTTTTAATCCTTTTATAAATCAACCGTTCAATTTTTATAATCAGTTCTGCCAATCAAGTAATCAACACTTACGTTGAAATAGGCGGCGAGGGCTTTTAAATAATCCAACGAGGGCAAGAGGTTTTGCCTTTTCCAATCATAGAAATAGTTTTCGGGGAAGGGCATACTGTGAGCGATTTTTGAAAACTTTTCTCCCCTCTCTTGCGCTAAGTCATTCAGGCGTTCCTGAAAAGAGGCAGGGTTAGGCGATTTATCAAAATCTTTATCATTCGTTGTGCCAAGCAAATAATCCAAAGACACTTCTAATACGTCCGCAATCTTAATAAGTGTTTGCATACAGGGAATGATACCGTATAAGGTAGCTCGGATAATAACGTCTTTGCTTACGCCTACATATTCAGCAAAACGCCGTTTTGTCATTTCTTCCTCTTCCATTATTTCCAAAATTCGTTTTTGAAACGCAACGGATACACGACTTTCTATTTCTGAATTGACCTTAGACATATCTCGCCAAAACCTCCCATAATCCGACGAAACTTCCCGAGGTGTTATTCTTTCCATATGTAATACAGATATGCTAAAATAGAAATACAAAAATAGAATAACACGACAACCTATTTATAAAAAGATAGATTATCAAGACTTTCGTACCTATTAAGGATACGATTTTTTAAAACGCTAAAAGATAGAATATCACGCTACTCTATTTATTAATTATAATTTTTTATGTGAGGCAAAAAATGATAGACACCGGATAGAGAATGAAATAAACAATAAAATAACAGGAGGAATTAAAATGATAATTAAAATAGATAAAGAGGATTTGACTACGCTCGTCAATACCATATTTATGGGCGTATATATTGCAAACGCAAACAGAAAGGACTGTAAACGGTTATCCGAATACGATAGGGTTTTGGACTATATTTTTTCTTGCTATCTCAAAGAGACCAAGGAAACACATAGGGAAGATTACGGATACGACGAACTATGCGAAGAAATAGTTGATGACGTGGATAGCTTAATCAAAGAATACGAGAACTCCATAATGCCTATTACGCTTTCACGGTTATTAGCAGAAAATTACTTTCCTATTAAAGACAATGACGACGAATCATTCGACCGTCATTACGAAATGGAAAGTTTATACGAGGAAGAGCTTGAGAAAAACGGAGTTAAGAATTTATCGTTAAACGTATCTGACTTTGAATAAAGAATTAAGGACGGGTTTCCCCGTCCTTAAGCTTTGCAGTTGATTGTTGATTATTATGTCCCCAATTTTATGTCCCCAAAGGGAGATGAATAAATATATTCATTTTGCATAAAAATCGGGCGAGATGGACGAAAATGGGGTGATTTTGTCCCCAATATGTCCCCAATAGCAAAAAATATAGGCTTTTAATTGTTAAAAAAGCCTATATTTTTGGTGCCCGAGGCCGGACTTGAACCGGCATGGGTTTTATCCCGAGGGATTTTAAGTCCCTTGCGTCTGCCTATTCCACCACTCGGGCGAGCACTTTATATTCAATTTTTACTTGTTTTTGCTTAGTTTTCGGTGATTTTTTCACCTTTTTACTTTGGGGACATTCCTTTAAAAAATCCCTTGTTTATGCACAAAAGTTATAAAAACTTGTATGCAGCAGATTTTAAGTCCCTTGCGTCTGCCTATTCCACCACACCAGCATATGTTTTTGTTAAGTTTTCAGTTTATTTGTTAAGAAATGTGTTAATTTCTTTCTGCCAAAAATTTTAAGTCCCTTGTGGGAAAACTGCCAGACTTTTGCCTGCTCTTAAAAACTAAGCTTAATTATTATAGTAAATCGGCTATGTTTAGTCAAGCATTTTTGTGATATTTTTTACACCGCGATTTCTCCACAGTATTTTTTTACAGACAGTGGCGCAGCGGAATGTTTTCCGCTGCGCCACTGTTTTGAGAGAAAAATATTAAAATGCTTTTCAGCCGTTTAAGTAAAAAAAGCATTCGCAACGGCATAAGCGACGAGAAACGCGGTTAACCCTGCCACTGCGCACGTCTCAAGCCCGACAACTATCTTCAGCCATAACGGCTTAACCTTGGGCAGAACGTACAGCAAAGCAGCCGCAAACAGTCCGCCTATGGCACCACCGATTGCACCGAAAAACACGGAGGGTATTATGGGCAGAATAACCAGCACATATTCCACTACCGAGAGGGGTTTTCTGACTGTGATCGGCTGCGAAAACGCGGAAGATATTACCGTAACGCCCGTGAATAAATTTCCCTTTACGGTAAACTCCACAGTCTCTTCCCCCTCGTCCTGCGGTTCAAGCACGAAATTTTTATTATTAACCCTTTTTAACTCCCTTCCGCAGAAGGTAAGCTTTCTTTTGCCCGTCCAGAAGCCCTCTTCGTAAGTCAGGGGATTTCCGTCTATCATTAATTCAACTTTCATACCGTCTCCTTTATAAACGCTTTGAGCATGGGTAAACCGTATTCGTCGCCCCATATATCGGCACTAAACCCAAATTCGCCTATCAGCCATTGTACGTTTTTAAGCTTGGATAAATCCTCTTTTAAAACCTCGGGACCGGCTGTGCCGTAGCCCTCGCAAACCGAGGTTGAGTCACGGCGAACGAGGCTTAAATCGGCACTTGCATTATTAACACCGACAAAACCACCATAATAGCTGCTGCTTGAAGTGTTAACGTTCTTGACGTCGCCTATAGATACGCAGTATTCAAGCGTAACCTGCTCGGAATATGCAGAATGAATTATGCCTGCAAAACCACCAAACGTGCACTTTTTATTGGAGCTGCTGGCACTGTTTACCGTAACGGAAGATTTGACGTAACAATTGGATACGGTGGCAGATATGCTGTAACTTTCGCCATCTATCTCCATATTGTCGCCGTATATAGCACCCGAAAAACCGCCAATGCGGACACTCGAACCTTTAGTATTTACTGTAACGCCACCTTCAAAATAGCAGTTGGAGACCGAACCTGTTAAATAACCTACCAAACCGCCAACGTATACGCCTCCCCCTGTAGACAGGTCTATCGTGCCTTTGGCATACACGTTTTCGATTGCCTTATCAGAGAAATAGTTACCGACAACGGCACCGCAATACATTGCCGAACTTGTACCCGTCATCTGGAAGTTTTTGATACCGAAGTTCTTTAAACACCCCAACTCAACGTAGCCGAAAAGCCCGATATATTCCCCTGTCTCTTCAAATTTAGCGTTGATAATTAAATGGTTATTCCCGTCAAACGTACCGCCGAAGGGATTGGTTGAACCGCCTATAGCCTTTATGGGCTGCGTCTGACAGTCTATATCAGCGGTTAAAACGTAATACGCCTTGCTGTGCGAAATGGACTTTTCCACCATATTCGCCATAGTCACCAAATCGTCGTAGCTTTCTACCTCGAACGGCGAAAGCTCCGTACCATCTCCGTCCAGGTTTTTACCCCACTGCGCAACCAGGGTGATAACTGTACCCTCGTCCACGTACATTTTGATTATACCGCCGTCTGCATACTCCTCTTCACCGCATTTCCAGCCCGTGAAGTAGTACCCCTCTTTTACAAATGCGTTTGCATTAATTGTTATTTCGTCGGCACATATTGCCGACTGATTTGGCATTTCACCGCTGCCGCCGTTGGGGTCGAAGGCTATGTAAAATACGTTTTGCTTTTGCTTTGCATACAACCAGACCGTCTCCCCGTTATAGTCGGTAAGGTTTTTAATAACGTCACCTGCAACGAATTGCTCGTCATTCGGACCACTGAAGTATTGGAAGGTATATCCTTCGTTGGATACGCAGTACTCTTCGGGGAGAATAAATTCCTCGTCGTACTTCAAGATAGTACTGCCCACTTCCTTATAGCCGTCGTAGGAGTTGCCTACCCTGAACGACAACGTATATGTTATAGGCGTGTACACCGTCTTAGCAATAAAAGTTTTGCCCTCCTCGGTGGTTATCTTGCCCTCTTCACCCGTGTAGGGAGTGCCGTCGTCGTTGTATAACTGCCAGGAGTATCTATAGCCCTGCCTGTATGGCTCGTTATCAAGGAAATCGAAGTCCACCTCATCGCCATAGTAACAAGTAAGTTTACCATAGCTTTCACCCGTAATACTGTCTATACAATCGACGTAGTAGGTTATGCCCCTACATTTACTATAGAGGGTAACGTCATCTCCGTAAGTGCCTAAATTTGCGTTGGTGACAACCTGACCTAAATTAAAACTATTCTTATAATTAGTCCATCCGTACAGTACGTATCCCACGGGCAATTCGTCAACTTCAGATATAAGTGTGACTTTTTCACCAACTTTCGCCTTGAATTGCTTTTCGATATATCCGCTTTGACCATAGCTTATATGGTAGTTAATTGTATAATTATTAGCTTCCCATACCGCTTTTAAGGCAATAATATATGATGAACTATCATCTGCAATTACGCTTACGTGATAACCGGTAGATGATTGGAATATCTTGCCGTTAAACCACCACCCCTTGAAAGTATAACCATCACGTTCAGGACTTGCAGGCAATACTACGTTTGTGCTGTACATGAGATCCTCATACCTCCACGAATAGATATATGAAGTATCAGCACCGTCACCGTCAAAAGTTAAAGTATATCTTGCAATATCCCATTGAGCATAGAACCTGACCGTATCACCTTCTACATACGAGAGCTCTTTCTCCACCACCTCACCGGGCTGGTAGAGTGAACCGTTTATCCAACCTGCAAACGTATAGCCAACTTTTGTAAAGGGACATTCGGGCATTGTTACACCCTCGCCAAACGTGGCGTTAATGCTGAATGCCTCGCCTACACCGTCGTTGGGGTCGAAAACAACGGTAAACTTTATGGGCGTACGCTTGCCGTAGACGGTAATATCACCGTTAACTTTTTGGCTGAAGTCAAAGGGCGTTGTCAATTCCGGATCGGAGTACCAGCCGTCGAATTTATAGCCCGAAAGGTAATAAGCTATCTTGCTTACGTAATCGCCCTCGTATACCTTAATGGTGGTGTAAACCTCGTTACCAAAGGTATATGTGACGGTGTAACGGGTTAACTCCGTCCATTTGCCGTAGATTAAAGTGTCGCCGTCGATCGGTTTATTAAAGTCGAAGGGGATTAAACATTCCTTATCCGCAAACCAGCCGTCGAAGGTATAGCCGCTGCGTTCACCGCTTGAAGGGTGAGCTTTGGCACCGTTTGCAACCGTGTTTTGAGAAAAGATTTCGTCCCCGACCATATACGTAACCGTGACGTCCCTATAAATCGAAGAGAACTCCTGTAACGATAGCTTAATATCGCTCTTTACGCTGCCGATATTGTTTACGGGCAGGGCGAGGTTCATATACGAAACGCCGCCCAAGTCTATCTTACCCGTGGTGATACCCACGACCTTACCCTCTGAATTCACCAGCACGCCGCCGCTGTTGCCGTGAGTTATGTCCGCAGTGGTCTGAATGTAGTTTACTCCGTCTATATTATAGGATGGTTTGGATATAATTCCGTCCGTAAACGTGCTGTCCTGCGAACCCAGAATGAAAGATTCGGGATAGCCTATGGCGTACACTTTATCGCCCGTTTTAAGATTGTCGCTGTTGCCCTGCTGAACGGGTATGGAGTTTTCTATATTGACTTTTAAAAGCACTAAATCCCTTGCACTGTCGCAGCCGAGTACCTGTTCAACGTCGTATTTATTTCCGTCGGGCAGGGTGACTTTGGCGTTGTCTCCGCCTTTAATTACGTGAAAGTTGGTTACCGCCGTACCCTTCTTATCTATAAAGAAACCCGAACCTGCCTGCTTGCCCTCGGCGGTATCCACCTCGATATAGAACACCGAGGGATTGACCTTTTCGTATATCTGATTGGCGGTTAGAGAGACGTTGGTCACGCAGACTGTGGTTATAACAAGCGCGACGATTACGAAAAACAGTACTACTGCCGTGACGACGGCAGGGAGATTGTTTTTAAAAAAGGCTTTTATCCTTTCGCCCTGCGGCTGCGCGGCGCAGCTGCCTGCGTCAGCCGCCGTTTCGCTTTGTACAACCGATACCGCCGACGGGGCGTTTTCTGTTGACGGCGTTGCTTCAAGCGGCAGGATTGTTTGAGTTGACAGCGTTACTTCAGTTGAAGGTTCGTTTACCGTTGATAAGGTATCCGTATCAACCCCTTCCCCCGAACTGCTTAATGCCGACTCCAACGATTGACTGTCGGCAAGGCGTAAAAAATCGTCTACCGATATTCCGAAAAAGGAGCTTATATCCTGCAAATAGGTTATATCTATTTGGTTAACGCCGTTCTCCCACTTGCTGACTGTTTGCGCAGCTACGTTGAGTTTATCCGCAAGCTCTTTCTGCGTCATATTGTAGTGTCTGCGCAGCATACGCAGAGCTTTTCCGTAGTCTTGCATAACTACCTCCCTTGTCTACGGTTGAAATTATATCATAAAACTTTGATTTAATCAATTACATAACGCTCCCCGTTTCGGCACGTTTGTAACCGTTTAGAGGATATCGGGGTATTGGGTTAGTAAACAACAAAAACGGGTATCACTGTAGGCAACCCGTTTCTGTTTCTATACGTTAAATTTTTATTAACCCTCTCGGTTGTTTAATCTTCGATAACCAACATCTCTATTTTATGGCTTAACACCGTGCAGTTGTCCAGCCCGATTAGCTTTAATTTATCATTTCGCCAGATACTGTGCCTTGTTTCATAATTGATTACAGGCTCGAACGATATCCTTAAATCACTGTTGTGCCAATGCCCGAAAACTATCCGTTTTTTCAGCCCGCCAGGGAATTCCAGAGCAAACCTTTCAATCATTGTAGGGGTTTGCGACCAGCAGGCATTGTCCCAGAGCTCCTTGCCGACGTTGGCAAAGTTTTCCGTGATAAACTGCGTTTCATTCCAATCAAAGGGCAGAAATCCGTGCAAAAAAAGGTAGTGCGGCGTTTCAAAAAAATAGGGGCGGTCAATCAGCCAATCCATAAGATTACTGCGAGAAACACAGTCTATAGCGTATGCGGTCAACTCCTGTTCTTCGGGATTCATATTAAGGAAAGAGTAAAGCGTCAGGTGCTCTCCGTTTTGAATATCCACAACCGAAATACTTCTTTTGAAAAGAATATCTATTAATATAAGCTCGTGGTTGCCCATAAGGCATACGGGCGGGTTTTTGTGAATCGGTGAAATCAGGTAGTCGTAAATACCCTTGCTGCCCTCCCCCGTCTGCGCCCTGCCGAAATTATCCCCACAGGAAATTAAGGTATGATTGCTGTTCCACGGTTGATACCCGTACTCCTTCACCGCTTTCATCAAGGCATTATAGTCGCCATGCGCGTCCGAAAATACAAAATATTTCATTTTAATTAACCTATTGTTTTAGTTTGTAATTTTTAACTTTTTATCTATTATAACACGTTGTTAAAATTAATCAATAGGTTTTTACGGAAAATTTTTTAAATATTTTAACCCTTGATTTTAAGTATGTACTGCAAACTTGTTTATTTCTTGCAAAAGGTTTGCAGTTTGAACTAATATAATCGGTTGCGTTACACCCCAAGCTGCACCCCATTTTATATCTCAAATGGTGCAAAATAAGTAAAATTCGACCCCATATCTTGTTGATATGGGGTCGAATTAACCACATTATATTGTGTTATTCTTTGGAGGCGCACCCGGATTTGTAAGGAGCGCAGCGACGGAATAGCGATTGCTATTTTTGCTTGCCAAAAATCAATCGCGTCACATCATTTCGGCGATAACGGGTGGCGTTTAAATGAAATAACCACCCCTGACGGGTGGTTATTCTTTGGAGGCGCCACCCGGATTTGAACCGGGGATCAGGGTTTTGCAGACCCATGCCTTACCACTTGGCTATAGCGCCATAAAAAACAGTGCGGAAAGTTTTTTTGGAGCGGGAAACGAGATTCGAACCCGCGACATTCACCTTGGCAAGGTGACGCTCTACCACTGAGCCATTCCCGCATAAACTAACTTCCGCACTGTTCTGGTGGGAGCTACAGGGCTCGAACCTGTGACCCACTGCTTGTAGGGCAGTTGCTCTCCCAACTGAGCTAAGCTCCCGAACGCTTAAATACTATAACAAATCTATTTTTAAAACGCAAGCAATTTTTAATGAATTTTTTTATTTTTTTTAAAAATTTCTCGCCTTGTATTTAAAGACGGGCAGACACTCAATATATAGTATATTCAGCGTGGGTAGAAGAGTGTTAATCTTTTTTATTTCAAACTCTTCCCCGTCGCTTCGTACCGCTTTCCATATTCTTCAGCGAAAGCAAGCGGTGCGGTTACGATAATTTAAAATTTTTGTTGAACCACTTTTAGAGCGAGGAGACATCAAACGCTTTGCTTAAGAGAGGGGGAGGAGGGGTTAAGTTGCAAGTTTATCCGCACGCGCCAACCTTTCGCGTAATAATAACGACTGTATGAAGTCCTGCACGTACATCGACACGCCCTCGGCTATAATGTCCGCCATTTTGTAGATGACGTTCAGCCTTGTAGACGAAAACAGCGAATAATTGAAAAGCGACTTCTCCGCTACTATTCCCAGAATGGATACCTCGCCAATTTTATTAAGGCGTTTATTTGCTCCGCTGCCGGGGGCTAGGGGACGGTTGGCAACCTTAATCAGCCCGATATCGCCTGCAACGCCGACGGCGGCGTCTATCGCAATGACAGGACATTCGGGATGAGTGTTGCTCAAAAACGAGGACATATACTTTACCTCGTGCGCGGTGATTGGCTTGGCAAGCGTACCGTAGACGTACACGTTCTGCCCCTTAAGCTTTTCGCAGAGCTTAGTTCCCGTGACGGGACCTAACGAGTCCCCGACGGAGAGGTCGCTGCCCACGCAGACGATTACGGGCACCCTGTCCTTATCAGGAATTGTTTTCTTAAGCACGGTGAAGACACCGCCGGGCGCGAGCGAGTTATATAAATTAAAAGAAAATTCCATAATTAACCATGTTTTCGCCGCATCAAAGCTGTAGCGGCAAACCCTTTTATTTTGGCAGCAGCCGAATATTTACCGCTTTTTTATTGACAATTTGCCCGGCAATTATCCCTCGGAAAAGTACATTTTTAAAAGCAGACGGCGTAATTTATTAATATGCACAAATTGCCCATACTGTTATAAAATTGACTTAAAATAAAAATATCTTGCGATTTTATTCAACAATAAAATGTTATTAAACGCATTTGCGCCCCTTAAAAGCGTTTGGCGCATAATGCTTTAGCGCAAAGCAAGACAACTGAAATGTCAATAACTTACGACAAAGTTATCAACAATAGAGTATAGTTATCAACATTTTGTGGATAAAATTTAAGTTTTTTAAGCGGTATGTGTTTCACGTGAAACAATAGATTGGTCAAAAAATTTTGCTGAGTGTTTCACATGGAACATTTTACTTGATTAGAAATATAATGGCGCAAGTGGTAAAGTTTTAATAATTTGTTGTTTTTAACTCTATTATAGTTGGCGGTAAATTCAATGACAATTAGAAAACCAGGTGAAAAATTAACAAAAAGACGGTGAAAGCTTAAAAAATTACAGACAAACACTTGAAAAGAGCGCGATTATATGATAGAATTACACAAGACGGCTGATCAAGGCGGCAAAAAGTAATAATAATTTGCCGTTCGCGTAGGGGTAAATAATATTTTATTATTTACCGCCGCCGTTTGAACCGACCTGAAACCGGGTTTAATCAGCTGCTCGTCAGCGGTTGAAATATATAAAATAACTTGTGCAGACGACTGCACGAAACGAGGTATAAATTGAACAAGAAAAACAGAACGTTAGTCATTGTATTAGTAGTTTTGTTTGCGGTGGCAACCGGACTTGTGCTCTATTTCTCGCTGCGTACCACAGGAAATAAGATTTCATTCGACACTTTCTGCAAGTACGTTGAGAATAATGAATACACAGCAGGTGAAAACGGCAACTCAACTATCGGAGGAAGCGAATACAAATTCGCTATGAAAGACGGAGAAGTTGCAGAGGGTTACCGCTTCACCGCCAAGGGTCTGCTCCAGAAGGAAGAAAAAGCTACGGACGGAACGACGAAGTGGGTTAACGTACCCGTTATTAAGACGGTGTACGTAGGGACGTACAAATGTACGGGCGCAGTCCTCAGAGAAGACGGAAAGCTTATTAATTCCTACTACTGCAATTCACCCTCTTTTTACAGTGCGCCCCAGGAAGGCGACCTGCTTTTAAAGTGGCAGGCAATGGGGGTTACGACCGAATTTGCAGACCCTAACTCGGGCAGCGTCTGGTCGTCGCTTATGTCAATCGGCGGTCTTGTGCTCGTATGCGTGGTATTCTTCTTTATAATGCGTTCGGCAATGAACGGCGGCGGCAAGGCGGGAATGAGCTTTGCAAAGACAAAGGCACGTGTTACTACCAACGTCAAGGTTCGCTTTGACGACGTTGCCGGAGCAGAGGAAGAGAAGGTAGAGCTTGCAGAGGTTGTAGAATTTTTGAAACAGCCTAAGAAGTTCTCCGACCTGGGTGCGAGAATTCCCAAGGGTGTGTTATTAATCGGTCCCCCGGGTACCGGTAAGACGTTGTTCGCCAAAGCCGTTGCAGGCGAGGCGGGAGTGCCTTTCTTCTCGGTATCTGGTTCCGACTTCGTTGAAATGTACGTCGGCGTCGGTGCTTCGAGGGTAAGGGATTTATTCGAAGTGGCAAAGAAAAACCAGCCCTGCATTATATTTATTGATGAAATAGACGCAGTGGGCAGACACAGAGGAGCAGGTCTCGGCGGCGGCAACGATGAAAGAGAACAGACTTTAAACCAGATTCTCGTTGAGATGGACGGTTTCGAGGGGAAGGACGGAGTTGTGGTAATTGCGGCAACCAACCGTTCGGATATCCTCGACCCTGCTTTAACCAGACCCGGAAGATTTGACAGACAGATTTACGTCAACCTCCCCGACGTCAAAGGCAGAGAGCAGATATTAAAGGTACACGCACGCAATAAACCCATGGCTCCCGACGTCAATTTCAAGACGGTGGCAAGGCTTACGGCAGGTTTCTCGGGTGCGGACCTTGCAAACGTTTTGAACGAAGCGGCAATACTTGCAGCCCGTGCGGATAAGCAGTTTATAACCAACGCTGAACTGTTCGAGAGTATCGATAAGGTTACCATGGGTCCTGCGAAGAAGAGCAAGGTTGTAACCGAATCGGATAAACGTTTAACCGCATACCACGAATCGGGTCACTGCATACTCGCTAAGCTGTGCGAAAACTGCGACCCCGTCCACGAGGTTACAATTATCCCCAGGGGCAATGCAGGCGGCTTCACCATGACCAGACCCGAGAACGACCGTTCCTACTATTCACGCAAATATATGCTTGACGAAATCTGTATGTGCCTCGGCGGCAGGGTTGCCGAAGAGTTGGTTATCAAGGACATCTCCTCCGGCGCGTCGGGCGATATTAAACAGGCAACTAAGTTTGCCCGTTTAATGGTTACAGAGCTTGGTATGAGTGAAAAGCTCGGTCTTATCAGCTACAGCGACGATTCCCAGCCCATGTTTATAGGCAGGGATATGGCGACCCACTCAAGCTACAGCGAGGAGACGGCAAAGCTAATTGACGACGAAGTGAGGGAGCTTGTCTCTACTCAGCACGAGAGGGCGAGAAAGCTCCTCTCCGATAACCGCTCCGTGCTCGACAATATGGCGAGAGTGCTTATCGAGAGGGAGACCATCTACACAGAGGAAGTCGATATGCTGCTCGAGGGCAAGACTTATAGTGAAGTTATCGAATACATGGATAACCACGATAAGCTTTCCGACAACCCCTTTAAAAGGTACGAAAATCAATAAACGTTGATACAAGCTGCCGCCTGTTTAGACAAAAGATTTAAACAGGCTAAGCTTATTCAAACGGAAAATAATACCTATTATAAACAGGTACTTGCGGTATATTTTTAAGACGTTTATCCGCTATGTTTCACGGGAAACAATTTTAACAGGCAAAAAAACAGAGAGTTATTATGGCAAAAGTAATTTCGTTTACAAACAAGAAAGGCGGTGTAGGCAAGACTACGACCGTCGTCAATATGGCGGCATACTGCGCAGACTTGGGCAAGAGAGTTCTTCTCATTGACTTAGATAGCCAGGGCAATGCCACGACGGGTTTGGGTTTTTCCAAAAGTGCACTTAAAAAATCGGTATACGGCGTGCTTATCGAAGAGGAGGCAATCGCGCAGAACACTCTCCCCACAGAGGTTCCCCTCTTGGACATTTTGCCTGCCAACGTCGATTTGACGGGAGCGGAGGTAGACCTCGTCTATAAACGCAGCCGAGAACAGATTTTAAAAAACGCATTGAAACCGGTGCTGGATAAGTACGACTACATATTCATTGATTGCCCCCCTTCGCTCGGGCTACTCACTATTAACGCCTGGGTTGCTTCGGACTCGGTTATAATCCCTTTGCAGTCCGAGTACTACGCAATGGAAGGCGTCAGCCAGCTGATGAACACCATATCGCTGGTTAAAAATCATCTCAACCCCAACCTGCATATCGAAGGCGTGGTTATAACCATGTACGACGGTAGGGCGGTAATCTCACGCCAGATTGCGGCTGAAATTAAAAGATTTTTCAAAAAGCTGTTATACGAAATTATTATTCCGCGCAACGTAAGACTTTCCGAGGCACCCAGCCACGGTAAACCCATTTTGCTCTACGACCCCAAATGCGTAGGTGCAAGGGCATACAAGGCATTGACCGAAGAGTTTTTATCCAAGCAAAAGTAGGTTTACTCATTAAGGCTTAATGCATGCAAAGACAAGGAGAATTGATTATGGCAAAGAAGGAAGAGAGAGGTTTAGGCCGTTCGTTTGAATCCCTGATGGAGGATACTGGCAATGCTTTCGGGCAGGTTTACGAGGGCAGAGACGTTTTTACATACACCGAAGAGGAACGCAAAAATGCAGAGGAAATGCCTATTTGCGAGATTTACGCTAACCCCAACCAGCCCAGAAAGAACTTCGACGAACAGGCTTTGAGGGAGCTTGCCGATTCCATTAAAAAACACGGTGTAATTATGCCCATTGTCGTTAACGCAGACAAGCACGGCAAGTATATGATTATAGCCGGAGAAAGGAGATACAGAGCTTCCAAGATTGCAGGGCTTAAAACTATTCCCGTTGTTATAAGGAATTATTCGGAGAGGGAGATTAAGGAGATTTCCCTGATCGAAAATTTGCAGAGAGAGGACTTGAACCCCATAGAGGCAGCAGCAGCAATGAAGCAGCTTATGGTGGAGTACAAGCTTACCCAGGACGAGCTGGCAGAGCGTATCGGTAAATCCCGCCCTGCAATCGCCAACACGTTGAGGCTGTTGTCGCTTACGCCCGAGGTTATGCAGCTCGTTGCAGAGGGCAAGCTTTCCGCAGGACATGCAAGGACGTTAGTTCCCCTTGCCTCGGACGACCAGGTGCAGTTTGCATCTGATGCGGTAAAGAGCGGTATGTCTGTCAGGGAGTTAGAGAAGAAGGTCAGGGCATACAACATCTCCCCCGAACTTTTGGAGGAAAAGAAGAAGAAAAAACGCGCACTTGCCTCTGTTGAGCTTAAAAATTTAGTCGAGAGAATGAGGTTTGCATTCCGCACTAAGGTAAGTTTAATAGGCAATGACCAGAAGGGCAGAATTTATATAGATTACTATTCCCGTGACGATTTAGACAGAATTTCAGAAATTTTAGACATTATCGACAAGCAGTAAACTTTAGTAACACTTTTTTAATTGAATTATCAACAAAACGACCCTTTATCGGGTCGTTTATTTTCTTTTACGCTATTATTTTACAAAACAACGCAAAAAGTTATGAACAACGTTGTTAACATTGTGCATAAGTTGGCTGTTGATAAAAGTGGGAGGGAATACACCCTTGTGGGTGATGCAATCCAATGCTTACGCATTGATTCAATCCACGACTAAAGTCGTGATGCAATCCACCGCTGAAGCGGTGATTAAATCCAACGGCAAGCCGTTGATAAAGGTAAAGAATATTTAAAATAATTATTTGTACCTAATTTATTCTTTATTCTTTAAATAAACAGATATATCCACACCGACATAGAGTCAATGTGGATATATCAATTTATACTATTTAATTATCTTACCCTGCTTGGTGTTGATGACCGTCCTTACTTCCAACTCTTCGCCTGTGTCGGCGTCGACGTAGATATAATACTCTACACCGCCCATTTCGCCGAAGAATTCATAGCATAAGGCTTCGTTTCTGCCAATAGGGATTAAGGCTAAACGGGTGGAGGAGACGGCAATGTTACCGTTTATCGAGCTCTTTGCCTGCTCCTCGGAGATGCTTGCTCTGTCAATCTGCCTTTCCCTGTGCCTTAAGATATAACCGCTTGCGTCCATACCCGTAACAATTCCCCTCTGTTCGCACACCTTGATTTTAACGAGGTCGGAGTAGATTATGACGCCGTCCTGCTCGGTTGCAAAGTGCAGGTTGCAGGTGGTACCGTTCACGCTTGCCCAGACGGGCTTTAAACCGCTATAGCCCATTTTTTCTATAAAGTCTTCGGCAATGCCGACGCAGCGGTCGACGGAGAAGTTGTTTTCCGTACACTCCTTGAAGCTGTCGAAGCCGACAACTTTACCTCCTGCCTTGCTGATCTGCACCAACATTTCGCCGTCGGGAATTGTCAAGTTGACGTTGTACATAGGAATTCTTCCCAACGCCTCGCCGACGCATTTTGCGTCGCTGACCTTATAGTCGGCAAACAGCCTTTTTGCAATGCTCTCTGCCTGAGAGGGGGTTATATCCTCTTCACCCTCAAGGTACGCAGGAGCGTGGGGTTTGCCGTGCCCTGCAGGTATCTCGTCAAATACGTTGTTCTGTATCTGCGTAAAGCCCTTAATAAGTTCGCAGTCGCCGCCGCGCATAGCCGTAAGCATATCCTTTTCGCAGGTGGTTTCAATCAATTTATTGAGCTGCGTCTTGACCTTGGCGTTGGTGTTGTAGAAGTATTCCAATGCCTTAATCTGCTGCTCGGAAAGCTCCCCGCCGTTTGCTACTGTGTAGAGCATACCTTTAGTATCTCTGCACATATCGTTGATAAAGGCGGTTAACCTCTCCGTCGTCTGCATTTCGAGGGGGAACCTTTCGAGTATTAACTCTGCATTCTGACTTTCAACGGCAATATCGGCAAACACCTTCACCCTGTCGGAGGGGGAGGAGGAAGCCTTTGCCCTTGCAAGGTTAGTATCCAAATCGTCGACTATCGCGTTAAGCTCGTAGAGAGATTGAGTGTAACCGCCTGCCATGCTCGACTGCATATCGTCCATACTTATCCAGCCGAAGGTGACGATTGTGGCGAGGGCGAGGGTGGTAACGCCTAACGAGATGACCGCCGCAAGCCAACCGCCGAAGCCGGGCGTGCGCTGCCTTTGCCTTTGGTTACGCTGTCTATTCTTTTGGGTACGCTTTTGCTGTCTTGCCTTTTGGCGTTGTTCTCGTTTTTCCCGCCTTTCCTCTGCGCGTTGTTCACGCCTCTGCTGTGCGGCAAGACGTTTTGCCTGCTTTTCTTCGGCAATGCGCTTAGCCCTCTTTTCCTTGCTCTCGCTTTTAATCAGCTCCTTGCGCTTTTGCCTTTCAGCCTTTATCTTATCCCTGCGCTTTTTTACATCTGCCTTACGCGCTTGCATCTTTTCCTTATGGGCAAGTTTGCGCTCCAACCTCTTTTGTTTTTTCTCGGCGGCTATTTTTGCTCTTTCAAGCTTCTTTTCCTGCCTTGCCTTTAACCTTTCCTGCCTCTTTTCCTCAACCTTTTTCTTTTTGTCGGACTTGTCCGCACGCTTGGAAGAGGAGCGTTTGGTCTGGTGTTTGGAGTTGTTGTCCGTGCCTACGCTCTGCTTTTTTGCCGCAGTCTTTTTAGGTTTTGAAGATACTCTCTTTTTAACCGAGTCCTCCTTGTTGTTTGCAAGGTTTTCAAGTTCTGTTTCCTCGCTTGCCTTTACGGACTTAGGTTTATTAGCGAGCTTTTCGCTCTTTTCAGCTCCGCTTGAAATTTTCTTCTTTTCTGCCATAAATTTTCCTCCTCGCCTTAAATTGCAAAGACGTGCTTACCGATGGTGGTAACCGTCTGCCTTCCGAAAATCCAGCTGCTCGTCGCAACCGCAGGGTTGTAGTAGTATAGACAGCCGTAGGTCGGGTCCCAACCGTTCAAGGCGTCTGCTGCTGCGTTCAATGCGGTCTGGTTAGGCTCCAAGTTAATCTGTCCGTCGTCAACCGCCGTGAACGCACCCTTCTGGTAGATTACGCCCGAAATCGTGTTGGGGAAGGAAGAGGAGCGTACCCTGTTTAAGATAACCGCGCCTACCGCTACCTGACCGGTATAGCTCTCGCCCCTCGCCTCGGCGTAGATACATTTTGCAAGCAGATACAAGTCCGAGCTGGTGTATGAAGAGCTTGACGAATTGCCCTGCAAGACGTTAACGCTGGAGTTCATACCGAGTGCGGCGTAGGTAGCTTTGCCTACTATACCGTCCGCGGTCAGACCGTTTTTCTGCTGAAATTTCTTAACCGCCTGGGTGGTAGCCGCACCGAAGATGCCGTCTACGGCTCCGTCGTAATAACCCCACTCTTTTAATCTCCTTTGTACTTCCTTTACCTCGCCGCCCGTTGCGCCCTGGCGAAGAACGGCGGTAGTTACTGCGGTTAAGGCTATCTCTTCCGCACCTGCTTTTTCGGTGTTAAGCAAAGCCCCTGCGCCGCAAGGAATAGCCATGCAAATAACCGCTGCGGCTATACCCGTGATAAGTGCTTTTTTCATTTAACCTCCTTGCCCCGCAGCACAAAGTTGGTTGCACATATTCGAGGCTACTTAATTTTAAATTTATTGATTATGTCGTAGATAAAACTGCGGTACTCAACGTCTGCGCTCGCCGAAGTGAAGCATAGAGGGGGATATATTACGCACCACCAATTGTCTCCCTTGCCCGTGCCTAGCTCTATTATCAAGGCGTCGTAGAAGTCCTCTTGTAAGGTCAACTCTCCGTAAACCCTGGTGGGGAACTTCTCCCGGCGTATCTCTGCCTTTGCGCCGTAGCAAAAACCCTGTGCTTTAAGTTGCTTTTCGCAGACCTGTTCGATCTCCTCGGTCAGGCTGCCTATTACTTCAACGGCGGCTTGTTTGGAAACGCACTCCTTGATGAAGGGAGTGATGAACTCAACCACCTTGTCCTTAACAAGGTATTTGACCTCTTGGTCGGTTTCAAGGTTGGAGTTTGCCCTGACGTGTATTCGCAAATAGTCCGTATTTGCAGACGCGCTTCCGCCTTTTTCGGGTAGCGCGAAAAGTACCGTTGCAATTATTATGAATAATAGAAAAAAAGTTATGCAAAATTTTTTTGACATAGAAATCCTTACCTCTTTTTTAACTTTCTTACGGCAAGTTTATTGCCTGCTGTGATATAATTTATACGTTAAATTTTTGTATAAAATAAAAACGGCTCAAGTTAATGAACCGTTTTATACGTATAATCATTGCGCCGATATATACAGATAGATGTATTAAGAATATATCATAACTGAAAGTCTTTATAACAAGTATATTTCAATTTCTTTATCTTCGGCGTATTTTAAGGTGTACTCCGTGCCGCCCTTTTCTCCCCTGAAATAAGCTATGAGGTGGGAGCAATTATCCACCATAAATCTGTTCCTTACAAGCATACAGCTATTGTAATATCTGTTGCTGATAAGCTTGACTTCGTCGCAGCATTCTTTCACCCTGTAATAGATTCTTTTTTCCTCTTCGGAAAAATATTTTTCCTGGTTGGGGCAGGGTACGCAGGCAATTAATTTTATATGGGGATACTGCTCTTTAACTTTTATAATACACTGCGCGGAGATTAAATCGAATCCCCTCGCCATACCGTTATAAAAGGTGGTAACGCCACTTTCAATAAGACTTTTTATAACCGTGGTCAAGGCGTTTAAATCTAAATCGCCTTTAACCTTTCTATGCCCGGTAAAAGCACAACAATATTTTTTATTCATAATTATAAATTCACTCTGATGAGTTATTAAATCCAAACCAAGGTTTGATTAAATAAGGTAAATAAAATTAAAAATCAAACTCTATCGTCACTTGCTTTGGGCAAGTGCCACTTTCCCTGTTCTTCAGGGAAAGCAAGATTAATGTCATTATATTTGAAACGGTTGGGGAGTAGGAAAGCTAATTTTTTAAATAATCTTCACATTATTCGGGTAAGTACCTTTGGAAAGATGCGAGCTCGTCAACGCAAACTACGCTTTATGGCATTTGAGTAGACTCAAACGCCAACTTCGCTTCGTTGCGTCTCCTCTTCCCACAAAAACCTTTTTTTGTGGGAAGAGGAGAGCGAGGAAAACCTGAAGGAGTTTACTAAAACGTAAATGACCGAGGCGGAACGGAGCACAACGCTGAAATGCGACGCTTATATGAAGAGCGTAATTTCAAACAATGGGGCTTTTCCTCTCTTTTCCCTGCCCTCTGGGGTACTTTAAAGGGGTAGGCGCAACCTTTTTTATTACGACGAGAGAACGTTTATCTCCGTCGGGAAGGGTGTATTTTTCCACCCTTTCTAACTTTCCTCCCAACAGCTTTACGGCTTTTTGCGCCTCGTTGACCTCTTCGTCGACGTCGCCTTTATAGGCTATGAAATATCCCCCGACCTTGACGAAGGGAAGGCAGTATTCGCATAGGGTGTTGAGCCTTGCAACCGCCCTTGCAACCGAACAGTCGAATTTTTCCCTATACTTTGCGTCTTTAGCGCAGTCCTCTGCTCTTCCGCAAAAGACCTGCATATCCCTCATTTCAAGCAATGCCACCGCCTCGTTCAAGTGGTTGCATTTTTTGCCCGTACTCTCGACAAGCAGAAACTTTAAATCGTCCCTCACAATCTTTAAAGGGAGGGAGGGGAAACCGCCGCCCGAACCTATCTCGGCAACGTAAGCCCCTTCTTTTATCAGACTTTCGCCGACGACGCTGTCTAAAAAGTGTTTAATAAAAATTCCCTCGTCGTCGATTATGGCGGTTAAGTTGAATTTTTTATTGTTATCAACAAGGATAGACTTGAGCTTTTTAAATCTCTCCTTATATTCCCCTTTAATCAAATTGCCGTACTTCTCAATATCCATATACAATATCATAACATTAACAAACAAATATTTCAACAATTTTGAGGTATGTTTATTTGTTTATTTTTTATCAACATATCAACTTTTTTGTGTTCATAACTTTTTATGATATTTAAAATTAACAAATAATTTATTTTTTCATAAATCATGCCGCAGAAAATTATAAACTTTTCAACTTTTTATCAACATTTTTTTAAACAAAAATTCCTGCGTGAAAACGGCATAAAACAACCTCATTTTGTTGCTTTTCGCCTCGTTTTTTGATATTATTAAGGAGTAATGAACAATTCAACAGACCCTACTAATACTACTATCCTAATTTATTAAAAAATAAATATATATTTTTATAATATTTAAGTCTGCAAGGGGTCGCAAAAAAACTAAAAATTAAGATAAGAGGTGCATAATGAAATTTATTTGCGAAGGATTGGATTTATCCGAATCTGTATTAAAAGTTGTCAAGGCGTGTGCAGTACGTACCACCGTACCCGTAATGGAATGTATTAAAATTTCGGCTGTCAACGATACGCTTACCCTCACCGCGACCGACGGTGAAATAACCATTCAAAAGAAGATTAAGGCGGAGATTATGGAGGAAGGCGAGGTCTGCGTTCCCGGCAGATATTTTTCCGACTTCATTAAAAAGCTCGAAGGCGTTCAGCTTGTAATAAACGTAGAAAACAGCAGAATGGATATTTCCTATGCCGACAGCAACACCTCCATGCAGGTGCTCTCTGCAGACGACTTCCCCGCAGTAGATACCTCGATTGACGAGGACAGTATAGTATTGAAGACGGAGGAGTTGAAAAGGCTAATAAACGCAACGGCTTTTTGCTGTGCATCCGACGATTCCCGCCCCATTTTAAAGGGTTGCCAGATAGTTGTAACAAAAAACGATATTTGTGTAACCGCCCTTGACGGTTTCCGCCTTGCAACGGCTAAAGGCGAGGTTATCTCCGCGAGCAAGGATATGGAGATTGTCTGCCCTGCAAGGACTTTAAACGAGATTTTAAAGATGCTTCCCTCCGAAGAGGGCGAGACTGAGCTTAAGGTTAAAAGGGGTATGCTTTTAGTCTGCGTAGAGGATACGGTGTTGACCTCCTGCCTCTACAACGGCGATTTCATAAAGAAGGAAAATATCATTCCCAAGAGCTTTTTAACTACCGTAAAGGTAAACAGAGAGATGTTAAAGCAGTCTATCGAGAGAGCTGCAATTTTAGTAAGAAGCGATAAGAACAGCCTTATCATTATGGACATCTCTGCCGAGAAGATAGAGGTCTCCTCCAATTCAGAGATAGGAAACGTCAAAGAGCCAGTAAAGGCACAGATGGAAGGCAAGGATTTGAAGATTGCTATGAACTCCAAATTCATTTCAGAGGCAATAAACGCTTTAAAGGAAGAGGATATTGTTTTATCCTTTAACAATCAGGTTCAGCCCTTTGTATGTCAAAATGTTCAAAATAAAGAAGTGCTTTATTTAATTTTGCCTGTAAGAACGGGCAATAATGCTTGACTTGAACTGCTAAAAAAATGTAAAATAGTTCAGTACTGTCCTTTTAATTAATTTAAAGGGGCGGGATATGATTAAAAAAATTCTAAGCAAAGAAAAAATATAAACGGAGTAAACAAAAATGAAAAGAACTTATCAACCTAAAAAGAGAACGAGAAGTAAGGTTCACGGCTTCAGAAAGCGTATGGCATCTACCGCAGGCAGAAAGGTACTTAAAAGACGCAGAGATAAGGGCAGAAAGCACATTTCCGCATAATAACTTTTAATGAAGTATTTAAGGCTTAAAAAGAGCGGTGATTTTACTAAACTTTTCAGTAAGGGGAAGAGAGCATATTCCCCTTATCTCACCGTTATTTATTTGCCGTCAAAGCAAACGGTTATGGGTGTTGCCGTATCAAAAAAACACGGAAAGGCGGTAAAGCGTAACCGCATAAAGAGGTTGGTTAGGGCGGCGTTTGCTGCCAGCCTGCCCAATTTAAACGGCTGCTACAGCATGGTAATACTTCCCAAAGTCTGCCCCGAGTATACCTATAAGGACTTTGAAAACAGTTTAAACGTCTGTTTTAAGAGGATGGGCAAGTAATGGGGTATTATCTTTGCAGACCGTGGCTGTGGTTAAAGGTCTTAGGTATGCACGCAATAGTGCTGTATCAAAAATACCTTTCACGCCATACCTGCCTGTATTGTCCGACCTGCTCGGAGTATACCCTCCGCTGCATCAATAACCACGGGTTTATAATAGGGGTGATACTCGGCGCGTGGCGATTGCTTCGCTGCAACCCCTTTTCAAAGGGAGGGTACGACCCTGCCCCCGAAAATTATTTTAAGGTAAAGTGGGTTTTATAATCCGCTGTAAAAACACACAATGTATAATTTACTGTCAACGGTTAACAACGGTACTTTGGGGTACGGCGTTGCGCAGATTGCAGACGTAAACCTCAATTGGATCGGTCAACTGATACGAATCTTAATAGAAGGCATAGGGATAGTAGGCGTAGGTATAATTGTATTTACGCTCATTCTTAAAACCATTGTTCTGCCCCTCGATATCTATTCGAGGATAAGCACCAAGAAGCAGGCTCTCATTATGGACAGAATGAGACCGCAGATGGAAAAGCTTCAAAAGCAGTATGCCAACGACAAGAATATGTATAACCAGAAGGTCTTAGAGCTGCAGAAAAAGAGCGGTTACTCTATGTTCGGAGCATGCCTTCCTATGATTGTATCGCTGGTTATATTCATAATCGTGTTCAACGCATTCTCCACCTATTCTCAGTATGCAAACTTAAGGCAGTACAACGATATGGTGACGCAGTACAACAGCGTAGTTTTAACCTACGTGGTTGAAGACCCTGCAAACCCCGGCAGCGACGACGGCTTCCTGTTTGCCGTAGACGAAGGGGGAAACTATCTTAAGCTTGGCGAAGACGGTAAACCCGTAGACAGCAGTAAGAGCATTTACGACTATACCGCAGACTATCAAAAGTTTACAGCCTTTTATAACAATGCAAAGAGTGCGGCTGATTCTACCTGGGTTGTAAAGAACGAGGAAGAGACCTTCACTCACCTTGCCGAGGAGTACAAGGCGAAAAAAGAGGGATATGAGGGAACCTTCAACGTAAGCTTAGTAAACCATAAGGTTGACGGAGTGTACAGCGAAACGGCGAAAGCCCTCAGAAACAGCCTTATTAATTATTATATGGAAGAGCCTGCCGCTCTTGCGGTCAAGGAATACTACGAGGCAGGGCATAACAATTCCTTCCTCTGGGTTAAAAATATATGGTACCCCGACAGCACTTTGAATAAGGAAGTACCCGATTTTTCAAAGTTTAAGTCAACCATAACTCAAGCGAAAATAACCGATACTGACGGCGAGTCCTACAATAAGGTTACATCCGCTTTGGTTGACCAGAAAAATAACTATAACGGCTATTATATATTAATAGTATTATCTATCGGCTTAATGCTCTTGCAGCAGTGGATTTCTATGAGGGCGAACAAGTCGGTTAACGAGCTTAGTACGGTTGACGGTTCGGGCGCGAGAACCAATAAGATGATGATGATAATGATGCCCATTATGTACGGTATCTTCTCATTCTTCTACAGTGCATCCTTCTCTATCTATATGATTACCAATACGGTTTACAGCCTTGTTACCATGCTGATTATCAATAAGTGCGTAGACGTCTGGTTCAAGAAGAAGGAAGAAAACGGTCAGCTCGACGAAGTTTTGAATAAGAAGGCAAAGAAGAAAAAGCGTAAAGTTAAAAGAGCAAAGAATTAAAGAATATATCTGGAGTTATAATGGAGAATAATATTTATACGGGCAAGACCGTGGAAGAGGCGATCAGCGTTGCTTTAGCGGAGCTTAATATTACCCGTGAACAGGCTGAAATTACCGTTATAGAAGAGGGTAAGAAAAAGCTTATCGGAAGCGTTAAGGCTCAGGTTAAGGTAGTTAAAAAGTTAACCGACGGAGAGAGGGCTTTAGATTTCGTTGAAGGTCTTATATCTATTATCGGCGTAAACGCTGTTTGCGAGCTTAAAAACGACGACGAAAAGGTCGAAATTAATCTTACCTCTTTGGAGAGCAGTCGTATTATAGGTCACCACGGCGAATCTTTAGATGCAATTCAGACGCTTGCAGGCGCAGTTGCAAATATCGGCAGGGACGATTATAAGAAGGTAATCGTCGACTGCGAAAATTACCGCGAGAACAGGGAGCAGACTTTAATTGCCCTTGCAAACAAGCTGGCTAAAAAGGCGGTTGAAAAGCGCAGAAGATTTTCTCTGGAGCCTATGAACCCCTATGAAAGAAGGATAATTCACTCCGCACTCTCATCAAGCGAAGAGGTTAAGACCATTTCCGACGGCAAGGAACCCTACAGATACGTCGTTATCGTTCCCAATAACGAACGCACCTATGAAAAGAGAGAGCGTTTTAACAAGGGCTATAATAAAAGCAGTGACAGGCGTTCTGGCTTTAACAAGGGCGGAAGAGGGGGCGACAGACGTCCCAGATCTACCGAGGGCGTTAAGACCGCTAAAAAGGAAATACGTTTCGGTACCTTCCTTGGCAACAGCGGCAATAAAGGCGAGGAGTAATGCACGCTAAAGCGTGATGCAATCCACCCTTCGGGTGATTAAATCCAAGCTAAAGCTTGATTAAATCCGTTGCTTTGCAACGATGCAATCCACCCTTCGGGTGATTAAATCCAAGCTAAGCTTGATTAAATCCAACGGCAAGCCGTTGATTAAAGCTGTAATAATTTCATAATAAAAAGTAGGTTTTCGGCTCAACACTACTTAATAAAAAAACCGAGGAGATGCGTAATGCAAACAAGGACGGTTTATTTGCCGTCCTTGTTTTGTTTGAAGCCGCATTGCGCAAAATTTAGTTATGTCTAAAAGAAAAATTGCAATTTTGATGGCTTGCCGGGCAGGCATCATTGCCGCGCTGTACGTAGCTTTGACCATGTCGTTTGGTCAGCTTTCGTTTTTACCCATTCAGATACGCCCTGCCGAGGCATTGACCATTCTGCCTTTGTTCTATCCTGAGGCGGTTGCAGGGCTATATATAGGCTGTATGATTGCAAACCTTACTTCGCCCTTTTTAGTGTACGACGTGTTCATAGGATCGCTTGCAACGTTGCTTGCAGGTATATTGACCTACCTATGCGGCAGATACATCAAAAATAAGGTGTTAAAGGTTGCGCTTGGCGGACTTTTCCCCGTGCTTTGCAACGGGTTTATAATACCGCTTGTAATAATATTGTGCGGTTCGGAGTGGAGTGCGTATTGGTTTTTAGCTCTTGACGTGGGCGGATGCGAGGCACTTTGGGTGTACGCACTCGGCATACCTCTATACGTTGCTTTTGACAAATTGATTGCAAAAGGCGGTAAAGGGATAGTACCGTATACGTTATTGAAAAAAAATAAAAAATTTATGTAAATTTCACATTTTTTTTGGTCAAAATACTTGAAAATAGCGGCAAAAGGCATTATAATAAGGGTAGCAACAGGAACAGGAGAAAAAATAAAATGACAATTACCGAAGCAGTAGCACAGCGTTTAGGAAGTATTCTTAAGGAACGCGGCATGAAGAAAAAAGCTCTTGGCAATTTGCCGGGTGTAAAATCACAGAGCATCAGCAACATTTTTAGAAGCAAAAGTGTTTCCGGTATAAGCGTTACGACGCTTTACAGAATTTGCCGTGCTCTTGATATGAGCATGTCCGAATTCTTGAACGACCCTGTATTCGACAAGCTCGATTTACCCGACGAAATGGAGAGATAATTTTTTAAATTGTTTTTTTAAGGGTTAGCCCGTTTGCGCAAAATGCGCAAACGGGCTTGTTTTTTTGTTGTAAATATTATTATAATTCAAACTCTATCGGTTCGCCCTTGGTGGGCGACCCACTTTCCCTATTCTTTAGGGAAAGCGAGAGTGAGGTAACATATTATAATAGAATTAGTTCCTTAAGTCAGCCTTTCCTGAAGAACAGGAAGGTGGCACTTGCTTAAAGCAAGTGACGGAAGAGATTAATTATAAAATTATTTATACCATAATCAACAGCTCTGCTGTTGGATTTAATCAAGCTTTAGCTTGGATTGAATCACCCGAAGGGTGGATTGCATCGTTGCAAAGCAACGGATTTAATCACCGCCTTAGCGGTGGATTATAAAGTAAAAATCAATGGCGTAGCAATTACTGCTACGCCACTTGAATATTTTACCTTTTAAATTACTTCTTGCAGTTGTTCTTTAAAGTTTCAAGACATTCGGTAAGTTCGGCAGGGATACGGGACATAATTGTTTTCGTGTAGTAGTCCTCGATTTCGTTAGCCTCTGCGAGCCACTTTTCCTTGTCTACTGCCAAGATGGTCTTAAGGCTCTCTACGTCGAACTTAACGCCGGGCTTGATTTCGTAGTCAAGGTCGGTCAAGTCGATATCCTCAGCCTTGGGAACGTAGCCGATAGCGGTTTCTTCTGCGTCTACGCTGCCTTCGCAACGCTTTAAGATCCATTCCAAAACTCTCATATTGTCGCCGAAGCCGGGCCACATAAAGTTGCCTTCGTCGTCGGTGCGGAACCAGTTAACGTTGAAGATTTTAGGAGGGTTCTTAACCTTCTTGCCCATATCTATCCAGTGCTGGAAGTAGTCGCCCATATGATAACCGGTGAAGGGCTTCATTGCCATGGGGTCGTGACGGAGCACGCCTACTGCACCCGCTGCGGCTGCAGTCGTCTCGGAGGACATTGCAGAACCGATAAATACGCCGTGGTTCCAATCCCTCGACTGATATACAAGGGGAGTAGTGGAAGCACGTCTTCCGCCGAAGATTATTGCCGACAGAGGCACGCCTTCCTTGGAGTTGAAGTCGGGCGAAACGCAAGGGCAATTCTGTGCAGGTGCGGTGAAACGGGAGTTGGGGTGAGCCGCGCAGGTCGACTTATCCTTCTTGTCGAACTTAGCAGGGTTCCAGGGCTTGCCCGTCCAGTCGATGCAGTGTTCAGGCAGTTCCTTGGAAAGACCTTCCCACCAAACGGTCATATCGTCCGTGTTGAGTGCAACGTTGGTGAAGATTGTGCCTCTCTTGGTTGCGGCGAGTGCGTTGGGGTTGGATTTTTCGTTGGTGCCGGGAGCAACGCCGAAGAAGCCGTTTTCGGGGTTAACCGCCCAAAGTCTGCCGTCTGCGCCTACCCTGATCCATGCGATATCGTCGCCTACGGTCTCAATCTTATAGCCCTTTTCAAGGTAGTGCTTGGGGGGAATGAGCATTGCGAGGTTAGTCTTGCCGCAAGCGGAAGGGAATGCAGCAGCAACGTACTTCTTTTCGCCGTTAGGGAAGGTTACGCCTAAGATAAGCATATGCTCAGCCATCCAGCCCTCGTATTTGCCGAGGTAGGAAGCTATACGGAGTGCAAAGCACTTTTTGCCAAGCAATACGTTACCGCCGTAAGCCGAGTTAACAGAGATGATGGTGTTGTCCTCGGGGAAGTGCATGATATATCTCTTTTCAGCGTCTACGTCGCAGCTTGCGTGTAAACCCTTAATGAAATCGCCGTCCTTGCCCAAAGCTTCCAGAACTTCCTTGCCTACTCTGGTCATAATGCACATATTGAGTACGACGTAGATGGAGTCGGTTACTTCGATACCGTATTTAGCAAAGCTGCTGCCTACAACGCCCATGGAGTAGGGAATGACGTACATCGTCCTGCCCTTCATAGAGCCGATTGCAATTTCTCTGCACAGCTCGTAACCCATTTTAGGATCCATCCAATAGTTGATGGGACCTGCATCCTCTTTATTCTTGGTGCAGATGAACGTCCTGTCCTCAACACGGGCAACGTCGTTCACCTTGGTGCGGTGAAGATAGCAGTCGGGGAGAAGTGACTGGTTAAGCTTAATGAGTTCTCCGCTTTCAACAGCCTCGTTTCTCAATTCGTCGATCTGTGCCTGACCGCCGTCAATCCAGACGATTTTGTCAGGCTGGCAGAGAGCCGCGCTCTCGTTTACGAAATCGAGAATTTTCTGATTCTTAGTAAGTGCCATAATTATCTCCTTAAAAATAATAATCTGTATTTAAATACGTATTAGCAGACGAAAATATTTTTCGTCTAACCGCAAAGCTTCCGCCCTTTCGGAAAGCTTTTAATTGACGGAAAAGATATAAAATACTCTTCTTGGTCATTATATATTATAACAAAGAAAATGCAAATTTGCAAATGAATTAAACAACTTGCTTGAAATAGGGGTTAAATTCTGCTTAAGTAAAATATCACTATAAATAATAATGACAAAATAAGCACAAAATATTCATAAATTACCGTAATTTTTGTAATTTTACGTAATATCATTATTTAAAAGGGGGTGAGTACTTTGGCTGGTTACGTAAAGAAAATTGCAGTTATAAAACAGCTTAAAGGCGGTTTTTCGGCTGACGGCAATGCTATTTCGGGGCTTGTAAAAATCGAGACCTACGCAGGGTATTTAAAGGCTGAAGTATCCTTGATAAACTTTGCGCCTTTAAGCGAGGGGCGGTATGTTTTCGGGGTAAGCGACGGGGTTAATACCGTCATTTTCGAGGACGTTCTGTTTGAGTGCGAGAGCGAGTTAAACTGCCAGAACGGCTTTGCTTTCGTCGTGTGCTTTTGCAAGGGTTCCGCTTCGCCCATAGCCTCTGCATACTGCGGTCAGGCTGGCGGTTTTTTGCCTGCTCTGACGCAGGAAATGCAAAAAAGGGAGCAGGTTAACCCCAAGAAAAACAACGGAGCCGCCTACGACGACGAGGCTATAAGCGAGGTCAATTATTATGAAAATAAAGCTGATAAAGACGGTGAGCCTATATTCGAAAATAAAAAAGAAGAAGAATTGCAACCGCCAGGCGGTCAAGATGAAAAGGCTGTACGCCCTGTCAAAATCACGCAGAGAGGAAAATCGGACGGCGTAACCTCTCAGGCTGCCGCGTCGGGCGGCGAGCAAGTTTTTAAGGAGCAAGAAGACGATAAGGAGCTTATCGGAGGACTTGCAGGCGGCGACTTCTATTCCCGTATGCAGCCAGACATTGAAAAGATATTTGCCTCCTACCCCAAAGCGAGCGATTTGGAAGAGGTTTTGCAAGGGGGCAGGTTCGTTAAAATCGAGTACGGCAACGGGCAATATTATGCGTTCGGCGTGCTATATATAGGGGGTAACGCCGCCTACGTGTGCTACGGCGTACCCTCTTCAAACCCAGATGAACCGCCCAAAAGTTTAAAGGGGTTTTCAAGCTATATCCCCTGCAAAAACGGGGGATATTGGATGACCTATCAAGACGCAAAGACGGGCGTCAGCGTAGGGGTGGAGTTGATATGAAGGGATAAAGAATAAAGAAGAAAGAATAGAGGATAAAGAATAGACGTGGAAAAATTATTTTTAAATTCAAACTCTATCGTCACTCGCTTTTGTTCGTGACACTTTCCCTATTCTTTAGGGAAAGCCCAACTAAGGTCTATATTATATTAGAATTAGTTCCCTAATTTAGCCTTCCCTGAAGAACAAGGAAGGCGGCATATACGCAGTATATGACGTAAGAGTTTGATTATATAATTTTTATACCATAATCAACGGCTTGCCGTTGGATTTAATCACCCGCAAGGGTGGATTGCATCACGTTTTGCGTGGATTGAATTGCAACTTGTTGCGGATAAAATCAATGCAAAGCATTGGATTAAGTTATCACTTCAACCCCTTAAAGGGTTTAAATACTATCATTGCGTAAATTTCAAACAGTGCGCTGACGGCGCATACCGCTAAAAAGGCACGCATTGCAATAACGTTGTTAAAGCTGAAAAGAAGCAGCAGATTGTAGCCCGTAAAGGCGTATACGCCCCCGAATAGAGCCAAGTTTATTAAATTTACCGTGCATAAAATACAAGTTAAACGCATACCTAAAGTATGCGTTATTTGTTTGTAGTTTTGCATATAGTTCAATCTAAAAATTATTTTTAACTTAAATTTTTATCAATCGGCGTCATATAGTTTACAATTGCGTGTAAATTTAGTAAAATGCGGGTATGTTCAGAATTTGGGCAAAGATTATAAAAGACGGCAAAATTATAAGCCAGACCACCTACGAAAAGGACGATAAATTCGCCTATTCGCATTTCTTCAACTACCTTGCGGATATCTGTGAGGAGTTGGATATAGCTACCCCTATACTGCTTAAAACGCATATATTCAACTATGCCAAGTTCAATACCGTGCGTTTTTTGCCCAGGGATTTTGCAGAGTCGGTGGACTTCGATAAACTTATTTTAGAAAATATCGTGGTCAAATAATTGACTATCGGAGGTTATTAGGAGATTATTATGGAACAAATCGACAGGGATATCATTGAGATATTGAGCGCGGATTCGCGTACTCCCAACGACAGGCTTGCGGCTATGCTCGGCGTCACCGAACAAGAGGCTGCCGCCGCCGTCCGCTCGCTCGAGGAGCGTGGCGTTATCGTCAAGTATACCGCAATCATCAACGAAGACGCGGCGGGTAACGAGGACGGCGTAGAGGCGTTGATTGAAGTTAAGGTTACCCCTCAAAGGGGAGCCGGCTTTGACAATATCGCCCAGGAGATCGCCGAACACGAAGAGGTTAAAAATCTATACCTTATGAGCGGTGCATACGATTTGGCGGTTATAGTCGAGGGCAAGTCGTTAAAGAGTATTTCCCGTTTCGTCTCCGAACGTATCTCAACATATGATACAGTGCTTTCTACAGCCACCCACTTCATTTTAAAGAAGTACAAGGTGGAGGGGGCGTTGTTAAAGAGTAACGAGGAAAAAGTAAGATTGCACGTCTCGCCCTAAAGCGTGAAAAAATCCACACTTCGTGAGATCCAATCCAATGCTTACGCATTGATTCAATCTACGACTAACGTCGTGATGCAATCCAACGGCAAGCTGTTGATTAAATCCAACGGCAAGCTGTTGATAAAGGTGGAATTATTTGAAGTCAAACTCTATCGTCTTTCGCTTAACGCTCAAGACACTTTCCCGCGTCGCCACAACCGTGTGGCAGTGTCGTTCGGCATAAATCCCAAACGACAACGTTAGCCCGATTGTGTCTCCTTTTCCCACAAAATCTTTGCAAGCAAATTTTTTGTGGGAGCCCTGTAAAATAGGGAAAGCCCAATTAAGGTGCAAATAATTCATAATAATCGATACTTTAATTTAGCCTTCCCTGAAGAACAGGGAAGGTGGCATATACGTAGTATATGACGGAAGAGTTTGATTGTTTCTAATAAAATTACCTTTTTTATTTTTATAGATAATCATTATGAGAAGTTTTGTAAACGAACGCTCGAGAACTTTGAAACCGAGCGGAATAAGAAAATTTTTTGATATAGTACAGGTTATGGACGGGGCAATCTCGCTCGGCGTGGGAGAACCCGATTTCATAACGCCCTTCTATATCCGTGACGCCGCAGTCCGCTCCATAAAAAAGGGTTTGACGCAGTACACGGGCAACAGGGGTCTGCCGGAACTTAGGGAAAATATCTGCCGCTATATGTGGGAGAGATTTTCGGTCAAGTGCGACCCTGCGCACGTCTTGGTTACAGTCGGCGCGAGCGAGGCGATCGACTTAACCCTCCGCGCCATCTGCGAACCGGGCGACGAAATTTTAGTACCCGAACCCTGTTACGTCTCCTATGCCCCTTCGGTAACGCTTTCAGACGGCACTCCCGTTGCGGTCAACTGTACTGCGGACAACGACTTTGTGTTGACCCCCGAGCAGTTAGAGGCGGCTATAACCGATAAGACTAAGGCGTTGATACTCGCCTACCCCAACAATCCCACGGGTGCGATAATTACAAAGGAGCAGTTGGAGGCGTTAATTCCCGTCATAGAAAAGCACGATTTGCTCGTCATTTCCGACGAAATTTACGCCGAGCTGACATACGGATATAAACACACATCCATAGCTTCGTTGGGCAATATGCGTGGGCGAACCGTAGTTATCAACGGTTTTTCCAAGGCGTTTGCAATGACGGGTTGGAGAGTGGGTTTTGTGTCTGCCCCCGAAGAGATTGACGAGGCAATGTTTAAAATTCATCAGTACGGCATAATGTGCGCTCCCCGTGTTTCCCAGCACGCCGCTAACGCCGCCCTTGCCGAAGGGTTTGCGGACGGCTTTGCTGAGGTGGAGAGCATGAAAGAGGAGTATGCAAGAAGGGGTAGATTTATGGTCAACGCCTTCAATTCCTTAGGGCTTAAGTGCTTTGCGCCCAAGGGTGCGTTCTACGTGTTCCCCTCGGTGGAGAGCACTCATCTTACGGGTGAAGAGTTTGCAACCAGGCTGTTAAACGAGCAGAAGGTTGCCGTCGTGCCCGGTACGGCTTTCGGCGAGGCGGGATTAAACCACGTGCGTTGCTCCTACGCCACCTCGCAGGAGAACCTCTCCGAGGCAATCGGCAGAATAACCAAGTTCGTAAAAGGCTTGAAGTAAATTCTTCCCTCTCCCCAATTAAGGGGAACGGGGTATAATAATTTGACAATTTAAAAAAACAACTATATAATATGGAATAAGCGTAAGCACTGCTTACGTTTATTGCTTTATAAAAAAGGCTCTGTCGCAATATTCGATTGATTTTTGACGGAAAAATACGGCGCAATACTGCTCGCTATGCTCGGTTACATACCGCAGAGAGTATGCTCCCTCGCAAAGCAATTGTCTTGCTTGCATTTTTCTCGCCAAAACACAAAAGTTAAATCTTTTGTTAATCAACCGCCTCTTGCGGTATCGCCTATAAAAATCAAAAAACCAATTTCAATATATTCAAGGGGTAATAAAATGGCAGATCAGCAGTTTGTTATGACAAAAAAGAACTATGATGATTTAGTTGCAGAGCTTGACAATCTCGTAATGGTTAAAAGACCTGAAATCATCGAAAGAATTGCGGAGGCTCGCTCCCACGGCGACCTTTCGGAAAACGCAGAGTACGACGCCGCAAGGGAAGAACAGCGTTCCAACGAGGGCAAGATTGCGGAGCTTGAATATCAGATTAAGAACGCCGTAATTCAGGAAGAAATCACCGACAATACCTACGTTCACTTGGACAGCGTGGTTACCGTTTTGGACGAAGAGTTCGGTGAAGAGGAGACCTATACCATAACCTCCGTAACCGACGTCGACGTCATGGCAGGGCGTATCTCCTCGGAGTCCCCCGTAGGCGCGGCACTTATGCGCAAGAGGGTGGGCGATAAGGTTACAGTCAGCTGTCCCGACGGCTCTACCTACACATTAGTAATCAAGGAAATTAAGTAATATATTATGGCTAACAACGTAAACGATACCCCTTTGACCGAGGAAGAGGAACAACAAAAGCTCGCCGAACAGGCACTTATTCGCCGTGAAAAGCTTGCAAAATTGACCGCAGAGGGCAAGAACCCGTATGAGAAGACCAAGTATGATTTTACGGCTAATTCTACCCTTATCAAGGACAACTTTGACGAGTGGGAGAGCAGGGAAGTTGCGCTTGCAGGCAGGTTGATGAGCCGCCGT
>JBJEVD010000056.1:0-17651 GCA_051884175.1 Candidatus Coproplasma sp.
TTACGCCGTGTACGTCTTAAAGAGTGCGTGTGCCGATTGACGGAATCGAACCGCCCAAGCCCTATGCTAACCATTATCGGCATAAAATGACCCTTCAAATGTCAAAAGGGTCAATATCTTCTTTTTTTTCAATTACATTATCTTGTACGTTATATGAAGAAACAATAGAGTAAATAATATCCTCTTTTGCCTTATACAAAATAACACATACAACAATTGTAAAAATGATAAAACAAAGTGCTATAGCACAAAGCAACACACACAGACCTAACAAACCTAAATCCATATCACTCACTCCTTAAATTCAATTAGTTAAATCATTTATCATGCCCACAAATATCACAATACTTGCAAGTTTTGCACGCAACGCCGGTACAATCGTAGTCCCTTAAATCGGAGTATTTACCGCCAAGATAGCAAAACTCTTTTAAGTTATCGAAATAATCACAATTCGAGCATTCCGAAGAGGAACACAAACTATATAGGTTTTTTGCAAAGGTCATATAACTCACTCCTTTAAACCACAGCAAATATTAACTTCACGATTGTGATAATCACATTATAAACTCGCGTTTGTGAAAAGTCAACAATTATTTTCACATTTGTGATAATATTTTCACAATAGAGGTAAATATGCAATTTGGTGACATACTCAAAAGCTTAAGATTAGAACAGGATATAACTCAGACAGAATTAGCTAAACGAGCAAATCTCGCTCCCTCATGCATTGCAATGATAGAAACAAACAAAAGAGAGCCGAGCGCAAACACGCTAATTGAATTATCAAAAGCACTTAACGTTTCTACCGACTATCTTTTAGGACTTGAGGACGATTACGGCATAAAACAAACCGACAGACCTACGTTGCCAATATATTCTAAAGAAGAACAACAAATCATTGAAGATTACAGGACTTTAACTCCTGCATTAAAAAAAATGATTAAAGATACATTAAAAACTTTTACAACGTCAGAAGAAATCAAAAAGAATAAAGGAGAGAACTAATGGATCAAAAATATGTATGCCCTATTTGCGGGAAACCTACAAGTTCATTATATGGGAATTACCGCAAAGACGGACTTTGCAAAGAACACGCCAGAGAATTAAAAGACGGCAAATTAATTCAATGTGAAAAATGCGGAAAATTTCACAATTCATCAGAACCTTGTGAGTGCGAGAAATCAGGGAAAGAATTTACCGAATTGCCTTCAACAGGTTTTGACAAGTGTGTTGCTTGCGGTGAAAAAACAACAGGTTATGCTTTTTGCAGAAATTGTTGGTATAAATATACCAATGAAGAAATGCTCGATATATTGAACAAAAGAACTCAACCCCAAGAGCAAGATCCCAAACTACTTGAAAATAATAATCAACAGACAACAGACACACAAACTTACGAAAAATGTATTGTTTGCGGAGAACCTTCTAACGGTAAACCTCAATGTAAAAATTGTTGGACTGAAACAAAAGATTATTGTGATGGATTAGACAAAAATAAAGATTTAAAAGAGTTTAGAGACCATTACTTTAATCTAAAAGACGTAATTTTTAGAATGCATGATTTTGACATTGTAAAAACCAACTGTAATAAACTTATTGCAATAGCAATTACAAATGAAAGGTCAAATGACGATACATTACTTACAAACATAGTTTATAAAGACGTGATACGCCTAATAGAACAAAAAAAACCTAAAGTAGAAACACCGGTACCTGAAATACTTACACAAAAAGACGAGCAAAAGACTAATATTTTGACGGCTATTGATGGTCACAAAGTCAAAAGTAGTATGGAACAGTTAATTGACGACGTTTTATGGAACTCAAGTATTTTACACTCTTATGAACCCGATATTATAGAAATTACTTCCAAAAACAAAAAAGCAGATTGGTTTATACCAATCATAGGTACAGGCCCTAGACAAGGAATATACATAGAATACTGGGGAATGACCACCCAACAATACTTAAAAGATAGACAGGAAAAGGAAGAGCTTTATAAGGCAAATAATATACCATACATAGGTATTGAAAAAGATATGCCTAAGGACTCAAGTAGTTTAAAGACAATACTAATTAGAGAAATATCAAGATTAGCAGAAGAAAGATTCCAATTTATACCACATTGGCAAAAATAAACCTAATTAATTTTTAACATTAAAAATTGATTAAGAAAACAGCGTATTTTTATATTAGAATACTCCATAGGCGATATTGCCGAAAGGAGTATTTTTATAATGAACACACAAGACAAAATGGAACTACTTAACACAGCCATACAAAATCTTATGGAACTGTATCAGATTTTGGACGGCGAACTACCACACATAGTTTGTGTGCGTGAAAATTCTGAAGTAAAAAAAATAGCTGTGAAATTATATCATTTCACAAAAAGGAGGAAGAAGATCTACAGTTAAATAAGGGCGAAGGGCATGTTTTAAAATTCACTAACAAGGAGATTTTGAAAATGCCAAAAAATTTCAGACACACGTTTCGTGCTGAAGGAATGACTATTTGTTATCGCATAAGAAGAAGAGGCAAAACCTCGCACGATTACGAAGCACGTTACCGCCGTCACGGATATAATATATCCGTTTCAGCTCTAACGTTAGAAGATTTAAAAACCCGATTTATCGAAGTGTTGCACGAGACGGAAAACAATCAAGGTAAAACCAAAATACCTAGGACTTTTGACGAATTTGCTATGTTTTATTTTGAGAATTTCCGTAAACGTAAAGTAACCCAAAGAACTTACGATACCGATTTGAGGAGATACAAAAAGAATATATTACCCATTCTCGGCAACACTCCGATAAACAAGATTACACCCACCGACTGCCAAGAGGTTTTAGACACCCAACTAAAACACGGCTACGAACGTAACGCCCAGGATATTTATTATCTGCTTAACGTTATATTCAAAATGGCTATAGCTCACGGACTTATTGAACGTAATCCGTTGGCAGGCATTCAACCGATAACCCACGAACGGGAACACGGCAAAGCTCTCTCGAAGAAAGAAGAAAGGATCTTATTAGATTCTACCAAAGGTACACCCTATCAATTAATGTTTGCCATTGCGCTTTATACGGGCTTAAGACCTAACGAATATAAAACGGCAAAGTTAGAGAACGGGTTTATTGTTGCGGTAAACAGCAAACGCAAAAACGGTAAAGTCGAATATAAAAAAATTCCCATAACGCCTATGCTTGAGCCGTATATGGTAGGAGTGGAAGAAATTAAGTTTTACATTCCGGAAGTAATGAGGAGTAAATTTAATCAGATATTCCCTGACCATAAACTATACGATTTGCGTACAACGTTTTACACACGGTGCCAGGAATGTGGTATTGCCGACGTCGCAAGAAACGTGTTTGTCGGACACAGTTTAGGGAAGTTAGGAAACACTTATACAGACCTATCTGACGAGTTCCTTCTGAAAGAAGGAAAGAAATTCAAATATTGATTTTTGCCCCCAAAATTACCCCCATATCGCAAAATACGGGTAAATTGAGCCTATCAAAACGGGCATTTTTTAAAGAAATATCTTCAAAAAACCCCTGTTTTTAATTAATTTTTTCGGTTCGAGTCCCGTACGGGTCACCAACACTTAACAAAGTCGAACTTTTCACAATTGAGAGGTTCGGCTTTTGTTTTTGGCTCTTTTAAGTCGTGCAGAATAGCTTTGTACGGCTTTTATTTATGCCTTGTCCTATCCACGCCATTTTCTGTCAATAGTATTGTGCGGCAAAAAGTACCGTAAAACGTAGTTAATATGCGCGTAATTAGTACAAAAGCGGAGACTACAATCGTTCTCTCTGCTTTTTCTATGTCCTTTTTGGTGGAATTTGAGTATTCATCTTAACATATATTTATTAATGTATTTTGAATATTTTTCTTTTTTTTCACAAAAAAACCACTGACGTTTCAAACCTTAAGATTATACTGTAGTCTATAATTTAAAATAATATTAAATATAAGTATTGATTATTTAATTTTATCGGTTATAATATAGTTGTATCTGAAATTTATCGGATAGCTGATAAAATTTCCGTTGATTGGAAAAAATTTAGATATACGTTATTATTTTGACAGCATTTGCAGGGGCGTTGTTTTCTATGGAAGAAATCATAAAGTCTATAATCGAAGCGGAAGCGCGTGCGGAGGAAATTAAATCGCAGGCGTTATCGCAAGCGGCAGAAATAGCGGAAAACGCCGAAGTGCGTGCCGCTGAGATAGAAAAGGCTTCCGTTGAGGAGTGTAAAAAAATCCGTGAAAACTCGTTGAAAAAGGCTCAGGCGGAAGCGCAGGCGAACTACGACGCCGCTATCGCCGAAGCGCGTGCAGAGGCGAAAGAGTTCGTTGAGGAACGATTGCAACGCTGCGAATTACAGATAAAAGAGATTGTACGGAGGGTTTCCGATGGCAATCGCTGAAATGAGCAAGCTTAAGCTTGTGGCAATGTCCTATGACAGGGATAAAATACTCAACGCCCTGCAAAGAACCAACGCCACAGAAATTAAGCTTCAATATGAGGATGAAAATACCGCGGCGATGTCGTCTGACTGCGAGCAGTTAAAATCCTATCTTTCATCACTAGAGGAGTCGCTTTCCTACGTCAGCGCGGCAACGGAAACTTATAACAAGGAGAACAAGATAAAATCCGACGTCCTGAAGGACGGGTTCGAGGTCAGCTATTCCGAGTTTATGTCTGCAAAGGATAAAAAAGAGGAAACGGACGCGCTTGTAGAACGGATAAGCCGCCTCGAGGAACGCAAAAAGGGGCTGGAGTCGGAGCTTGTCGGGTTGCGCCGTACGATTTCTTCAGCGGAGATATATTCGGCGGTAAGCAGTCCTCTTAACGGATTTAAAGATACCTTGCATACTAAAATCAGACTCGGAACGATATCCGCTCCGTTAAAGGAAGATCTTTTCAAGGCTATAGAGGACGAACCTCTGTCCGCTTGCTCGGTGATAAATTCTGACGAGGACAACGTACTCGTCCTTGCGGCAGGGCACAAGTCGTCAGTTTTGTTCGATAAAATCCTGCAAAGCTACTCGTATGTAGCCTGTCCTTTCGACGTGTCGGTTTCGGGTGCGGAATATTTTTCCTCCCTCAAAGAGCGGGAAAACTCGATCTGCGAGCAATTGAAAGAGGTTGAACTTGAAACGTATTCGCTGAATACAAGTATACGTTCCCTGAAGATATATTGCGATTACGTCGGGTTCGAGCTGGAAAAAGCCGAGGCTTCAAACAAGCTTCGCTCAACGCAGGCGACGTTCATATTAGAGGCATACGTTCCGAAGGAGTCGGAAGATAGGGTTAAAGAGGCTATTTGCGGCGTGACGGATGCGGTTTATTACGAATTTACCCAACCCTCCGCAGAGGATACGCCTCCTACGCTGTATAAAAACAATGCGGTAGTTAAAAACTTCGAAACGATAACCAACACGTATTCGCCCGTCAGCTATCGGGAGTTCGACCCGAATGCCGTAATGTCGCTGTTCTACAGCCTGTTTCTCGGCTTTATAATGGGTGATATCGGTTACGGACTGCTGATGATAGTCGGGGGCGGATTTATATACTTTAAAAAACGCAATCGGGACAGCGGACTCAAACGTCTTTCAGGAGTGTTCGCCGTCGGCGGAATATTTGCCGTTATCTGGGGAATACTGTTTAATTCGCTGTTCGGGTTGACCCTGCCGTTCCTGCCCACGATTATGCCCGACGCGCAGAGCGATATGTGGTCTTTTATCGGAATAAGGGTTCCCGCGGTGCTTATCATAAGCCTTGAAATCGGCGTAGTACAGCTTATGGCAGGCTACCTCTGCAAGGCGTGGCAGTGCTGGCGGCGCAGACAGATAGCCGACGGAATTTTAGACGGCATTGTCTGGGCGGTATTCTCGTTGGGCGTAGGTATCGCCGTAGTAGGACTTATCGACGAGGCGAATATGCCCGTTTTAGCCACGGTCGGCGGTATTATTGCCGGGGCGTGCCTGTTAATAGCCGTATTGACCGCAGGCAGAAAGGAAAAATTCATAGGCAAATTTACAAAGGGTTTCGGCGCGGCCTACGGAATTATTAACTACGTATCCGACGTGCTGAGCTATGCCCGTCTGTACGGACTGATGCTGTCGGGCGCAGTTATTGCGCAGATAGTTTCGCAGTATTCCGTGCAGTTCATAACGGGGGGCAATCCTGCGTTCGTCATACTCGGCGTAGTGCTGATGCTCGTAGGGCACGTCTTTAACCTTGCAATAGGGTTGTTGGGTGCTTATATCCACGACGCAAGGTTACAGTACGTAGAGTTTTACGGCAGATTTTACGAGGGCGAAGGCGAGCTGTTCTCACCCCTCGGCTCACAGCATAAGTACGTCTATCTGCCTTTGGAAGCGGTGGCTGAAAGGTAAGACGTAAGGTAAAAGTGTAGGAGAAACAACGGCGATTTCTATGCATAGCATAAGAATTGCCTGAATAAAAAAGATTAAATTTTCGGAGGTTTTATATGGATGGTATCGTTATCGCAATGGTAGGTATTGCGCTGTGCGCCATTCTGTGCGGCATCGGTTCCAGCGTGGGACTGTTTAAGACGGGTAGTGCAGCTGCCGGCATTTTGGGTGAAAATCCCAAAAAATTCGGTAAGGTGCTCGTTCTCGTTCTGCTTCCTGCTACGCAGGGTATTTACGGCTTCATCATTGCCATCATTGCGTCTTCGTCCGTTGCAGGCATTGAAACGGTTGCGCAGGGCTGGACGTTGTTCGGCGCGGTAATGCCTATGGCCATATCCGGTCTTATAACGGGTATATTCCAGGGCAAATCGGCAGTCAACTGTATCTATGCCGTAGGCAAGCAGGATTCCCTCGGCGGCAAGTTGATTATCTATCCCGCCATGATAGAGTTCTACGCTATTTTGGGACTGATTATTTCCATAATGCTCGTTGCTGTCGTATAAGGTAATTATATGGGAAAGGAAGATATTGTCGAAAGAATAATATCCGACGCCGAAGAAGAGGCTGGCAAAATCGTCGCTGCGGCTGAAGAAAAAGCGGCGCAGACGATATCAAAAGCCGAGCAAGAGGCTAAAAGGGCAAGGATAGGTACGGAAGCGGAGGTCGCCGAAAAGGTCAAAGGGATTTTAGAAGGAAAGGCGGCAACAGCCCGACTCGACTGCGCAAAGATAATGCTCGGAGCTAAGCGCGAAGTTATAGACCAAGCGTATGCACGGGCTCTTGAATTGCTTATCGGGTTGAATAAGGGCGATACGCTTTCGCTCGCCGAAGGTCTGCTCAACTCTTACGCCGAGGAAGGCGACAGGATAATGTTTGCGGAAAATTACCGCTATGCCGAGGAAGTTATAAAGCTACAAGTCGTCAAGGACAAAAAGCTTGAAGTTTCCCCCGTCAGGGCGGATTTAGACGGCGGTTTTATTCTCGTCGGGAGGGATTCTGATAAAAATCTTTCTTACGGCGCACTCCTCTCTGCCGACAGAGAAGAGATGCAGGCGGAGATTGCCGCACAGATATTTATTACGGGTTAAACGATGGCGATAGACGTTTTGTATACCAACGGCGTTATAGCCGCAATGGAAAAATATCTTTTAAAGGACAAGATATTAAAGCTGTGCGAAACGGACGCGGAGTCGGCTCTGCGCTCTATTTGCGACAGCGGTTTCGGCAAGGGGGCGGAGGTCGTTTCGGCATATGATTACGAGCAGCTGCTCTCTGCCGACGAAAGGGCTATAGACGCCTTCATCAGGGAGTATTCTCCGACCGAGGCGGAGAAAGCGTATTTGCTCGCTCCGCGCGACTTTCATAATGCAAAGGCGTTGGTCAAGGCACGTTATCTTGACCTCGACGAGCAAAAGCTGCTTGCGCCGGAGGGACTTATCCCCGTTTCGGTTATTTCCAAATGCGTTAAAGAGGAGGATTATTCGCCTTTAGGCGCAGAGCTAGGCGATGCGGTCAAAGCCGCCGCAGAGCTTTTTTGCGCAGACGTTAACGGCGTTTCGGGTTCTGAAGTGGGGTGTATATTTGAAAAAGCCCTCTATTCCTATCTGTCTAAATCGTGCAGAAAAAACAGGCTGTTGGCTAAACTTATAGCGGCAAAGGCGGATATGACCAATATACTAACCGCATTGCGTTCGCCCGACGAAGATTACGCCGCAAACCGTTACGTCGGCGGCGGAACACTTGATTTAAAAAAACTTGAAAAGCTGTTCGGCGACGACGCTGAAAAGGCGGCTCATTCCCTCGACGACACGCCGTACGCGCATTTCTGTGCAAAGTGTTTCGAGGATAAGAATGCAGGCAGACCGATGACTCAGGCGGAACGTCTGCTTGAAAGTTACGAAACCGAATACTTTTCGGCAAAGAAGTATGAGCTTGTCAATAACCAGCCCTTCCTGTATTACGTTTTCAGGCGTCGTGCAGAAAACGAAAACGTCAGAATTCTTTTTGTGTGTCTGCTTGCAGGATTGAGCGATAGCGAAATAAAAAACCGGTTGCGCTCGTCTTCGTAAATCCAAGTCGTATCGTAAGGCTTTGATTTTTTTCGGGTTTTGCGGGAGGTCTTTCAATGATAGGTAATATGGCAATCGTCGGCGACGGCGACAGCATAATGGTTTTTAAAGCTGCAGGCGTAGCCGCTTTTCCTGCGGAAAACGAGGCAAAGGCGCGTGAAGTTCTGCGCAAAATAGCCAAAGACTACAAAATAATTTTTTTAACCGAGGAGCTTGCGCGCCCTCTCGGCGAATTTTTAAAGAGGTTCGACGAAGAGCCGTACCCCGTGATTTTGAGTATTCCCTCCCAAAACGGAAGTACCGGTTACGGCGAAGAGGCTCTTAAAAGCGCGATGGAACGGGCTCTCGGCGTCGATATATTGTTTAACAACTGAGCTAAATCATTTATTCTTAAAATAAGCGTTATTGCGGACTGCATAGCAATACTCGCTGCTGCGTAACCTGACAAAAAACTTTTTTAAGGGTTTCGTGCGGCAGATAAATTGCGTAAACAGAGGTTTATATGGGTAAAACAGTAAAAATTTCCGGACCCTTGATTATTGCCGAAGATATGTCGGATTCAAAGATGTACGACGTGGTAAGGGTATCGGATAAAGGGCTTATAGGCGAAGTTATCGAACTGAGGGGAGATAAGGCGTCCATACAGGTTTATGAGGAGACGTCGGGTTTAGGACCCGGCGAAAACGTCGTTTCTACGGGCGAACCGCTTTCCGTGGAGCTTGCCCCCGGTCTGATTACGGGTATTTTCGACGGTATTCAGCGTCCGCTTACTACTCTGTTCTTTAAATACGGTTCACGTATTTCAAGGGGCGTTTCGGTCAACAATCTCGACAGGGATAAAAAGTGGGCGTTCGTTCCCCAAGTTTCTGTAGGCGACGAAGTCGAGGAGGGCGACGTGCTCGGCGTCGTTCAGGAAACGGAAATAGTCGAACACAGAATTCTCGTTCCCAACGGCGTCAGGGGTAAGGTCGTATCCGTTGAGGAGGGAGACTTTACCATTGAGGAGACGATTGCCGTTATACAGACGCCTTCGGGCAAAAGGTCGGTAAGTATGCTCCGCAAGTGGCCTGTAAGGCGAGGCAGACCTTATAGGGAAAAGCTCTCGCCCGATACGCCCATGGTAACGGGGCAAAGGGTTATAGATACGCTTTTCCCCGTCGCGCGCGGCGGCGTTGCCGCCGTTCCCGGTCCTTTCGGCAGCGGTAAGACGGTAGTTCAGCATCAGCTTGCTAAATGGGCTGACGCAGATATAATCGTTTACGTCGGCTGCGGAGAGCGTGGCAACGAGATGACCGACGTATTGAACGAGTTCCCCGCCCTTAAAGACCCTAAGACGGGCGAACCCATAATGAAACGTACCGTCCTTATTGCAAATACTTCGGATATGCCCGTCGCCGCGAGGGAGGCGTCGATATACACGGGTATAACTATAGCGGAATATTTCCGTGATATGGGCTATAACGTAGCCATAATGGCGGACTCCACTTCCCGTTGGGCGGAAGCTCTGAGAGAGATGAGCGGCAGACTTGAAGAGATGCCCGGCGACGAAGGTTATCCTGCATATCTTTCAAGCCGCCTTGCGGAATTCTACGAGAGAGCAGGTATAGTTAAGCTGCTCGGCTCCAAGGAACGCACCGGTTCCGTTACGGCGATAGGCGCGGTTTCGCCTCCGGGCGGCGACCTCAGCGAACCCGTTTCTCAGGCTACGCTGCGCATAGTCAAGGTCTTCTGGGGGTTGAGTGCGTCGCTTGCGTATAAGCGTCATTTCCCTGCAATCGACTGGTTGATAAGCTATTCGCTGTACGCCGACAAGATGAAGGATTGGTACGACGAGAACGTCAGCGCAGACTTTGTAAGATACCGTCAATTCGTTATGACAATCCTGCAGGAAGAGGCTGCTTTAGACGAAATAGTGCGTCTGGTCGGTATGGACGCTCTGTCTTCAAAGGACAGACTGACTATGGAAACGGCAAAGATAATCAGAGAGGATTATCTGCACCAGAATGCGTTCGACGAAATAGATACCTATACGTCTATGCGCAAGCAGTATCTTATGCTTAAGATGATTTACGAGTTCGATACCTGCGCAAGGGAGGCGGTTTCCAACTATGCTTCTATAGACGAAATCCTCGCAAGCAGGAGCAAGGAGAGAATAGGCAGAGCCAAATATATACCTGAAGAAAATATCTCCGAGTTCGACGATATATTAAAGCTGATAAGTACGGAAATGAAGGCTTTGCAGGGAGGCGACCGTGATGTATAAGGAATATAAGACCATACGTGAAGTTGTAGGGCCGCTTATGCTGGTCGAGAACGTTGAGGGCGTTAAGTATAACGAACTTGTGGACGTCGTCTGTTCCAACGGGGATATCCGACACGGCAAAGTACTTGAAATAAACCGTGATAAGGCGGTCGTTCAGCTGTTTGAAAATTCTCAGGGCTTGCAGATTTCCAGCGCGAAGGCGAGATTTTTAGGGCACAGCCAGCAGCTTGCCGTATCACGTGATATGTTAGGCAGGGTATTCGACGGTATGGGTAACCCCCGTGACGGCGGCGCGCCGATAATACCCGAAAAGCTAATGGATATAAACGGAGAACCTATTAACCCTGCCGCACGTGATTATCCTGACGAATTTATTCAGACGGGTATTTCTGCGATAGACGGACTAAACACCCTCGTAAGGGGGCAGAAGCTGCCCGTATTCTCTATGAGCGGTCTGCCTCACGCCGAGCTTGCGGCGCAGATAGCGCGCCAGGCTAAGGTTCGGGGCAGCAACAGCAACTTTGCCGTTGTGTTTGCAGCCATAGGCATAACCTTCGAGGAAGCGCAGTACTTTGTAGACGACTTCAAAAAGACGGGCGCGATAGAGAGAACGGTTCTGTTCACCAACCTTGCCAACGACCCTGCGGTGGAGCGTATAGCCACCCCCCGTATGGCGTTGACTTGCGCGGAATATCTTGCGTTCACCTGCGGTATGCACGTCCTTGTAATAATGACCGACATAACCAACTACGCGGAGGCTCTGCGTGAAGTCTCTGCGGCAAGAAGGGAGGTTCCCGGCAGACGTGGTTATCCCGGATATCTGTACACCGACCTTGCCACTATGTATGAACGTGCAGGCAGAATAAGGGGTTGCGAGGGGTCGATAACCCAGATACCCATTCTGACTATGCCCGAAGACGACAAGACGCACCCCATTCCCGACCTTACGGGTTATATTACAGAGGGGCAGATAATCCTCTCCCGAGATTTGTATAAAAAGGGTATCAATCCGCCTATAGACGTTCTGCCCTCTCTTTCCAGACTTAAAGATAAGGGTATAGGCAAGGGCAAGACCCGTGAGGATCACGCCGACACGATGAATCAGCTGTTCTCTGCCTACGCAAGCGGTAAAGAGAGTAAGGAGCTATCCGCAATTTTAGGCGAGGCTGCGCTTTCGGAGACGGATAAGCTCTTCGCAAAATTTGCCGAGCAGTTTGAAAAGGTGTATATTAACCAGGGCTTTAATGCCGACAGAAGCGTTGAGGAAACGCTCGATCTCGGTTGGGAGCTTTTAAAAATTCTCCCCGTTTCAGAGCTTAAACGTATCCGTCAGGCATATATAGACAAGTATCTCACGTCCGGCGGCGATAAAGAATAAACTGCGCCGAAGGTATTTTTCGTGGAGGAATATTGTGAGTAGATTAAACGTTAATCCTACCCGTATGGAACTGAAAAAGCTGAAGGCTCGTTTGGATACCGCGGTGAGAGGACACAAATTATTGAAAGATAAGTCCGACGAAATGGTACGCCGTTTTTCAATCATAATCAGGGAAAATAAACGCTTGAGAGAGGAAGTGGAAGAGGAACTATCCCGTACCTTAAAGCAGTTTTCGATTGCACGTTCGGTAACGCCTTCATACCGAGCGGAAACGGCTTTTTCAATGCCGTCTGTTGCGGTCAGGGCAGAGTGCTCTACCGAAAGCATAATGGGTATTGAAGTGCCGCAAATAGATATAATCAACGAAAAGCGCACCGACGGTCTGCCCTATGCTTATTCGGAAATCACCAGCGAGGCGGACTATTCCGTGGCGCAGGCGGTAGCTCTTCTCCCTAAAATGGTTCAGCTTGCCAAGACGGAAAAGACGGTAAGAATGCTTGCCGACGAAATAGAGCGCAACAAGCGGCGTATCAATGCGCTGGAATACGTTATGATACCGCAGCTTGAAGAGACCATCAAGTACATCAAGTCAAAGCTTGACGAAAACGAGAGGTCGGCGATTATCAGAATGATGAAGGTAAAAAACAAGGCGTAAATAACTTACTATATACGTTAAGAAAAAAACTCTCCGAAACGGGGAGTTTTCTTTTGTCTGTCTGTTCGGTATGCGAATATGATTGCACAAATGGGGGATAGCAGAACTTGATTTTCTATTAAACCTGTTATATAATATAATTAGAAATATATGGTTTAAAGCAACAGGACGATAACGGCAGACTATATATGAATTAGGAAACTGTAAAAAGTTATCTTCAAAAGGAGGCTTTTAATGAAAACACGTAAAAATTCCGTCTTTACAATTTTTATGTGCGTTATACTTGCTATGTGCGTATCGCTTAGCGCGTGTAACTTTATAACCGACCCTACGGACGGCAAGCAAGACGTCAACCTTACCGACGAAAGCGGCGTTGCCGTTTCTGGTAAGTTTGAAGATGGCGTTCAGCTCGTGGTTGAACAATTAGAGGGTGCCAACAAGGCAGACGCGGTTGCAAGCATTGCGGACGAGGAGTACTACAAAGACGCTGAAGTATACGTCTTTGATATTTCAGTCGTAAAGGACAGCGTAAAGGTTCAGCCGTCCGGCAAGGCAAAAGTAACCCTTGCCGTAGCAGGTCTTGATACTTCAAAGAGCTACAAGGTCTTCCACGTAAAAGACGGCGGTTCGGTCGAAACCCTTTCGGCACAAATAGTCGGCGGAAAGCTTGAGTTCGAAACGAGCAGCTTTTCCTGCTTTATCGTTGCCGAGGAAGATACTAGGGCAAAAGTTCAGGTAAGCATCAATATCCTCCCCCTGGCGGCATACGGCACGTTAAAAATTAACGGTAAGTTATACCCCGACGCCGCAAGCTATAAAACCACCCATTACGAGGGCGACGAAATAACCGTCGAGGCAATAGCCGCAGAGGGTCACCATTTTATAAAATGGTTAAACGAGGATGATACCGTACTCTCCGAACAGCTTGAGTATAAGTTTACCGTGGCTAAGAAGAGCATATCATTCGGGGCGATATTCACAGAAAGTCACGTTGTCGAGTATACGAATATAACCGAAGAGGAACACACCGAAACGTGCAAGTACAACGACTACAGCAATACCGTAGCTCACGAGTTTATTAACGAAGAAATCATAACCGAAGCCACTTGCGAGCATGCGGGCGAAAAGAAATTAACCTGCGTCTGTGGAAAGAGCAAGATTGAAACAATCCCTCTCGCCGCTCATACATATGAGGACGGGGTCTGTACGGTATGCGGAGCAAAGCAGCTTTATACCCGTTGCAATTTAAACGGTACGCCAAATCCCCAAGGTGCTTATTTGATGTTCGGTACGCACTACTCCGATGAGGTAGAGGATGTAGAGCTCTGTGCTCAGCTTTTGGAACAGGCGGGCGACCCCACCACTGAAGAGGGTATCGCAAACTGGAAGGCATACGACGCCAAGTCGGGAATGGGTAATATGTATTACTGCGACGTGCAGGGAGAGGAAATAAACTATCGCGGCGTGTATATTAAGGAGTACAGGGAAAATAATCAATGTTACTTAAGGACTAATGCTACCAAGAACGAACAGCAGTACAACAAATACGGTGAAGGTTATATATATTGGTTCTACGAGAGAGAGCTGTTGTGGCATATAGACAACTATAAAAACGGCATTGCAACTTTAAGGACCAATTACGTGTACGAGAGCCAGCCCTTCCACAATACCGACGAGGAAGTGACGTATGAAAACAGCTATATTCGCAGTTGGCTTCTATCCCAGCTTGACGAGCTGTTTACCCAAGAGCAACAGGATATTTTAATAGCTAACGACGACTGCTACGGCGATAAAATTTATCTGCCCAGCGAGGAGGAGCTAACACCCGTTACCAACCACAGCAAGAGGGTATACGCATACTATGATTATACGCTTTGTATGGGTGTACTCTACGATACGTACAACAACGTATACAATTCGCCCTACTGGCTGCGCGACGGCATAGTCAAGACAGAGGACGGAAAAAACTATGCAAAGTGCATAACCTCCCGTATGCCGTATGATGAGACTACTTCCCACCACGTTACGCAGACTTGGGTTGGCGTTGTACCCACGATCCGCATAGCGTTATAACTCAACGGCATAAAAGGGGTGAAAATTAATGTTAGGTGCAATTATCGGCGATATCGTAGGCAGCAGGTTTGAGTTTATCAACCATTCGGGTAAGGACTTTGAGATGTTTACCGGCTCCTGCCATTATACCGACGACACGCTGATGACCTTAGCCGTTGCCAACGCCCTGTATTTATGCCGCGGAAACTACGACGGGTTGGGTAAGGTTGCAACCAGGTGTATGGTGGATATTGCCCACAGGCACCCCAACGTGATATACGGGGAGAGGTTTACCGATTGGCTGTTTAAAGGGCAGCGTAAGTTAAACAGTTACGGCAACGGCGCAGGAATGAGAATAAGCCCCGTCGGCTGGGTTGCCGACAGCGAGGAGGAGGTTAAAACCCTCTCAAGGCAAGTAACCGAAATCTCCCACGATCACCCGGAGGGAATTAAGGGAGCAGAGTGCGTCGCAATGGCGGTATATCTTGCAAGGATAGGCAAGAATAAAGAGTATATCCGTCGGCGGCTTGCCGCTTACTACCCCGTGTTAAATGACGGAAGCTTTACGATTGAGGGTATTACGGGCAGTTACGGCTACGACGAGGCGGGCGATTGGATAACCTGTCAAGGCAGTATTCCCCAGGCGGTCATTGCCTTTTTGGACGGGGAGAATTTCGAGGACGTCATAAGAAACGCAGTATCCATCGGGGGCGATTCTGACACGATAGGCGCGATGGCAGGCGGTATTGCAGAGGCGTACTACGGGATATCCTACGAAATGGAGGAGAAGGCTCTATCATATCTCGAACCCGATATGCAGGGACTTTGCTACGCCTTCGAGCTGGTTAAAAGAAAGAGGGTTGAAAGATTAGTTTAGCCCGATTGTTATTCATAAAAAGATTAAGTAAGCGTATTTACGCAGTAAACGGCAAGATAATTTTCGAAGCCTTTTCGTTTGTAGAGAATAAAAGCAAATCGGTTAAATAACAGAATGATGGAAGAGATTATTGCACGTAAAAAGAATGTCGGTTGGATGTATAAGGTGCCAATCGTGCTTGGTATTATACTTATTATTTTGAGCCTTATACTGATAGAGAAATTGAAGTATACAGCCATAATATATATTGTTGCGGCGGTGGTGCTCGTGGCGGTATGCGGAGTAATAAACATCAGAATTGCCAAAACGCCCTCTGTTATAATAACACGCAGGGGTGATGAACTTATCTTGCCTGATACAACCGTTAAGATTTCGCAGATAACCAACGTTATTTCTCGCTGTAGACACTGGAAGGGTGTGTCGTTCAGTTGGGGAGATATAGTTTTAACCGTTAACGGCTCTGAACTGAAGTATTATTACATACAGGACGTTGAGAGGGTGCAAAGACGATTGACGGAGTTAATGCTTTCGAATAGAAATTCAAGCTCCGATTAACCATAAGTTTACTAAAATATAAGGTGCGGCGGAGAGCATAACGCTCTCCGCCGCACCTTTTTACGTCCTCGATTACACTGTCTGATAATTGTTCAAATAACCGAATTCGACAATTTTGTACAAAATTATTTAATATTTTATGAATTTTGTACAAAAATATTTGAATTTTGTAAAATAATCATTTGACCGCAAAAATTATGTATTTTATAATAAATTCACAAAAAAATAAAAAAGGGATTTGTTATGAAAAAAATCGTAATATTGGAAAGCAATGAACAATTTTTAGGCGAGCTTAAAACTCGGTTCGAGGAGGATGGCGACTTCAACGTATGTGCAATCGGTATGGACGGAGAGACGGGGATAAGCCTGATAAATCAGCATAAACCCGACGTGGTTCTGCTTGACACCACTCTGCCCGGCGAGGACGGGTTTGGCGTTTTAAAGCATATCAAAAGCAATTTGCCTGCCGCATATGCCTTTGTTATTTCAGGTTTCGCCGATGATAATATCGTTGCAAAAGCCATTGCAAGCGGTGCAAGGTACTATTTCGTAAAGCCCGTTTCAGCGCAGACCGTGCACGAGAGGGTAAAGGAAGTACTCGCCGAAAAGTCTCCGCAATACCTCGCCTCGCCCATTTCAAGGGACAGGCGCAGGGTGACGTCAATCGACGAAAAAATTTCCAACATCTTCATATCAATCGGCGTTCCTCCGCACATAATGGGCTACCAATACCTGAGGGAGGGCATAAAGATGACTTGCGAGGATCAATCTATAATCAACAACGTGACAAAACGCCTCTACCCCGAGATTGCCAAGAAGTACGACACTACTCCCAGCAAGGTGGAAAGGGCTATTCGCCACGCCATCGAGGTTGCCTGGAACAGGGGCAGGATAGAGGCGATTAATTCGGTATTCGGCGTTAAGGTTTACATAGGTGCTGAAAGACCGACTAACTCCGAGTTTATTGCCCTCGTTGCCGACAAGCTCGTCTTTGAAGAACTTAATTAATCTTTCAATTAAATCAAACTTAACGCTTTCGGACGAAAGCGTTATTTTTTTGCGGTAAATTCTTGCAACCGATAATATAAAGTTGTATAATTAAGCCGTTAAAGCTAAAAAGTTGTATAATGAAGTCGTCTAAAGGAGATATTTATGAATTACAGAGAGGAATCGTTGAAAAAACACGGAGAGTGGAAGGGTAAGATTGAAATCGTACCCAGAGTAGAGGTGGACACCAGGGAGAAGCTTTCGCTTGCGTATACGCCCGGCGTTGCCGAACCCTGCCTTGCGATACAAAAGGATATAGAAAAGTCCTTTGAACTTACGAGGCGTTGGAACACCGTACCCGTAAT